>JAIXRC010000073.1 GCA_027485415.1 Cryomorphaceae bacterium | reverse complement strand
TTAATTACAGAACCATGCGATTCCGTAATACTATGGGGTCTTAATCCGAATTTCTCCGGGCTATCCCCCAGTACAGGGTAGGTTGCATACGCGTTACGCACCCGTGCGCCGGTCGCCACCAATTAGTAAACTAATTTGTGCTGCCCCTCGACTTGCATGTGTTAGGCCTGCCGCTAGCGTTCATCCTGAGCCAGGATCAAACTCTCCGTTGTAAAATAACGTGAATTTGTAAGAGCTCGAGATGTCGTTTTATTCTTTAAAAACGCTGTTTCCTTTGTTTCTCAATACGTCAATGAACTTTAAAGTGGCTAATTAATTTGTCAATCTAAAAGCCTTCTGTTATCCTCAATTCGTTAATTGAGGGGTGCAAAGGTAATACTTCTTTTTACAACTCCAAAAAAAATACTATCTTTTTTTGCTTTTCTTTTGAATTAGAAATCGTTATTCCTTCAAAGCGGGTGCAAAGATACATGCTTTTAACTAATTAAAAAATATTTCTCCAAAAAAAACACCGAGAAGTTTACTGAGAATCGTCAATTAAGTTTCAAAAACACGTAAAAAAAAAGTAACCGTTTAATCTTCAATTAGATAAAAGTGCGCTTAACCGGAGCTTATTGGATGTAAATTTTCTTAGATACTATGTTGTGTGTTATCTGAAATGTAAGAAAGCAAGTGCCTTTTGCCTTGTTTTTGGGTAAATCTATGGTAAACACACCCCCTTCAGCGTGAACCACCGGCGAGAACAGCAACAACTTCCCAGTTGCGTCATGTAAGCTTATCCCATTTATTTGTTTCGCCCCCATTGTTGCAGTTAGCCTTATTTTTTCAGCTGTTGCTGATAGCAATTCAATTTCATTGGCTGATTCTTCTAACAAACTAGCTCCTGATGACTCCTGAACAACAAATTGAGACAAATAAATCATATCCCCATTATCATTACCGTTGTTATTTGTTTTATTCGTTGCTATATAAAAGGTCACGTCACCAGTACCCGCCGCAGGCGCAGTCCAGGTCCAGTTCCAACTTGGCGCAGCCGCACTGGTATTACTTGTGGATGTATGGTTCGCATATTTTTTCGTGCTTCCGTTGATAGAGGTGTTTCCAGCCACCCCTGTAAAGGAACCCGCCATTAAATTGGAGCTGTTGAGCGCAGTTGCCTGAAAACCGCGTTTAACGGGGTTTGACACCATACTAAGATTCACATTGTACTGTTGGCCCGGTGTATAATTACTTACAGGAACCCCGCCTTGTGTTATTAAAAGTACGTTTTCTGCCGTTCCGTCTTGAACAGCCCCAGAATGACACTGAGTGCAATTACCTTCGCCCGGCGCACCTGTTTTACCAGGTGCAGCGCCGCCTCCGTTGGAAGGAATAAACTTATGCCCTCGTATCACCTCTTTATTATTCCACAAAAAAGAGGTCAACAAAAAAAAGAAACAAGCCAAAATTACAACAACATGATTTTTCATACGATCTTTATTAGTTATTCATTTTTCCTTGAAATATCCAACATTCTACTTTCTGAATTAACGAGTCTGGTAATGCAGGTCCTCCTTCTGGCATCAATTGATAGCCATTACCCCGCATTGAACCCAAAATGGCGTCAGCAGAAGCAGCTATATTTCCATGATTTGTGAAAATGTAACCTGTACCGTTTCCCGCACTATGGCATCCAGAACAATTGTTTTGAATAATGGGTAACACCTCGTTGTTAAAAGAGACCGTATCTGGACAATTCGGCGGTGTAGAAACCGACACCTTGTCTTTGGAACAGGAAACGAGTAGAAACGCCAAAAAACATGGAAGAATACTCAACTTCAAATTCAGCCTTAGTGTCATTCACATTACTTATTAGGTTCCATTAAAAACAATGGTTGGCACCCCATCCATACCAAAGGCCAAATAAATAATAAGGGAGGCCCAACTACAATGAACATATCCCAACCCTCCTTCTGGTATGACAAAATATAGAGGAAGCCCATCATTGAAAGAAAACCAACCAAAACATTTAATGAAAAGACACCCCATTTGTTGAGGTACTTGTTCAATAACCATAGCAACATTGAAAAAACCAACGAAAGGAAGACGTAAAGGCCCATTGCTTTTTCAACGGTCAGCTCTTTACGCATTGGAGAGTCTAATCCTACCAAGGGATCTGGGGAGCCTTCTGGTATGAAAGAATACATGGAATACATGTAACCATATACTACGGCAGCGGAAATAACTGCGGTAAAAATCCCTAAAAATAAAAATCGCCTCATCATTTTTATTCAACTGGTAACGTGTAACTTACTTTCATGATGTCTGGCACGGATTCGCTTTTTTTACCAACACCAAAAGAAATGCGGTTTACAGGAAACGTTCCTGAAAAGAGGATTTTCTTTCCTTTTTTTGTTACTGCAGCCGCTATGTTGTAGTTTTTACTAACCCCTTTTACGGTCATTATCCCATCGATACTCAGGTTTCCGTCTTTGTTTTTTACAACACTTGTTGAAACAAAAGTAATATTTGGATAAGTCGCCTGATCAAACCATTCATCTGTCATAGCTTTTTTGTTCATAAGTCCATTTCCCGTACTTAAAGAATTAACGGGAATGGTTAAATTGAATTTGGTTGCTGCAACATTGTCTTCTGAATACTCGACTGAGCCCGTTATTTTGGTGAATTTTCCGGAAGGATCCGCGCTTTTGAAGGCAATGGAATGTCCTTCTGCAACCGTATATTTATCTCCTGGCAAATACATCATAAACCCACTCAATGCAAACATTGCAAGATACAATACAGTTAAAATTTTCATAGCGTTTATTTTAATGGTTATCGAATTCAAATTTCCTTGCTACACAAAATCCAAGCCGAAACTGTCCTTTTAACCAATCAGAATACGTATTGTTCACAAACTGTGTTTCTCCAATTCCCGGAGCATTCGTTACGTTGATAGTAAAGGTATGTCCAAATGTTGCCCATTCCAGGGCAAAAGCCAAACTCTGCTTGTAAATCTCAGATGGGCGATTTCCTTTGGAAGCAAAAGCATGGTAATATTCCGCAACTAAAGCGAATCGCTGTGTAAATTTTGCCCTTAGGGCTGCGCCCAATGCAAACACATTGTTTTGATCGTCAGCAGCAACATAATTTTGATGAATATACGTTGGCATGAGAGCCGCACTGAAACGCTCTCCAAAACGGCGTGCAATATTCATTTGTGAAAAATAAGCAAACCGATGCTTGATTTTAGGAAAATGGTTTACCTGTGAAATATCGTTAGATGCGGTCATATAACTGAAGGTTACTCCTGTAGTACCGGTTAACGAAATAGGACAATCCTTGTTTTGGCGAAGCGCACGGTATTTTACAAACCCATCAAGGAGTGAACGAAATGGGGTATTAGTGCCTTTCGATCTACCAAAACCCAGCATCAAATCATTTGTCACTCCATATTCGAGAGCAATGCGTATATCCGCCAGATTATCAAATCCAAACATGTTTTGAACCCCTCCATTTACCCCAAACATATCTCCAAATCGATGCTCTATGCGAAAATCCATAGTTCGCTCAGGAAGCGTTTCAACGGAATGTCCGCAAACTATTCTTGTGGAGGTAAAGGTTTTGGGAATAAACTCCTCTTCTTCCTCGGTCTGTCCGAACAGTACCAAAGGCCCAAAACAAATCAAGAAAAAGTAAATATATTTGAATTTCATTCCTCCTAGATTAGGGTAAAGTTAAACAAATTGTGAATTATTCAGAAAATAAACCGGCACTTAGAATCAATTCGTTAGACCGCAGACTTCTGCTCAATCAAGATGAAATTGAGGAACTTTCTAAAAAAATTCATCAATTATTCTTGACCGCTTTCAACTTCGAAAACAAGAACATTTCTTGTTTTGCGAGCATTTCTTCCAAAAATGAAGTGCAAACTTTTCCTCTGATTAATGACATCAGTACGAAAAACCACGTTTATCTCCCGGTTAGTGATTTTTCAAATTGCAGCATGAACCATTGGCTATTCAAGCCAGGAGATGCTCTTATCGAAAGTCCGTACGGTATACCAGAGCCTGAACAACGCCAAGTTTCATTGAATCCAGAATTGTTCGACGTGATAATAATACCTTTACTGGTAGCCGACCTAATGGGTCATAGAATTGGTTATGGAAAAGGCTTTTATGATCGTTTTTTGAAACAATGTAGACCAGAGGCGCTTAAAATTGGGCTTGATTTTTTTGACCCTATTGATCGTATCCCGGCAACAAGTAACGATATTCCCCTTGACTATTTAGTGACTCCCCAAAAATGTTATGATTTCCAATAATTCAGACCATCGCGGTAAATTTCACTTGTTATCGATTGCACTCATTCCAATCAATTTGCTCGCTTGGTTTATGACAGAAAACTGGTTCGTTGGATTCATTACAAGTATAATTTCTGTAATTATTATTTACCTTTTGATTTTTCGGAAGCCCATTTAATACCATCCCCTTCAAAATTCAATTTAAACTCGGGTTGCGTAATTTTATTGATTTCCTCTGTGCTCTTTCCGGCATCTTCGGCAAAATGCCTCAAAGCTTTAACCGAAACGGTGTCCCAATAAGCACGCCCATGTATGTATACTTCCGTTCCAATGGGGGTTGAAGGCGGAATAGTAAAATGGTTTTTAAACCTCACCATAAGAGGTTTCCCATCAGGTTTGGGGACTTGAACCCAACACCCCGCATTTTGACAAACTGCTGAAAGTGGTGCTTTAATGGTTGCAATGGAAGGAACTTTATTTTGATCCATTCTTAAAACCAAATCAGCCACTGAAATAGCCTCGTTTTCATTCACTTTCACCAAACCATATTCTGACTTACTTGTGGCACAACTAGTAAGGCATAACGCTATAAAAATCCAACAAATTTTTTGCATATTAACCCTTGATTTTCATAAATTTTTCATAGAATATCCAAAGTTCTAAGGTTTCGTTACCCACCTTAATACCTGATACCTGATTTGCCCCAAGAAATCGTAACATAACTCTGCGCGTATCTTCTGAATCAATAACAGGATATACATCCACTAATTTCGATGCATCATTAAACGTATAGGTGAAATTCGCTTTATAGTACTTTGCCAGCTTCTCCAAGTTTTCTGCTGTGGTATTTTCAGGAAATACCCATTGAAAATGTCCTGTTTTAGCCTCGCGCAACACTTCTTCACTATTCAGCTTTGAAGAAATGGTCATATTTTGTGCTTTTATCCCTGTAAAAAAGGAGAAAAGTACTAAAAGGATAAAAAATCTCATATTTTTCGTTTTATTGCGAATTTAGCATAAAATGAACACATGAAAAAGACATCGTTACTTTTTAACGCGAGTAAGGTCACTTTAGAAGCGGGTTGTGACGAGGCAGGACGTGGATGCTTGGCTGGGCCCGTTGTAGCGGCTGCCGTTATCCTTCGAAACCCAATTCATGGACTCAATGACTCCAAAAAAACAACCCCCTCTCAGCGTAATGCGCTGAAAATTCAAATTGAACAAGAAGCCATTGCCATTTCCATCGCCATGGTGTCTCCTCAACAAATCGATGAAATCAATATATTAAATGCCAGTATAAAAGCCATGCATCTTGCACTGGATGGTCTTGAGATAAGACCTGAACACATTCTAGTGGATGGCAACCGTTTCAAACCATACTACAACATACCTTACGAATGCGTCATTCGAGGAGACGGCATTCATCAATCCATTGCCGCGGCATCGATTTTAGCCAAAATTGCAAGGGATGAATACATGGATATTTTGCATAACAAATACCCAGTTTACGGCTGGAATAAAAACCGCGGTTATCCCACTACAGAGCACACCTCTGCCATTCAATCACATGGAATTACGCAAGAACACCGAATGACTTTTGGTATCGTAAAAACCATGTTCAATCCTACACTTTTCGATCAGAATTGACAGCTCTCTGTTTATTAGTATTCGTTTATGATCACAATTCATCCATAAATCAACTTAGATTCGTTGCGTGATTCGTAAAATAACACTTATTCTATCCCTTATTGGGATACTGACATGGGGCGGTTATGCCCTGTTTTCTGTACTTTCATTACCAGATCAACAAAGTTACCTCAACCATTTTTCATCAGAAGATGGAACCGTGGTAGTAATTCATCACCCTGAAGATTTCAACTCAAATCAATTAGATATCAATATTAATCAGGAAAATCTGGCGCTTTTCAACTCAATCAAAGCTAAATTATCTGGATTAAAATCGGCCTACCTCAGCCAGAAAAGAAAATTACTGGTCATTACACTCGATGAAAAATGGTCTCAGAAAAAAATTACCGAAGTTTTTTCACAGGGCATCTCTACCTTTGAAACCACGGGTAAAAACACTTTTCGTTTCGGAAAATACCGAGGCACTTTCCATAGTAATGAGCTTCAATTAGCCTATTATGACTTAAAATTGAGCGAAAAAACACAAGCAACATGGAAAACGGATTACCAGGCAAGTTACAGCCTTGTAGATCTCTCAAAAAATCCTGCAATTATCCAGGATATATATATCAAAAAAAACCAAAAAATTGCCTACGCTTACCGCCCAAGCTCCTTTACAAACTGCCCCCTTATTGACGATTTGAAAATGTTTTCATGCTTTGTCCCAAAGGATGCGGATTTTTATGAATTTTATGAAAAACAATTCCTGCGAAAATCGGACAAAGTATTTAAAGATAGCCCCATATCGCAGGCAATGCAAACGGGAGGGGTTTTGGTGTATTATCAAAAAACGCCTGTTTTCGTATTTGAACTTAAGGATGATTTGGACCTAACCGCATACCTCAATGATTTTTTCAAACTCCCTGAGGATAATAAGCCGCAGAAGCGCTACAGCAACTTAAAAGTTTCTTCGGAGTTTTCGGCAAGTTGCTCTGGGATAGGAGATTCATCGTTAGTTGTCTACAGCAAAGATGGTTTTGGATTCATTACACCCGAGGAGGGAGCCTTAAATGGACTGTTGCTTGAATTAGATGTTCAAAACACCGATTCTTCGAAACTTTTCCGTGAATTTTTAACCACTGACTTACCACAGCGGGTCTCGCATCGAAAAATAATTCCAGGAATCAGTCAAGGCAGTTGTAGCCTTCAAGGGCAAATATTAGCTATTACGATCACAAAAACCTCTAACAAAAGGATTTCTAAAGAAGAGGAAATTACGAATTACTTTAGCATTAATTCGGGTAGCCCTGTCATTTCTTATTGTGCCTCATCGGGAAGAGGCAATGTCCTTGTTGAAACGGAGGACGAATTGGTTGGAATAAAAAATGGAAGGGTTAAATGGCGTCAAAAACATGACACGCCTTTAGAGCTTAAACCGCAATTAATTTACAACCGTAACATCGAAAATGAATACTTCCTATTAACCTACCCCGACCGGTGTGAAGTTATCGATAAAATGGGCAAGAACTTATATAAAATCAACAAAACGAGTTCAGTAAATGCTCTTCAGATGGTCTTTAAAAACCAACCTGTTTTTCTCTTGAAACATTCGGATGAAGTTTGCATGTACTCTTCTGATAATGGGAAAGTGATTAAAAGATTCAACTTTAAAGAGCCGGTCAGCTCTTGGGGAATCGTCGCAGAAGGCAATTCATCGTCCGCTATTCTGACTGCAGGTAATCTATTATATTCCCTTAATTTAATGACCGGAAAAAAAATAAAAATAAATAATCCCTCCACGAATCTCATCGGGTATTATCGAAAAGGATTGGTGCTCAGAGGTCCAAAAGGAATGCAACTTCTTGAAAACGGAAAGTTGAGGGATGTACAGATCCCCTCCTATTGGAAATTCATCGGTGAAACTCAACTCAACCAACAGGTTGCACTGCTTTTTTACGACGGTAAAACTCTGGCTTTAACGCTAAACGGAAAGGTTCAATGGAAGATTAATCCATTAGTTGCGGAGATTACTGAAGTTCAAGTACTACATCAGATGGTTGTTGTTCGTGATGGACTCGAAAACAAACTTAAGCTATATAATGCCTCTGGAAAAGAGATTGATGCCGAAAATCGACCCTCAGAAAATTCCATTCAAGTAACTCCCTTTGGAGACAACGGTTATTCCCTCACAACAGGAAAATCGGAATTCTTGATTCAATATAATATAGTACCTTAGAACAAAAAACAAACCTATGAAACTTTCTTTTATCATTGCTAGCATTCTTTCCATTGGCAGCATTTTATCCCAAAATTATCAGGGCGTTGCTACGAGTAATTATGCTGGAATCATGGGCACCCAATTACAACCCGCAAGTTTTGTAGATGGACGTTTTGTAGTCGACATTAACCTGGTTGGTTTGAACTTAAACACCTATCAAAATTTTGGTTATTTCGATGCGAAGGCCATGCGGAATGTGCAAGGAAATGGAGGTTATTGGTGGAAGAAATCCTTCGTTGATACAGCGATTTATAACAGTTGGGCGAGCCCTGACTCAACGTTCATGGACCGCTATCTCATCCGAAGTTATACCAAGGATTCCAAAACAGTTCTCGGCCTTTACAACAATATACAAGTGGATATTTTGAACTTCAATTTTCATATTAGCCCTAAAATTGCCCTCGGACTTTTTGCCCGAGCACGGTCCATTACCAACATTGATAACCTCGATCCTAAGTTAGCGGTATTAGCAGAAAACGGATTGGACTACAGCCAACTTTGGAACCAAAAACTCAACGAGGAATTAGTGAACATCAATCATTTATCGTGGACCGAGTACGGCTTTAATTACGGACAAGTCGTTATGGATAAAGGCGAGCATTTCGTTAAGGCGGGTGGATCTTTGAAATTGCTGAGTGGAAATGCCGCAGCCTATTTTTATACCAACAACTTCGAATATAACCTGAAAAACGCCGATACCTCGTTCCTTTTACAAGGAGATTTTAACTACGGTTATTCTCAAAACATCGACGATTACATTAACGGCACCTCACAGAATTATTTTCAAAGAGCTTCGAATTGGGGCGTTGGCGTGGATTTAGGAGCAGTCTACGAATGGCGACAAGGCTATGAAAACTATCAGTACGACATGGACGGGAAAACGGGTATTTGGGCAAGGCATAAAAACAAGTATAAAATGCGCATTGGGGCCTCCATTCTCGACATCGGTGGAATGCGCTTTCAAAAAGGAGGGTTAAGCAGAAACTTTTCGGCACGATCAACCAATCCCTTTGATCTTACCGTTTTTCAATCGGCGACCAACCTTTACGAATTTGACCAAGTCATCGATTCTTTAATTAACAATCCAGGTCAAGATTGGATTGCTGACCAAGACACCGCCTCAACCTTTTACATGCGTACTCCGAGTGCCTTCAGTCTGCAATTTGATTACCATATTTGGAAAGGATTTTACGTGAATGCAACCTCCATGATTAATCTTATTGGTAAAAAAACCGACACCAAGGTCAAAGTTCCAAACCAATTCAGCATCACCCCAAGTTTTGATATTGCTGGCATTGGGTTGCATTTACCCATTTCCTACAATAAATATTCTGGTCTCAGAGCGGGTATTGCAACGCGATTAGGTCCACTAACGGTGGGTATTACGGATTACCGTACCCTGCTAGCTCGTGGAAAAGTTAAAGGAGTTGAGGTATTTGCAGGTTTGCGCATTCCTGTGCTTTACGGAGAAGTTAAAGACGATGATAAAGACAAGGTTTCGAATAAAATGGACGAATGCCTTGAAGTTCCTGGTATTTGGGCCTTCAAAGGGTGTCCTGATTCGGACGGCGATGGCATACCCGATTCCATAGATGATTGCGCTCAAGAACCTGGACTTGCAGAATTCAAAGGTTGTCCCGACCGAGACGGGGATAAAATCATGGATAAGTACGACGACTGTCCAGACCTTGCGGGAATTGCTGAATTTAAGGGCTGTCCTGATACTGACGGAGACAAAATAATAGACCCCAAGGACCAATGCCCGGAATTGGCTGGTGAGTTATATATGAAAGGTTGTCCTGACCGTGATCATGATTCCATAACGGATTTGGAAGATCTCTGCCCTGATAATTTTGGACCTAAAGAAAATAAAGGATGTCCAGATACAGACAATGATGGACTTTTTGACTACATCGATGAATGTCCAACCGTTGCAGGTCCAACCGAGAACCGAGGTTGTCCATGGCCCGATACCGACGGGGATGGAGTCCTCGACCGAAACGACGGATGTCCAAATACGGCCGGGCCAAAAGAAAACGGTGGATGCCCTTACAAAGATTCAGATAAAGACGGACTATTGGATAAAGACGATGATTGCCCAAATACTCCTGGGCCAAAAAGCAATAAAGGTTGTCCAGTGATTGAAAAAGAAGTCATCGAAGTATTAAAAACCGCTTTTGAAAACCTTGGATTCGAACTTGGAAAGGATGTAATTCTAGCAGGATCCTATGCTTCATTGGACGAGCTTGCAGAAGTGCTCGGTAAAAAACCCACATGGAAATTGCAAATTTCCGGTCATACTGATAATGTAGGAGACGATGACTCCAATTTAATTTTATCCAAAAAACGAGCTGAGGCTGTCAAGAATTATTTGATTACCAAAGGAATTGTAACCGATCGATTGATGGTCGAATATTATGGCGAAACAAAACCAGTGGCCGACAACACCACTTCGGAAGGAAGGGCTAAAAACCGTCGTGTAGAAATGAAAATTGTAATCGAATAGTTCGTTTAACGGTATCCATGAAGGGCAAATACGGAGAAAGAAGATAACCAATGGTCTACGTCGTAATTGCCCTTTCCGATGCTCTCTTGAGCGTAATCCCACATCGCATTCATTTGCGAAACCCAAGCAGCCTTTAACGATGGGTCAAGGTTGGGTAGATCCATCATGAGCCCGTTTAAGCACCAAATACGGTTCAAATGAAACCCATCCCAATGGGATTTCATTCCTGTATGTACTTTTTCACGTTTTATAATGAGGGCTTCTTCGACTTTACTAAGATCCATTAAATCCGGTGCATAAGCCATTAACCATGCACTGAACTCTTTTTCATCGTACACTTTGCGCATCAGGTCTGCCACCAACAAATAGCCCGACATAAAGTCCCAACCAAAGGGTTCGGCATCTAAAGGAACGTTGGTTTTTTCTGCATAAAATCTTCGTGCAGCTGAAATTAATAGCGTCTCTAAATTTTTTCGACCAAAGGTGCGAGCATAATCCAAGGCAAAGGAAATACCCATTGCAGGACTGTCGTGACTGCCTGAAAAACGCACTTCATTGATTGACGGCCAATAACTAAGGTGCTTTTCTTCAATAACTTTCAACAAGGGCTTACAGTTTTTCAACCAAGTCTTGGCTTTGGGATGATCCAAACTAGATAATTCTTCGGCCAATTTTAAAAACCAACTTTGGCCATAAGGAAATTCGAAATCTCCCTTTTCCATCAATGCTACCCTTTGGGCTTCAACTAAAATCCGGTCTTTGTTGAAAGCAAAATCTAAACGATCTTCGATTTCATCCCGCTCGGGTAGGTTTGGATAAAGTTTGAGCAATTTAACTAAGCACCAATGGTTATGCACCGACGAATGCCAATCATAGCATCCATAAAACGAAGGCCAAATTTTACTCGGATCTTTTTCTTTGTAAGAAATCCGATCATCCACCATGTGCGGAAATTTAATTTCGGTACAATGCAAGGAAAGTTTAGCAAAGTAGGAAGCCCCTTGTTGAGCTAAAATATAAATTCCTGAATCATCCGTTTTCACCAATTGAGCTCGAACAACGCAAAATTGAAAGCAACCAACAACAATAATGAATAGCAAGGTAAAACGACGCATAATGTGAAAATTTTGAGACTAAATGTAAGACCAGAATACCGTTTTACCAAATCTGCATTCATGATTATTCGAATCAGTTGAAAGCAACATTTAACGCTACCATAACAATTGGTTAACGGTATAGCGAAAGATTCGGTGGAATTTTGCACAAACATTTTATCGTGAAAACCAGCTTATTTTCTCTATTGGCTCTTATTGGGCTTGCCCCGATTTACGCTCAAAGCACCCTTCAGGGTATCGTTAAAGACGGCACCAACGGTGAAGCACTCATGGGAGCAAAAATCACCCTTGTTGGAACAGAGAAAAGATGTATTTCCGATGCCAATGGGGTTTACACGCTCAACGGAATATCCAAAGGGAAATATACCCTCGAGGTGAAAGCATCCAGTTTCAATGTATACCAATTAGTGGATTTTCCCATGGGTGATGCAGAAACCAAAACCTTGGACATTGCCATGGAACCAGCTGACGTGGTTAAAGGACCCGTAGTGGTTACTAGAAAGGTAAAAAAAGACGGAAACATTGAACTTTTGCGTGTTCAATTTAACAATGAGGTCGTTTCCAACGGAATCAGCGGAGAGGACATCCGTAAAGCACCCGATTCAAAAGTTTCTGATGTCTTAAAACGTATTTCAGGTGCCAGCATTCAAGACAACAAATTCGTGGTAATCCGGGGACTTTCGGATCGCTACAATTTTGCCTTTTTAAACGGTGCGCCACTTCCAAGTTCTGAATCGGACCGAAAAGCCTTTTCTTTTGATATTTTCCCTTCCAACGTTCTCAACAGCATTACTGTTTACAAAACGGCCTCTCCTTCCATGCCGGGTGAATTTGCCGGTGGCGTAATTAACATTTCGACCAACGATGTTCCCGAAAAGCCTCTTACCAGCGTCGGATTGGGACTTGGATTTAACACCTTAGCGACCTTTAAGAACTTTGCCTCTTCAGGAGATGGGTCCATGGATTGGTTCGGTTTGGGGGCAGGCGCAAGAGCGCTACCTTCGGGGCTACCTGGGTCCGCAGAATACAGCGCTCAAACCGTGCAAGAACGTGCCGAATGGGCCCAAAAAACCAACTATAACTGGTCTGTAAAAAACCGGAAAGCGCTTCCATACACGAGTTTACAACTCTCCAATGGAAATACGTTCACCTTGAAAAACAAGCATTCTTGGGGTTATCTTGCTGCCTACAGCTATCAAATCAACCAAAGTTTTGCCTTGAATACTCGCCGCGAATTCGAAGAGTCTTCCACCGGTGTGGTACAACGAATGGAGTTGGTGGATTCAGTTTTTACGCAAAATGTTTTAAACACAGGAATGCTAAATTTTAAGTACAGTTTCTCCCCAAAAAGCAATATTCAGTTTAAAAACCTGTATTCCATCAATTCTGAAGACCGAGTTAACGTTCGCAAAGGGGTCCGTGAAATGGATAACGATCCTCGTCAATGGGAAAAAGCCACCAATTTTTGGTATACGGAAAATAAGGCGCTTTCCAGCCAAATGCTTGGAAACCATGCCAACGATTTATGGAAAATCAATTGGAATTTAGGATACAGCAACGTGAACCGAGTCATTCCTGCATTACGACGGGTCGTTCATCGAAAATACAGTTCCACCGAAGACGATTCCACCGAACAATACGTTGCGGTTATTCAGAACAACGGTACCATCCCTACCGCAGCAGGTAATATGTTTTGGTCTGACGCTAAAGAAGCTATTTACAGTGCTATTTACGATTTTGAAAGATCCTACACCTTGGATTCCTTAACGGTAAACCTGAAATTCGGCGGAATGCAACAATACCGAAACCGCGACTTTGAAGCCAGAAACTTTGGGTTTTCCAAATACAACGGAGGTGGAGTTAACTTTAACGATTCTTTACTGCTTTATTCCCCATCCTCCATTTTCAACCATGAAAACCTCGGACTCATGTCCAACGGAAGGGGTGGATTCAAACTGGATGAAGCAACCAATGTTGACGACAGTTACCAGGCCAGTTCTTTCCTGAACGCTGGGTTTCTTCAGTTGGATGCCAAATGGAAAAACTACCTGCGCGTCAATGGTGGGATCCGAGTTGAGTCCTACCGTCAATCCTTTAATTACATCGAATTCGGATCCAACAATGATACCAGTATCGTAACCAACGTTGTGGATTTCCTACCGTCGGTCAATGTTATCCTATCCTTGACGCCAAGAGCTAACCTGCGTGCCAGCAGTTATCGTACGGTTTCTCGACCTGAATTCCGTGAATTGGCTCCCTTTACCTTCTACAATTTCGTCATCGACAACATCATTTCAGGTGACCCCAACTTGCAGCGTGCCACAATCATGAATTACGACTTCCGTTATGAATATCTCATCGGTAACGGTCAAAACTTCAATGTTTCTGGTTTTTTCAAAGATTTTACGAATCCCATTGAGTTGGTGAATCGGACGGGTACATCCGGCGCACCCGAACTGTTTTACACCAACGTTCCCAGTGTTAGAACCTTTGGTGCAGAATTGGAATACCGTTTCAATTTTGGGTTTTTATCGAAAAAAGAGAACCACCCCATTTGGGATCAGTTGAGCATGAACCTAAACGCCTCCATCATTCGTTCGAGAGTTACTATTGGCGACTCACTTTTCGGACAAAACGAGTACGCTGATGGTCGGCCACTGCAAGGACAATCCCCATACATCATTAATGCGGGCTTGTACTACCAAACACAAGATAAAAAATGGTCCTTCAGTGCGGCCTATAACCGTGTTGGTCAACGCATTTACATTGTCGGAAATGTCCAAGAACCTAGCGTATGGGAAAATGGGAGAAACCTGCTTGACTTTCAGGTCGTTCGAAATTTTAACGACAAGTTAGAGTTAAGGTTAAATGTCAAGGATGCTTTGGCGAATGAACTCGTATTTTTTCAAGACCTCAATAAAAACCGAAAATTCGACGAAGGAGATAACGCATGGCAAAACGTAACCTTTGGACAAACGATATCCTTTACGTTGAAATACAATTTCTAAGACCTTAACCACCGTGTTAACGCAAAGTTACCCCTGCTTAATAATTTAATAAAAAGGATTTAAGGAGGCCATAACTTTTCTTGAAGAATATCCCTCGAAATTTGTCAAAAAAAAATAACATGAAAAAGATTTACATGTCGATTGCCTTTATGGGCGCTTTGCTAACCTCCCAAGCGCAAGATGCGTTTTGGACTCCGACGACCTACCGAGGTGCGTTTCCCGTTACCGACGGAACACCTGCTACCGACTGGACCAGTGGATGGGCTAATTTTGATGCTCAAAACACGGTGTATCCTGCCACTTCCACTACAGTGTCTACCGACATTACGGCAAGTACCACATGGTCTGGCGTTATTTTATTGCAGAACAAAATCTATGTTAAAAACAACGCTACTCTAACCATTGCGCCAGGAACCATCATCCGAGGTGATGCGGCAACTCAAGGAACGCTTATCATTACACGTGGCGCAAAAATTGTTGCCAATGGAACCGTTGCGAATCCCATTGTTTTTACTTCGAATCAAGCACCTGGCAACCGAAACGAAGGAGACTGGGGTGGTTTGGTGATTTTAGGATTGGCCAAGAACAACCAACCTGGAGGAATTGCGAACATTGAAGGGATACCTCCGACAACGGATACGCAATATGGGGGCAACTTTGACAACGACAACTCCGGAAGTTTGCAATACGTTCGCGTTGAGTTTGCCGGAATTCCATTAGAACCGAACAAGGAAGTAAACGGAATCACCTTTGGATCGGTAGGTTCAGGTACGGTGGTAGATTATGTTCAGGTTTCGCACTCCGGTGACGACTCGTTTGAGTGGTTTGGTGGTACTGTGAATTGCAAGCACCTTATTGCATACGGAGGATTGGACGACGATTTCGACTGCGATTTCGGATTCCGTGGTAAAGTACAGTTTGCCCTTTCAATCCGTGACAAAGATTTATCTGATGCTCCAGGAGATTCCAACGCTTTTGAGTGCGATAACGATGCTGCAGGTTCTACAGCACAACCTAAAACGCGCCCTATCTTCTCGAATGTAACCTTGGTTGGACCTAAAGGAAATGGTAGTATTGCCCTTCCAGTAGGAGAGAAATTTGAAAAAGCGTTCCGTTTAAGAAGAAATTCTGCCGTGTCCGTTTTAAACTCTTTGGTGACAGGATGGGAAAAAGGTTTATCCATTGAGGGTGCACCGGTAGTGGCTAACTTGAACGGAGATACCATGGTTTTTGTCAACAATGTTCTTACCAATTTCGCTACACCTACTTGGAGTTCTAACAACACCAATACGGTATATAACGCAGGTGGTTCCAATGGAACTTGGTACAACAGCTGGTGGGGAGTAGACGGAAACGACTCAACACAAACCCTTGCTCAAGTTAATTGGGTTAATATCTTCACCGCACTCGGAACTACTCCTGATGCCCGCTTGAATGCAGGTTCTGTAGCAGCAACAGGGGCTACATTTACGAACCCTAAATTCTTTTCTGTTGCCGCGCCAGTTGTCGCTAACGTAACGTATTGCCAAGGAGCGAATGCGGTGGCTCTAACTGCTACTACAACCGGCGGAAATGCTGCTTATTGGTACACGGCTCCATCTGGAGGTGTGGGTTCAATGGTTGCGCCTATCCCTTCTACCTCAGCTGCAGGAACTTTTAACTATTATGTAAGTCAGAAAAACGCTGCAGGCGACGAAAGCCCTCGGGTTATGATTACGGTTACCGTTAATGCTTTACCTGCAACTCCAGTGATTACTGCTAACGGTTCAACTTCATTGTGTACAGGAAGCTCCGTAGTATTAAGCTCTTCTTACAACAGCGGTAATGTTTGGTCAACAAGTGCTACAACACAAACTATTTCGGTGAGCAGTACTGGTGCATACACCGTAACGCATACCGATGCTAACGGTTGTTCATCTACTTCCAATGCAACGATTGTAAACGTAAGTGCTGCTCCAGCTCCAACCGTACAAGCAAGTGCTGTTGAAGCGTGTATTGGCGACACCGTAATGTTGACGGCTTCTACTTCCGACTCATATGTTTGGTCCACAGGTGATACAACCCAAAGCATCATGGTTACTTCAACTACCAACAACCTTACGGTAACCACCACCAATGCGAATGCGTGTAACGGTGTAGGAACATCTGCTCCGATTAACATTACCTTCAACAATACACCAATGGCGGCTGGATCATTTACTGCCAATGGAAATGTTGTTACTTTCGCTAACACATCAACTGGTGCAACATCGTATTCTTGGGATTTTGGTGACATGACCAATTCCAGTGCTGCTACACCTTTGCATGCTTACGCAGCTAACGGAACGTATACTGTTACCTTAACTGCTATCAATGGAAACTGCGAGGATGTAACAACCTTCACGGTTAATATCGCTGTTTCCTTGGACGAAATGCCAGGAGTATCCTTGAACTTGGTTCCTAACCCAGCTACGACCACTTTCACCGTTATGTTGAATGGAGCTAGCCTTGAGCAAGTAACCTTGATTGACGGGTTTGGAAGAACGGTTCAAACGAGTTCAGAGGCTGTCCTTTCTTTAGATGGAATCGCCAATGGAGTTTATCATGTAATGGTCCAAACCAACCAAGGAAATGCTATCCGCAAATTGGTGGTTAACAAATAATCTTTAACCTTAAACTTAGGGGGGCATTGCCCCCCTTTTTTTGCTATGGAAACGAATAAAGGGCATGTGATTTTACTGGTGGACGATGAGCAGGATATTCTCGAATTTTTATCATACACACTGCAAAAGGAGGGATATAAAGTTTTCACGGCAACTAATGGAGAGGAGGCCGTTAAAAAAGTGCAAGAAATATCCCCATCCCTTATTTTGATGGATGTGATGATGCCACAAATGGACGGGATCGAAGCATGCCAAATCATACGAAAGGACTTAAACTTAAAACAACCCATTATTGCGTTCCTAACGGCAAGAGCGGAAGACTACGCACAAATCGCTGGATTTTCGGCAGGTGCCGACGACTACATAAACAAACCCATTAGACCTCGCTTACTCATTAGTAAAATTCAATCTTTATTGCGCAGGGTGAATGTTGCCAACACCGCTAACACGGAACACCATGAGGTAGGAATCATCATTGACCGAGAGCGGTTTGTTGTGATCGTTGAAAAGCAAGAATTTCAATTGCCCAAAAAAGAGTTTGAGCTCCTGGAGTTATTAGCAAGTAGACCTGGAAAGGTCTTTAACCGCGAACAAATTTTGTCGTTGGTGTGGGGAAACGAAACCGTTGTAGGTGAACGAACCATTGACGTTCACATTCGAAAACTACGCGAAAAACTTGGAGAATCGTATATTCGTACCATCAAAGGTGTTGGATATACCTTTAACCAAGTATGAAACTGGACAAACCCGATTATTTTTTAATCCTTGTTTGCTTAGCATCCGCATTAAGCGGCTTTGCTATTTTATGGTTGTCAACGTACTTCGAGTTAAGTCTTATTATTTCACTGCTACTGTTCATTCTGTGTGGAAGCCTATTATTCCTCAGTTTAACACTTGGAATACGTCGTTTTGTCGAATTTCGTTTGTACAATATTTTCAAAACAGTACAAACCCCTCCCAAACTCAAAGGAAAAAAATTAACCGCCTTGCTCTCGGAAGCAGAGGATTATGTTGATCAGCTTTCTGCCAACAAACAAGAGGAAATAAAAGCCCTAAAATCGCAAGATGATTTTCGTCGCGAATTTATTGGAAATTTATCGCACGAACTTAAAACACCGGCATTCTCGATTCAGGGGTATATCGAAACACTTATAGATGGTGCATCCGAAGACCCAGAAATGCGGGACAAATTTTTGGAGCGTGCGAGAAGAGCCACGGATAGAATGATTCAACTGTTGGAAGATTTAGACAACCTTACTCGCTTGGAAAATCCCGAGTTGGCCATAGAAATTCGTCCATTTAACCTTACGGAGCTCATTCAAGAAACCTTTGAGTCCTTGGATTGGATGGCAAAAGAGAAAAATATTACCCTCGTTCAGGGAGCGGAATATGGACCACTCATAGTTATGGGAGATAAAAAACGTATATCCCAAGTCCTGGTTAATTTGACAAAAAACTCCATCCTATATGGCGTGCAGAATGGACATACAAAAATTTCAGTTACTGCTATCGAGGACTTTCTGTTAATCGAGGTAAAAGATAACGGTATCGGCATCGATCCAAAGCACTGGCAACGACTATTTGAGCGCTTTTATCGGGTAGAACAAAGTCGAAATCGCCACGAAGGTGGCACCGGTCTAGGTTTGGCCATTGTAAAGCATATTCTCGAATTGCACGAACAAACCATTACCATGCGCAGCACGGTAGGTGAGGGAAGTACCTTCTCCTTTTGCCTCCCTAAAGCAGATAAATCAATTACCTTAAGTTCCAAAGGGGTTCCGATAAAATAAACCGTTACTTTTTCGGTACTTTTGCAGGGATGAGAAAAAACCCGAATTGGATTCGATCGCTAATACGCTTATTGTCCTACACTAAGCAGTATAAACTAATCTTCGGCATCTCGTTAATCTCGGTAATTCTAATTTCGTTCATTGGCCCTCTTCGTCCATACCTCATTGGCAAGGCAGTAGACCTTTACATCGTTAAGAGTACTGATTCAGAGGCTTTACTGCTTTCGTTAACTGGAATTTTTGGACTACTCATCTTAGAAGCATTACTGATGTGGTCTGCAACCTATCATTCGAACCTTTTTGCTCAATCCGTAATTCGCGACCTTCGTAACGAGGTTTACATGAAAATGCTTCGCTTCAAATTTCAGTACTTTGATCAAACCCCTGTTGGAGCGATTGTCACTCGTATCGTTTCAGATGTTGAAGCAATCGCCGAAGTTTTTTCTTCAGGATTTATGGAAATCATGGCAGACTTTCTCTCCTTGATTACCATTTTATCCATGATGTTTTTAGTGGATTGGAAGTTAACTTTACTGACCTTAATTCCTATACCATTCCTTTTAATTGCTACGAGAATTTTTGCGAAAGCAATGAAAACCTCGTTTCAAATGGAGCGAACCCAGGTGTCTCGCCTCAATGTTTTTATCCAAGAACGGTTGATGGGCATGTTCCTCATTCAAATATTCACCAAAGTTCATTCTACCGAAAAGGACTTTCAAGAGATCAACCAACAACATCGTCAAGCGCATATAAAAGCTGTTTGGGCCAATTCAATTTTTTTTCCCATCGTTGAACTCTTGAGTTCACTTTCCATTGCATTTCTTTTGGTCTGGGGAGCTCTTTTAGTTGAAGGTAAAGATCAACAAGAACTAAGTGCGTTGTTTGGAACCATTATTTCATTTACCCTCTGGATTCAGCAACTTTACCGACCAATACGTCAAATTGCAGATAAATTCAACATTTTACAGCGAGGTGTCGTAAGAGCTGAACGAATCTTTGACGTTTTAGACGACCAAGAACATTTGGAAGAAAAAGACCAGAATCAACTTCCATTCGTTGCGGGAGATATTGTATTTGATCAGGTAGATTTTGGCTACACCGAAGAAAATCCACTTCTCAAAAAATTCAATTTAACCATTGAATCTGGAAAGACAACGGCATTGGTAGGAGCAACAGGCTCTGGAAAAACTACCATCACGAATTTATTGGGGCGTTTCTACGAAATTCAATCAGGTTTCATTACGGTTGGAGGGACAGATATACGCCAAATCCCACGTTCCCAATTGAATAGAAATATTGGTTTTGTTCTTCAAGATGTTTTCTTGTTTTCCGATACCATTCATGAGAACATCACCTTGAATAACCCGAACATCGACCGCAAGGCGGTTATCGAGGCGTCTAAAACCGTTGGGGCCCACGAATTCATTATGAAACTGCCTGGTGGATATGATTATAAAATCGGAGAACGGGGAGGAGCCTTATCGGTGGGACAACGGCAATTGCTGGCATTCATCAGGGTCATGGTGTATCAACCCACGATACTTGTCCTAGACGAAGCCACTTCGAGCATCGATTCAGAAACTGAATTACTCATCCAAAAAGCGATTACAGAAGTTACCAAAAACAGAACCTCCATCGTAATTGCCCATCGACTTTCAACGATAAAGCAAGCCCACTGCATTGGTGTTATGCAAGGTGGAGAACTCATTGAATCCGGAACGCATGAGTCATTACTTGCTGCAAAAGGGGCTTACTATCTTTTACATGAGCATCAATTTAAACCTGCTTTGCCATGAATTTTAAAATAGGTGGTGTACCAGAGCACTTCAATTACCCATGGCGTTTGGCTATTGAAACCGGAGCATTTAACGATTTAAATGTTTCACTGCATTGGTCTGACATGACTGGTGGAACAGGCCAAATGATTAAGGGCCTTGAAACCGGGTCCTTGGACATCGCCGTTTTGCTCTCCGAAGGGATTTCAAAAGCAATCCTTCAAGGTGCCCAAGCGAAAATCATCGATGTATATGTCAACAGTCCCCTGCAATGGGGGATCCATGTTCCCTCAAAAAGTCCCATTCAATCGCCAAGTGAATTCAACAATCCAACGTTTGCTATTTCCCGTTACGGTTCTGGTTCGCACCTGATGGCCTTTGTACTTGCCAAGAAATTTGGCATTCCTTATTCTCATCTAAAATTCAACGTTATAGGGGACGTATATGGCGGAATATGGGCCCTTGAAAATCAAGAGGCCGATATTTTTTTATGGGAAAAATACACTACCTCGCCTTTCGTTCAAAAAGGAAGCTGTAAGAATATAGGACAAGTAGACACCCCTTGGCCTTGTTTTGTCATTGCCTGCCGAGCAGAGGTTCTAGCAGAACATTCGGATATCATTCATGCGTTAATTGACCTCGTAAAATCGGTGGCTAAGCATGTTAAAAACGATCCTCAATCCCCCGAAAAATTAGCTTGGCGTTACCATCTTAATAAAAACGAGATTGCTCAATGGTTGCAAGAAACCGAATGGAACCTTCAGGAAGTTTCTTTAGAAAATTCGCTCCGAAGTACGGTTGAATTTCTGACAGATTCTGCACTGATTCTAGACCACGAACAAGAACTATGGCAAAACAAATTATTTTTATAAGCTCCCTGTTATTTCATCTTTGCTCCTGTGCACAAAGCGGATGTACCGACCCTCAGGCAAATAACTTTGACCCCAATGCTTTGACCAACGACGGAAGCTGCAGTTATCCTGCAACTTCCTATTCCATGACATTAATCAACACCCTAAGCGATCAAGTACAAGAAAATTCAGGCCTTATTCGAGTAGGAAACTTCTTATACTCGTTCAACGATTCAGGAAGTGATGCAAAAATCTATGAATTGGACACGACAGGAGCTGTGCAACGCAGCATTGTTCTCACAGGAGCTACCAATGTGGATTGGGAAGCCATAACCAGCAATTCAACGCATGTGTTTATCGGTGACTTTGGAAATAATTCAGGGAATCGACAGAATTTATGCGTGTATCGTTTCTTGAAAAGCGACTTATTACTGGACACAATAGTGGCCGAAAAACTTCCTTTTTATTGGTCGGATCAGGTCCAATTTAATGCACAAGCCAATGCGCATAATTTTGATTGTGAAGCCTTTGTAGCACGAGAGGATTCCTTGGTACTCTTTTCAAAAAATTGGTTGAATTTATATACTCGACGGTATGTGTTGCCCGTCTATTGGACCGATACGATCGCAGCAATGGTGCAGGACAGTTTTTTTGTGGACGGGCTCATCACTGATGCCAGCTTATCTCCCGACCAAAGCCGAACCTTTCTCCTGGGCTACAAAAACAATGGTAATAATTTTTACACCAGTTTTATATGGAATTTATGGGATTATTCCAACGGACAGATTTTTTCTGGCAACAAACGCCGCATTGAAATTGGCAACGTTTTGAACGTTTCCCAAACAGAAGGAATCGCCCTCACTTCCAACGAAAGCGGATACGTTAGTTCCGAAAAAGTGGTTTCGTTTGTTACCCTTGCGCCTAAACTTTTTAAGTTCGATTTCGGAGCGTATTTTAACAACGTGACTATCCCTGAAATCCTGCCTCAATCCATGGTTGAATTGGTTCTTCACGCAAAAGAAAGTACCTATGAAATCATTCTTAAACGCCCTTTCAAGATTGCCGAACTAAAAGACATCCAAGGAAGGAGCATTGCATTTGAAACCTCAGGCAAACGAATCGTCACTCATTACCGAGGTCAAGTTATCCTGCATATTGACGGAAGTTCTGCTTTATTGTATTTGCCTTAATCCCGTCGAAACTGTGTAGCCGAAGCTTGGGCTGAGGGCATAATAACCACATCGTGAATCGAAACATGTGCAGGACGAGTAACTATAAACCTAAGCGTTTCTGCAATGTCTTGTGCAACAAGGGGTTGAAATCCTTGATAAACCGCTTTTGCGGCTGTTGAATCGCCTTTGAATCGCACCAAAGAAAATTCAGTTTCAGCAGCCCCTGGGGCAATCGATGAAACTTTGATGCCATGAGGTAATAAATCCATACGCATGGCCTTGGTTAAGTGGTCTACTGCTGCTTTTGTTGCGCAATAGACGTTCCCTTGCGGATAGGCTTCTTTGCCTGCAATGCTCGTAATGTTCACGATGGTTCCGTTTTGTTGATCTTTCATCCAAGGAAGTACCGCTTTGGTTACGTAAAGTAACCCTTTTAAGTTGGTGTCAATCATGTCCTCCCAATCACTTAAGACTCCTTCATCCAAGGTATTTCTTCCTGCCGCCAATCCGGCGTTATTCACCAAAAGGGTTGTACGCTGTTGAATGGACGAGGGAAGTTGTGCAGACCATTGTTCAACAGCCTTCACATCGCGTATGTCCAATCCAAAGGTAAGGATTTCAGGAGCAAGGGATTTTAATTCCTCTTGAAGTGCTTGTAACCTTTCTACTCTTCGGGCTAACAATACCAAGCTAAAACCTTCTTCTGCCAAGACACGGGCCATTGCTGCTCCAAAACCTGAAGAGGCACCCGTTATAATCGCGTAGTTAACCATGGTATGATTTTTTGATTGTTAAAAAATGTAGTCATGAAATGGGGTTGTAAATACATTAAGCCAAAGACTAAAAAGGGAAGTACTGGGGCTTTATAACGAACCATGGCTCCAACCACTGGTGCCGTCATTCCAATTAAAGAAAAAACCGTGAAACTGAACAACAACATTCCTATTGCCCAAACTGGTGCTTTTTTTCCTTGAATCACGCCAATTATTGCCCCCACCAGCAACAAAACCAACCATGAATTTTCAATAAAAGCGTTCCAAGAAAGGAAATTCTCCAACATTGAAATGTTTGGGAATACCAAACAATTGAAGATTCCCAATGGGACTAATTTAACGAGCGTCTCCCAAGTACCATCCATTGGTATGACCCAAATTTGACTTCCCGCATGAACTGCGTTTGCCATTTGAATGAAATCAAATTGTTTCCCTTGCAAGGTGGAGAGTAGACTCCACCCGGGCATCAAGATCCTTAAGGCAAAAATCAAGACTGTCAGGGTCGATAAAGCCCCCAACCCAGCAATCCACCACGATTTCGAACGTTGGTAAAACCCATAAAACAAGATCATCGGGGCCAAGGCGAACAAAATATAAATCTTTAGAAATAGCAACATATATAACGTCAAGCATGCCAACACCGCAAATCGGATTTGCCATTTTTTAGAAAGCGCCAACAGCGAATACAAAAATCCCCCCAAGGAGAACATCAGCAAGGATTCTTTCAAGATACCACTGGACCAAAAAAGCGTCGATGGGATTAAAAAAGCCGCGACAAACGCTGAAATTTTATGCGCATTGAAATGCAATAAGAAACCATAAATCCAATAGCAACCAAGAAAAGAAAGAAACAAGAATAGCACTAAATTCAAGCCATACACTCCTCCTGTCATCAAATTCATGAGTGCATTCACCCGTATGACCATTCGGTTATCGTTGGCTAAACCGTGGTCGTAGGATCGAAACCAATAGTTCATTCGATTCAAAGAAGGTAGGTCCTTATTTTCCCAGGTTCCGAGAAAAATCCTTCCGAAGGCGGATGGATCTTCGTTGGCCAGGGCCGTAAGTTGCTTGGAATCGTCGAAATACTTAAAAATATCCGCCTCGCTCCTTTTGGGATATACGCTCGTGTAAATGTAAACTAATGCGAGGGAAGAAACACCCTTCGCCGTCCATGCAATAGCTCTACCAAGGGGAGAAAGCTGACGGAAAAGCTTCGAATAACAGAGCAATACCCCTAAGATCAGAAAACCAATAAAGCCAATTACAAGGGACATCACACCGACAAAAATACCAATTTTACAACGGTTTTACGACAAATTGCAAGGATCATACAAGGGGATGGTGTCAAAGTGTCAGCAACCGCGTCTTGGTATATTCCTTGAACGGAGCGGAATGCAACTAAAAATAGGTATAACATGAGAACAGGTCAGATCAACGTTCAAACGGAGAACATTTTTCCCATTATTAAAAAATTCCTTTATTCCGATCACGAAATTTTCCTTCGAGAATTAGTTTCCAATGCGGTTGACGCTACCCAAAAACTTAAGGTTTTGGCTGCTAACGGTGAATATAAAGGAGACCTTGGCGACTTGAAAGTAGAAGTCCTTTTGGACCGCGAGGCCAAAACGCTTACCATTCGCGATTACGGGATTGGTATGACCGACGAGGAAATCGACAAATACATCAACCAAATCGCGTTTTCTGGAGCGGAAGAATTTGTAAACCAATACCAAGGAAAAGAAGGGGCAGAGCAAATCATCGGACATTTCGGACTGGGCTTTTATTCGGCATTCATGGTCGCTGAACGCGTACAAATTCGCACCTTATCCCGCCATGAAGGGGCTAAAGCAGTACAATGGGAGAGCAACGGTTCCCCAGAATTCACCATCACTGAAATTGAGAAAACGCAGCGCGGAACAGATATCGTTCTTTACCTCAACGAAGAGGCGGAAGAATTCAACGACAAGAACCGCATCCAAGGTATCTTATCCAAATATTGTAAGTTTTTGCCCATCCCGGTATTTTTTGGTACAAAAACAGAATACATTGACTCTCCTGAGGGAGAAAAAGACGACAAAGGCAATGTGAAACGTGTTGCCATTGAGGTTCCTAACCAGGTGAACAACGTTAAACCCGCTTGGACGATTGCTCCTGCCTCCTTAACCGAGGAAGATTATCAAAGCTTTTATCGAGAACTTTATCCAAGCACCTTTGATGCGCCTTTGTTTAACATCCATTTGAACGTGGATTATCCGTTCAATCTTACAGGGATCTTGTACTTTCCGAAAATCAAAGAAAACGTGGAAGTACAACGCAATAAAATCAACTTGTATAGCAACCAAGTATTCATTACCGACAGCGTAGAAGAAATTGTAC
The DNA here is from genome assembly GCA_027485415.1 of Cryomorphaceae bacterium. Classification (GTDB taxonomy): domain Bacteria; phylum Bacteroidota; class Bacteroidia; order Flavobacteriales_D; family Crocinitomicaceae; genus UBA952. The sequence goes on along the minus strand of JAIXRC010000073.1, from coordinate 165,807 downwards.
CGGAGTTCCTGACCTTGTTGCACGGGGTTATTGACTCCCCAGACATTCCCCTCAACGTTTCCCGTTCCTACTTGCAAAGCGATTCCAATGTGAAGAAGATTTCGTCGCACATCACGAAAAAAGTGGCGGATAAGCTGGCCGAAATGTTCCAAAAAGACCGCAAGGATTTTGAAGAAAAATGGAACGATTTATACCTTTTCGTGCAGTACGGAATGTTATCCGACGAGAAATTCGCCGAGAAAGCGAAGCCCTTTGCCTTGGTGAAAAACACCGAAGGTTCTTTCTTTACGATGGAAGAATATTTAGAAAAAATCAAAGCCCTTCAAACGAATAAAAGCGAGGAGCAGATTGTCTTGTACACGTCGGACGCCGAAGGACAATTCTCGTATGTTAAGCAAGCTAAAGACCGAGGATATGATGTATTGGTATTGGACGGTCCGCTCGCTTCGCATTGGATTCAAAAGCTAGAGCAACAGCAAGAAAAAGTTCGCTTCTCACGGGTGGATTCCGACAGCCTGGACAAACTCATTGACAAAGGAGAGGAAATACCTTCTAAACTCAGTAAATCGGAAGAAGAGAAATTAAAGCCGCTTTTCGAAGAGGCGGTCAACAAGGAAAAATACACGGTTCAATTGGAAAGCATGCCGGAAAGCGAAGCGCCTATCCTCATTACCCAACCGGAATTTATTCGAAGAATGATGGAACAGCAGCGCATGGGCGGAGGTGGTTTTTACGGAGCTTTTCCCGAGATGTATCAACTCGTCATCAATGAAAACCATCCCGTAATGAGCAAATTGCTCAAAATGAAGAGCCCTCGACAGAAGGAAACCGTAAAACAATTGGTGGATTTAGCGATGCTTTCCCAGGGATTGTTAAAAGGTGAAGCATTGACCGATTTCATCCACCGTTCTGTGAACGGAATGGTAGAATCTTAGTAATTTTACCCAAAAAACACCTTGTACAAGTGGCTCTTGGGCGTAGGCCTGCTCGTTTTAACCGGTAAATTTCGGTTTGCCATCATTGGATTTGTCATTGGCAGCATCATCGACTTTATAAGCCGAGGTAATGCTTCAACGGCCCAATCGTCGGGATACAGCAATACGGGTTTTGATTATTACCGTCAACGCTCTACCCAATACGACTTCCCCACCATGCTGATGGCATTATCCGCGGTGGTGATGAAAGCGGATGGAACGGTAAAACGCGTTGAGCTGGATTATGTGAAAGGCTTTTTCAATGCCCAATTTGGCAACCAATTCACCACCCAGCACTTGCAAGTGTTGAAGCATTTTTTGGACAGCGGGAACATTCCAGTAACCGAAATTTGCTCCGACATTCGGGCCCGACTACCCATTGAGGCGCGCATTCAGTTGGTGCATTACTTGTTTTCCATTGCGAAATCCGACGGCAATGTCGACGATTCGGAAGTTCGCAGTATCCAGGAGTTGGCAAACAAGTTGGGCGTACCCGCATTGGAGTTTGAGAGCCTTAAGAACATGTTTTATCGCAGCGCGGATTCCGATTATAAAATCTTGGGCATTGAGGCCAGCGCCAGCGATGATGACGTGAAGAAAGCTTACCGTAAGATGGCGGTTGCGTTTCACCCGGACAAGGTAGCACAATTAGGACCCGAATACGAAAAGGGAGCCAAAGAAAAATTCCAACAAATCCAAGACGCTTACGAGAACATCAAAAAGAAGCGGGGGATGAAATAACGTTGTACTTCACTACCTCTTTTAGGGATCAAAGAATTTGACTTTACTAGATAATTCAATTTTCAATGTCATGTAAATAGTTATTTTTTGTTATCGGGTAACTTTCCCGTGAGGCGATTGTCTTAGTAACAAATCCATCGGATGAGAATAATTATTACCCTTTGCTTTCTGACTTTTTTCTTGATTGATTATGCACAAAACACGTATGCTGTAGATGATTATTTCATTTCAAGTAATCCTTCGGCATTTGCTGAGAAAACGCTTTATGTGGGTAATACAATTTCTCTAACTAATTTAAGCAGCATTGGCCCATCAACCGGTCCTTTTTTCAATAATTTCTTTGCCATAAGACAGCAAGTGGGTTCGTTTTCCATCGGGCTGAACAATGGGTATAACCAATGGATGGATTGGAAAAGGACCAGCACGAGTATAAATGCTGCCTATACCACTAAAATTAACCGGAAACTCACCTTAAATAGTGGCCTTAGCGCCAGTGTTCGCCGCGACAATCTAACCTTTATCGAAGGCGTCACTACCCCTGCAACGTATTTTACCTTGTGGAATCCCCCTTCGTATAACATGAATATTGGAATGTCTTTAGTGCACAGAAATTGGACCTTAGGAATAGCAGGCAACAACCTGTTTCGTTCAAAAACAATGAATTATCCTTATGAGTACACCACCCCTTTTTCCTTTACTACCAATTTTTCGTATCGATTCGAGCTTGACACAGCAAAACACATTTCGCTTACACCTGCTGTCTTTTACAGCAATACAGTGGTCGAAAAATCTCATGATTTTTTTGTTAGTTTAAGCTTAGGTCTTAAAAAACATAGCCTTGGTATTACTTCCACCTTGAATCATAATGTTGGTCTATTCTATCAATACCACCTCACTTACAAATTTTTCATTGGAGCATCCTTGGGAAACAATTATTCCTTACTTTCCTCGAACATCTTTAAGAATAACTACTATTCAGGTACACTTCGTTTGGGTTATTCCATACCTGCAATAAAACGCGGCTGTATAGGCAAACGATCCTTTTAATGTAAATGAGTAAACAGTAGCAGGACAGAACGTAGTTAATGTGTTTTCGTCATATTCTCTGGAACACAAATGATAAAATCAGCCCTACCCAGGTGTTCTTTATCTAAGGTATTGATATCAGCTTGCGTTACCGTAGAAATCGTGGTAATGCGCAAATCCGGTTTGGACTTCAATAAATACCACATGATGCCCTGGTAAAAATCGCTATGATACGCCCCATTGTAATGCATGAAGAAAGACGTTGCCTGCATATTCGCTAAAATGAACTTTGCCATGGTTGCGTCTTTAAAGGCTTGGCTTTCTACCATGTAACTTCCTGAAGCACCCGAAGGCATGTGGGAAGCCATTTCTTTCAATGCCTTGTACTGCGAAAGATTCGTGTCCAATTCAAAGTAGGGGTCGGCCATTTGATTGCGGATGACGGGGGAGAGCGTATCAAAGGCGGTACGTCCTTTCTTAAACATGAGGCTGGCATATTTACGTTGTATATTATCCGCAATGCATCGCAGCTTATTGGTTTTTGCGAATTCGATTAATGGTGCATAATCGGTTTCATAATTAGGCCACAGGCGCAAGGAATCTTTTAAGGATTTCTCTGGAAATGCCCCCTGCAAGTAACGGTTTAAAACAGCTTGTTGGTCTTGCTCAAACATTTCAAAACCGAGCATCAAGTTCGCCCTGTGTTGCTCGAAGGCATCTTGGGTTAATTCCAACTGCAACCAATGTACAATGGGGTTATCGTGGTATTCACCAAAAAGCACCACATTTCCCGCTAAACTTTTCGATTTGAGGTCTTTGTACTTTACGGCCTTTCCTTTGGCATTATAAATCACGAAGGCTTTATCGTGCTGAGCTTGAAGGGAAAACACGCAAAAAAGTAAAAAAATAGAACAACAACGTAGGTTCATGGGCAAGAATGTTTCTACGAAAATAAGAACTTTCTACAAAGTCAGATGTTCGGCAATAGCCGTTTGAATGTACTCCGAATGCACTGCTTCAAAAACTTCAGCGCAAAAGGCGCCGACCAACATTTCCGTGGCTTTCGCTTTAGAAATGCCCCTGGCCTGCAGGTAAAAAAGGGCTTGCGCATCGAGCTGCCCGGTGGTAGACCCGTGCGAACACTTCACGTCATCGGCATAAATTTCAAGTTCCGGTTTGGCATTCATGGAGGCAGCGCTCGACAAGAGCAAGTTTTTATTGGACTGATACGCGTTGATTTTTTGCGCATCTTGGTACACCTTTACCTTTCCATTGAACACCCCGGTTGCTTTATCCCACAAAACCCCTTTGTAGTTCTCATCGGAGGTGCCGTGCGGTGCCATGTGATGGACATAGGTGTGGTTATCAATTAACTGTTGGCCGCGTCCAAAAAAGGCGCCGTAAAGTTGGGTATGTGCCGCTTCGCCTTGGGAAAACACCTCAACGTCATTTCGGGTGAAATGGGTATTGGCCGTGATCGTTTGCATGCGAAAGGTGCTCTGACGTTCCTGATAAATTCGTTCGTTGTAAAAACCGTAATGAGCGCCTTGGGTATTCTGCCATTTATCGACATGTACTTGGGCCTCCTTTCCGACAAAAAAATCGGTCAAGACATTGGAATAGGCCTGTTCTGCTTCGCCTTCAAAAATCAACTCAATCCGCACGTGAGCGCGATCTTCCACCTTAATTTGATGGTGCAACACCATCGCACCTTGCGCTCCGCTGCAGCGATGAATGATGCGAACAGGTTGTTGGATCGTCGTACCGGCAGCTATGGTTATTCCAATGCCCCCTTGCGCCGTAAGGGTATTTAAGTGCTGAACATGACCTTTGGTGGTGCAAGCCTGCCAAGACTCTGGGGAAATTTCATTCGCCGATTGAAGCGTTAACCCTTCCACAGCAGCGGAGCACCACCATGTACCCTTTTCAAAAATCACATCAATCGTTTCCATGCCCTTCAACAGGGCCGGAGCACCTTTGAACGCAATTGGAGCCACGGTTAAACCGGCAACCCTTGCAAGGCGGGTATATTTCCAGGGTTCGTCGCGGGTGGTTGGAAAAGATGCTTGACGGGCAATTCCTTCCTTGGCTTCTTTGGTAAGAAGCTCGGGCATTGATAAACTCGTTGTACCCAATTGGTGTTCAAAGGCCACTAAATTCTCGCTCATGACTTAATCCAATCGTATCCTTTTTCCTCAAGTTCCAAGGCCAATTCTTTCCCGCCCGTTTTTACAATCTTACCGTCGAACAGTACGTGGACATAATCCGGAACGATGTAGTCCAGCAAGCGTTGATAATGAGTAATGACCAAGGTCGCATTATCCGATGTTTTTAAGGTATTAACTCCTTGTGCTACAATGCGAAGGGCATCGATGTCAAGGCCGGAATCGGTTTCGTCCAGCACGGCAAGTTTGGGTTCGAGCATGGCCATTTGAAAAATTTCGTTGCGCTTTTTTTCACCACCGGAAAACCCTTCATTCACGGCACGAGAGGCTAAGGAAGCGTCCAATTCCACCAAAGCTGATTTTTCTTTCACCAAGGATAAAAACTCCTTTGCCGAAAGCGCCGGTAAGCCTCGATGCTCACGGATTTCATTCATGGCGGTTTTTAAAAAATTCACGTTTGAAACTCCTGGTATTTCCACGGGATATTGAAAGGCCAAAAACACGCCTTCGCGAGCGCGCTCCTCCACCGAAAGTTCCAACAGGTCTTTCCCGACGAAAACAATTTCGCCGGAAGTAATCTCGTAATCTTCTTTCCCCGCTAAAACGCTTGCCAAGGTACTTTTACCCGCTCCGTTGGGTCCCATGATGGCATGAACTTCGCCCGGCTTAACCGTTAGGTTTAGTCCCTTTAAAATTTCTATGCCGTTGATGGAGGCATGCAATGCTTTAATTTCTAACATATACTTAAGTTCTTCTATCCTACACTTCCTTCTAAACTGATGCTTAATAACTTTTGTGCCTCCACTGCGAATTCCATGGGCAATTGGTTCAAAACCTCCTTGCAATAACCGTTAACAATGAGGCTGATGGCCTTCTCTTCGCTGATACCTCTTTGCTGGCAATAAAACAACTGATCTTCACCAATTTTAGAGGTCGTTGCTTCATGTTCAATTTGCGCTCCTGCATTTTTACACTCGATGTACGGAAAGGTATGCGCCCCGCACTCGCTGCCCATTAGCAAAGAATCGCATTGAGAAAAATTACGCGCATTTTCTGCTTGCGCATGAATTTGAACTAACCCACGGTAGGAGTTTTGGGACTTTCCCGCAGAGATTCCTTTAGAAATGATGGTGCTCTTCGTATTTTTCCCTAAGTGAATCATTTTCGTACCAGTATCCGCTTGTTGAAAATTGTTGGTTACCGCCACGGAATAAAACTCTCCGATGGAACCGTCACCTTTCAATACACAAGAGGGGTATTTCCACGTGACCGCGGAACCGGTTTCTACTTGTGTCCAAGAGATTTTGGCTTGGGTTTCGCACATCCCTCGTTTGGTTACAAAATTGAAAACCCCGCCTTTTCCCTCATTATCACCAGGATACCAATTTTGCACGGTTGAATATTTGATTTCCGCTTGGTCGAGGGCAACGAGTTCCACCACGGCAGCGTGCAATTGGTTTTCATCGCGTTGTGGGGCGGTACAGCCTTCCAAATACGAAACATAGGACGACTCATCTGCCACCACCAAGGTGCGTTCAAACTGACCGGTACCCCCGGCATTGATGCGGAAATAGGTAGACAATTCCATTGGACATCGTACTCCTTTCGGAATGTAACAAAAGGAACCGTCGGAGAAAACCGCGGAGTTCAGTGCTGCATAAAAATTGTCGGTCATTGGAACAACGGTACCAAGGTATTTTTTAACTAAATCGGGGTGCTCTTGTACTGCTTCAGAAAAGGAGCAAAAAACAATGCCCAATTCCGCCAATTTGGCTTTAAACGAAGTGCCCACTGAAACCGAATCCATCACAAAATCCACGGCAACACCGGTAAGCCGTTGTTGTTCTTCCAAGGAAATACCCAATTTGCTCATGGTTTCTTTCATTTCGGGATCGACATCGTCCCAGGACTCGTATTTTTTACTTTGCTTAGGGGCTGCATAATAAGATATCGCTTGAAAATCGGGTTTTTGATAGGCCACATGAGCCCACTCTGGCTCCTGCATGGATTTCCAAACCTCAAAAGCCTTCAAGCGAAATTCGAGCAACCACTGCGGTTCTTTCTTTTTTTCGGAGATCCAACGAATCACCTGTTCATCTAAACCTGCTGGCGCAACATCGGAAGCAATATCGGTTACAAAGCCGTAGCGATACTCTTGTTGGTTGAGGTCTTCCGCAAGTTCATTTTCGGTATATCCTGCCATAACTACACGGAAAAAGATTCTCCGCAACCGCATGTGCGATCAGCGTTGGGGTTATTAAAAACAAATCCTTTTCCATTCAGCCCTCCAGAAAAATCCAGAGTAGTTCCTATGAGGTACAGGTAACTTTTTCGGTCCACCACCACTTTGATTCCGTTGTTTTCAAACGAAGAATCTTGTTCGCCTTCTTGGTTATCAAAGGTAAGTTGGTACATGAGACCCGAACACCCTCCTCCAGAAACGCCCACTCGAATAAAATAGCCTACTTTTCCTTCATCCTCCATCAGACGAAGCGCTTGCTTTTTAGCTTGGTCGGTAACCGTTATCATCTTATTTAGAACTGTTTTAAATAATTACTGCAAAAATACCACAAAAGCGGTATTACCACCAAATGATTAAAAACAAAAAATCCCTAAAACAGTTTAGGGATTTCTGAAATAAGGAAAGTACAGGGTGCTTTCCGGAGAATTTATCGATTTACTTCGAGCGTTCTAGTGTAGAGCTCTTCCGTAGACGTTTTAAAAATCAAGGTGTAGGTTCCATTCATCAAATCATTCATGTGCAAGGACTTAGCATCCGAAACAGGGATGGTTGGCATGAACTGACCGTTGGATGCAATAATCTCAATGAACTCGATACGGGTGTCTGACCAAACAATCGAGGCGTCACCTTTGGAGGCATTACAACTGATTTGAATTTTGTCGTCGTCCAAACGATAAGGTACTTCATTGCCTGCAAACATGTTAACAGTGAGTCCAAGGAAGAAAGCGAAGGTTAAAAAAGCAGTTTTCATAATATTTGTTTTTAATTGGTTGTCGTTGTTTTCTGAAACAAAGATGCTTCATTGATTAATAAAGTAGCTTGTTCGCGAGCCGTTTACGGAACAAATTACAAAGAGTTACACAAAAAGGAATACGTAGAACTACGTAGTTCATGGGTGATTATCATAAAAACGGCACTTTCTTTCAATGAAATGGCAAGAATATTCATTTCACCTTAGTTAACTCAATTGATGTACTATCTTCGATAACAGAAATAAGGAGAGATACAGGTGGCTTCTTAAATTGGGTTACTGCTTGGAGAGGCAGAAATTTTCTAGTCAAAAGTTTTCGCACTCAATTTAGTTATAGAAGCCCCTGTTTTTTTTGACCACTCTAGGCATTATGCCTACTACAATAGAAAGGAAGCTTAGGCTTCCTTTTTTATTGGATACAAAAGCGGACGACTTGGTGCAGCATCGTTTTCAAAATTAGCCACCTGTAATTCAAGCAGATAGTCCCCGTCCGTCAAATGATTCGGGACAAAAATTAATTCCGTTATGGTTCTATGGATCAGTGGCTTTTCTGGAACTTGCCAGAAAGCGTGGTGAAAAGCCAAAACCCCACCGTCTACTTCCTTATCGACTGAAGGAATATCGACCAACAAATGTTTAACCCCAAGGCCATTCAACACCTCAACGCAGGAATGATCCATGAACGGGGGATTGGTATTGGAATATTCCATGTTCAATTTTTGGATTTCATTGGGAAGCGTACGAATTACCAATGCTTCAACCGGTCCACTTGAAGTTGCGTTCATTAATTGTGCTGCGGTAATGATTCGATCTTCCCCACAAACTTCTGGAGCAATGGTAACAAGTTTTGCATGAAAAAGGTATTCATTAAAACAGGTAGACACGGGTAAAATCTCGCGAGCAATGTGACCGTACGATTCAGTGTGTGTGCCATGTCCATGCGGATTAAACTGAATGTTCCGAAAATTGACCCCACCCCCTAAGGCAATGCTTCCTACAAAACCGTTTTCCATTACCGGAGTAAACTTCGGTGAATCCAAGTACCATGCTTTTACGCCATCGGAAGCAACTCCAATGGAAAGGTCGGTAAAATCGTGGGTTTCAATGAAGGACGTAGCATCTAAATACAATTTCATACCCAAAACTAAGCAATTCGTGGTACTTGACAATTGGTTGTAAATAAATGTCACGAGTAAAGAATCCCCTTGTAAGAATTGAATTTATCTTTGAGGCATGGAACAAAAAGATTTACTAAAGGACCTCATATCGCATTGCAAAGAGTACGGATTTATATTTCCATCTTCGGAAATTTATGACGGTTTAGCGGCAACTTATGACTACGGCCAACTAGGGGTTGAGTTGAAAAATAACATCAAAACCTACTGGTGGAAATCCATGACCCAACTGAACAGCAACATTGTGGGCATTGATTCGGCTATTTTTATGCACCCCACCACCTGGAAGGCTTCAGGTCACGTGGATGCCTTCAACGACCCACTCATCGATAATAAAGACTCTAAGAAAAGATATCGTGCCGATGTATTGTTGGAGGAATATCTGGAAAAACAACAGCAAAAAATTCAAAAAGAAGTCGAAAAGGGAGAGAAGCGTTTTGGTGACTCATTTGACAAGACCCAGTTTTTAGCGACCAATCCCAACGTGCTAAGAACTCAAGAGAAAATCAACGAAGTGCACGACCGCATGAAGAAGGCTCTTAACGAAAGTAATTTGGAAGATTTAAGGCAACTGATTCTGGACTTGGAAATTGTCTGTCCTATTTCAGGTTCTAAAAACTGGACCGAGGTACGTCAGTTCAACCTCATGTTCTCCACTTCCTTAGGCTCTGTAGCGGGAGAAGCCTCTACTATATACTTAAGACCCGAAACGGCGCAAGGAATTTTTGTGAATTTTTTAAACGTGCAGAAATCGGGTCGCATGAAAATCCCTTTCGGAATTGCACAAATCGGTAAAGCTTTTCGGAATGAAATCGTGGCACGACAGTTCATCTTTAGAATGCGTGAATTCGAACAAATGGAAATGCAGTTCTTTGTCAAACCTGGAGAAGAATTAACTTGGTACGAACACTGGAAAGAAGCACGAAAGAAGTGGCACCTGAATTTGGGCATGGGAGAAGGTAATTACCGTTTTCACGACCACATCAAACTGGCTCATTACGCCAATGCTGCATGCGACATTGAATTTAATTTTCCCATGGGGTTTAAAGAATTGGAAGGCATTCATTCTAGAACCGATTTCGATTTAAAACAACACGAAGTGCACTCAGGTAAAAAATTACAATACTTCGATCCTGCGACCAACGAAAGTTACGTTCCTTTTGTAATTGAAACGTCGGTAGGTCTGGACCGTTTGTTTTTATCGGTTTTAACCTCATCCTATCAGGAAGAAAAGCTTGAAGACGGAAGTGAACGAACGGTCTTGAAAATTCCCGCGGTTTTAGCTCCATACAAAATTGCCATTTTACCCTTGGTGAAAAAAGACGGATTACCCGAAAAAGCACAAGAAATCGTCGAAATGTTGCGCTTCGATTTCACAACACAATACGATGAAAAAGATTCGATTGGAAAAAGATACCGTCGACAAGATGCCATTGGCACCCCGTTCGCAATTACCGTTGATCACGAAACGTTGGAAAATCAAACGGTAACCATTCGGAACCGCGATACCATGATTCAGGAGCGAATTGCTATCGATGCACTTCCATCGTACTTGAATACCTTTTGCAGTTGGAATGCATGGCTAAAACCACTAATGAACCCCGCGTAATTTTACGTTCCTTAGGTTGAACCGTGTTAAAGACTACCAACCGACCTTAAAGGCCTTACTCCTTTTTTCTTTTACTCACAACGAAGGCAATAGCAAACACCGCTACAAGAATTCCGAGCACAATGAATAAATTCTCAATTCCGGGAGCATCGGCAAGTATTATCATGGCTAATTATTTTAATTTCAATGTATTAATAAAAATTTAATGCCCCTTGATTGAATGAACGTTTGACGTTAATGGTAAAATATTTTCCACTCTTTACCGAACATGGTACATAGAGAATAAAATATCTTCTGCATTTGTTGATTAACTTTGTGAAAAAAAAATGTTCAGAACAAATACCTGCGGGGAACTGCGAACAGAGCACTTAGGAAAGTCCGTTACCTTAAGTGGTTGGGTCCAAAAATCAAGGGATTTAGGGGGAATGACCTTCGTCGATTTAAGGGACCGTTACGGAATTACCCAACTTGCTTTTAACATGGACAAAAACGCTCCTCTTTGTTTAGAGGCCCGAAAACTCGGAAGGGAATTTGTGGTTCAAGCCACAGGAACCGTGATCGAGCGCTCGAGTAAAAATGCGAATATCCCCACAGGAGAAATTGAAATTGACGTCACCGAATTCAAGGTATTAAACGCCTCTAAAACTCCTCCTTTTACCATCGAAGACCAAACCGACGGAGGCGATGAACTACGCATGCAATACCGCTATTTAGACCTGCGAAGAACGCCAGTTCAGCAAAAACTCGTACTTCGCAATAAGGTGGCCCTCGAAACACGTAAATACTTGGATGGTTTAGGCTTTATGGATGTGGAAACGCCGGTGTTAATCAAATCAACTCCCGAGGGAGCGCGGGATTTTGTGGTGCCTAGCCGTATGAATCCTGGGCAGTTTTACGCCTTGCCCCAATCTCCTCAAACCTTTAAACAACTCTTAATGGTTTCAGGTATCGACCGATACTATCAAATTGTAAAATGCTTTCGAGACGAGGATTTGCGCGCAGACCGCCAACCGGAGTTTACGCAAATTGACTGCGAAATGTCCTTTGTTGAGCAAGAAGATGTGTTGAACGTATTTGAGGGCTTGATCAAGCATTTATTTGCTGAAATCAAAGGAATAACCTTTGATAAACCCTTTCCTCGCATGACCTATGCCGAGGCGATACACACCTACGGTTCGGACAAACCGGACCTGAGATTCGGCATGAAATTTCAGTACCTTAACGCGTTGAAAGGTAAAGGATTCGCCATTTTTGACGCCGCAGAGGCGGTCATCGGAATTGCCGTACCTGGAGCTTCAGAATACACCCGAAAACAACTGGACGAACTGACCGAATGGGTCAAACGACCGCAAATTGGCGCGAAGGGTATGGTCTATGTGAAATACAACACCGACGGAACGGTAAAATCTTCGGTCGATAAATTTTACACCGAAGAAGATTTGACCATTTTGGCAAAAGAACACAACCTTCAGCCAGGAGACTTGTTATTGGTATTGAGCGGCGATATGGCCAAGACGCAAAAACAAATGAATGAGCTACGATTACACGTTGCCCAGCAACAGGGAATTCGAAACACGGGGGAATTTTGTCCTCTCTGGGTGGTAGATTTTCCCTTATTGGAAAAGGACGAAGAATCTGGGAGGTATTTCGCCATGCATCACCCCTTCACCTCGCCTAAAGCAGAAGATGTCATGCTGATGGACAGCGATCCGGGTGCTATTCGGGCAAATGCTTACGATTTAGCCATGAACGGTGTGGAATTGGGAGGAGGATCGATACGCATCCATGACCGCGGTTTGCAGGAGAAGATGTTTTCTTTGCTCGGCTTTACCCCGGAACAAGCCCAAGAGCAATTTGGGTTTTTAATGGGCGCGTTTGAATACGGAGCCCCACCGCATGGAGGTTTAGCCTTTGGTTTGGACCGCTTAGTGGCCACCATGTCCGGAGAAGAATCAATCCGTGATTACATCGCCTTTCCCAAAAACAACAGCGGTCGTGATACCATGATTGACGCTCCTTCGGCCTTAGAACCTGCTCAATTGAACGAACTGGGCATTAAGAATAATAACGCATAGAATGAACCTCCTTCACCTTAAAAACCGCATAGAACCCTTGAGAAAGGAACTCATTGCACATCCTGTTTATTCCGAAATTTCTTCCATGGAAGACCTTTGCGCTTTTACCGAAGAACACGTTTTTGCAGTGTGGGATTTTATGAGTTTGCTTAAAACCTTGCAACAACATTTAACCTGTGTTCAGGTTCCTTGGTATCCTACGAAAAATGCCGAAACCCGACGCTTCATCAACGAAATCGTGGTGGGAGAAGAAAGCGATGTGGATGCAGGGGGTAGCACGATGAGCCATTTTGAAATGTATTTGAATGCCATGGATGCTTTGGGCGCGAACGGCACAGAAATGCAGCAATTTACCCAGCGCATTCGAGCGAATGTTTCCGTCAACGAAGCCTTGAACGAATGCCTAATTGCAGAGGAAACCAAGGACTTCGTTCGATACACCTTTGAGGTAATTCACCGTGGAAAAATCCACGAAATCGCCTCGTTGTTTACCTTCGGAAGGGAGGATTTAATTCCGGATATGTTCCTAGAAATCGTAAAGGAATTAAAAGCCGAAGCTCCCGAGCGTATGAACGGTTTTCTCTATTACCTGGAACGACATATTGAAGTGGACGGCGGCGACCACGGCCCTCTTTCCTTACGCCTCATGGAGGAAGTGTGCGAAAACGATGCGCAAAAATGGGAAGAAGCTACCCTGGTGGCGGAACACGCCCTCAAGATGCGTATGCACTTGTGGAATGGGGTACGAAACAAGATTGAACTAACGTCAGAGGCGAGGGTTTAAAGACTTCCCGGGTGCGGGTTTCAACCCGCACCCGGGACAAACAATTCTATTTCCCTCTGCGCTTAGCCAACCAAGGCGGCAGGGCTTTTGAAGAGGTGTTTTCTACGAGTTTGTCGCTGAGATCCGCGCGGCCAGCACGCTTCAAGCGGCTTGAAATCCATTCTTGGTTTTCGCGCTTGTACCAGAAAAAATAACGGTTCTGATGTTTCTTTTCCTCCGGAGATTTTGCCGTGAAGACCGGTTTCAAGGTATAGGGATGCAAGCCGGTATAATAAATTACTTCGGCTACCGTCATGGGCGTTGGGGTAAAATCCTGTACTTGCTCCAATTTAAACCCCATGTCCTTGGTTTCCGCAGCCAGTTCAGCCATATCCGTTTCTTCACAGCCAGGATGCGAGGAAATAAAATATGGGATCAAGGGTTGATTTAACTGATGTTTTGCGGAGATTGCCTCGTACTTTTCCTTGAATTTGTGAAAATACTTGAACGAAGGCTTCCGCATCATGCGCAAGGTGTTGTCGGCAGTGTGTTCCGGCGCAACTTTTAAACGGCCGCTCACGTGACGTGTTACGACTTGTTCGAGGTATTCATCGTGGTTTCCGTCCTCGTTGTTTTTGTTGAAGTCGTCCACTAATAAATCGTAGCGAATTCCAGATCCCACAAAGGCTTTTTTGATTTTCGGATGAGTATCGATTTTTCGGTAAAGTTCCGTCATCGGTTTGTGCGAAGTATCCAAATTATTACAAATCACTGGATGAATGCAACTCGGGGCTACGCAACGGGCGCAAATGCTTTCGTCCTTCCCTTTCATCTTATACATGTTGGCCGATGGTCCGCCCACGTCAGACAAATACCCTTTAAATTCGGGATGCGCTGCAATTGCTTCCAATTCCTTCATAATGGAACCCTCACTTCGCGAGGCAATGAATTTTCCTTGGTGGGCCGAAATCGTGCAAAAGCTGCACCCGCCAAAACAGCCTCGGTGAATGTTCAAGGAGAACTTGATCATTTCGTATGCGGGAATCGTGCCTCGTTTTTTATACTTAGGATGCGGTAAACGCGTATAGGGTAATTCAAAGGAGGCATCAATTTCATTTTCCGTCATCGTCGGATAAGGAGGGTTTACGACCAAACGATCCTCACCTACTACTTGAAGAATGCGGTTGGCGCTTAATTTATTGCTTTCAACCTCGACGATTTTGAAATTGGCCGCATAGGCCACTTTGTCTTTTAAACAGGTTTCATGGCTTGCTAAAGAAACGGTTTCCCAATGTTTGTTTTTTAAAACTTCTTCGGATTTCGGATGCACGTAGGCAATTTGAGGTAAGGTTCGAATTTGGTTGAAGGGGACCCCTTTTTTCAACAACTTTAGAAAGGCTCTTAAAGGCTGTTCACCCATGCCATAAACCAAGGCATCGGCTTTGCTGTCTACAAGAATGGAAGGAAATAGTTTATCGGCCCAATAATCGTAATGGGTTACCCTGCGAAGGGATGCTTCAATTCCTCCGAGCAAGACCGGCACATCGGGAAATAGGTCTTTTAAGATATTAGTATACACCGTTGCGGCATAATCGGGACGAAAACCCGCAGCACCTCCCGGGGTATATGCGTCCGTTGAACGCAGCCGTTTTCCCGCAGTGTAATGGTTCACCATGGAATCCATGCAACCCGAAGTGACTCCAAAGAAATACTTGGGCTTACCTAACTTCTTGAAATCTCTTAAATCATCCCGCCAATTCGGTTGGGCAATGATGCCAATACGGAAACCCTCATCTTCAATGATTCGTCCAATAACGGCGGTGCCAAAAGAGGGGTGATCGACGTAGGCATCTCCGGAAACGAGGATCACATCAAAGGCATCCCACCCTCGCTTTTCAGCTTCTTTAAGCGATAAGGGCAACCAATCGGATATAGGGCGTTCTTGCATGCCGTAAAATTACGAAAAGCAAGGCGCTATCGGAAACAATTATTGAATGGTAATTTTTTTGCTTTGCTTACCTTTTGCGTCGGTGTAAGAAATAAAATAGGTACCAGCATAGAGGGTGCTCACGTCAAAAAAGGCCATGGTAGAACCGGGCAAGATTACCTGGGTTTCGATGGTTTTTCCGTGAACATCCGTAAAGGTTAATTCAAGATTGGACGTGACCAAACCAATCGCCTGTACAATGAATAAATCGTTGCTCGGGTTGGGAAAAACACGCACATCGCCGATGGCATTTTCCGCTAATCCGTTGGCCGGATTATAGACCGTGGTGGCTTCGGTCACAGAATTCACCTTTGCTCCCGTTACAACTCCGTAATACGTTGGTCCGATTAAGTAGGGATAAGCCGAATTCCAATCAGCTTCCACCGTTGCGAAATAACAGTACATTCCGTTCGGATATTCCGGAGTGACGCAAAAACGTCCGTTATGCACGTCCAAATAATCCTCCTGTCCGGCATGGGAAAGGAACTCGTAATCTTCGCGAAAATAACCCAAGGGATACGTAGCAGAAACAGCGGGTCCGTCCGGAACGTCGGTACCATCGGCCCATACCGTTCTTACGGCAATATTTCGCAGCTGATACCCTGATTTAATGCGGGTAATTCCACCAGAACCGTCGGCATTTCGGTAACCATATGCCCCATAAACAGGATACCCGTCGTAGGCGAATCCAATCAGCGGAGAATGCACATTCGAATCGATGGCGTACAACCCTTCCGCATCGTAAAGGGTGCAAACATTGGAAATAACGGAAAGATCGAGATCAAAAGCACTTGGATTTTGGTGATGGTGGTAATTTCCCATCGCAGGATGGCCTTTCGAGCAATCGAAACCAGCTTTTTCAGCTACCACTGCATCGCGATTCCACGACATTGCCGCACCCGGACCTCCCGGGCATGGGGGATTTCCAGGTCCTCCGCATAGAGAGTTGGTGGACGTATTCCATGCTACACCGTCTCGGTAATCAAACATCGCAGTTCCATTGATGAAAATACCGATATTACCCCCTGAGGTTGCCGTGCCTGCTCCGGCATTTGGACTAGGATTTAAGGCGATTTTGAAAATAGCGTTTTGGTTGGTGGTAAGCGAAGGATTGCCGTCCATGAACGGACCGGTAATATATGATGGGACCCCTGTTGCGGAAACGTAAACCCAATTCACAGAATATTGCACTAATTGACAATTGGCCAAATCAGCATCTACAATGGGAGTCGAATTTCCTTGAACGTAATGCCTACCGGTTGTTCCGTCGGTATTGATCAGCCAAGAGGTAATGGCGGGATTCAATTGAGCTTGAAGGCTTCCGAAAACAGTTAAGTAAATGAACATCAGGTTCGTTTTCATGCGAAAGGATATAAATAAATTTAATCAAAGTTAGAAAAATTTAATATATAAAACTGGAAAAGGGGGATTGCTCCCCCTTAACCAAACCTAACTATTATGAAACTATTGATTTGAATCGGACTTTGCTAACGTGTAAATCACCAATCCAAAACCAATTTTATTAACCGCGTCACCGATGTTGTAAACAACGTCCATCCACGGATTGTTCAATTCGCTTCCAAAAGCACCAAAAAGACCTCCTGGCGTACCGATAATGTACCCTAATGGATAGATAGCCCATCCAACCAGAACGAACCAAGCAAGGATACGAGTAGCCTTAGCAACCGAAGGTCCAGCAGTTTGTGCCAAGGTTTTTACTTCGCCGAACCATACTAGGTAAGCAATGTAAAAGTAAGCGGCACCAGAAAGTACTCCCCACAATACGCTGTTGTCGCGGTCGGTAGCTTCGCCAAAGAAACCGGTTACCAACATCACCACTGAGGCCAAAATCAATTTCCAAAGTAACGCAGGCTTTGCACCAGCTTTTTTGGTAATTAAATAGAACTCAACGCACATCAACGGAACGGTTAATAACCAGTCCACATAGCGGAAGAAGGTTGGAGAAGTTCTTGTCTCAATAAAATAATCTCGCATGTAGTAGTAATGCACTGCTGCAATAAACGTGATAAGACCAGAAACTAGAACGGAAGTTCTCCACTTCTCATTGACGTTTCTAATTTCAAAAAAGAAAAATGCGGAAGCCGCCATCATGGCCATGGTTCCCACGAAAAAGGTAAATGCCGTGGCCTGGTTGATTCCTAGTCCTTGGCTGGCGTCGAATAAATTCGATGCAGTAATAGATAAAAACATAACATATAGTTTTAATGGTCCCTACTCTGTTGTCGGATTTTCGGGAAACTCCGTTAATAATCCATTGAAAAACAATGAATTCTAAATAATGTTTAAAGTTTATTAAAAAAAGTTAAACATTTATTTCACAAGGGAGAAATAGCTAAAGTTAGGATTGAACAAAAAACCTCTATCCGTAAGGGTTTTCAAGAAAGCGAGGAGGTCTTTCTGCTGAGCCGAATTCATCGAATATTTTTTTTTCTGGAGCTCCGAACTGATGGGAAAATTCCAATCGGCAGGTTGAGCATAGTGTCCCACAACCTCCTTGAGTTTGTTAAATCGGCCATCGTGCATGTAGGGAAAACTGTATTCCACGTTTCGTAGGGTGGGAACACGAAATAAAAAAGCATCCTTATCCTTTCCTGTAATGTTGGCCCTACCCGAATCAACGAGCGCTAAATTCAGGCCAATTCCATTCGCCTTAAATTCAAAATTGGTAAACAGCGGCTCTCTGTGGCATTGATTGCAATGTTGTTGGAATAGCGCGTATCCTTTTTTCTCCTGTTCGCTGAATTGCACTTCTTTGCGCTTCATTTGATCGTATTTACTGTTGTAAGAAACCAAAGAAACGGTGAATTGAGCCAGAGCCTTGAGAACATGATGGGTTTTGATGTCCTCTGTACCGAATACTTTCTTAAAAGCAGATGCATAGTCTTTTTGGCGTTTAAGTTTGGACAATACCGTTGCCAAATCGGAACCCATTTCATCGGGATGAGTTATTGGATTCACGGCCTGACCGTTCAAACTGAGAGCCCCTCCATCCCAATGAAAATAGGGGGCCCAAGCTAGGTTCATTAAGCCTGGTGCGTTGCGTTTTCCTACCCTTGAATCTACCCCATGGCTTGTCGGGTGATCCACATGGGCAAAAGCGGTGTATTGTAAATGACAGGAAGCACAAGAAACCGTGGAGTCTTTCGAAAGGATGGGGTCGTAAAACAAACTCCTGCCCAATTCAAATCCTTCCGGGGATAAGGGATTGTTTTCGAAATTATAGCGCGGTTTAGGCCAGCCTTGTGGCACAAAAAAATCGACCTCTTCCTTAGGGTCAACCAACGCAAGGGCGCACAAACCAAGGCTTAAAACGATTAAAAGCGCTGTTTTCATTGCATTCCTTCCGTAAACTTTAAGAATAATTGATGCGCCATGGGCCCAGGAAGCATGATTTTAGGTTGGGTTTGAACCGGTAAATTGGATAAAAACCGTTCAAGATGGATGATCAACAATTGGCCCTCCTTCAAACGCACCCATTGTTGAACGTTGGTTGCATGTGGAGAACGGTACCCCCCCAAATGGTATTCGAAAGGATATTGTTTTCCTGCACGGCACGCTATACCCTTGCACTTCAGCTGTGTGTAACCCGTATTCCAAGCCCAATACATTCCCAATAGCGGATCATACGGTCCGTCCAGTCTCCCACAAGTGTTCATGACACTGTCCATACCGATGCGAAGCAGAACCGTTTCATCGTCCAAGGAAAAATACGGCAAATGCAGGGATGCTTGTTCAGCCAAATCTACTAGAACAAGGGAATCCGATGGAACTGCGAGGTAAAACTTAAATTCATTTAAATAGATGGAATCACCATTAGGCTGGGCATACCATTGATTCAAGGTAACTGGCACACCATGGCTCCTTAATTCCACCTTTATTTGCCCAAAAACGAAGAAAAATGGCAACAATAAAATGGTAAGGAACCTGAAGTTGAACATTCTTTTTTAGGTTAAAGGTACAAAAGGAGTGCGAAAACAAAAGCTATGCTTATTTTTGTAAAAACAATTAAACATCAAAAACATGGCCTTTGAATTACCACGATTAGCTTATTCCTACAGTGCATTGGAACCACATATTGATGCTCGTACGATGGAGATTCACCATTCCAAGCACCACCAAGCTTATACCACGAATTTGAACAACGCCATCGCTGGAACGGCGCTGGAACATGCAAGCATTGAAGAGATTTTAAAAAATTGTTCGGACAAACCGGCGGTGCGCAATAACGGAGGCGGTTATTGGAACCATAACTTGTTTTGGGAAATAATGAGCCCGAACGGAGGCGGAGAACCCACAGGCGCATTATCCGAAGCCATTGTTCGGGATTTTGGGTCCTTTGAAGGGTTCAAAGACCACTTTTCAAAAGCCGCAACCACGCGCTTTGGTTCTGGATGGGCCTGGTTATGTGTGACCGACGGCAAATTGGAGGTTTGTTCTACGGCCAATCAAGACAATCCGCTCATGGGAGAAGGATGCAAGGGAACACCGATATTAGGGTTAGATGTTTGGGAACACGCCTACTACCTCAATTACCAAAACCGACGACCTGATTACATCAACGCTTTTTTTAATGTGATTGATTGGGGAGTTGTTGGAGTGAAATTTGCACAAGCGGTATAGTATTGTAGAAATTAATAAAGTTAAAAGGGCGATGATTTATCGCCCTTTTTTTTGTCAATATCAGAAATTTAACTGTGCCTGAATTCTCAATAAATTACCGCGCTGAAAATTATTCGGATTGTCCGAATCCTCAAAACGCCTAGCAGACACAGTGTACATAAGGACTAACTCAAAATTCTTGTTAGGTTGCCATTCTGCACCAATTTCCAGTTCTTCTACTTCATAACTACGCGCATCCAACTCGTGTTTCTTCCCTCCGTCGTAATATTGATATCGAGAAAATGGGATGAGCGTTTGTCCCTTGAAATCTAATTTATAGGAAGCCGTAATATACCCCCCCTTTAACGGCCTAGTAACAACAGAATTGCTTAATTTATCGTATTCTGGACCCCGACCAATATTGTATTCTGCTAAAATACCAAACGGCTTTGGGTAAAGCACCAATGTAGCGCCGATGCGCTCATCGGTATACAATTTATTATCAAGTGTTCCAACGCCGGGAGAAGTAGTAAGAAGCGAAAATTTACCTTTGTAAGCCTGAATTCCCGTTTCAATAATCTGGTTTTTCCATTGTATGGGATAAGATGCTCTTGCAACAACGTGTTTATTGGAGTTGGCTTCTTGGCGATTTGCGGTTTGTCCATTATACAATCCTATACCCACTACACCGTAATCTCCTGAGCCTTTTAAGCCATCGTTCACCAACGAAGAATACAACTTGCGGATGCGAGGAGGGGCCCAATAGAAAAACACTCCCAAATCACGTTCATTGGTCACCGCGCTATTGAATGCATCCGCACGATCCAAGGGCAACCGATTTTGAGAGGACTGCATGTTCTCGAATCCATAAGGGACTTTCGATTGACCTATTCTAAATCGAAATGCATTATCTCGATCCAAACCTATGTCAAAATAAGCATCTCGCAATTGACCAAAATGCAAAGCGCTGGAGGAAGGTGCACTTGCAAAATCCGGTTGAACGTAAAAGTAAACACGAGGACTTAGCTGTCCATAGAAAATTAAACGCATTCGCCGAATGAAAAAATCATTATCGCCTCCCCAGCTTTTATCGCATTGTTCACAAGATAAATCCTCATTCGTTTGGAACAAACCGTTGTAACGAACCTGAAGGTATCCCCTTATTTGAACCTTTTCAAACCATTTCTTCTGCGGTTCAAATGCCAACAATTTTGAAGAGTCTTTAACCGTTTGGGCAGGATTTAACCAACTCAATGACACTGCAACAACCAAGAGAATATTTTTCATGCCTCAACTAAATTGAGGTCAAAACTAGGGACTTAACATTCAATTAACATCTAGTTTAAAACGTTTTAACGTAAACATAAGTTTGGTTACAATTTGGTAACATTTGGGGGTAATAGATTTAGATTTTCTTTCGCATCAACGCTGAATTTGCCGATTCGCTTTGAATGTAAAGCCTCGCAATATTACCATTACATTAACAATATACCCTCTAGTATCGTTCTTCGTTAGCACATTTCTATTTTTGGAAAAATTTTTAATCATGGCTGGTATCCTCAGTTATTTCCTACCGAAAGACAAAGTGTTTTACGATTTGTTTGAAAAAGCAAGTGACAACATCCGACGTATTGCCGAGCTATTGGTAGACGTTGTGCATGAAGCCGACTACAACAAGCGCCAAATCATCATCCAACAGATGAAGGACATTGAACATGAGAACGATGCAATTACCCACACAATTTTCGTAGAGCTCGGTAAGAATTTCATTACACCATTTGACCGTGAAGACATCCACAGTTTAGCGAGTGCCTTGGATGATGTGGCGGACTACATTTACGCATCCGGAAAAAAAATCAATTTCTACAAACTCGACCCCTTGGCCGATGATGGAATTCAAAAAAGCGCGAAACTCATCCTCGAAGGTGTTTTGGCACTCAAACAAGCGGTAATGGAATTACGAAACCTTAAAAACACGCAAAAAATCATTGATTGCATCATTCAAATTAATACGGCAGAAAACGCAGCCGATGCGGTTTTTGACACCTGCATTGAACGTCTTTTCGAGTCCGATGTGGATGCAAAAGAACTCATAAAACGCCGCGAGCTTTACATGGTTTTGGAGGCGGCTACCGACAAATGCGAGGATGCCGGTAACGTGATCGAATCTATTGTGGTAAAATTTGCTTAATTACAAATGTTTACACTTCTCATCGTTGTTATTGTAATCGCACTGTTGTTCGATTTGGTCAATGGTTTTCACGACGCGGCAAATTCCATTGCCACGGTGGTATCAACAAAAGTTCTAACGCCTTTTCAAGCGGTTATTTGGGCAGCCTTTTTTAACATCGTTGCCTACTGGGTTTTCGATATGAGCGTGGGAAATACCGTAGCTAAAACCGTGGATAATACGGCCATTGATCTTTGGGTAATTTTTGCTGGACTCATGGCTGCAACCATTTGGAATCTTGTTACCTGGTGGTTAGGGATTCCTTCTTCTTCCTCTCACACTTTGATTGGGGGCTTTGCTGGTGCCGCAATAACGCATGTAACCATGCAAACCGGCTCTCTTTCCGAAGGATTCGGTGTAATCGCAGGAAAAGAAATTTTGACCATCATTCTGTTCATTTTCCTAGCTCCCATCATCGGCGGATTCATTTCCTACATGATTACCGTTGCGACTATTGCCCGGAACTATTGGAATAAAATGTTAGTTATTGCGCTTCTTTCAACCCTAACAATGTTTGGGTTATATTATATGGTAGAATACATGGATGTTAAAATCATCATGTTGTACATCGTTGCCGGAATGATTGGAATGTTCATTTTGGTGTATACCTATCATTACATCGCCTATCGAAATCGCCCCTCTGCCTTACGGGAGGCAGAAATGCACAAAAAACTGCAATTACTTTCTTCCGCGGCTTTTTCCCTTGGCCACGGTGGCGCAGATTCGCAAAAAGTGATGGGAATCATTTGTGCGGCATTGTTGGTTTACGGCAATCACATGCGGAAAGAAGGAAAAGAGAATGAACTTCAACCGGATTTAGCCATTTCAGAATTAATGCAAATTGAATACCATGACGAGGATGGAAAATTAGCGAAGTACAAACCTGAAATAGCCGATGTTTCCTCCACCGAGTTTTATTACCTATACCGGGATACGCTGTATAGTGATTCAGGGATTCGTGTTTTTTCAAAAGACGGAAAAGCTTTAATATCGAAGCCTAAACATCGCTTTGAATCCATCAAAAACAAACTCCATAAAATTGAGGTTTTTAGAAACGGTAATGCCATTTGTGATGCAAAAACCAAAGACACCATTTTTAATAAAAAGGAGTTATCAACCAAGTATAAATATGCCAAAGCCTTTAGCCCTGTAGTTGATAAGAACTATGCCTTGAAAAAAGATTACAAAATTGTAACAAAAGTACATTCCGAAACCATGCCCATTTGGATTGCCTTTGGATGCTATCTAATGATTGGCTTAGGAACCCTCATGGGAGGTTGGAAAATTGTAAAGACCATGGGGTCCAAAATCACCAAAGTTACGCCTTTAGAGGGGGTTTGCGCAGAAACCGCGGGAGCATTAACCTTGTTCACGGTTTCCAACTTTGGAATACCGGTTTCTACAACCCATACCATAACAGGATCCATCATCGGAGTAGGCGCTACGAAACGTTTGAGTGCGGTACGCTGGGGAGTTACGGTAAATTTACTGTGGGCATGGATTCTTACCATCCCGGTAAGTGCGCTTTTAGCAGGTCTAATTTATATTCTTATCTTCTTTCTTCGATAATTAATAAGACGCACTTCTTGTTTTAGAATTTTTTTGTAATTTTCGACTCATTACATTAATTCTAATTTATTATGAAAAAATTATTACTTTCAATTAGCGCACTTTTTGTGTTTGCTGTGGCCCATGGCCAAATTGCCGTTAAGGGAATCTCCCCAGGTGCAATTGCAGGAAATTATACCTTTTCTTGGGCTGACCCCGCAGGAGGTTGGGGAACACCGGATTTTACCGTTCCAAACACTTGGGTAGAAGATACCCTAATGATGGTAGAAGATGGTACTCCTGGAACCAATCCTCAAGGAAATCCTATTTCTCAGGAGGGTTGTAACCCTCTTACTAATAACTTGACAGGGAAGATTGCGGTTATTTTCCGTAACACTTGCGAGTTCGGAGCGAAAGCTTTGAACGCTCAAAACGCCGGAGCGGTTGGGGTAATCATTGTAAACCGTAATCCAGGAGAGTGGATTAACATGGGCCCTGGAGCGAACGGAGCTACGGTAACCATTCCTGTAGTAATGCTTGACTTCATCGATGGAATGAACATCGTTCAAGAAATGGCTAACGGTCCTGTTGTCATGTTCATGGGGAATAAAATTGGTTTAAATCCGAACGATGCTGGAATGGCTGCCTCTTCGACCCTTATCCCGAAAAACGGTGGTGTTGTATCCTATCTTGCTCAAAACGGAGCTGAATTTGGTTTTGATTTAGGAACACGAATTTACAATTACGGAAATCAATCACAAGCGGGCATTACCTTGACTGCTACTGTTACCAACCCTTCCGGTGCAGTGGTTTACAACAATTCCGTTTCTGGAATCAATTTAGCGCCTGGCGACAGCATCGATATCGAGCCGTCTCAAGCCATGAACCTGCCCGCATTTTCATTAGCTACCTATCCCATGGGGCGATACACCTTGGCGTACAACATTTCCCTTGGTGGCGGTGTAGCCGACGATGATTCCTCGGACAATAGCGCATCGTACGATTTTGTGATTCAGGATTCCTTGTATTCTTTTGCTGCATTAGATGTTGCTACAGGAAACGCTGCGCCCAATGCGCACTACCGACCAGGAACGAACAATGCGACTTATTCCGTTTGTTCGGTATTGAAAGACGCTAACGCAAGCCGTATTGCTGCCGTAGGAGCGCACTTCTCTGCAACCACCAACGCTGCTTCAGGTGTTACCTTAGATGGTGAAGAAATCGCCTTGACATTGTATAAGTGGGAAGACAACTTCGCTGATTTAAATGATCCGAATTTTGGATTTAACACGTTAACTCAAGTGGCTGGTGGATTCTATTACTATCCGTCAGATTTACAAGGAGAATTGGTTTATGGTGCTTTTGATCAAGCGGTTGTTTTAGAGGACAACGTTCGCTACTTAGCATGCGCTCAAACGGTTAATCTTGAAGTTTACCTAGGATTCGATAGTAAGACTGATTACACTTGGAACTACAATTGGTATGCTCAACCGCTATCGCCGATCGAAAGCGATGGAACGTATTTCGCAGCAGGTTTCGGTACAGATTTGCCGAATGCTTTAGTGCTTCGCGTAATAGATGCCAACAGCATCGGTTTGGATGAGGCTTCTACCGTAAACGGTATGGCTTACCCTAACCCTGCAAATGATAAAGTAAGCCTGAACATCGATGGTGAAGGTTCAGCCCTTGTGATTGTAACCGATATTTCTGGAAAAGTTGCTGCTACGTCAACCATCAACTTGGTGAATGGAAGCGCTGACTACTCCTTAGAAGGATTGAACAACGGTATGTACATCTTCAACGTTACTCTTGAAAACGGTAAAACCGCTCAATTCAACGTAGTTAAGAAATAATCTTCTTAAGATTTATCAGAAAGGGGGCCTAGGCCCCCTTTTTTATTGGACAAAATTCGCTAGAGTTGCCGTATCTTTGTCCCTAATGGTTATGAAACGATACACTGTAACTGCTGCTCTACCCTATGCTAATGGTCCCCTTCATCTTGGACATATGGCTGGGGTTTATTTACCTGCCGATATTTTCGTTCGGTTTCTTCGGTTAAAAGGCGAAGATGCCTTGTTTATTTGCGGGAGTGATGAACACGGTGCAGCCATTACCTTACGCGCAAAAAAAGAAGGAATTAGTCCAAAAGAGATCGTGGACAAATACCATGAACTCATTCAAAATAGTTTTCAAAAATTCGGTATTACCTTTGATATTTACCACCGCACCAGCAGCGAACTGCACCGCAAGGTTTCCTCGGAATTTTTCTTGAAACTGCACGAGAACAACGCTTTCATTGAACAAAAGTCGCAACAGTACTTTGATGAGTCTTATCAACAATTTCTTGCCGATCGTTACATCACAGGAACTTGTCCGAAATGTGAGAATCCTGCCGCCTACGGAGATCAATGCGAAAAATGCGGGAGCGATTTAAGTCCTACTGATCTTATTAATCCAACTTCGACGCTTTCCGGGTCCAGTCCGATCCTCAAGGAAACATCCCACTGGTACCTCCCGATGAACGAACATGAAAAATGGCTGGAATCATGGATCCAAGAGGGATTATTGGAAACTGAGCCGCAACATAATCCCAAAGAATGGCGAAACCAAGTCATTGGTCAATGCATGTCATGGATAAAATCGGGATTAAAACCAAGGGCCATGACACGCGACTTGGATTGGGGGGTGCCTGTACCGCTTCCCAATGCGGAAGGGAAAGTGCTCTACGTTTGGCTAGACGCTCCCATTGGCTATATCTCTGCTACGCAAGCTTGGGCTGAAAAAACGGGGAAAGATTGGCGTCCCTATTGGAAGAAAACCGAAGGCAAAGACACGAAATTGGTGCATTTCATCGGTAAGGATAACATCGTATTTCATGCGATCATCTTTCCGATTTTATTGAAAACCCACGGGGAATATATCCTTCCCGACAACGTGCCTGCCTACGAATTTTTAAACCTAGAAGGGGATAAATTTTCTACTTCCCGGAATTGGGCCGTTTGGTTACACGAGTATATCGAACGGTATCCTACTAAAACGGATGAATTAAAATACGTACTTACTTCTATCGCACCTGAAAGCAAAGATTCAGAATTTACGTGGGCGGACTATCAACAACGTGTGAATGCTGAACTAGCGGACATCCTTGGGAATTTTGTCAATCGAACGTTGGTTTTAACCCACAAATATTTTGAAGGGGTCGTTCCCTCGCCGGGAGACTTCAGCGCAGAGGAAGACATTTTATTGGAGCGTCTGCTAGAATTCGAACCTAAAATTTCAGAACTCATGTACGCCTACAAAATACGGGAAGCGCAGCAGGAAATGATGCAAATCGCGCGGTTAGGGAATAAGTACTTAGCGGATGAAGAACCTTGGAAAAAGATCAAATCCCACCCGGAACGCGTTCCTACCATCTTATACACAGCCCTTCAAATTACCCGTGAATTGGCTCGAATGGCGCAAATATTTTTACCGGAAACGGCGAATAAGATTTACGGAATGTTAAACCTTCCAGCAGACGCATGGCAAGGTGCCGTTGAACAACTAAAACCAGGTCATACCATCAGCACCGCTGAAATTCTTTTTGAAAAAATAACAGATGAAATGGTGGAAGCTGAACGCCAAAAGCTTCAACCTGCTGAAAATTTGACCAATACTAATTTCCCTCCCATGAAAGAACTTATATCCTTCGATGACTTTACGAAAATGGACCTTCGCTTGGGCAAGGTTATAGCGGCCAAAAAAATGGAAAACGCCGACAAACTGTTAGTGTTAACAGTACTTACCGGAATCGATGAACGCACGATTGTTTCGGGTATTGCCATGCATTATACTGCAGAAGAAATCATTGGAAAATCGGTGGTCGTATTAATGAATCTTGCACCGCGTAAAATACGAGGAGTTGAATCCCACGGCATGCTGCTTATGGCCGAAAACGAAGAAGGAAAATTAAGCGCTTTAGTGAGCGAACGTGGATTTGAAGAAGGTCCAACGATCAGTTAAACATAGCCTTTATCCTTTGCCCAGCTGCTCAATTGCGCAGCATTCGGCAAATCCAATTTTTTAAGGATGTTATGACGGTGAGTTTCCACGGTTCGGTGCGAAACGAATAACTTGTCGCCAATTTCTTTGGAAGTTAATCCTTGTGCAATCAGCTTCACTATTTCAATTTCCTTTAAGGTAAGTTCTTTCTTCTCGCTGTCATCGGCATTCAACAAGGAAGCAAAATAACGGTCTTTGATTTCCGCTGCGATGAATAGTTCCCCTTTGTAAACACTTTGAATAGCATTAACTAATTCTGATTTATTGGTGTTTTTAGTTAAATAACCTTTCGCTCCAATGGACAAAAATTTCTTTACATAGGAAATATCATCGTGCAAGGATAATCCAATAACTCGGGTTTTTGGGAGGGAATCCAAAATTTTTGAGGCAGCATTAATACCTGAACCTGCTCCCAAGTTAATATCCATCAACACAATATCAGGTTTGTGAACATAGGCTTGATCGTATGCACTGGACTCCGAATCTGCCGTAGCACAAACGGTAATTTGAGGAGAATCTTTTAAAAGGCTGGCCCATGCCTCACTAATGAGTTTATGGTCGTCGACGATAAGAACTTTAATTACCGATTCCATGAATGTCTTCTAAATTAAGCATTTAAAGCTTCCGCACCTCCAACAATCTCCAAAATTTCGTTGGTGATCGCCGCTTGACGTGCTTTATTGTAACTTAATTTCAAAGACTTTCTTAATTCGGATGCGTTATCCGTTGCCTTGTGCATGGCCGTCATTCGAGCGGCGTGTTCTGCCGCAATAGAATCCAAAACCGCCTTAAAAAGCTGGGTATTCAAGGATTTAGGGATGAGCTCGGCAACAATTTCCTCCTTCTCCGGTTCAAAAAGGTAATCTTTAGCTAGGC
Source organism: Cryomorphaceae bacterium (assembly GCA_027485415.1). Taxonomy (GTDB): domain Bacteria; phylum Bacteroidota; class Bacteroidia; order Flavobacteriales_D; family Crocinitomicaceae; genus UBA952. The sequence goes on along the minus strand of JAIXRC010000073.1, from coordinate 136,984 downwards.
TTCCTTGGCTTGACTCTTCTGATTTTAAGGGTAAAAATGCTTCCACTTCTACCGACTGAGTCACCGCATTGACAAATCGATTATACACCAGGACAATACGATCGAACTCTTTCGTTTGAAACAGGCGCATCAACTCTTTGCTTACTGCGGCAGTACGCTCAAAGGAAACCGCACCTACAATATCTTCTTGAGGGGCAAGGGTTTCATTGCTAAAATAATTTTCGGTCCTTTTGTAAACATCTTTTACCTTTTTACCAAGGCAAACTACGGAGACTTGGCTTGAGGTGAATTCGTCTTTAATCAAAGAACTAACTTTCTTTATTACATTGCTGTTGAATCCCCCGCACAAGCCTCTGTTCGAAGTGATAGCCACAATGAGTATCTTCTTTGAACCGCGGTCTTCTGCAAAAGCATTCTCCGACAAATCTAACGTACCGCTAACGTTTTCAAGAATGTAGCGCAATTTTGAAGCGTAAGGACGCAAACGGGTAATGGCATCCTGAGCTCTTTTCAATTTAGCTGCCGAAACCATTTTCATCGCAGAGGTAATCTGCATGGTGGAAGAAACTGAACTAATGCGGTTGCGTATTTCCTTTAAGTTTGCCATTCCTATAGGTTGGTTTTAATATTTAGCTGCAATTTCCTTAGCCTTTGCTGCTAGAACATCCGTGAGTTCGTCCGTAAACTGTCCGGCTTTCAACGCCGCTAACACATCGGAGTGTTGGCTTTCAAGTAAGGTTAAGAACTCTTTCTCAAATTCTTTCACCTTGGCTACCGGTACATTTTGGATTAGACCTTTAGTTCCAACGTAAATAATCGCGATTTGCTTTTCTACTGGAAACGGATCTCCCTCTCGTTGTTTTAGAATCTCAACGTTACGTGCGCCCTTATCAAGAACGGACTTCGTGGCAGCATCTAAGTCAGAACCGAATTTTGAAAAGGCCTCCAATTCGCGGTACTGAGCCTGGTCTAACTTAAGCGTACCTGCTACCTTCTTCATGGACTTAATCTGTGCTGAACCACCAACACGAGAAACGGAAATACCCACGTTAATCGCTGGGCGGATACCGGAGTTAAACAAATCGGACTCCAAGAATATCTGACCATCTGTAATCGAAATAACATTCGTAGGAATATAGGCCGAAACGTCTCCTGCTTGTGTCTCAATGATTGGAAGAGCGGTTAATGACCCTCCTCCTTTTACTTTTCCTTTGAGGGATTCTGGAAGATCGTTCATTTGCGCAGCAATGCTATCGTCTTTGATTACTTTCGCAGCACGCTCTAAAAGTCTTGAGTGTAAGTAGAATACATCTCCAGGGTAAGCCTCACGGCCCGGAGGACGACGCAACAACAAAGAAACCTCGCGGTAGGCCACCGCTTGTTTAGATAAATCATCGTAAACAATCAATGCTGGTTTACCAAGATCGCGGAAGTATTCGCCGATAGCAGCTCCTGTCATGGGAGCATAAAACTGCATTGGAGCTGGATCGGAAGCATTCGCAGCAACGATCACCGTGTAGGCCATGGCGCCCGCGTCTTCCAATTTTTTCACAATTCCCGCTACCGTTGATCCTTTTTGCCCAATGGCTACATAGATGCAAAAAACCGGTTCTCCTCGATCGTAAAATTCGCGTTGGTTGATAATGGTATCAATTGCCACGGTTGTTTTTCCTGTTTGACGGTCACCAATGATTAACTCACGTTGTCCACGCCCGATAGGAATCATGGCATCAACCGCTTTGATTCCCGTTTGAAGCGGTTCGTTAACGGGCTGACGGAAAATTACCCCAGGCGCTTTACGCTCAATCGGCATTTCAAAAAGCTCTCCCGTTATAGGTCCTTTACCATCGATGGGATTTCCAAGGGTGTCCACTACCCTTCCCACCAAGCCATCACCAACATTTACTGAAGCAATTCTTCCGAGACGTTTAACTGTATCTCCTTCCTTAACGCTGGATGAACGACCGAGCAAAACCGCTCCTACGTTGTCTTCTTCAAGGTTTAACGCAATTCCACGCATCCCTCCGTCAAATTCAATCAATTCACCGTATTGTACGCCGTTGAGGCCAAAAATTCGCGCGATACCATCTCCCACTTGTAGCACAGTACCTACTTCTTGCAATTCTGCCTCTGTTTTTACGCCCGACAACTGTTCGCGTAAGATTGCCGAAATCTCTGCTGGTTTTAAATCTGCCATGATTATTATATTATGCTCTTTTACTTGGTTAATTCTTGTTTAAGTTGCTTCAATTTACTAGCAACGGAAGCGTCTATTTGTTTATCGTCAATGCGGATGATAAACCCTCCAATCAAGGTTGGGTCCACCTCCTCTTTCAAGGAAAGATTTCCTTTAAAAGAAGCGGAAACTTTACGAATAATGGTTTGTTTGGTCTCCGCATCCAGAGCACTCGAAGTTGTTATCGTTCCTGATACAATATCCCGATGTTTTTCGAGCAATCGATGAAATTGACGCGCAATTTCAGGAAGCAACTGTTCTCGACCGTTCTTTGTTACTAGGATAAAAAAGCCCATGGTCAATTCGTCGAAATTCGATAAAATTTGATGGTAAATGGCAATTTTCTTATCATCTCTGATGACCGGAGAGTTCAAGAATATTCGGAAATCGTTTGAGGTATGCATCACTTGCTCAAAATAGGCTAAATCCTTCTCAAGACGTTCTATTTTGCCTTGAGCCAAGCCCAAGTCCATTAAAGCGGTTGCGTACCTAATCGCTGATTTCGTGGATGCCATATCAATTCAACTTTATCTCTTCCGCAAGTTTACTTGCCAATGCTTGTTGTTTTGCCTCAGAGGTGAGCGATTCTTTCACGAGTTGTTCTGCAATTTGAACAGAAAACGTAGCTACTTGTGCTTTCATTTCGGAAAGTGCTGCATTTCGCTCGCTTTGAATCGCTGATTTCGCGGCCTCAAGCAATTTTGTGCCTTCTAATTTTGCTTTTTCACGAGCTTCTTCAATCATCTTAGTCCCCGCGTCTTTGGCCTCTTTAAGAATAGCATCTCGTTCAGCACGCGCCTCTTTTAGAATGCGCTCATTTTCTGAATGAAGCGCCTTCATTTCTTCCCGCGCATTTTCTGCCTCTTTTAATGCATCATCGATTTTTTTACTGCGCTCGTTCACTTGCTTAAGTATGGGCTTCCACGCAAATTTCGCAAGCACAAAAAGCAACAAACAAAAGGTTAATCCTGTCCAAAAAAGCAATCCGTAACTGGGGGTAACTAAATCCATTATATTTTGTTTTTCCTAATTGTCAAAAAAGTCCCCGCCAACCGCGGGGACCGAGCACCTTTTACTCGCTTGCTCCAAGCATACCTACAACCACCCCGAAAAGCGCAACCCCTTCGATCAAGGCTGCTGCAATAATCATCGCGGTTTGAATTTTACCAGAAGCTTCAGGATTGCGAGCAATTCCTTCTACTGCAGAACCGCCGATACGACCGATTCCCATTCCAGCTCCTAACACGGCTAATCCCGCGCCAATTGCTGCTACACTACCAAATACTGCCATTGTATATTTATTAAAAGGTTACTAATTTAATGATGGTCTTCTTCCACAGCAGCACCAATAAAAAGTGCTGACAACGACGCGAATAAATACGCCTGTAAGAAGGCCACCAAAATCTCTAATACTGATATGAATAACGCCATGGGAACTGACAATAGGCCCCAAGCTTCGGTTTTATTGATGAAAATAATCGAAATCAATGAGAGTACGATGATGTGGCCTGCCGTCATATTCGCAAACAAACGAATCATAAGCGCAAAGGGCTTGGTGAAAATCCCCACAATCTCAATAGGAATCATGATCGGAAGCAAGGCTAAAGGAACCCCCGGAGTAGCGAAAATATGCTTCCAATAATTTTTATTCGCACTTAACAGCGTGACAATCAAAGTACATACCGCTAAAAACAAGGTCACTGAAATATTCCCTGTCAGATTCGCTCCTCCTGGAAAAACCGGTACCATCCCCAAAAGGTTATTGATAAGAATGAAGAAAAACACCGTCGTCAAGAAGTTTATATAACGGGTATGTTTAGGCCCATGAATGTTGGGCTTGATGATTTCATCGCGCACAAACACAATAAGGGGTTCAATAAACTTGGCAATCCCTCGAGGAGCCACGGCACCGTTTTTCCGATAATAAGAAGCGGTAGAAAGCATAATAATGAGCAACAAGACGGCACCAATGAATAAGGATAAAACGTTTTTCGTAATAGAAAAGTCTAAGGGCATTTCATTTGAAGCATGCTTGCCGTGAAAGGTTAATTTACCCTCATTAAGCTTGTAGATTTTCTCATGCATCATCGCATAACCTGAAGCCGGACCAACCCCTTCCCAATATACCTCTTCACGACCGCCTTCCACAACCACTTTGCGTTCAATACCATGGTAAAAATTTTCGGAACTGAAGATTTTAATGCCGTTGTCGATCAAAATCACCGGTAAATAAATAGAGGTTGGATTCGAATGCCCCCCCCACAAATGCCACTCATGAGCGTCTTGAATGTGGTGCATTATGTCCAACTTTTCACTGTCGTTTGCTCTTGCGGTGCTAAAGACACTGATGAATAACCAAAAGAACATTAAAATTACCTTGCGCTGGGCTAACATGGGACGTGTTAAATTTGGCGCAAAAATAGAAAATCTTTTCGTTTGATTTAATTTTCCTCGTGCTTTTCTTCTTTTTTTCTTAAAGCTTGATACATACGAATTGCCAAAAGGAGTAAAAGGGCAACCGCGAAGAGACCAAGGGTTGCGTAAATCCATGAGATTGCACTTCCCATAACAATTATGAAGACAATAATCAGCAAGAGTAAGGTGGCTACTTCGTTCCAAATTCTTAGGGCTCCAGAAGTCCAATGGTACTTATTTGTGCTTAAGTCGTTAAAAATCTTATGATTAATCAAATGGTAAATCACGAGCAGTCCCACGAAGCCTAATTTTACCAAAATGTAAAACTTCGTCAACAATGCGGGATTTGCACCAATCATGAATAATCCGAATAATATAGTAAGCACCATGGACGGCGTGGTAATAATCCACCATAGGCGTCGTTGCATTATTTTAAACTGTTCAACCAAAATTGTGCGTTCTGGTTCATCTCGCTCATTGGCCTCGGTTTGATAAATAAATAAGCGCACCGAATAAAACAATCCGGCAAACCAACTCACCATGAACACGATGTGCAAGGATTTAAAAACTAAATACGAAGTCGACATATCAACCAAAATTACATTTATTTTGCTGTTGAGAAAAATACCGCCGAACTTTTATACTTTTATTCCATGAATTTCCTGCGCTTAATTTTCTTATTGGTAATCGTGGGATTGCATTCCCACCTCATGGCCCAGGGACAAATACTTTCCCTCAGCGGATATTATGAAGGCAAAAACCTTTTTGTTTCGAATCCAATAAAAGCTGACGGTTATGGATTCTGCATCCACAAAGTGCTGGTCAATGGAAACGTATTGCCGGCTGCCATCCATGTGGATTATTTTGAAATTGATTTTTCGCTCTTTAACCTGAAAAAGGGAGAAGAAGTGTTCATCGAGCTAGAACACAGTGAAGGGTGTACGCCTAAATTTGTCAATTCAGAAGCGGTTCTTCCTTTCAGTACCTTTGAAATGATCTCATTAAACGCCAGTTCTGACGGCAAAATAACGTGGCAAGACCAAAATGAATCGGGGAAGATTTCCTTTTTAGTGGAACAGTATAAATGGGGTCGTTGGGTAGTGGCTGCTGAGGTTATGGGAAGCGGGTCAAAATCGGCAAGTACCTACACTATTGAAATTGTGCCAACGAGCGGTTTGAATAAAATCCGTATTGCCCAAATCGATCACACCGGGGTGAAAAGGGTCTCAAAAACCGTGAGTTTCACCTCGAAACTCAAAGAAGTTTTTAAAAGTCCAGCGAAAGTAAAGAATGTGCTGTACTTTAAAACGAAAGACGCCGTCGTAAAAACGAAATACGAAATTTACGATGCATTCGGCAACCTGCTTAAAAAGGGCTATGCAAATTCCGTGGATTGCAGCGACTTGTTGAACGGGGTCTACAACGTTAACTACGACCAGAAAACGGAGAAATTTATCAAATACTGATGCTGTTAAAAATTGAACATTTAGGAATCGCCGTAGATAATCTCGAAGAGAGTATTCCCATTTATGAAGCCTTGCTCAACACTCCTTGTTACAAAAAGGAATTGGTAGCCTCCGAAGGCGTAATGGCCGCCTTTTTTCAAGTAGGCCCCAACAAAATTGAACTCCTAGAAGCCAGCAATCCCGACTCGCCAATTGCCAAGTTCCTTGCCACCAAAGGCAAGGGGTTTCATCATGTTGCGTTCCAAACCGACAACATCGAGCAGGAAATCGAACGGCTTATCGGTCAGGGCTTTACTCTGATCCATCAAACCCCCAAAGAAGGCGCAGATCGCCAAATGATTGCGTTTCTCCATCCGAAATCTTCCGATAAATTGTTGGTAGAAATTTGCCAAGAAAAGCATTAAACGCGCTATTTAGACCGATTCTAAATTGAGGCGCGTGACAGTTTCATGACACTTCACCAAGCTTGGTTTGTCAAATTTGCAAACACTTATTTCTGTTTATGGCGTTAGAGGAGTTGAACCGTTTGAATACCTTGGCTTTCACCCATCGGGTATTTGATGTTGCCCGCATCGGAGCACTCCACATTGAACCCGAAAACTTGTCTTCACGCCTTACCCCGATTAAAGAAAAATTTGGATTAGAAGAACTGATGATGCTCTCTACCTGCAACCGCGTGGAATTCAGTTTCCTTCATGAGGGACCTACTTCTCCCGATTTTAATAAAACTTTGCTTCAAGAGGTATATGCCGAAATTGACGCTGCTGAGCTCCGTGAATTCGCCGAAAAACTCGAACACTATCATGGCAACCAAGCGGTAGAGCACGCCATGTCAGTGGCTTCATCCGTGGACTCCATGATCATTGGTGAGCGTGAAATCATTACCCAAACACGCCAAGCTTATGAGCATTGTGCCGCCGCTGGCTTAACTGGAGACGTTTTTCGGATTTTAAACCGACACGTGATTCAAACCGCTAAAAAAGTCTACACCGAAACTTCCATTTCTACCAAACCCGTTTCCGTCGTTTCTCTAGCATACCACCACCTTAAAAGACTTCAAATTCCCTTGGAAGCGCGTTTCCTTATCATTGGGGCAGGCGCAACGAACACTACGATGGGCCGCTTTCTCAAAAAACACGGTTTTAAAAACTTTTCCATTTTCAACCGCACCCTTTCGAAAGCCGAAATCCTTGCCAAGGAATTGGGGGGAAAGGCCCATGAACTCTCTGCATTGGCGAATTACACGCAAGGATTTGACGTAATTATCAGCTGCACCGGAGCAGAGCATCATGTCATTACTCCGTCGCTATACCAACAATTACTTCAAGGAGATTCGCAGCGAAAAACGGTGATTGACATTGCCATTCCTCAGGACTTGGACCCTTACATTGTTGAACACTACCCTGTTAAACATATTTCTGTTTCATACTTACAAAAAATTTCCAACGAAAACCTGCAAGAACGTGCTAAAGAACTGGCACATGTCGCGGAAATACTGAAGGAAGCACAGCAAGAGTTTGAAGAGTTATTTCAAATTCGCCAAGTAGAATTGGCCATGCGTTCTGTACCTGAACAAATCAAACGCATCAAGTCCGATGCGTTGAACGAAATTTTTAAAGAAGATATCGACGCCTTAGATCCCAAATCTCGGGAAGTTTTGGAAAAAGTACTGGGTTACATGGAGAAAAAATACATTGCTGGTCCCATGAAATTGGCCAAAGAAATAATGGTGAAGCATGGATAATCCTCACATTCGTATTGGTACCCGTGGAAGCGACTTGGCCCTATGGCAGGCGAAGCATGTTAAGCGCCAACTGGAAAACCTGGGCTGCACGGTTGAAATAACCATCATTCAAACCCAAGGAGACCGCATTCAAGATTTAAGCTTTGATAAATTGGAAGGCAAAGGGTTTTTCACCAAAGAAATTGAATCCGAATTGTTGAACGGCCACGTTGATTTGGCGGTTCATTCGCATAAAGACTTGGAAACCACCCCTCCCCCAGGATTGGTCATCGCAGCCGTTTCCGAACGGGAAGACCCGAGCGAATTGTTGTTGATTCGTTCCGAAGCACACGATCCTTCGCTCCCTTTCGAATTAGCCGAGGGAGCGATCATCGGCACCAGTTCAGCCCGCCGTCAAAGTTTGCTGCGCAGTTTACGTTCCGATTTACGGATTGAAGAACTTCGCGGCAATGTCCCTACACGGCTTCAAAAACTGCGCGATGGAAAATACGATGCGATTTTACTCGCCAAAGCAGGGGTAGCACGCCTTGGCCTAGATACCAGCGATGTACATTGCCTAACCTTAGACCCAAGCGCATTTATTCCTGCCCCCGCTCAAGGAGTACTCGGGCTTCAAGTCCGTGAAGACGACCTCACCACCTACACATGGGTTCGAAAACTCAACAACCCTGCGGTGGAACATCAAATTTTGGTCGAGCGCGAAGTGCTCAAACACATGGAGGGCGGTTGCCAATTGCCCTTGGGCGTATACAACGACGGAAAAGTGGTTCACGTCGCCTACGGAAGATCGAAACACGAGCCGGCAAAACGGTTCACCTTTCCCTTGGAGAACGACCAAGATACCGTTCAACGGATCATAGAAACCATAAAGAATTTATAATGTGCGTGTTCATTTCCTCGGAAATTGCCGACGACCATCCCCTGGCGTTAGCCGCTCAACAAGGTTCTTTCGAACTGATTGCCTCGTCCTTGATTGCTTTTGCCCCGCTTAGCAACGTTCCAACCAAACCGTATGATATCCTCTTTTTCAGCAGCCCGAGGTCCTTTGAATTCGGTCAACAGTTCATGCGTCCTGAGGTGCTCAACGCTGCTTTTTCGCAAGGAACCGCCAAGTTCCTCCCCCGCGCCGATTGGCATGGAAGACATCCCGGGAATCCCGCACAAACGGCCCTGGACTTTTATACTTGGGCAGGAAACCGTCGGGTTTTATTCCCCGTTTCGGACCGAAGTTTGGGGAGCATTTCCGCTGCCTTTCCGGAAAACCAAAAAGAAGTAGTTCCCGTTTACCAAACCACCCTAGTACCCCAAAAGATTAAAGAATGTTCCATCTACCTTTTCACCAGCCCAAGCAATGTGGAATCCTTTCTGCTATGCAATACCCTACCTTCAGGGTCTAAGGTAATCGCATGGGGAGAAAGCACGCGTTCGTTCTTGAGCCTTCGAGGCATCGAAAGCGATTTTTGCCGCAGCGACGACGAAACAGTCGACTGGGTAACGCTCCTTCACACGTGGTTAAACCTCTAGAAGTTCGTACCTTTGCCGCATGATGCACGACACCATTGTTGCCCTTGCTACCGGAGGTAGCGGCGCCTTGTCGGTGATCCGATTATCGGGAACCAAGGCTAAGCAGATTGCTCAAGCCCACGTTGTCCGAAACTTAGCATCGGTGCCGAGCCATCGTGCCGTGTTCACGCTCTTCAAAACATTGGATCAAACTCCGGTGGACGAAGTCCTCCTGCTGTGTTTTGACCACGGCAAAAGTTTTACGGGAGAGGAAACGGTGGAAATTCATTGCCATGGATCTTCCTACATCCAGTCAACCCTATTGCAAGCGCTCATTGCGTCCGGAGCGCGCATGGCCGAGCCGGGAGAATTCACCCAAAGGGCCTTTGCGAACGGAAAAATGGATTTATCGCAAGCCGAAGCGGTAGCAGACCTCATTGCCTCGAACAGCCGTCAGGCACACGCTGTAGCCTTAAATCAAATGCGGGGTGGGTTTTCGCACGAATTGAGCACCCTTCGCGAAAAACTCATTGAATTCGCAAGCCTCATGGAGTTGGAACTCGACTTCGGGGAAGAAGACCTTGCCTTTGCTGACCGAAGCACCTTGTTAGCCTTGGTGGATGAAGTATTGGGCAAAATACAACGCTTGATTAAAAGCTTTGAGTTCGGAAATGCCATGAAAGAAGGCGTGCCCGTGGCCATTGTAGGAGCGCCGAACGCAGGAAAAAGTTCCTTGTTGAATGCTTTGTTGGGCGAGGAACGAGCAATAGTCAGCGATATTCCGGGAACCACACGGGACGTTATCGAAGAGGTATTGACCATAGACGGCATTCGTTTCCGTTTGATGGATACGGCAGGAATTCGAGCAACAACCGAAACCATTGAAGCCATGGGAATTGCGCGTTCTCAAGAGAAAATAGAAAAAGCGAGGCTCGTCCTTGCGTTAAGCGACGGAAGCGACCTTGCGCAGTTGCGAAGTGATGAAGCGTGGGTGGAGGAAATCAAGGGCAAGTACCCCGATAAAACCGTATTATGGATTGCCAACAAAAAAGACCTCAACGAAGCTCGGGGCGTGGACATGACGATCAGTGCCTTGAGCGGAGACGGATTGGAAGATTTGAAGCGGCGCATGAGCGACAGCATACAGCAAGATTTTGACGTAGAGCGAGAAACGGTGGTCTCGAACGCTCGGCACGTAGAAGCCTTACAGCAAACGCACACCTATTTAAAAGCGGCCCAGCAGGGATTGGAACAACAGCTCCCGGCCGATTTAGTAGCCATGGACTTACGCGCCGCTATGCGCAGCTTGGGCAACATCACCGGCCAAATCGAACTCGACACCGATATATTAGGAACGATATTTAGCCGGTTTTGTATCGGAAAGTAAGTTATTTCATGGCTTCAGTCGCACAATCCATAGCCAACTTTTGGCAACCACTTACGTCAGAATTCGCTTTTTCAAAATTCTCATAATTAGCCTCAACTTTTTTCCAGTAACAATCAATGTAGGCTTGTTTTTTGTCCCCAAGAACATCTAAACTTCCTTTAACTCTATCCATTTCTTTGTTGAACTTATCCTTGTCCTCTTGGCTCCAAGCACCTTTTTTACTGGATTGACCACAAGAAACAAGCACCAACGCTACCGCTGCAGTAAGAATAATTTTTTTCATGTTTTTTTCTTTAAAATTAAAAAAATTAATTTGTTCCCTTACAAAAAAGTATACATGAGTTGATGCTCAATAAACAACGTAATCAGAAGTTGAGGCAGATAATACCAGAGATCGGAACATCGCTTTCGCTCTGTTGCTCCCTCGAGTTGAAATAAAGTGCGAGAAACAGTGTGTGAGTGAAGAAAAAAACCAGAGATCGGAACATTGCTTTCGCTCTGTTACTTCCTCTGGTTTTTGTACCCCGGGCCGGGATCGAACCGGCACTCCCGAAAGAACAGGATTTTGAATCCAGCGCGTCTACCAGTTCCGCCACCGGGGCCTCAATTTGAGGAGGCAAATATACAACATTTCTTAGAAATCCAAAGGACTACCGAAGAACGGTAAGCATCGAAAATTGATTACACCAACGTCCGTTGGCATCTTTGGCGGTGTAATAGTACTGATACATACCTGCTGGAGCAGGATCTCCGTTCGGCAGAACACCTGTCCATACAAAATCCGGATCCGTGGAAGAAAAAACCACTTTATTGTTCGCATCCAATACCACCAAGCTAAAATCGGTCAAGCCTTCCACGTCCAAGGTAAGTGCATCGTTGACCCCGTCTCCGTTCGGCGTTATCGCGTTTGGCATCACCAAGTTTTTAGGTTTTGCATTCGCCACGGATGATTCCGCCAAGGTTTCTTGATTGGAAACTTCTTGCGAAGAAGGGACTGAAGGCGTTTGAACCGCAGCCAAGGGGTCGTGATTGCTGTTTTGCGCCGTTTCCGCTATCTGATCGTCTTGTGAAACCAGGGGTTCTTGGATCTTTTCGGGCTCTAAAATAACGACTTCTTCACCTCCAGAGCAATGGATTACGCTTTCCGTGGCTTGTAATTCAACAACCATGGGAGCATATTCTGCTGCTCCTGTTGTAATGTCAACTTGATCCTTTGCTTTTACGGGCACTGAAAGGCTTGTTTTTTCCTTCGGTGCTTTCATGGGCGCCCTTGCAACATCCCCTTTTGAATTCGTAAAATAGAAAAGCCCCGCGGTGAGCAATGCTGCACCACCCGCTATTCCTAACCAGGTCCCTAAGCCCAATCCAGCACTGCCTGTAGAAATTCCCGCTTGAGCCGCCACGTTTTTCCACAAAGCAGGATCCACCGGCATTTCGTGGTTGCCCAGTTGGTCCTTCAATAACTTTTCAAAACGATCCTTTTCCATCTTCTTTTTCTTCTATTCGTTGCCGTAAATATGCCCTAGCCCTGAGGTACTGCGATTTCGAGGTGCTCTCCGAAATCCCCATTTGTTCCGCAATTTCCTGATGAGAAAATCCCTCAATCGCAAACAAATTAAATACCACTCGGTATCCTGTAGGCATGGCTTGTACCAAACCCATCAGCACTTCGGTATTCAAGGAAGAGGTTACGGTTTCTTGCACTTCGAGCTTGTACGCAACATCATCGTACGTTACGTCAGCAACAAAGCGCTGGTTTCGGCGGAGTTGGTCGAGGCAGGAATTCACCATAATACGGCGAACCCAACCTTCCAAAGGACCTTCAAACTTAAACTCGGTTAACTTTGAAAACACTTTAACCATGCCAATCTGAAAGGCATCTTCCGCTTCGTCTTTGTCTTTCATATACCGAAAACAAAGCGCCATCATCCTTGGGGCAAACTTATCAAACAACGTTTTTTGAGCCCTTGCTTTTCCGCTTAAACACTCTTTCACGAGCTGCACATCTTCCATAGGCTCAGAACAAATGACTAACTTTAACCCAACAACGTTGCATTATGGCGGAAAAAACTTCAAATTTCTTCACTCCTCGAACTTTTGGACCTATATTTTCACTGCTCATATGCTGCGGAAAAATAGCGCTTTTTTCTCAAACCTCCTTCCATGCAGAACTCCAATTAAACGACCGATTGAGCCTTCCTTTCGAGGTGGTTTACTGTGAAGGTAAGTCGCCAAAACTTACGGTAGTCAACGGTGAAGAGCGCATTGAACTTCGGTATTTACTCGAAAAAAAAGACTCCATGTACTTTGAATTTCCCGAAATTGCCGGACGCTTGGTGTTTCACAAAACAGAGCGAAAAGGATACTGGTTAAACTTAAATAAAACCCTCCCCGCGAAAATACCCTTTCAATTTTACGAAGCTCAATCGTTGTTGCACAACCTGCGCTTGGACGAAAGACTGGACACCCTTCCTCATGTTTTTACAGGCACTTACGATGTGGTGTTCATCGACGCCAAAGGAACGGAAAAAGCCATTGGGATTTTCCAACAGAACGGAGCGCAAATCGAGGGGACATTTCGCACCGAAACGGGAGACTATCGCTTTCTTTCGGGTGGGGTGGTGAACGGAAAAATGATGATCAGTTGCTTTGACGGCGTGCACGCTTTTCTATTTGAGGCAACATCAACAAGCGGAAATGGGCTGTCGGGAACTTTTTATTCTGGAATGCGCTATCAAGCGTCGTGGACAGGTAAACTCAACCCAAACGCCGAACTAACCTCTCCTTATTCCATTTCACGACCGCTTAAGGAACGTGCTCCATTAATGATCGAAGTGAAAAATTCTAAAGGCAAGAAACGCACCTTAGATCAACGGTTTTTTCAAGGAAAACCCAGTGTGGTGCAAATCATGGGGACTTGGTGTCCGAATTGCTTGGATGAAACCCGTTATTTCATGAGCCTGAAAGAAAAAAATGCTTTTAAATCTGTGCGCTTTGTCATGGTGGGGTTTGAAAACGGAGCCAACGATAAGGACCGCCTTCAACGTCTAAATAAATATGCACGGAAAATAGCCCTCAATTATGGTTTTTACCTTGGTGGGGAAGCCAGCACGAAACAAGCGGGCATTGTTTTCCATGCTTTGAATGGGGTTTATTCTTTTCCAACCACCCTTTTTCTGAACAAAAAAGGAGAAATCGTTCAGGTCCATTCAGGGTTCGATGGCCCCGGAACAGGAGTCCATTTCACCCATCTTCAGGAAGCAACAGAAGCCTTGTTGCTCAAGTTGTTGGAAGAATAGCCGATAAAACCTTTACAATTTTATACCTTTGAAAAAAAGATAGGTATGTGGTCCATGACGGGTTTTGGGAAAAGCAACGGGGTTTTTGAAGGGAAAAAGCGCTCCATCGAAATTCGATCGCTGAATGGAAAAGGGCTTGACCTCACCTTAAAATTACCGGCCCTTTACCGAGCTTTAGAACCCGAGTTTCGCGCCGTGATCGCCGCTGGGCTAGAACGGGGAAAAATTGATGTGGGACTGCACTTGGAAGACCAAGAAACGGCAAATCCAGAAAACATTGATTGGAACTTGGCCCAAGGCTATTTGAAAGAATTCAAGCTCCTTGCCTCCGCAAACAACCTGCCGCTCCACGATTGGTTAACGGCGGTAACCCAAATGCCCGGCGTGGTAAAAACCAACGTGTCTGAACCTTCTGAAGCAGAAAGAGCTTTCATGCTTTCCCTCTTGGAAGAAGCCTTAAGCGCCACACAAACTTTTAGATACAGCGAAGGGGCTAACCTTAAAAAAGACTTAGAGCAAGTTTTGGAAGCCCTACAATCATTGCTGCAAGACTTAGAGCCCTTAGAACAAGAACGTTATGCGAATACCCGTCAACGCTTAACCAATGTGGTAAACGAATTGTCTGCCGACTCCGTTGATGCAGGACGCTTGGAACAAGAGGTGCTTTTTTACCTGGATAAGTTGGATATTTCCGAAGAAAAAATTCGTTTGCGCAGTCATATCAATTATTTCCAAGAGACCCTTAACGAGGGCAACTCGAGTGGGAAAAAATTAGGATTCATTGTCCAAGAAATGGGAAGGGAAATCAATACTATTGGGAGTAAGAGCAACCATGCCATCATGCAGCGAAAGGTGGTGGAAATGAAAAACCATCTTGAGAAATTAAAAGAACAGGTGCAAAATGTCCTTTGAAACGGAACCACTCGGAAAAAGCATCATTGTCTCTGCTCCCTCGGGAGCCGGAAAAACGACCATTGTTCGAAAGTTAATGGAACAGGTTCCATCGCTGGCCTTTTCGATTTCTGCCTGCTCCAGAAAGGCCAGACCCAACGAAATTGATGGAAAAGACTATTATTTCTTAGGGTTAGACGGGTTTAAATCCGCCATTGAGCAACAGGAATTCATTGAGTGGGAAGAAGTTTATAAAGACCATTACTACGGCACCCTGAAAAAGGAAGTGCAACGCTTATGGAGTGCAGGGAAAGTGGTCATTTTCGACGTGGACGTGGTTGGAGGTATGAACTTAAAAAAGCTGTTCCAAGAAAAGGCCTTGTCCGTTTTTATTGAGCCCCCTAGCTTAGAGGTGCTCGAACATAGGCTTCGTTCACGAGAGACGGAAACGGAAGACCGAATAACGCTTCGAATAGAAAAAGCCGGTTGGGAAATAGCCCAAGCCAAGGCCTTCGATGTTAGTATTCGAAACGAGGATTTATCCAAGGCTGTCGCCGAAGCAATGTCGCATGTAACCGCCTTTATTGCCTCATGAAAGTAGGCTTGTTTTTTGGTTCTTTCAATCCCTTACACAACGGTCACCTCATCCTTGCCGAAGGGGTAATAAACGCAAGTGATTTAGCACAAATTTGGTTTGTGCTCACGCCGCAAAACCCTCACAAGAAAAAAGAATCCATGTTGGCCGACCACGAACGCTTGAACATGCTTCGGGATGCACTCTATGAAAATGTGCGGTTTCGGGCGTCCGATATTGAGTTTCAATTAAGCCCTCCATATTACACCTCACGAACCCTAGCGCATCTTAAAGAACTGCATCCCGAACATGAATTTTCGTTGATTTTGGGAGAAGACAACCTTCGGGGCCTAAGCTCATGGCATAATTACGAGTATATTTTACGCCATTATCGTTTATTGGTGTATCCTAGATCCTCGCAAATGAATGAAAAAGAGGGAAAATTACCGGCAATTCCCGAGGCTCGTATTGTGCGTTTAGATCACCTGTGCGTACTTCCGCTTTCGTCCAGCTATATACGGAACCTCCTTCAGCAAAAAAAGAGCATCAAATACTTGGTGCCAGAATCTGTGGAGCAAACCCTTCAAGCGCGCGGTTTTTACCAATAATTACGGTTGGTCTCGGAGCTGTGGATTCAATTGTTTGGAGAATTCCCACAGGGTTATTCCAACACAGACGCTCACATTAAGGCTGTGCTTGGTGCCAAACTGAGGAATTTCTAGTACGCCATCGCACACATCCACCACTGCTTGTTGCACCCCATGAACCTCGTTTCCAAATACAAGGGCCACTTTTTCGAGCGATAGCTGATTTACCCGATGTAAAAGACTAGTTTTCTCTGCTTGTTCTAAGGCGTACACCGCATATCCAAGTTCTTTTAACCCCAAAACAGCTTCCATGACCGTGGGGGAATGTCGCCACGATACGCTTTCCGTGGAGCCAAGGGCTGTTTTATGAATTTCGCGATGTGGAGGGCAGGGAGTAATACCGCAAAGCACGACTTGTTCAATGGAAAAAGAATCGGCCGTGCGAAAAACGGAGCCCACGTTTTCAAAGGAACGGATATCGTCGAGCAAGACCACGATGGGAATTTTTTCTTGTGCCGCATAAGCTTCTGGTGAGGGGCGGTTGAGTTCCCAAAGCTTTCGTTTTTTATTCATGTTGATAAGTCGTGTTGAAGGGATTTTGAATTTCCAAGAAGTACCGCTAATTTAGAGGTTAAAATCTAAAATCCCTTCCGTTTGGCGAAAACTACTAGCAGCGATGAAACTCCTTTGATGAAACAATATCATCAAATCAAAAGCAAGCATCCCGGTGCCCTATTGCTTTTCAGGGTTGGAGATTTTTATGAAACTTTCGGAGAAGACGCCATTAAAACCTCGCGTATTTTAGGAATCGTGCTTACCAAGCGAAAAAACGGAGCTGCTGCGGAAATTGAATTGGCGGGCTTTCCGCACCATTCCTTGGAAACGTATTTACCCAAATTGGTCAGGGCGGGTCAGCGGGTCGCCGTGTGTGACCAATTGGAAGACCCCAAGATGACCAAAACCATTGTAAAACGAGGTGTTACAGAATTAGTAACCCCTGGGGTTGCGTTTAACGATCAAGTGCTTACGCAAAAGAGCAACAACTATTTAGCGGCAGTTCACTTCGGTAAAACTGAGGTTGGTGTTGCTTTTTTAGACGTTTCTACCGGTGACTTCTTCGTGGGCCAAGGGCCTAGTGATCGGGTGGAAAAATTGCTTTCTGTTTTTAATCCTTCGGAAATCATATACCAAAAACAGCGGCTAGAAGCCTTCAAGGCTTTGGCTCGTCCCACGGAGTGCGATTATCGCCTCGAGGATTGGGTCTTTACCGAAGATTTTGCCAACGACCATTTGTGCACGCATTTCGCCACAAAAAACTTGGTGGGTTTTGGAGTTCAATACATCGGATTGGGGGTCATTGCGGCTAGCGCTGCGCTCCACTATGTCAAGGAGAATCAACTTAAAACCTTGCACCATATTCGATCTCTGTCCCGCATCGACGAAACCGAACACCTGTGGATGGATCGTTTTACGATACGTAATTTGGAGTTGTTGTATGCGCAGCATGAACAAGGAATTTCTTTATTGGAAGTCATCGATCAAACCTTAACGCCCATGGGGGGGCGTTTAATGAAGCGATGGCTTGTAATGCCGCTTACGAACCTCAACGCGATCCAGGGAAGAATTGCTACGGTGGATTGGTTTTATCAAGAAAAGGACCGGGCGGACGAGATTCGAACCCTGTTGAATCAGTGCGGTGACTTAGAGCGCCTGGTATCGAAGGTTGCGGTGGGAAAAGTTAACCCACGAGAACTTCGTCACCTGCACCGAACCTTGAGTTTAATCGTTCCTTTACAGGCTACGCTGCAAGCGGGCGTCAAAAACCCGCAAATCGCCCAACTCATTAACTCACTTAGGGATTGTAGTGCCCTACTTGACACCATCGATCGAACCTTAGAGCTCGAACCTGCACTTAGCGTGGGTAAAGGAGGGGTTATTCGAGAAGGGGTGGACGATGCTCTAGATGAACTGCGAAGAATTTCACACCACGGAAAAGCCTACTTAGACGCATTGCAAGAACGCGAGGCACAAGCAACGGGCATCAGCAGTTTAAAAATCGCCTACAATAACGTTTTTGGATATTACATAGAAGTTCGCAATACGCACAAAGACAAGGTTCCCGAGGCATGGATTCGAAAACAAACCTTGGTGAATGCCGAGAGGTATATTACGGAAGAACTAAAAACCTACGAAGAAAAAATTCTCGGAGCGGAATCAAAAATCCTTGAAATAGAACAGCGGTTATACTCGGAATTGGTTCAATCGCTCATCAGCGACGTGGAAGAAATTCAAGCAAATGCCCTTGCTTTGGCGCGGATAGACGTGTTTTGCGGTTTAGCGGTCCTCGCAAAAGAACACCATTACAGCAAGCCTGAAGTCAACGATTCTACCGTTATCCACATCGAAGAAGGCCGTCATCCTGTGATTGAACGAGCGCTAAAAACGGGAGAAATATACGTGGCCAACGACGTATTTCTTTCGAACGAGGAGCAGCAGATACTCATGATCACCGGACCTAATATGAGCGGTAAAAGCGCCGTGCTTCGGCAAACGGCATTGATCGTTCTTTTAGCTCAAATCGGATCATTTGTTCCCGCTAAAAAAGCCGTGCTGGGCATTGTAGACAAACTGTTCTCTCGGGTTGGCGCCTCGGACAATCTCTCCGCTGGAGAATCCACGTTCATGGTCGAAATGAACGAAACCGCCAGTATCTTGAACAATTTGTCGGAAAGGAGCTTGGTGATCTTGGATGAAATAGGCCGAGGAACGAGCACCTATGACGGGATTTCCATTGCTTGGTCGATTACCGAATACCTTCATGAAAGTGCAACCTATCGACCCAAGACCTTGTTTGCGACGCACTATCACGAACTGAATGAAATGGCGCGACGTTTTCCTCGAATAAAAAACTACTCCATTGCGGTAAAGGAGCTTGGGAAAAACATTCTTTTTTTAAGGAAACTGGTAGAGGGAGGCAGCGAGCATTCTTTTGGAATTCATGTTGCGCGCCTTGCAGGCATGCCTGATTGGGTTGTTGCACGGGCGGAAAAAGTTTTAAGTGACTTGGAATCAAGCCATGAGAAGGTAGGTAAAACTCCCGAAAAAAGGGTTTCTAAAAAAGGGGAGCCAGGAGTTCAATTAAGTTTTTTCCAACTGAATGATCCGGTCCTAGAACAAATCCATGAAACCCTCGTTTCGATCGATATCAACGGATTAACACCGGTAGAAGCGTTGATAAAGCTCCACGAAATCAAAAAAGTGATTGGAGGATAGTTCGTTTTATTTGGTAAAAAAAATGTTTTTCGTACTTTTGTACCCTTAATGTCAAAAAAGGCATTGAACGCGAGAATAGCTCAGTTGGTAGAGCGCAACCTTGCCAAGGTTGAAGTCGCGGGTTCGAATCCCGTTTCTCGCTCTAGGATTGCTCGAGTGGTGGAATCGGTAGACACGCCGGACTTAAAATCCTGTGGGCATTTGCCCGTGCGGGTTCAAGTCCCGCCTCGAGTACTGAGGATAACCCCGAAACCCGGGGTTTATTTTTTTGTGCGGGGGAAGATAACAAATCCTCAAATGAAACAGGGAAATGTGGCGTAAAATAGCAAGTTTAATTTTAAGAAACAGGTTGTACCTGCTTGCCATAACCCTTCTTTTAACTGGTTTTTTCGGCTACTTTATTTACCGCGATTTAAAGCTCGACACCCGTTATGGAGTGATTCTTCCGAGCACGCATCCAGCGCAAATTCATTACCAAAAATTCGTTCAGCAATTCGGAGAAGACGGAGCCACTTTGGTAATTGCCATTCCTTCTAAGGATCTTTACACGGAAAAAAAATTCCATGCGTGGCAAGAACTCGGTGAAAAAATCAACCGTATCGATGGGGTGGAAAGCGTTTTATCCGAAGCGCGCTTGTTCTATTTGGAGAACAATAAGGTCAAAAAGAAATTTGTTCCTCACAGAATCCTTTACGATCCCAAGAAAAACAAAGATAGGAGTATTGATGACGTCAAGAGATTGATTAAAAAAAGCCCGTTTTTTGAAGGCTTACTTTACAACGACTCGTCGCATGTTTCCTTAATGCTGGTTGAAATTGATAAAACCTTTTTAGAGGACAAACACAAATCCAAAGTGGTTTTGGACATTGAATCCTTGGTAGACAGTTACACATCAACCTTAGGGAAAGTCTCCTATTCGGGATTGCCGCACATACGGGTTTCCTTGGCCAAACGAATCCTCAACGAAATGTACCTGTTCTTGGGACTTTCGCTCCTGGCTTCCGTAGTATTAATTTTTTACCTGTTCAAATCCATCCGCATCATTGTGCTATGTGGAATTGTCCTTGGAGTGTCGATCGTTTGGGCTTTGGGGATGACCGCATTATTGGGATATCCCTTAACCGCTATGATGGCCTTAGTACCCCCATTACTCGTGATTATTGGAATTCCCCATATTGTTTATATCATAACCTGTTATCATCAAGAATTTGTAAAAACCAAGAACAATGTTAAAGCCTTAATGGTCACAACGCGATATATTGGCCCAGTAACATTGCTGATGAACCTCACAACCGCTGTGGGCTTTGTGACTTTTACAAGCAGCGAGCGCGTCACGGAATTTGGCATCATTTCGAGTGTTAACGTAATGGTTTTATTTCTTTTAACCCTTTACCTTGTTCCAATATTCATGAGCTATTTTGGCAAGCCGAAAGAAAAGCACATGCGCCATTTAACAAGACCTGTTTCACACCGTTTTGTCAACCTGATTATGGCAATTGTCACAAAACGGCGAAACATTGTCTATTCCTTAACCATTATTTTAATTGCCATTGGGGTCTGGGGAGCGACTAAAATTTTTGTGACCGGGAATGTCCTTGGAGATGTTTCTCAAAAAGACCCTATTTCCAAAGACCTGCGTTACTTGGAACACCATTTTGGAGGGTCCATTCCATTTGAAATCGTCATAGACCTTGCTGATTCAAAAGATGTAATGAATGAGGAATTAATGGTGAAAGTTGAAGAAATACAACAATTCTTGAGTAAAGACACCTTATTCTCGAAAAGCATCTCCAACGTTGATTTGATCAAATTTGCCAACATGGCATATCACAACAATAATCCAAAGCACTATGTGATTCCCAAGAAAAGCAACGAAAAGCAGGCTTTACTAAAATATTATGAGGCGTCAAAAGAGGATTTTTCCTCCTTCAGTAACGGTCGGTTTTCCTTAGCTGGTTTGGACAATAAGGAACGTAAGCCCTTAAGAATTCGTCTTCAAATCAAGGATATTGGTTCCTTTGATATGTTGAACAAAATGGCGGTACTAGAGCGCCAAGTGGATTCCATTCTGAATCCGGAGTTTCTTGCCAACAACGGCTATTTAGAAGCCTTTAGCAAAGGCAGCAAATTCTACTTCGACTCACTTATGATGAATGGATCTGTTAAAAACGGACTCGTCGATGCCTATTCCCTAAAACATCCGGAGTTTTTAGATTCTCTTACCAATGCTTCTGAGGAAGATCAAAACAAGTTAATTCAAAGTCTTCGAGATAAACCGAGCACCCTCGAAACGCTTAAATCCATCGTAAAGAAACAGCGGAACGAATTCCATTTTACGGGCATTTCTGTAGTCGTAGCCGAAGGGACAAAATATTTGATCATGAACCTATGGGAAGGACTGCTCTTTTCCTTCTTAATGATTACCCTGCTCATGGTTTTCTTGTTTAGGTCGTTCTCCATTTTCTTGGCAACCATGATCCCCAACATCATCCCCTTAATCTTAACTGCCGGAATTATGGGGTATTTTAAGATCCCATTAAAACCCAGCACGGTGATGATATTTGGTATTGCGTTGGGAATTACGGTGAACGACACCATCCTACTTTTAGGTAAACTTAAACAGAAGATCAAGGAAAACCCGACGATTTCTCGAATCGAGGCCTTAATGCAGGCCTTGGAGGAAAGTGCTTTAGCAATGGCCTACACTTCCATTATATTGATCTTTGGATTCATCATGTTTGTGTTTTCGAATTTCTTGGGGACCCAAGCGCTCGGACTGCTCATCTCCATCACGCTACTGATAGGTATGTTTACCAACTTAATTCTCCTTCCATCGCTCATGCTGAGTTTTCATAAAAAAATGAACTATCAACGGCTCATCGAATCGGAGGTCTTTAACGACGAGGACGATTACGACGAAGATAAACTCGAACTGGAGAAACCCAAAGAATAACTTTGCGTGAATTTATCTTTAATGGATCTTTGCGGATGAACGTTTCGCAATTAATGGAACTATGAAAATAATCATTCAATTATTGATGCGCGTGGGCTTCGCAGCTGTAATGCTTGGAGCCTTAAGTTTTATTCTACCCTACTTTGGTTTGGAATTTAGAAATGCTGATTACCTTAAAGAACCTGGTGCCAAATGGTATACCCTCTTGGTTGGCCTATGTTTAATAGGCTTAGCGTATGGTATTGCCTATGTTCGGACGAAAAACCAGGACAAGGAATAGAAAGCATCTTTCCATTATTTCTTAACCAACCTTAGCGTTTCTGGGTTTTTAAAGCCTCTTGTATTTCGTGATCAAACGTCAAGGACAACTTGTAATACCCTTGTTCTTGCCAAATCTGACGAGCATACTCGAGCTTTAAATACCTTTCCATGGTTTCTTTGTCTTTACCTGAAGGAATTTTAGGCGCTTTAATGCCGAGTTTTGTTTCTACGTATCGAAGTAAGTTGGTCCATTCATTCGCGCTAAAGGTATAATTCTTGAGTTCTTCCAAGTTCTTCCACTTTTCTGCTTTTTGGCTCAATTGGTTAAAAACAAAAGGACTAAAGATTAACTGAAAATGATTGAGTCCTGAAAAAAACTGGCCAGAATCAAGGGGAACGAACACATCGGGAATAATACCTCCCCCGCCATACACCGTTCGACCTTTTTTGGTTTTATACTTTAATTTTAGGTCTTTGTACATAGAGTCTTTGTAAAACAACTCTCCTCGCGAGTAACGGTCTTCTTCTCCATAATATTCATTGAAGTTTCCACTGTAGGAGCGCTGAATGCATCTTCCTGAAGGTGTGTAGTAACGCGCAACGGTCATTCGAATGCTGCTGCCATCGGAAAGCACTTTATCTTGCAGAACCAATCCCTTACCAAAGCTTCTTCGTCCAATCAATTGACCTCGGTCATTGTCTTGAATGGCTCCAGAAAAAACTTCAGAGGCTGAAGCAGAATTTTCATTAATAAGCACCGTAAGTTGAATATTTTCCAAAAGCCCACCAACACTGGATAGGATCACGTCTTGTTTAACCCCCTTGCCTTTAATGGAATAAATTACATCCCCTTTCGGCAGAAATTCATCGGCTATTTTACAAACCTCTTCCAAGACACCTCCTGGATTGTCCCTGAGGTCTAAAATCATTCGCTTCATCCCTTGAGCTAGGAGCTTTTTTGAAGCATTCATGAATTCCTCATAGGTCGACAAACTGAATTGATTAATGCGCACAAACCCGGTTGACCCTTGAATCATAAAATAAGCGGGAACCGAAACAATTTTTACCGTCCCGCGAAGGATTGTATACTGATGTAATTTCTTTTTCCTAAGCACTTTAACCGATACCGTTGAATTGACAGGACCTTTTAAAAGGCTCATTACTTTATCGTTTTCGATTTTTACCCCTGCCACTTTGGTGCCGTTAATCGCTACAATTCTATCTCCAGTGCGCACCCCGGCACGAAAGGCAGCACCATCCGACATCGCGTTGATTACACAAATCGTGTCATCGATTAATTGAAACTGCACACCTATTCCACCGAATTCTCCGTTGATGCTTTCTTGTGCGCGCTCTAATTCCGATTTGTTAAAATATTGGGTATGGGGATCCAGCTTGTGAAGCATTTCATTGATTACGGCTTCAACCAAAGAATCCGCTTTGATATCATCCACATAATAGCGATCCAAATTAGCGATAACCTCCTCCAATTTGTCGGTGCGCTTGTCCGTAGGCTGATACCCTAAAGAAAAACCTAAATAAAGTCCGATCATTAGCGCCAAGAGGACAAAGAAAGGAAGATGTAATCGTTTATTCTCCATCACCAACCGCTAAAAAAGGAACCACTTCTACGCCCGCATTCCTTAAAAACTCCACTCCACTCATGTCCTTATATTCTTCTAAAAAAACCAAACGTTTGATGCCCGATTGTAAAATCAATTTACTGCAATCCTTACAAGGGGCATGGGTTAGGTACAAGGTTCCTCCATCACAATTATTAGTTGACTTGGCTACCTTTAAAATTGCATTGGCTTCTGCATGTAAAACAAACCATTGAGTGAGACCATTTTCATCTTCGCAGCGGTTATCAAAACCTGAAGGGCAACCGTTGAAACCATCCGAAATGATCATGTTGTTTTTAACGATGATCGCACCGACCTTTTTTCGCTGACAATGGGACAATTCTGCCCACGAACGAGCCAGCTGTAAGTAAGCTTCATCGTAGCGACGCGTCTTTTCTGAACCATCTGTCTTCATACGTGCAAAAGTACCGAAACTTTTTCTTCAACATAGGACAAATTTCTTCCAATAAAAGTCAATTATTGCATCAGCTTAAAAAGGAATAGGAACTAGAAAACAAAAGGAAAATGACCTTGAATAGAAAAACTAAGAAAATTTAACGTAATTTCGCTTTGGAATTCCTTCCAATGTGGAATGATTCCGTTTATTTTTTTATTTTTTTATATGAATATGTACATTTCAAACCTAAGCTTTCGTTTAGGTGAGCAAGAGCTCGAAGATTTATTTTCCAAGTACGGTGAAGTAAGTTCTGTTAAAATTATTAAAGACCGCGAAACTGGTCGTTCAAGAGGTTTTGGTTTTGTAGAAATGCCAAATGATTCCGAGGCACAAGCTGCAATGGAAGCATTATCCAACTACGAATTAGGCGGAAGAAACATCAACGTTTCAGAAGCTCGTCAGAAAAACTAAATTTACCCATAATTTACGTTATTATCTCGCTCTCCTCTAATGTTTCCCATGGAGCATTAGGGGATATCGGGTCATTTCTTCGGCTGACACGATTCCTTTTCGTGTTGACTAATTCTTGCAAGTAAGTTTTAAATTTTACGGCTAAGCATCGAAAAAGGCAGTGCTTCATTTTCGTTTGAGCGAGCGTATTTGTTGTTACCTTTGACATTCCATGAGGAATTGGGTATTAACAAACATTAAGTCTTTGGTACAAGTCAGGTCAATGCCTGAAAAACCCTTAGTAGGAGAAGATTTTGGACGGGTTCCATGCATAGATCATGCTTACTTGGTAATCCGCGACGGGAAGGTCTTTGATTTTGGACCGATGGAAAATCTCAACCAAGAGGTTTTTTCAAGCTTCTCCATCATTGATTGTTCTGGGCGTTTTGTTCTACCTGCTTTTTGTGATTCACACACCCATTTAGTGTTTGCCAAAAGTCGGGAAAATGAATTTGTCCAAAAAATTCAAGGCCTTAGTTATCAAGAAATCGCTGCCCTCGGAGGAGGCATCGTAAATAGTGCTATGCATGTAGCAACCATGACCGAAGAGGTGCTTTTCGAACAGTCCAAGGAACGTTTATTGAAAATTGTAGCTTCGGGAACTGGAGCCATCGAAATCAAAAGTGGCTACGGGTTAACGCTGGAAAATGAACTCAAAATCTTACGCGTTATCCAGCGGTTAAAAAACGAAAACATCATACCTGTTAAAGCCACATTCCTCGCGGCACATGCCCTACCCCTGGAGTTTATTGGTCGAAAAAAAACATATGTCGATTCCATCGTTAACACGTGGATTCCCAAAGTAGCGGAAGAACAACTTGCAGATTATGTAGACCTATTCTGCGAAACAGGGTATTTTGATTTAGAAGATTTAGATCGTATCGCTGAGGCAACCCAGAAAACGTCTATGGGACTTAAAGTCCATGTCAATCAATTCAGTACGTTTGGTGGAGTGTCTCGCGCCATTCATCACAAAGCACATACGTTGGATCACTTAGAAATACTTACCGAAGAGGATCTATTGTCAATGGTAAATCAGCCTACGATAGCAACGGTTCTTCCGGGATGTTCCTTCTTTTTAAACCTGCCATATGCGCCTGCACGAAGCATGGTAGATCATCAAATTCCGCTATCGATAGCTAGTGATTTTAACCCAGGATCTTCTCCCGCCTATAACTTGTTTTTAATGTGGTCTTTGGCTTGCATCAATCTACGGCTTAGTCCCGAAGAGGCCTTAAATGCACTCACTGTAAACGCCTCCTTTGCTATGGGGATGGAAGCGGAACAAGGAGCTATTTTTAAAGGCTATGCTGGAAAGATCATCATCACAGAAAAATCCCCTTCTTTAGCGTATTTTCCTTACGCTTTTGGGGAAAATCACCTACATCAAATGATTAACTGATGGCGCGTTATTGGCTCTTTTTCGTTTGGCTATGGGTTGGGTCAAGTTTGCTCCACGCTCAAACCTATCAGCACGAGGGAAAATTACTTTGGGAAATTCAAACAAAAAAAGGCAAATCGTATGTCTGGGGCTGTTTACACTCCAACGATAAACGACTTTTTGATTTTCCGGATTCGGTATACATTGCTTTTTTAAACACAAAACAACTTGCTTTGGAAGTCAATGTATTAGAGCTTTTTGTGGGCCGCGATCCCTTGATCAATAACAACCTTCTTCAATTAGATAAACGAGGAAAGATGTACACGGGGACCAATGAACCCAGTAAAACCTATTATGGTACAGAAGATGGTATGCCTCAATTTATGGACGCTTGGTTTCAGTCCATTGCAGAAATGAGGAACATCCCTGTTATTGCCTTAGAATCCCTAGAAGAGCAAACCAAAGCCATTGAGGAAATACCAATGATTGAATCCATGAACCCCTCAAAGTATAAAAACGACGACATGCTCATGAATTTATACCTTAATGGAAGAATCGACCTTATAGATAAACTCATGCGGAGCAACTTCATGAAACAACCGCAGGCATATTCAAAAATCATTGAAAACCGAAACCGTAAACTTGTAGAATCCCTCAAACCTTTGTTAAGTAAAGAAACTGTTTTCTGTGCAATTGGTGCTAGCCATCTTTACGGCAATCAAGGCGTGCTGCAGCTTTTAAGAAACAATGGATATTCCATTCGACCTGTTACCCTAAGTAAAGGCCCGAAAGTATCGAAAGCTGAGTCTACCATAAAAAATATTCGACAATACATTTTTCAAGACACCGTTGACGGAAGTATTGTAAAAGCCGTTTTCCCTGGAAAACCAAGGTTACTCCCCTCAAAAGCCTCCTACCAAGAATTAGGACAAGGCAATGATTACAGTATTCAATGGTTCACCCGAGACAGCAGCCTTTCCCTTATCGAATATGCCGAGATGTATATCGCATCGCCTCCAGATTGTCCTTATGTGCTGGGCACTTTAGAGGATGGGACTCAATATGCTCAAGGGCTTCATGATGCTTATCAAGAACGGCTTAAATGGAAAAGAGTATTAATCAACGAAAACCATGTATTGATTGGTACCTGTCATGGCGGCAATAAATTCATGAATTCAGACCGCCCGGTTCGTTTCTTTAACGGAATTGTAATTGAATGACCATGAAGGGCCTAGAGATCAAATTCCAAAAAGCCAAGGACGACCGCTTTCTTGCGATATATACGCCGTTTCAAGAGTATGTTGTTGGAGAAATATTAGATGATTGCGTCAAAAATCAAAGTGTTCAAACCTTTGATTTATCCAACCAAGAATTGGTTAAAAAACTCATGGAATTGAGCCTTGATGAGTTTAGATGGCTTATTACGGAAACGAGCTATGTAATCTTTAGTCATTGGCAACATTCGCCCAAACTGCGATCCAAGCTCAAATACGCCAAGAATTTCCAGCACGACACCGTGCTGATTATTCTTGGAATAAGCAAAAATGAGATGTTCAATTTGACCCAAGAACTTAAAAAACCGTCTCCCGAACCCTACATTCTGCCTTCTTTTCAGGACGTTGTATCATCCAACGGAATATTTTCCTCAACGGAAAACCTCTCTCATAATTTAGTGTTTGGGATGTCGGGAACAACGACCTTCAATAGTATCCCGTTTTCAACCTCGATAAAACAACAAAAAAATAGAATCAATAAATCGGACAGCTTACAGCTTCTTTTGTTGTTTTTAGCCTCGAAGGCGACGCAAACTTTCGGTTTTGCCGAAATAGGAGCTCATTGCAACATTGACAATGAAACCGCCCAGCGATATGTATTCATGCTAGTAGACTGGGGAATTATTCATTTAATCCCATCGTTTTCTACACGAAAAAAACACGAATATATCAAAGGTTATCGTGCGATTTTTACCGATAATTTATTGCTCAACGGATATTTAAAAAACTTTCTGCCCTTGAAAGAGCGCATGGATGAATCGATTCTCTGGAAAAACTGGTTGCTTTCAGAGAGGATTAAAATGGATGTTAACGACCAAAAGAGCTGTCGTTATTATTTTTGGCAATCCCATACGCGACAAAGTGTCGACTTTATTCGTTTAGATGAATATCATGTGCCAACGGCTTTCACGCTGACTTTTGATGGTAAAAAGAAGGGGGGCCCATCTGCCTTGTTCAAAAAATACTATCCGGATATTTCGATGGAGGTTATTCATAAGACCAACTTCATTTCCTTTCTCATACCATGAGTACTTTCATTGCAAAGTGTGCCAGGGCCATTGCTCAACAATTTCCATCAACCGATGACTATCAAATCGTACTTCCTACCCAAAGGGCTAAGAAATACTTTTATGAAGCATTAGTTAAAGCCTACGAAAAACCCATCTTTTTACCTGCTATAGTAACAATTCAAGAGTTTGTGCGCGAGCATACCACAGAAGCCATTATCCCTAGGACAAAGCAATTGTTCGAATTTTACTATGCGGTGGTTCATGTTACCGAATCCCCGGACCTAACGTTCGAGGAGTTTCTCACTTGGGCGCCTTCTGCATTGAACGATTACGATGACATAAATTCCAACCACCTCGATAAGTTAAACGTTTTTGCCAACCTTAAATCCATCAAGGAATTAGAAAGTTGGACCTTGGGTGATGACGAAAGCTACTCAACTAATCAAGAAGCGTTTCTTCGGCTATGGGAAGAATTGCCTTCCTATTTTGAAGAATATGAAAGACAGTTAATCGAAAAAGAACTCACGGTCTATAGCCGAGCCCTGAAAAACCTGTCCCTCGATGTAAGTAATAAAGTAGCGCAAAAAAAACACTATTTTTTCATCGGGTTCAATGCCTTAACGAAAGCAGAGCTTACCTTGATTAAAAAACTGATGAACTCGAATCATGGTTCATTTTGGGTGGATATGGATCGTTTTTACTACGATGGAGACAACCACGAGGCTGGAGTGTTCTTAAAGAAAGCACATCGGTTTCTTGAAATCGCGAATCCACCCTTCTTGCAAGACACCTTAAAACACGATGATCTCACCCTTCAAGTGGTAGCATGTCAGCATGCATCGAGTCAAGTCCATGTTGCGGCGACGGAACTTTCAAAACTTTCTCTTTCCGAATTAAACGAGACTTTATTGCTTTTAGCGGACGAAGCATTAATCACCCCGCTCCTTAAGAACCTACCGCTGAGTATCGGAAAAGCCAACATAACGGTGGGGATTACGCTCAACCAAACGCATGTGAAAACCTTCATCGATCTTTTGTTTGAAATTCAATTCAACAAATCTCGATTTAACAACAAAAAAACCTACTACAAAGACCTAGATTCCTTGCTGAAACACCCCTTCATTACGGAGATGCTGGAGGTAAACGATCTTGAAAAAATCGCGCGTTGGGAGCAAGAAACCCAGAAAAAAAACTGGATTTTTCAAGACCTTTCCGCATTGGATTTTCCCATAAAGCTCAACGATATTTTACGTATTTGTTTTACCGATTGGGGTTCAGATTTTTTAGGGGGACTTACCTTACTCTTTGAACTCACCGCCTTATTCCTTGAACAACGACAGGATGCCCTTAATGAACAAATTCTGCTCACTTTTCAAAACGCCATAAGTACGTTTTTAAATATTCTTTCCGAGGGAATCCCTCCGATGAATTTGCGAACATTTCGAGGCTTATTCCAGCAACATTGGGCAAATAAATCGATTGCTTTTCATGGAAATCCAACCGAGGGGCTTCAAATAATGGGGATTTTGGAAACCCGTTTATTGGACTTTAAAAACATACTCATTTTGGGTCTAAACGAAGGTGTTTTGCCTAAACACAACCAAGTCGAAACGCTTATTCCAATGGATTTACGCAGAGCGCTCGATTTACCAACCACACGAGATTATCAAGGATTATTTGCTCATCATTTCTACCGGCTTTTTCATCAGGCGCAAAATTCCATCATTACCTATTCCCTGGCCTCCGATTCTTTAAATTCAAGTGAGCCCAGCAGGTATCTTTTACAACTGGAGATGGAATTAGGGGTAATCAATCCTAACCTCAACATCGTTAAGTCTTTTTACAATGCAAAACCCTTGGAAAAAGGAGGGAACACCAAGGGGCAAGTGGAAAAAACGTTGGAATTAAATATCTTGCTCAATCAGTACTTTTCTAAGAATATTTCCGCCAGTGCTTTTAAAAAATATCTTGACTGTCCATTGAATTTTTATTACCGATATTTAGCCGAATTTGGAGAGGAGGCCTCCGTTGAGGAAGAAATGGAAAGCAGTAGCCTTGGTAACATTATCCATAAAGCTCTTGAAAAATTATACCTTCCATTCGCCGAGAGAGATGCTGAAGGCAAGGTTGTTTCACCAAATCCTGGCCCAATTAAAGCACAGGATATTGAAAACATGCTGAACATTTATCCTAAAATTTTAGAGGACTTGTTCATTGATTTTTTAGGGGGAGATGCTGGATTAATCGCCTCCGGAAGCAATTGGCTTTCTGTTGAAATCGCTCGGAATTTAATCGAAAATTTATTAAACAACGATTTAGAATACATCCGTTCTAACCAAGAACCCGTTTACATTCATCGAATTGAAGCCAAATTAAAGGGGGAAACAACGGTAGAATTGAATGGCAAACCGTTTTCAATCCATTGGATTGGCTATATTGATCGCATTGATCGCATTGGCAATGCATACCGATTAATTGACTATAAAAGCGGTAACGTAAAGGACGAAGATGTTCGTTATGCGCCGAACACTAAGATCAAAGAAGGATTTTCGAAAAGTAAGCATAGTTTGCAATTAGCGGCCTATTTATTCCTCTTCGAAAAAGAATACGGCTTTTATCCTGTTGAGCTCGGAATACATGCTATTCAGCGCAAAAAAAATGCCTATTACCCCTGGAACAGTAAAGAGATAGATCATTCATTGGAAGCTTTTCGAAACCATTTTATTCAATTAAACCAAGAAATAATTGAAGAACTTTTTAACCCCGAGCTGCCGTTTACACATCAGGAGAAAAGCAAGTTTTGCACCTATTGTAACTAAAAAATCCGAAATGGAACGCATTTCGGATTTTTCTGCAAGTTAATTAAATCTGTAAGGCTGTAAACCTCGATTGTTCTCTTGACGAAAGAACTTCAAGGTTAGTTGCCTTTAATACAAACTATTTTTTAGGGCATCACGGTAATCGCACAATTCCTCTCGATTAATGCGTTGTTCCGGATGCTGAAGGAGGGACAAAACGTACAGTAAATTATCTTGATCCGAAGTGACCTCTATCGGAGAAACATTGCCTTCTTCATCTTCTTCAAACTGACCCTGAACATCAAAACTTTCATTCTGTTCAAGATATTCAAAACAATATCGTAAAATTTTAACCACCAAAGGATCGTTCTCCGTTTTGGCGATTTCCCTCAACTCTTTCAATTCTTGGATGAGATTCTTTGCCTCTAACCCTTTCTTTTCAACAAGTTGAATTATATTGCTTAATTTATCTTTTCCGGCTTGCGACTTCATTACTTTGTGATTTTGGCTACAAATGTAGCTAATTTTGAACTTCCAAAAAGCCAATGATGGCTACATTTCCTTATTTTTGATACATGGAATATATATTTCAGGCAATAATTATTGGCGTGGTTCTTAGCCTAATGGTTGGACCCGTTTTTTTTCTGTTGCTTGAATTGAGTATTACCAAGGGGTTTAAACAGGCCGTAGCTCTGGATTTAGGGGTATTACTGAGCGATGTGATGTTCATTTTTTTTTCCATTTTCTTTGCCCATCAAATACGGGGCGTTTTTAGCGATGATGGACAACAAATTTTAGGAATTATTGGAGGGGGCATGTTTCTCATGTATGGGACGTACATGATTTTCTTTAAAAAGGTTAAGTTCAAAAAATTGACCCCAGTACCCAAGATGAGCGAAGAACTCAACTCATCGGTTAACGCCATCAAGCAAAGTAAAAAAGATTATGCCTTATTGATTCTCAAAGGATTTACCCTTAATTTACTCAATCCTGGGGTTATCATTTATTGGTTAGCCATTGTTTCAAAGGGTTATGACTTAATTGATGGCCCGAACGAAAACTATCATATATTTGTTTTTCTTTTAATTGTACTTACGGTTTTCTTTGGAATCGATGTCCTAAAAATATATTTAGCCCATAAACTCCGTTCCTTGGTAAATGCTCAATTGTTAAAACAACTCAACCTCCTGACAGGAGCTATCTTTGCAGGAACGGGCTTGTTTTTTATTTTAAGGCATTTGTTGCCCGTGTAACACCCATCAATTAAGTAGTTTTAAGAGTATGCTAAAATACTGTTATGCCCTTGGCCTTTTATTGCACTCCTTTGCCTTTGCACAAAAAATAGCCCCTGAGAACTTGGGCCCTAAAGTAAAATTGTATTGGGATGCCAATAATAAAAAAGTCCACTCTACAGGGTCTTATTTTATCGACGAACTTCACCCAGAAACTACCGAAAAACACGGTAAATGGTTGTTTTATTCCGTCAAGGGGGTCTTAGAAGAAGAGCGCTATTTTTACCGAAACCGTATGCATGGAAAACAAACGCTTTATTATCCGAATAAAAAAATAAAGCAACAGTACTTCGCTAAATATAACGTGCCAGATTCCATTTTTAAAGAATACAGCGAAGAAGGAACGCTTACCATTCAAGGAATGTATCGATTGGGATCCCCCGAGGGAACTTGGCAATACTATTACACGGATTCAAGCCTTTGGAAAGAAGAGTTTGTTTCCAATGATACAACCTATCTTTTATCCTACTTTGAAAACGATTCTGCGCACACACAAACAGTTGACAATGGTTTCGGAAGCGTAATCACCTATTACAGCAATGGGATGTTGAAAGAAGCCTATAACTTTAAAAATGGGCTGCGAAGCGGAGCATTTATCGAACAATTAGCTTCTGGTTTAACCTCCATTTCAGGTTCCTTTGAACAAGGAAAAAAACAAGGGGTTTGGACGTATTATTTTGAAAACGGCACCATAGAAAAACAAGAATCGTATTTACTTGATTCATTGGACGGTGATTATGTGGTTTATCTTTTTAATGGTTCCCTCAAAACCAAAGGCAAGTACATGCAAGGAAAGAAAGAAGGAGAATGGGTTTGGTATATGGACGATGGGAATGTTGAAATGAGGGGCTCTTTCAAAAAAGGACTTCAAGATGGACAATGGAAATATTATTTTTCAACGGGAGAATTGTCCTACATTGCTCATTTCAAAATGGGATTAAAGGATGGTGAATGGCATTATTTTTACCGTGATGGAACGGATTTTAAGAAAGGCGAATACCGAGAAGATCTTAAATCAGGACCGTGGAAAACGTGGTATGAAGACGGCACCCTTCTAATGGATGGATCATATGAATTTGGGAAAGAAGTGGGGCAATGGAAAAACTTCTGGCCGAATGGAAGGTTAAAAAATCAATCGTATTACGATAAAGGATTGTTAAACGGCGCGTGGTATTCGTTTACAGAAAACGGTAAGTTAAGCCTCTTTGGCAGGTACAAGAAAGGTAACAAAACTGGAAAATGGACCGAGTTTTATTCGAATGGTAAAACCAAGGAGGTGATCAGCTATAAAATTCATAAGGTGAAGAATGCCACCCTTGAGGTCGTTGCAATTGGTCTAGAGGGTAAACAAAGCGTGCGTCATGGCCCCTACAAAGCTTATTCCCAAATTGACTATACCCTAAAGGAAAATGGAAATTACAAAAAAGGCCAAAAAACAAGAAAATGGGTTAATTATTATCCTGGTGGCGTCATTCCTACCGTAGTATCAAATTTTAAAAAAGGGCAATTACATGGAGATTTTATCCAATACGACCGAAGAGGTACCCCATTAAATGAAGCGCATTACAAAAATGGATTAAAAGATGGTTGGTTCATCGTTTACGGTAAAAATGGTTCCCCCATCGTTAAAAAAATGTTCCGACAAGGTCATGAATTAATCCGCTCTGGGAAGGAAGATCTTTTTACTCCCTAATCCTGCATCAATAATAAATCTATTTGCCTTTTTCTAGGGCTCACCTCTTCAATTTGTACTCGAACGGGGGTTCCAAGGGTAAAGGTTTTTCCCGATTTTTTTCCAATTACCTGATGTTTCTCGGCATCGAAAGTAAAGCGATCAAAAGAAATACTTTGAAGGCTCACCATTCCTTCGCAGTGATTTTCGAGGAGTCTTACAAAAAGTCCGTATTCGGAAATCCCAGATACAAATCCCTCGAATTCATCACCAATTCGATCTAAAAGCATGAGTGTTTGAAAGTACTTGGTGGACTCACGCTCAGCCTCTGTAGCCTTGCGTTCGTTGGATGAAATCTTCTTACAAATCTCGTCCAAATTGGACCTTGATTTAATTTTTCCCTGTTCTTTTTTCTCCAACAATTGCCGATGTACCATGAGATCCGCATACCGGCGAATCGGCGAGGTAAAATGGGAATAATATTTAAATGCTAATCCAAAATGCCCTATGTTATGGGTACTATAAACCGCCTTAGCCATGGACCGAACCACCATGCTTTGAATCAAGGGATAAAAAGGCTCGGATTCGATGGACTTTAATAACGCGTTGATTGCCTGGGCTGCGCTGCTGAGGTCTTTGATTTCTAATTTCAATCCAAATTTTTCACAAAACAAGTGCAGCAATCCTAATTTTTCGGGATCTGGCAAGTCATGAATTCTATAAATGCTCAAATGGCTCTCTCCCTTTTCTTTTTGTGCCGTTATTTCCACCGCAACCGTACGATTAGCCAACAACATAAACTCTTCAATGAGTTGGTGGGCTTCTTTCGAGGTTTTCAAGATGGTTCCTGTTGGATTTCCTTGTTCTGATAAGACAAACCTCAACTCCTCCGAAACAATATTTAATGCGCCATCCTTAAAGCGTTTTGCCCGCATTTTTTTAGCGAAAGAATTAATAAGATGAATCACCGAGCTTAATTCATCTTCCTTACCTTCAATGATTTCTTGTGCTTCCTCATAAGCGAATCTCCGGTTGGAATGAATAACGGTTTTACCATACCAATGATTGAGTACTTCTCCGTTGGGATTGAACTCAAAAACAACGGAAAATGCTAATTTATCTTCATTGGGCCTTAAAGAACAAAGAACATTAGAAAGTTGTTCGGGCAACATTGGCATTACACGGTCTACCAAATACACCGAATTGGATCTTTTGAGCGCTTCATTATCCAAAGGCGAACCTTCTTTTATATAGTGCCCCACGTCAGCAATATGAACGCCAATGGCATGATTTCCGTTTTCAAGAGCTTGGTAAGAGATGGCATCGTCAAAATCTTTAGCGTCTACTGGGTCAATCGTAAAGGTTAAAACCTCGCGTAAATCCCTCCTCCGTTGAATTTCATCTATCGTAATCTCCGTAGAAATTAGACTGGCTTCTTTCATAACCTCCTCCGGAAAATATGGGTCAAATCCTTGGTTCACCAAAATAGAGATCATTTCCGCGTCGTTCGACCCAGGATATCCTAACAGTGCCGCCACCTCGCCAAAAGGCATGGACTTATTGCTTGGCCAAACATTAATTTTCGCAACGACACGCATACCGTTTTTTGCGCCGTTAAGTTGGTTTATAGGAATCTCGATTGGAACCCCATACTTAACACTGTCTGGATAGAGGATTGCCTTTTCATTTCGAATCTGTAAGGTGCCTACCATTTGGTGGCGACTTCGCTCTAATATCGCAATGATTGCTCCTTCCTTCTTACCATTGCGTTCCTTAATGATGGAAAATTGGACCCGGTCGCCATCCATTGCTTTAGCCTTGTTTTCCTCTCGCACAAGAACATCATTTGCTTGCTGCTCTTGTCGAATAAAACCAAATCCCTTCGGGTTTAATTCAAAGATGCCTTCAAATAATTGCCCTTGACGAAGCGAAAAACTGTGAAAATTCACCCGCTCAAGTTGTTGCTTTGAAACCAAATTTTGCAGGGCATCAAGTACATACTGACGTTCCATTGGAACTTTAACCTCAAGCAAATAACAAATTTGTTTGTGCGATAATTGGGCTGAAGGATTTTTAGAAAATACGGCTAAAATTGCTTTCCCGTATTCACCCCTCGACTTGTCAAAATGCTTATGCCCAAATCCCTTATTTTTTTTTTGGCATTATAAACTATCCCACCGCCGCATTAATGACGAACTATGATTTTACGTGTAAAGGATTTTATTCCTGGCGCCTCGAATGAAATAAAATAAACCCCAGAACGAAACTCCGATGTGTTGATTTTTTTTGAAGAAATAAACTGTTCTTTCATGAGAATGGCCCCCATAGCATCTGTAATCTTAAATTGAATAGATTCGTTATTGTTTGCATTTAAAAAAATGTAGTCATCCGCTGGATTAGGGACCATCGTAACCGACACTGGATCTTTGATGATTTTGTTCCCAGCAACATAATCCACCAAAACATCGACAGAATCCAAATAAGACATACCTGAACTATTGGTGATGTAATATCGGTAATGCGCAAAACCAGAAACACCATCTGCCGGATTAAAATCAGGCTTCATTTTTCCGTATTCTCCAGGTAAGATATCGAACAATACGGCGGCACCTCCGGGGGTTGTCCAAGGATTTGTATTCATTTGTGTACTTGAATAACAGGATCCTCCGAAAGGATCGGAAGAATGGCCCCAACAAACACCATCAGCCCAACCAGCCGGCACGGAAAGTTGTTTTCGAGTGATGCGCCATCTTTGAAGCACGGCAGAATTGTTGTGAACTTCAAAAGGAACATCGATCGTAGAGCCCGAAGAAGGAGCATTTACCGCATATGGAGACGCACCCGAAGATAAATCGGTGTTTTGACCTTCAATGAAAATAGAAATGTTATCCTGTGCCTTGAGGAGAGTTAAAGGCAATAAAAGAAATAGAAGGAAATAGATTTTACGCATGTTGTACTATGAATGGTTTTCAAACTTAAGGATTATTACGGACTAAAGCAAGACTGATTACAGAAAACCTGTAAAATAAATTATCTTTGCTTTCGGCATTGCTTTTGCTCAGTTGTTAAAAACTAAATTATGAAACGATTATTAACATTAGTTCTTATTTCTTGTACATATTGTGTGATGGGTCAACATTCCGCTGCGGACTCGGCAAGCAATAAAAAAGTTCCTTCTGTACTGCTTAAAGATATCAACGGTAAGAGTTTTAATACCTCTGAACTTGGCTTTACCGGTCCAGTGGTAATTAGTTTCTGGGCCACTTGGTGCGCTCCTTGCAAAAAAGAGCTTATGGCGATTCATGAGTTGTACGAAGATTGGCAAACGGAAACAGGGGTGAATTTAGTCGCGGTATCTATTGACGATGAAAAAACGAAACGAGATGTGATTACCTATGCCAACGGTAAGGGATGGGATTACACGGTTTTGCTTGATCCAAACGGCGACTTTAAACGAAGCATGGGGGTTAACAACGTGCCCCATACGTTCTTGCTGGATAAAAACGGCAACATTGTATATACCCACAATAATTATGCGCCTGGAGATGAAGAAATTCTATACCAAGAAATTAAAAAACTTACCGTTGAATAAAACAGTTTTTAGCCTAATTACCGGACTTGGTATTTCAACCTTTTGGTCACAGGGAAACTTCACGGGCAACATTGAATCGACCTTTCAATACCTAAACAACGACCCTATAATCAACGCTTTACAGCCCCCCACCAAGGGATTGGTTAATTCCTACATGAATGTGTTTTACACCCATGGAGGATTTAAGGCCGGAATGCGAGTAGAAAGTTATTTGCCTCGTATACAGGGTTATCCGAACCGTTTCGATGGAACAGGACTTGGTTACCGATATGTTGGCTATTCAAATAACAAAGTCGATGTTACCCTTGGTCATTTCTACGAACAATTTGGCAATGGCTTGGCGTTGCGAACCTATGAGGACCGAGCCCTTGGATACGACAATGTATTGGATGGGGCCCGAATTATATTCAAACCGTTTTCGGGATTGCAAATCAAAGGGGTTTACGGAAAACAA
This sequence comes from Cryomorphaceae bacterium, assembly GCA_027485415.1. GTDB lineage: Bacteria > Bacteroidota > Bacteroidia > Flavobacteriales_D > Crocinitomicaceae > UBA952. The sequence continues at coordinate 98,393 of JAIXRC010000073.1, read as the reverse complement.
AGGTTGTCCTTTACTGAGGGCCGTGTGGTCAATTCAGAAGGAATTGTTCGAGCCCTTGATGGTGAGTTTCACGTAAATGAAACGTTCAAAAAAAGATTGGCGACCTTCCCTGTTGATGTAATTTTGGGAGCTTCTTTCGTGAGTAAATATCAAAAGGACGACGACGACGCGTTGATTTTACCCGAAAACGTTGGGGCATATGGCGGCCGGGTGAAATTGCAGTACAAGAATTTTACTTTAGATGGAGAATACATTCAAAAAGAACAAGATCCCTCTTTGGATAATGGTAAGATTTACAATTTTGGCCATGCAGCTGTCGCTAATTTTGGGTATTCAAAGAAGGGTTTGGGCTTTTCCTTTTCCGCAAAATCGGTCGACAATATGAGTTATCGATCGGACCGAAACAAAGAACTTCAGGATGCGTTCATCAATTTTTTACCGGCTCTTAATAAAACCCACACCTATAATCTTGTTGCAACACTGTATCCCTATGCCACACAACCCTTGGGAGAGGTGGCGTATCAAGCAGATTTCATTTACACCCTTAAAAAAGGAAGCAAATTGGGAGGTAAATATGGGACAACCCTTGGAATCAATGCTTCAACAACGTATCGTCCGGTTCAACACACCTCAGGGATTAATTTAAGCGACTCCAGCAGGGTTATGTATGAAACTCGATTGTTTGATAAAAGCGATAGCTTGTATTGGCGAGATATCAATTTCAGTATTACCCGGAAGTTAAACAAGAAGTTATTGTTGATTCTATCGTATTTTAACATCACCATTAATAACGATGTCGCCAAGGTTTCTAACGATGCAACGGGTATCATTTCCTCGCACATCGGGGTAGTTGAGGCTTCCTATAAAATTAATGCGAAACACAATGTTCGGATGGAGCTGCAAGGAATGTTTGTTAATAAGCTTCCGAATGGCAACATCAACGATAAAGGAAATTGGGCAACTGCCTTAATCGAATACACGGTGGCGCCAAGTTATTTTATCAGTTTTATCAACCAATATAATTATGGAAATCCTGACGTGGATAAACGGGTAAATTATCCCAATATTACCTGTGGGTATATTCATGAATCTACCCGTGTCATGCTCTCCTACGGGCGCCAACGCGCAGGTTTATTTTGCGTAGGAGGCGTTTGCCGTTTTGTTCCTGCGAATAATGGTTTAACCCTAAGTTTCACTCAAAGTTTTTAACACTATGCTGCGACTATTTGCTTTTATTTGCCTTTCTTTTTTGGTTTTTACCTCATGCGACCGCGTTACGAATGCTTACCCACCCAGCAGCACGCTTGAGTTGGACACAACCCTGTATCCCGGAAATTGGAGTGATTATCTCGCAAACGAGTGGCCAACATTTACGCCTAATTTGAACATGAACAGAAATCTATTGTTGGAGGATTTTACCGGTCACAAGTGTATTTACTGTCCTGCAGCGGCGGATTTAGCCCATGCATTGTACGAAGCAAATCCAGGAAGGGTATATCCGCTTTCCTTGCATGCAGGACCTACCGGAATTGGTGATTTTCAAGTAGTCGATGTGGCGGGTGGATATCCTTTGGATTTCACCAATTCGGATGGAATTGCCATTGCTCAATATTTTGGGGCCAACGATGGCGGTTTTATCGGAAACCCTCGGGGAACGGTAAGTAGAATTAATAATAGCGGAGTATTATTCCAAAGCCCAGGCGCCTGGACGGGCATGGTTGCCAACGCCTTGGCTCAAAATGTTCTGAAGGTAAACATTCAATCTGCGTTAAACTATTTTCCAAGCACTAAAGGGGCCTTTTTACATGTTGAAATTGAAAAACTAGATCCCAACCTTACCAACGACTTAGGAATTGTTGCATGCATCGTGGAAGATTCTTTGGTGGGCGACCAAAAAATGGGAGATAATTCCCACAACACCAGTTATGTTCACCGAGACATACATCGAGGAAACCTCAATAATACACCATTTGGAAGAACCTTAACGGCGTCCGATTTAACCAATGGTAAATACTATGTCAATTATTCGTTTGTTGTTCCCAATCAGCTAGATGGAGCTCATAATGCTTCCAACATGCATGTTTTAGTGTATGTTTATGATAAGGTTACCTGGGAAATCTATCAAGTAATTAAGCAAGTCATTGAATAAAAAAAGGCCGCAATTGCGGCCTTTTTCATCATAGGTGAGTTTACCTCATTAATTTTTGATAATTCGTATTGTTTCAACCCCTTGTTCTCCGTAGACGTTGATAAAATAAATTCCAGCGTTAAACCCGTTGAGGTTAAGCTCCGTAGAAGAAAGTCCTTCTATGGATTTAACGAATAATTCCTGACCGCTTAAATTGCTCAACGTTAAACGAGTCCCATTAAGTCCTCGAACGGTTGATACATCGCTTGAAGGATTAGGATACACGTTGAGCGGTTCAATAACTCCCGTGATTAACCCGGCATTTCCAACGATGATTTTGTATCCTGAAAAAGATACGGATTGAGTTACCGGAGCAGGTGGTAGTCCAGGAAAAAGGGACACAAGAACAGTTGCATCGACTTCAATTGTAATGGGATATGTCCCAGTTGTGGAAGTAGTACCCCAAATGTTGGCGCATCCGTTGGCTCCACCGTTGTAAGTGCAATTTGCGATGTTGCACGCATAGTTATATCCTGCGGGCAATCCCTGAACACCGGTGACCGTAAAACTTTGAATGGGAGACCCCACAAATTGTCCAGAAGCATCCAATTCAGCCGTAACGGTAGCCGGAACCTTGAAATTTAAGTCGGTTGAATACGCAACATTAGCAGCTGCTGGCGGAAAATTCTGCGTTGTATCCGGCCAAACACCATACGTTGAATCTACAAAGTTTGCCCCAGGCACACACGATTGTCCGAAAGAAGCAAAAGCAAAAAAGCTAAAAAAAGCGAGTAACGGTAATGATTTTTTCATAAAAGTTATATTTATTGTTCATTCAAAGATATTAAAAAAATTACCGGTGCAAAATCTTTACTTTTGAGCTTCAATTCAAAAGGCCTAGTTGATGGAAGCAATAGAACCAACCGTTAATCCAATTTTATACAATGTGACGGTAAGTTTAGACCCTACCATTGAATCGGACTGGTTGCATTGGATGCAGACAACCCATATCCCTGATGTGCTAGAAACTCGCTGCTTTACCCAGTGCGTACTTTCAAAAGTTAATGGGCATGAACCCAATGAATGCACCTACTCCATCTTGTATTGGGCCAAAAATCAAGATGCCTTGAACCATTATTTTGACACCCATGCGGACAAGCTCCAGCAACACCACAAAACAAGGTATGATGGAAATTTTGTCGCGTTTCGTACTACGATGAATTTGATTAACACCATGGTTTCATGAAAGTAGCTCCGAAAAAGCATTTAGGCCAACACTTTTTAATCAATCAATCGGTCTGTAAAAAAATTGTTGCTGCTGTTCCAACCTTGGCACCTAAATCTTTAGTCTTAGAAATTGGTCCTGGTAAGGGGGCCATCACCCAATTTCTTCTAGAGCGAAACGACATCGATTTACATGCTTTTGAGATCGATAAGGAGTCTGTGAAATATTTAAACCTAACGTATCCCCAATTTACTCAGGTTCATTTAACCGACTTTTTGAAAGCCGATTTAAGGCAATTTTTCGAAGACCAACCGTTTTCCGTTGTTGGAAACTTTCCTTACAATATTTCCTCACAAATCATGTTTAAGTGTCTCGAAAACCGAGCAAAAATCCCGCTTATTTTAGGCATGTTTCAGAAGGAGGTCGCAAAAAGAATTGCAGAGCCTCCTGGCAGCAAGGAATATGGGATCCTAAGTGTTTTAATTCAAGCATTTTATGATGTAAAGTACCTGTTTTCCGTTGAACCGGGCTCCTTTTTTCCCCCTCCAAAAGTGATTTCAGGGGTCATTCGATGCACGCGCAACAATCGATTGTCCCTGCCGTGCGATGAAGCCTTATTCATTACCGTAGTAAAAACAGCTTTCAATCAACGCAGGAAAACGTTGCGGAACTCCTTGAAATCCTTATCGGTCTCGCTCCCTTCAGAATTTTCCAGTAAAAGACCAGAGCAATTAACCGTCGAAGATTACATTTATTTAACCCAATTTATTGAAGAAGATGGCAAAAAACAGCATTGATCCATTAGCATTAATTCAAAATGACCAGGACGATCTTTTCCAGGAAGGTATTGCCCTTCTGGAAGAAAAAGGTAATTTATCACAACTCAAGGAATTGGTCAGGATATATGTTGGTGAAGCTTCCCCGTCAAGGCGCACTGCCTTACACGCCTTACTTTCTTCGATTACAAAAAAAGGAATCCGCGAAGCATGGATGGACCTTTTAACAGAAATACAGAATCCAAAGGAAAGACAACAGGTTGTTCAGATTTTATGGAACACAAGGCTCGACTTTAGCCCATATCTTGTCGCATTTGTTCATTGGGCGTTTGAAGGAGATTATCAAAACACCCTAGAGTCCCTCACGGTTATTGAACAGATGGAAGGCCCTTTTCTTGAGGAACATCTCCTCGAGGCACAATGCCTTATTCAAGAACACCTTGGTGAGGATAAAAAGGAGGGAGAACAAAAACAAAGGTTGTTGGGTGAATTATCCCTTTGGGTTGCGCAAACGATCGAACGCAATGACTTATTTATCGACTAATTCTTCGTTGTAACGTTGAATAACGAGTTCATTGAGTTCCGAAAATTCCTTTGGATTTGAGGCATAGTACGAGAAGCTGCTTTCGTAGTCTTTTCGGGTAACCTGGTGTTTTTTGAAGATTGCATCAAGCGCAATATCCAATGGAGGCTTATACATTGATGGCATTCCGTAGCTTTTTTGATAGTGCATTTCGATGAGGTATACCTCGGTCATTATTTGAACCATCTTTTCTTTTTGGATAACTGCCGCGGATTTCCCCTGGGGAGAACAGCACCAAAGGGCTAGCAAGAAAAGCATGAGAAATAACCGTGAAACAAAAATCATAACCTCATGCACTTCATTTTCCAAACCCCGAATAAGGCTTCTTTAAAAATCCCAGAGCTCATTTTGGATTCCCCATAAAGGCGGTCTTTGAACGTTATAGGAACCTCTTGAATTTTTAGCTTTTTCTTGGCAACCGCATACTTCATGCAGATTTGAAATGCGTAACCTTTGAATTCTATAACCTCCAAATCAATGCTTTCGAGCGCCTTTCGTCGATAACATTTAAATCCTGCTGTAGCATCTTTAATGTTGACCCAAAGAATTATACGAACATAGAGGTTTGCAAAATACGATAAAAGCCAGCGGCTAAATGGCCAGTTTTCGATTTTCCCGCCTTTGCAATACCTCGATCCTATAGCCAAATCACTGCCCTCAAGACATCGTTTTTTCAATCGATTGATGTCTTTTGGATCGTGGGAAAAATCCGAGTCCATTTCAAAAATGAATTCGTAATGACGTTCTAGCGCCCATTTAAACCCGGCAATATAGGCCGTGCCTAATCCAAGTTTTCCACTTCTACCCAATAAATAAACCCGACTTGGATATTTTTGCATCATTTTTTCAATTTCTGCTTGGGTACCATCGGGGGAATGATCATCTACAAATAGAATATGATACTCCTCCCCTTGAAGCAAAACCGCTTCCGTAATAGGAACGATATTCTCTCGTTCGTTGTAGGTTGGAATTACTATGAGTGTGTCGGCCATTCTTTAAGGAAGGGCTAATTTATGCAAAAGACATGAGTTCCTCAAATTCTTGTCCTAGCGTGTAACGAGGAAACCGAACTCCTTGCGTTTGAATTCGACAAAAGGGGCTATATTTGCAATCAATATTTTTACACTCCGTTCCATGGAAGTTTTTCTTATCAAAGCTGCCCAACTTATACTTTCGCTCTCAATTCTTGTCATACTTCATGAACTTGGCCATTATTTGCCAGCTGTTTTATTTAAAACAAGGGTGGAAAAATTTTACTTATTTTTCAATCCAGGATTTTCCATTTTAAGATATCGAAAGGTTAATGGCATTAGAAAATATGCCTGGTTCACCAAAAAGACCCCGGAAAGTTGGGCAGATGGTAGCAATAATACCGAATGGGGAATTGGCTGGTTACCCCTTGGAGGCTATGTAAAAATTGCTGGGATGATCGATGAGTCGATGGACAAGGATCAAATGGAAAACGAACCGCAACCTCATGAATTTCGCACCAAAAAAGTTTGGCAGCGATTTATCATCATGGTGGGGGGTGTTGTGGTGAATTTAATCCTAGGATTTATTATTTACATAGGGGTTTTACTTTATTGGGGATCTGAGCAAATCGATCCGCAAAAATTAACTCATGGGATGAGTGTTCACCCATACATGGCGAAATACGGGATGGAATCCGGGGATAAAATCCTTGAAATCGAGGGAAAACCCGTATCAGATTACTCTGAAATTTCGAAAAAAATCATGCTTCGAGGGGGGCGAAACATCCTCGTACAAAAACAAAATGGGGTAACAAAAAATATCATTTTACCTGAGGATATTGATATGGAACTCTTCCAAAATGGGGCCATGCCCATCGTTGGAGCCCGAGCAACCACTGCAGTAATCAAAGAAGTGGTTGAAAACTCCCCAGCAGAAGCCGCAGGACTTAAACCCGGAGAATCCATCGATTCCATCAATGGCCAGAACATTCACTACTTTGACGAACTGCAGTCCATTCTTTATAACAACAAAGACAAAGTCGTTTTGCTTTCCATTCGAGGAAAAAATCAAACCATTCGAAACATAAAGTGCAAAGTAAAGTCAGATGGCACCCTTGGTTTCAAACCCGATATAAGCGAAAAGAATTTATTGGATTCCAATGCGTATTTTACGAAGAACTTCGGTTTTGTAGAAGGGGTAACCTCAGGAATTAGCTACGGTATGAACACCTTGAGCGATTATGTTGCACAATTCAAATTTCTTTTCACGAAAAAAGGGGCTACTTCAATGGGGGGATTTGCTTCCATGGGCAACATGTTTGCCCCCTCTTGGGATTGGCACTCGTTTTGGCTAAGTACCGCGCTCATTTCCATTATTCTAGCCTTCATGAACATACTGCCGATACCTGCTTTGGATGGTGGGCATTTAATCTTTTTGTTATACGAAGGAATAACGGGTAAACCTGCTCCTGAAAAAGTCTTGGTAGTCGCTCAATATATCGGGTTTTTCTTTTTAATAGGCTTAATGCTGTATGCCAACGGCTCCGATATTTACCGTTTGATCTTTCCTTAAGGTATTTTTGCTTTAATGGTCCACCCAATTAAGGCTGCCCTGTCCTTCACTTTCTGGGCATTTTCTCCGCAATATAACGAATCTACCGTTGTATAAAATAAGGATAGCCATTCGTTGAAGAGTTCTTCGGATAAATTCATGGCCAGATGTATTTGTGTCACATTGGTTTGATAACCCGGGGTATCGAACAAGACGAAGCACCAAAAATGTGCCATTTTTGGCAAATGGGAACCCCAATCAAGCTTTTGAAAAAATGGACTCAACATTGCTGACTGGTTGACTTTTTGGTAAAATTCTTCCACCATAAACACGACATCCTCCTTCGTTTCAATATCTTTTTTCATGCTTAAAAATAGGCTCTTAATTCCATAGATCCATTATGAACTGCTGACCTCAAGGTAGATTTTCTTCCTGAATAAACCAAATTCAATTGTAAGTTTTTTCCCAAGTTACGCTGCCAAGTAATCGACCATGTGGCGTTGCTTCCCGGCCTTAAAGACTCCAACATTTCAAAAGCCACCGCTGATTGTTCTTGCCCGGTAAACGTCAAATTCAAGTATTTTATGTCTACTTGAACGCTTCCTTTATTTACTGAATTTATTTTCGAAGTAAACCCCAATTCTCGCGACTGTGATACTTCGCCTCCAAAATCCAAGGTATTGTTTTTTCTGGTTGACCTTCCATTTATTGCGAAGCGATAACTTGCGGAAGGTTGATAAGCCAATTCCAAGGATACGTAATAATAGGATATTGCGTAATTTCTTCCTTGGGTATAATCCACTTTGTTCGATTTTACGCCTCGTTGGTTTTCAGACCGTATGGAAAATGTTGGCTTAACATTCCATCGGAACATGAGTTCTTGAAATTCCAAGGAACGCCCATCATAACCGTTCGCCAATAAAACCTTAGAGAGTGTTTTAGAAATAATGTAATGCCCATTGAAAATGGATGAAGTTCGCATGAAAAACAAGGTGTTTCTAAAATTATAATTGCTACTAATCAAATCATTGCTCAGTAAATTTGTCCAAAAAGGGTTTAATAAATTTTCCGCAGACCACTGATTCATTTTCGTTGTCGATCTCCAGCGCAATTGGTTGGAGAATAGGGAAAATCCTTTCAAGATTCCTTTCTTTTTATTCCAAAGCAATTCTGGGCGCCAAAATAAACTTTGATTGAACTCGTTATTGAATGTTTTCTGATATTCGCTGCTGGGGGTGAATACTCGAATATAATTTGCTTGATCGATAAATGCCGCCAATTCAAATTCATTTAAATCTTTTACCCCATCGTTGTTATAATCTATCCAGGTATATACCCCCTGACCCGCGTTTACTTCGAGGTAAACAAACGAGCGTTTTTGTTCCAAACCAGATCCAATTTCATAAAAGGTTTCAAAGGTTAAAGCCCCTTTTAGTCCTCGGAATCCGTATTCAATTCGACCAACCAGGGATTGATCCGGTGAAATATTAATCAGGGAATTGTCCAGGGATTTTAAATTTCTAAAAGCAACAATAGCGGTTAATTTTTGTCCTTTTCCGGATTGATGGGAAAATTCTCCACCGACCGAAGTGCCTTGAGCCGCGGCTTTGAATCCAATTTGGCTCGGCCGATAATCGAACCGGTCCCTGAAAAATAAGCGGGCCCTTTGCTGAGAACTGTCCTTGTTTTCTAAATAAACCTGATAATCGAAAAACCCATAACTTTGAGAAAACAGCCCCTTAACAGTATCTCGTCGATTAAACTCTTGGTCGTCCTTAAACCCTATTTGGAGTTTCCCGAGCTTAAGAACAATGTCGGCCCGGTGTCGAATAAAGCTCGTGTTTTGAGGAAGGCTAGATTTTAATGCACTGGCATCCCAATTCGCTCGTATTCGTTTTGTGTTTAGGCGCCCTTCCGAAAATATACGGTTAGCTGAAAATGCTTGAGAAATTCCATAGTGTTGTGTCTGAAAAAGCACCATGCCCGCTTTTGAGTGTTCCAATTTCTGGGAAACAACCACATAACGCTGCAACCCCACAATCGATTTATTCCGTGTATTCCAATCCCTGTCGAATTCTACTTTACGAAAAGGCTCAATGGGGGTAAAATCTCGACTAATAATTTCAACCTCTGCATCCGACGTACTTTTCCACAAGGTTGTACACTGTTGTTTTCGTGAGATTTTTGTTCGATTCGCCCATCCCCAATCGTTTCCTTTATCAGCATTCGAAAACAAATTCAGGTTATTCTCCGAAGCGCTAAATTCATCTAGAATTTCCCACTTTTCATTTATTTTGTGTTGAATCCCCCAGCTTACAAGTCTTCTCCGTTTTGGGGTAATAATTAATTGAACGGGGGCATACTGTCCTTGGGAAATTCCTCCTGATGGAGCTACCCATCGATACACTTTACCAAAGGCCGTGGTTTTATCCAAAACATAATTTCCTTTTTGATCGCCGACAAATTTAAAGGTGGCTCGATACTTAGCGGAATCGGGGTGACTTGTAAAAACCAGCACCGAATCAAAGCCCAAGGAATCTTTCATCCAATAAAGGTTTTGATTGGAAAAATACCCCACAGAATCCACCGTATTTAGTTGAGCCTCCTGTAGGCTGTCACCGATCAAGGCTAGTTGTTTTTTCTGCAAAGGATCCAAACTTATTTGAAGCGGTTGATTTTTCAAATCTTGTTCTTGATAATAATTGAACCATGATTTGAACTTTTTATGTTCTATCACCACTGCTTGCTGAACCAAAGCCCTAGTGTAGGATTGATCAGAATATTGGAATTCAACTACAATCCTGAGGTCCTTGGTTATTAAATTTCTTGAAGTGAATACCAATTCAGCGCTGTTGTAATCAATAATGTAGTCGAATTCTTGGCCGCGTTCTAAAAGTCGACCGTCGAGGTATACTTTTTCTGTTCCCGATAAAACAACAATAAACGGTTCATTTTCCGCTCCCGTAAGACGGTAAGGTCCCTGGTTGTTTTCAATCCCTTGTAGGATTTGTCGGTTAAACTTGCCTTTGGATAATCCGACACTGGATTGAATGTCGATGAGGGTATTCTGCTGAACAAAACGATACATATTGCTAATTCCTTGAGCCCGTTTGCGGTAATTTAAAAAGTACCCTTCGGGTTTCGTAATCCAGAAATCTCCTGCGGTCAACTTCAAACGCTCGTTAAATACTTGGATGAAAACCTGGTCGAATTCTTGCAGTTTATTCGTGTTCCCTTCAGGCTGTATGGGGATGTTTGCATCGGAAATTGACGCCAACAAATTCAAGTTATCATTCAGCTTTCCATTCAACTCTAAATTTAAGGTTGAATTAATCCCTAAGTTTTGTTGATTGCCGAAGCTTACTCCTCGGGATAAGCTGCCTTTTTTAGAAAGTTCTTTCCCCCCAAATAATTCGTCAACATCCGTCGAGTAAGGATCAACTAAGAACCGAACATCCATAGTTTTTCGTTGAATTAGGGTAGAATCAAATCGTTGAAAGTCTGCCGTTAAATCGGCGTTTAATCGGGTGTAAATTAGCTCAACTGTATCCGAAACCAACAATGAAAACCGAATGGTTTTTGCAATGTAATCCACATGAAACAGCGAATCTGGAATGTTGTGTCCCCTTGCCATGCACCGAAGGCTACCCGGTAAAATGGATAATGAGTCCAGTTTTTGTGCGTTAATTGAGGCTAAAATCGTTTTGTGCTCGTAGGTTGTTGGAGATTGTGCGTATACGGATAAGCTAAAGCCAAGAAAAACAAACAGCCCGGTGAATTTCGACATTATTACGAATTTAAGTATTGTTCGCATAACAAGTCTCCTTATTTTAGCAGTAATTAGCTACATGATGAAACACCTCTTTTTAATCTCTTGGCTCCTACTTTTGGGAGCAGCCAACATTGACGCTCAAAAACCGTATTTTATTGTTTTTACAGAAAAAGAAATTGCGATCAGCAATTCATTGCTGATAGATGATTTTGAGGGGTCGGATGTCAATCAAAAGCTTTGGTACAATTACTATCCTTGGGGAGGGCTATCGATTGATGCCAATACCTATACGGACCCCGTAATGTGTTATCAGGAAAAAGGGACGCTTGTATTAAAAGTTGATACCATTTCGGCCATGAGAAGCTTTCCAGACTGGATGATTGACACGCTCCAATTGAAAAAAACTCAGCAAAAATTGGTCGATGGGAAATTTCGCATAGAACGATTAACCTCAGCATTATGGAGTAAAGAAGCTTTTAAATACGGGTATTTCGAATGCAAGGCATATCTACCAGAAGGAAAAGGGTATTGGCCCGCGTTTTGGCTATACGGAGGAAAACCCAATGAAGAAATTGACTTTATCGAAGCCAAAGGTGAACGAGACCGAAGTTATCATATCAACGTTCATTGCCCTAACCGATGCGACAGGGTAAAAAAATGGGGGCTTTTCGACCAGCCTTTTGGGCACTGGGCCAAAACAAAAACACCCATCAACCATACTTGGTCCACGTTTTCCGGACTTTGGACCCCAGAAGGTGTAATGTTTTACCATAACCAGAGGCTCCTAACTTATCACGAAGCTGAATTTGCAACCTCCATGAATTTAATAGCGAATTTTTCGTTGGCCAAGAATAATGCCCCTTTTGCCCCTGGACCTGATAAAAAAACCAAATTTCCGGCAGAATTTCGCGTAGATTTTATCCGTGCTTGGGACTGTCCAACAGAATTACTAAAAACTCCGCTTGCACAATTACAGGATGCTTATTTCATCAAGGTTATTCCTAGGCATTCGAACCGAATTTACCTTGAGTTTGCGCCCAACAAGCACCGTGAAATTCGAGCATGGATAGAAAAAGATCGTGTTCCATTCTTAGAAATTGATTTATCGCAAGAAAACCAAGTTTTTGATTTTACCTATTGGACAAAAGGGGCTTACACCTTGCGGTTAAAAAATAAAGAGCTTGTTAAAGAAATTCCGCTTATTGAACGGCCTTAGAAAGGACATCTATTTTAACTTCAAACATCACAGGCCAATTTTTACCTGTCATGTAAAGCTTATTATTCGCGCTATTAAAAGCAATTCCATTGAGCACATCCCCATTTCCTTTTCCCTCCTTCGCTAAGATATCGGCGTTAATATATGCGATAACTTTTCCTGTAGAAGGCTCTATAACCACCACTTGGTTGGTGGTCCAAATGTTGGCATAAACATACCCAGCAATATATTCTAGCTCATTTAACTTGGTAACTGGACCTTTATTGTCAAATACTTGAATTGTTTTTTGAATGCTAAACGATTTTGGATCCCGAAAATAGAGCCGCTCGGTTCCGTCGGATTGGATCAATTGCTTTCCATTGTGCGTTAGTCCCCAACCTTCCCCTGAATAATTAATTTCCCGAAGGCTTTTTAAGGTTTTTTCATCGTAAACATAGCAAACATGGTCCTTCCAAGTTAATTGAAATAATTCACCATTGAAAACCGTAACCCCTTCGCCGAATATAGGTGCAGATCGTTTTACCCTTCGAAGCACCTTACCGTTATCCACGTTTATTTCCCCAACCATGGTTTCTCCTTTGTATTGACCATCACCTGTTCCTTCGAAGAGTTTTCCATTATAGAAACACAAACCTTCGGTAAATAAGGAATCGTTATGGGGTAATTTTTGAAGAATGGTAAGTGGCCAATTTTGCGGGACTAGATCGGAAAGCACTTGTACATCTCGTTCCAGAATTGAGCGGTTATCGTTACTTGCCAAGGCCTCTATTCTGACCTTGTGAGTCCCTAACGTGAGATTTTTCAACGATATTTTTACCGTCTCCTCGGCTTTGGGTTCTGATTTAGACCAGGTAAGACTATCGTCCAAGTACACCATGACTTTTTGCACCGATGGTTCATTTTTCAATTGAAAAGCTAGTTCTTGGCCATATACGGCGGATAATTCCCCTTCACCTAAAATCGTAGAATAACTATTTGGCACACCCTCTTCTTTTTCTGTCTTCTTCGAGAAAAAATTGAGGTAAATAAAACTGGCGGCAATTAAAATCAAAGCACCAAGAATGATCCAATACTTTTTATTTTTCATACATTAGATATTAGAAACTCCGCATCAATATTTTCGTGGGAGGCAAAAGCAACTGCCTTCCCCGATTTTATCACTAGAACTTGTGGCGATTGGTGAACTACTTGATATTGCTCGGTAATACGGTTCGAAATTTCGCGGTATGAAAGTAAATCTAAAAGCCAAAAATCCAAAGGAACTTCGGACTTTTTAACTCGATTTAAAGCCATGCTGGAAATAATGCAACGGGTTGAGTGCTTGAAAATAAATTGCGGGGAATCAAAACTTCTTTGCTCGATCTCCTTTAGATCTTCCAGCGATAAAAGGTCGTTGATTTGCATGGTTAGGATTTAAATTGTTGCAGAAATCGCACGTCGTTTTCCGAATACAACCTCAAATCATTCACCCGGTATTTTAACTGGGTGATCCGTTCTATTCCCATACCAAAAGCAAAACCAGTGTAGGTGTTCGGATCTATCCCGCAAGATGAAAGCACATTTGGATCAACCATTCCACATCCCATGATTTCTAGCCACCCCGTATACTTGCATACCGAACAGCCTTTTTGCGCGCACAACGTGCAGGAAACGTCGACCTCTGCGCTGGGTTCTGTGAAGGGGAAATAGGACGGTCTTAACCTCAACTTTACCTCTTTACCGAACAAGGATTTAGCAAAATAATCCAACGTCTGTTTTAAATCGGCAAAAGTTACATCCTTATCAATGTATAATCCCTCAAGTTGGTGAAAAAAGCAATGGGCCCGCGCGGAGATCGCTTCATTCCGATATACCCTTCCAGGAGAAATCGTTCGGATTGGAGGGGAATGCTCTTCCATGACCCGAACTTGAACAGAACTTGTATGAGTTCTCAGCGAATAATTGCTTTGACCTAAACTCAGAAAAAACGTGTCTTGCATGTCACGAGCAGGGTGATCCTCCGGGAAATTCAAGGCCGAAAAATTATGCCAATCATCTTCTACTTCTGGCCCTTCAGAAACGGAAAATCCTATGCGCTCAAAAATATCGATGATCTCGTAGGTAATGATACTAATAGGATGTAAGGAGCCAGAAGACTCTGACGACGAAGGTTTGGTGAAATCATCTAATATTGCTTTCGACGATCGGTTATCTTGAAAATTTAGGCTTGAAATTTTTTCTTCGATTTGTTTTTTAAATTCGTTCAAAGCCAACCCAACGTTTTTTTTTTCTTCAATCCCTACGTTTTTGAACGCAGCATATAAATCTTTAAGAATGCCCTTATTGCCTAAATATTGAATTCGAAAAGCTTCAACCTCCTCTTTCGTTGTGAATTGGGCGCTATGAACCTCTTGGGAATATCGCTCGATGGTTTCAAGCATAATGTAACCTTTTGATGAATTAAATTGTATTAAACTTGGCGTCAACAAAGGTATAATTTTATGGCTATTGTTATTGATTTAACGCTTCAATAAATTGAATGGTTTTCATAGGATGTTCTTTGATTGCAAAAAATTAAATTGTATTTTTGAACCTTGTATATTAATGTATTTGAATTTCCCAGGGTAAATCTGGCTATCAAATCTTTAAAACTTTAGGATATGAAGAAATTAGCTGTTATATGTTTGCTCCTTTCTGCGGTTGTCGTTATCGGATCATGTAAATCTAAAGATCCTGCAATCTTGAAGGTTTTTGTGCGTTCCTCTTCCAATCAATTAATGAGCGGGGCAAAAGTTGTGGTGATCGGTGACCAACAGAGTAATCCCCCAACAGGTGCGTTCGTGGATACCTCATATACCAACAGTTCAGGTTTTACAACCGTAGACATGGATCAATATTTCAACACCTCAGGTCCCGACAACACGACAGGTTATTTTGATATCGTTGTAAAACATAATAATAAAACTGCCACAGGGTATACCCGATGTAGAATACACACAACTGCAGTGGAAACCATTTACTTACCTAACTAAGCTGTCATGAAAAAATCGATTTTTATTATTGCGCTGATTGGATGTTTTGCGCTTGTTACCAATTCATGCGTAAAAAAGGAGGATACCATTGCCAAAATTGAGGTCCGCGACGAGAACAATAATCTTGTGGAACAAGCCATGGTAGTACTGCATGGTACGTCAACGTGCAATTGTCCTTCTCAAGTGGTGGTATACGATACCGCATACACCAATGCCGCAGGTATTGCAACCTTCAATTACAATGAAATTTACCAGTTAGGTCAAGCCGGAGTTGCTGTTTTAGACATTGAGGCGTACAAAGGAAACCGACAAGGGCAAGGCATTATTAAAATTGAAGCAGAGAAAACTAACGAGGAGACGGTAATCATACAGCCCTAACCATTAAGCGCTTATGCGCCATGTCGATTTGAATCCTTGCGTAAGCTCCGATAGTGGCACAGGATCAATATCAAATTTTTCGAGATTCAAGGTAAATAATTCTCCTTCCGGTTCTTGGGTTGTGACAATCGAGTCATAAATAATATCAGAACCAAACTTTTTTGTGAGCTGGTTCATCAGGTAGTTTAATTGACTAAAATCGATAATGAGGTTGGAGTCGAATTGCAGATGTTCTTCCTTCATTTTTCCCTGACATCTTACCTTCTTACTGGCATTTGAAAATTCTATTTGGGTTAATTGCAGTGTTCTCATGGTGTTTTTTCTACAAATTTCTACACGATAAACGTAAACGTTTTACGTTTTGCCTCGGGCGTGAAAAATTAAGTTTGATTATCTTTGTGGCATGTCCGATGAACAGCCGATGTCTTTTATGCAACACCTCAACGAGCTTCGATGGAGGCTAGTTCGAATTGCTGTAGTGGTTTTACTCGTAGCTGTGATTATATGGATCTTTCAGGAGTGGATTATGGATACCATTTTTCTCTCGTTAAAAGACAACGATTTTATTACGTTTCAATTGCTATGCAAATATTTTAACGTTTGCATACCAGACGTTCCCGCAACCATGCAAAGCATGACCATGTCCGGTCAATTCAACTATGCTATGACCATGTCATTGATGGGGGGTATTATCTTAAGCGCTCCTTACATATTTTATCAAATTTGGTCTTTCGTAAAGCCCGGGCTTAAAACTAATGAACTGAACTTAGCGAAAGGACTCGTGTTCTACGTTAGTTTGTGTTTTTTCACGGGAATATTATTTGGTTATTTCATTGTAGCCCCATTAACGGTATACTTCTTTGCCTCGTTTCAAATTAGTTCGTCGATCGAGAACAATTTCACCATTAGTTCCTACATGAGCACCGTGATTTCGACAATATTTTACAGCGGGCTTTTATTCTTGCTACCAATCGCGACTTATTTATTGACCAAAGTAGGCGTTTTCACTCCGGAGTTTCTCGTTAAATACCGTCGCCATGCCATCGTAGTCATACTTATACTCGCTGCCGTTATTACCCCTCCCGATGTGTTATCGCAAATCATTGTGTCAATCCCCATCGTGCTTTTATATGAGATTGGTATCTTGGTTTCCAAGCGTGTCGCCAAAAAAAATAATGCGAATTAATCTCACCATCTTCTGTTTTCTGCTGTTCCTCCCAAGTCAATTCCTCTTGGGTCAAAAAACAGTAGTTGAAGGCCATGTATTAGAAGCTGGATCACGTACTCCAATGCCCTGGGTCAAGGTAAGCTTTTATGATTCAAAAATCACCACAATCACGGATAGTTCAGGATACTTTTATTTGGAAACATATTATCCAGTGGATTCCATTCAATGCTACTATTTGGGATATAAAATTACTCGCAAAAAAATCAAACCTGATATTCGTCAAGAAATTAATATCCTCCTCTCCCCGGTTTCGAAAGAATTCAGAGATGTTGTGGTTTTGCCTCCAGACGAGTTCCCTTCCACCAAACTACATAAAAAAGTAGTCGCACATAAACGAGTAAACAACAAAGAAAAATTGGCGGCATATCAATATGAAGCCTACAATAAATTTCAAGTTGGAATTAATAATATTGATACGGCGCTGACCACTATCGGGCCGATTAAAAAACTCAACACCATTACGCAATATTTCGACACTACGGAGAACAACAAATTGAACTTGCCCGTAGTCCTAGCGGAATCCGTATCTGACTTCTTTTTTACCAATAATCCTAAGAAAAAACGAGAAATCGTAAAGGCAAGCCGTATCACCGGTGTTGAAAATTTACAGGCAGCACAATTTTTAGGGGACATGTATTTAGACATCAACTTCTATGACAACATTATTGACTTATTTGGAAAATCCTTCATCAGTCCAACAGCCCCTTATGCAAGAAATATCTACCGGTTTTATTTAGAAGACTCTACTTTTCACAACAATAA
The DNA here is from genome assembly GCA_027485415.1 of Cryomorphaceae bacterium. GTDB lineage: Bacteria > Bacteroidota > Bacteroidia > Flavobacteriales_D > Crocinitomicaceae > UBA952. The sequence goes on along the minus strand of JAIXRC010000073.1, from coordinate 80,791 downwards.
ATTCTGCTACAAATTACGATTTACACCAAAGCACGAAGAGGCCCTCGCGTTTACAGGGGAAATGTGGATCCATGACACCACGTATGCCATTGAGTCGATAAGCGCTAGGATTTCTCCCCAAGCAAATCTCAACTACCTTCAAGATCTTATCATCGAACAATCCTTTGAGCAGATAGAGAGCGAGGTTTGGATGATGTCAAAGGAGCTTCTTGTACTTGAATTTAGACTTACTGAAAAGTTAAAGACTACCGGTTTTTACGGAAAAAAATCGAGCAGTAGAAAAAAAATCAAGGTGAACATGTCTTTACCAGATGAATTCTATAGCAATCCGAATGCCGTAGAATTCTTGGAAGGAGCCAAAGAGCGAACAGCGGAGGCTTGGGACTCCTTACGGCACACGTCGCTCAATAAAACAGAAAACGGAATTGCCGCAATGATCGACACCCTTGAAGGAATTAAGTACTTTCAGAACCTGAAAAAACTCACCTATTTTGCAACCACCGGTTATTACCCCTTAGGGAAAATCGAATTGGGTAATGTAACCTCCCTTGTCAGCACCAATCCTGTCGAAAATCTCCGTTTTTCAATCGCCTTGCGGACGTCAAACAATTTCTCGAAAAGAATTGAATTGGGGGGGAGAATGGGTTATGGCCTCTTGGATCAGAAACTTAAATATGCGGGGTTAATCCGATACAACATTACCCCCAAAAAAAGAGGGATGCTCTCAATTTATTACCAATACGACCTCGAACAGATTGGTCAGTCACCTACCGCCGCACAATTGGGGAGCACCTTTGCAACCGTGTTAAATACTGCGCCGTTCGATAAATTAACCTTTGTAAAAAAAGCAGGGTTTAACTTGGAAAAAGATGTAAAAAAGGACCTCATCGTAACAGCGGGCTTTGATTGGAAAGAATATACCCCTTTGGGCATCAGCGCCTATTTACGCAACAACCTCTCCACCAACACCCTCGACACGCTTTCAAAACTCACAACAGCAGAATTCATTGGAAGAATTCGTTGGACTAAAGACGAAGAGTTTCTTTCCGGTCAATTTGATCGAACCAGTGTGGGGTCGGCATTTCCCATTTTATCACTACAAGGAATTTTCGGCGTCAAGGGCATCGGAGGAAGTTTATACAACTATCAGAAAATCGAAGCGCAAATTGAACATTACACCCAGCTTGGAGTATTGGGTCGTTTTCGCTATGGCTTAAGCGCAGGAATGGTTTTTGGCAGCACCGCTTTCCCTTTTTTGAAAGCTCATGAAGGAAATCAATCATATTGGTTGCTTACAAGCGCGTACAACAAAATGAACTTTCTTGAATTTATTTCAGACCGTTATGCTAGCGCTTTCATTGAAAACCATTGGGAAGGTTTGTTCTTCAATTGGATTCCAGGAATCAATAAATTAAAACTCAGGCTTGTAACTCAACAGCGCATTTTATTCGGCGCCTTGAAAGGACCCCATGCCCAAAATGTAATTATTCCAAATTATGTCAAGAGTTTTGGGAACACGCCATATGTTGAGTGCAGTATAGGTCTTGAAAATATTTTGAAAGTTATTCGAGTGGATTTAGTTTGGCGTGCAACCCATTTAACCCCAGGCATTAGTCCATTCGGTATTCGAGGCAGATTCTCTTTCAATTTTTAATACCTTCGCCCCATGAAACTCTTCACCCAGACCATCGAAAAAACCTACCGCGGTCGAAAGGTAGTGGACGGTGTTTCGGTAGAAGTCGATCAAGGGGAAATTGTAGGACTTCTTGGCCCGAACGGTGCCGGTAAAACAACTTCGTTTTACATGATGGTAGGCTTGGTGAGACCCGACAAAGGAAAAGTATTCCTGGATGCACAGGAAATCACCCGAATGCCCATGTATAAGCGTGCGCAATTAGGCATTGGGTACTTACCCCAAGAAGTCTCGGTTTTTCGAAAGTTGAGTGTAGAAGATAATATTCTAGCCATTTTGGAAATGACGCCCCTCGGTAAGGAGGAACGGCAGAAGAAACTGGAACAATTAATTGAAGAGTTTTCGCTCACTAAGGTTAGAAAAACCCTCGGAAATCGACTTTCTGGAGGGGAAAAACGACGAACCGAAATTGCCCGAGCCTTGGCCACAAACCCAAAATTTGTCTTGTTAGACGAGCCCTTTGCTGGGGTAGATCCTATTGCCGTAGAAGACATTCAATCCATAATTGCAGACCTTAAACAACGCAATATTGGTGTCCTCATCACAGACCACAACGTTCAAGAAACCCTTTCCATTACCGATAGAGCCTATTTGTTATTCGAAGGTAAAATTTTGAAAAGCGGAACGGCAGAGGAACTGGCCAATGATGAACAGGTAAGAAAAGTATATTTAGGCCAGAACTTTGTCCTTAGGAAATAACCTAGCGAAGTAACCTTACCGAACCCGTGATTTGTTGCCACGCACTGGGGAATTCACACCCTCGATAACGTATCTTGTACGAATACACCCCATCCGGTGAATCCAAGCCCTGAAAAGTACCATTCCACCCCTGGTCTAAACGATCTGTTGTGAATACGGTTTGACCCCAACGGTTGTAAATTTGAAAATCCCAATCGTAGATTTCAAAGGGGCAGATTGGCAAAAACACATCGTTTTTTCCATCTTGATCCGGGATGAAGGTATTGGGGACGTAAATCGAAAAAGGTAATACCATGACCGTTTGGCGAACGGAATCTTTACATCCGAATTGGTTCGAAACAATGAGTTGAGGGTAGTCGGTTCCAACATTTACATATTCGTGAGTGAAATTAGGCTCTTCCGACATAAACCCGTTTTGGTCGAAAATATACCAATAGGAAGTCGCCCCCGAGGATTCATTTGTAAATGTCACCTCGTTATCACACACGTTAACTTCTTGAGGATTTATACTAAACATAGCAACGGGAGAAGGATTTACATTAATGATATCTTGCTGCAACAAGTACAAGGTGTCAACGCATCCAACCAAGGTTATGAGGGTTAAACCGACGCTGTAATTACCCACCTGATAATAGGTGTGAAAACCATTGAAACTGGAAGATGTTGAACCGTCGCCAAAATCCCAAACATACTGTGCCGGCCCATCGGTAGTTGAAGTATTTATAAACGTCGCAGGATAGGGAACACATTGTAATCCGGGAATCATGCTGAAACCAATCGTGGGTTCGGCATAAACATATACTTGGCTTTGCAAGGAATCTATGCAGTTATCAAATGAACCATATAAGGTGATGGGTTGAATCCCCGGATTTAAAAAACTCACACCGTTCACATCCACGGAATTTGAAGAAGCAGGATTGCCGCTTGGGCCAAAGTCCCACCAATATGTGGCATTAGGGGGACCACTAACCGTAGCATCAAAGGTGTAAAGGCCTCCGTTAATGCACAATGAATCGCTGTGAATAAACGATAAAGTCAGTGGTTCGTTTACCGTGATGCTGAGGGTGTCGGCATCGCTGCAATTAAGCCCGGATGAAACGTTTAAGATGACTTCAAAAGTGCCAGGCCCGGGATACGTAAACGTAGGGGTGGTTAAATTACTCGTATCATTGGATACTCCGTTCACCCCGAAATCCCAATGGGTAACGAGCGAATTGCTCGAGGAATTTCCGAAGGGTACCGTTAACCCAAGGCAATTTTGGTTGGCAGGAAAAGAGGCGCTCGCGACCGGAACATCAAAAATGTAAATGGAATCGGTGTAAGAAGTAATGCAATCCCCATTATCACCGTTAAGGGTTACCGGGTGAAATCCCGGAGCATTAAAGGTTACGTTGTTAACGGTAAGTCCATTTGCTGTATTTACACTCGCTCCATTTCCGAACACCCAGTTGTAGGTGCCAACCCCAGGTGGAGCACTGCTGATGCCCGTAAAATTGAAGGCGTTTCCTACGATGCACAAGGAATCTGCGCTGCTCCAAGAAATGGAGAAAGGATTGTTGACAATTACTGTAATGTAAGCAGTATCGGTGCACGCCTGACCAGGATTCACAATGAGGGAGGCCGTGTATGTCCCTGGTGCTGGATATGTAAAGCCGGGTTGAAAGGAGGTACTCACATCGGAATTGGTGCCCGAAACACCAAAGTCCCACGCGTAAGAACTGCCGCCATACGAATTATTCACAAAATTCACCGTGAGTCCTTGGCAATATGAAACAAAGGTTGGAAGCTGTTCTTGGGTTGGCAAAAGCGCTTGAAGCGTAATGTTGCAATTGAAAATACGGAATAAAAAATCACGAACGGTTGAACCAATCACCACCCCATTTCGGGTCTCTGTAACCTTCACGCCCACCACGAATAATCCTATGTTTTGAGGAATTACTTGCATAACGCCTGTCGTTGGATTTATGGTAATCGTTGAGCCCGGTCCCAATGGGCTGTTGGCATTATAGCCCGGAGCCCAAACCACTGGAGGAAATGGAGGAGGAGGCGTTTGTGGAGGGAGAGGTGTAATGGAGCTTGCCCCTGCATTGGGCGTTACCAAAGAGTAACTTAACACATCTCCATCAGGATCGGTAGCTCCATGATTGAATATTTTTGCTTCTGTATTGCAGAGTAATATCGGAGGATAGTTTACAAAGCGAGGAGAACTGTTTTGATAAAAAGTGCCATCGCCAACATTCGAGCCCGGGATATGTGTCGTAAGCGTTATACCCGTATCATCCGGGGTGATGAGATTCGTAACATTGGGGCCTCGACAGCATCGCTGGTAGGAAATATCATATCCCAAGGGCGTAGGAGGTAACGTTACAACCGTTACATAGGTCGCTTTTTCAACACAAATCCCACCGGGTGGCGTGGCGCAAGGGTTGTTAAAATCCAAGGGAACAGGTGTGCTTCCAGGAAACGGAATAGAGACATTCTGGAATAAATTCCCATTGCCTAAATGAATGGCCAGTTGCAAAGGATCATCGTAAGCAGCACCGGAAGAGGCACAATCTCGATAGAGGGTAATGTAAAAACGGTATTGATTGTTCCCTAAATAATCGTAGTAAATATCTCCGCCGATAATATGGGAAGCCATCCCTTCGAAAGCGAGAAAAGCAAAAACCAAGAAATAAAGGAGCTTCCGCATGTTTCTTAGTTCAAAGTTAGCCAAAACGACCTTTAGAAACAATAGGATGCAGATACTCGGTTTGTAATGTCAACGTTATTTTTGAACCGTCCACCACTTTGCCTTCCCCTTCCGATAAAAAGTGACAGGGACTAAGCCCCAAATCCGAACATTCTTGCTCGTAGTATGCCTTTCGAGTAGGATGAAAAGGGTTAACCACATTGTAAATTCCCGATATGTTCTGTTGCAAAATCATCTCCACGAAACGCAGGATATCCAATTGATGGATTAGATTTACAGGGGCGAGACCGTTCGATAAATTTGTTTTTCCGCTGAAATGCCTTGCAGGATTTCGATTAGAACCAATTAAGCCCCCGAGCCTTAAAACTGTGCTGGTATAAACATGGTTAAGGATTAATTTTTCCGCCCCGATAAGCATGGCGTTGCCTTCGCAAACAGAGTCCTCTTCAACCGTTCCTGTAGTTTGGGCGTACACACTTGTGGAACTGGTAAAAAGGGTGAAAGACGGTTGAACCGCGTTGAGTAGGTTTTGAATAATGGAAAGGTAATTTTCCGTTGGCGGAATACAGATGATCAATTTTTTGCAGCGGAGTTTTGGCAAATGTTTATAATCTACGCAAAGATATTCAACACCATGGCGACGGAATTCCTCCCTTTTTTCAGCAGTCTGGCCCACAACACGAACATCGCACCCGATTTCTTTAAGCCGAAGGGCTAAGGGCTTTCCTAGCCATCCCGCACCAGCCAACAAGACTTCTTCTTTCATGTTCTACCTTTAAACACTTTTGCTGGCAATAGGTTGCTTATTTGCGGTCATTTTTAGGAATTATCTACCTTCTTATCGTAATTTTGTGCAAAATCTATCTTTATGTACGATGTTGTAGTTATCGGTTCGGGGCCTGGAGGATACGTTTCAGCCATTCGTTGCGCACAGTTAGGCCTCAAAACGGCCTTGGTGGAAAAATACTCAACCTTGGGCGGCACTTGCCTCAACGTGGGATGCATTCCCTCGAAAGCCCTGCTGGACTCCTCTGAGCATTTTTATAATGCCACGCATCACTTTAAAGAACACGGCATAGAAGTGCAAGGGGTCAAAGCCAATTTCGAACAAATGATCCAACGCAAAAACGATGTTATAAGTCAAACGTGTGCGGGGGTAAAATTCTTGATGGACAAAAACAAAATTGAAGTGCACCATGGCATAGGCTCGTTTATCAACGCCAATACGATTGCCGTCAAGGGCTCAGAGGGAGTCAAGGAGCTTCAAACCAAAAACGTTATCATAGCAACAGGCTCCAAACCCAATTATTTTCCGAGCATGGTTCCTGATAAGCAAAGAATTATTACCTCTACCGAAGCTCTTTCCTTAAAAGAAATCCCAAAAAAACTGATCGTCATTGGTGGAGGGGTTATTGGATTGGAATTGGGATCCGTTTATGCTCGTTTGGGGTCCGAGGTGGAGGTCGTGGAAAATTCGCCAACCTTATTGGGCACCATGGATGGCTCTATTGGGAAAGAACTCACCAAGATTCTTAAAAAGGAAGGGCTTAAATTTCATTTTGAGCATCAAGTACAAAAAGTAACCAACCTTGGAGATAAAACCTCCGTTTTTGCTTTGGATAAAAAAGGCAATGAGGTAGTCTTAGAAGCTGATTATTGCTTAGTCGCGGTGGGAAGAAAAGCGTATACCGAAGGCTTGGAGCTGGATAAAGTAGGTATTAGCGTAAATACCCGCGGACAAATTGAGGTGAACGACCACCTCCAAACGGCCGTTCCTAATATTTATGCAATTGGTGATGTGGTCCGGGGAGCAATGCTGGCCCACAAAGCGGAGGAGGAAGGGGTATTCGCGGCAGAATGGATTGCGGGACAAAAACCTCACATCAACTATAACCTGATCCCCGGGGTGATTTACACTTGGCCAGAGGTCGCAAGCATCGGTAAAACAGAAGAAGAACTTAAAACCATGGGAATTGAGGTCAATATTGGAAATTTCCCAATCAAAGCGCTTGGTAGAGCAAGAGCCTCCATGGACACCAGTGGTTTCATTAAGATAATTTCAGATAAAACCACGGATGAAGTCCTTGGGGTTCATATGATTTCAGCTCGAGCAGCAGATTTAATTATGGAAGCGGCGGTCGCCATGGAGTATCGAGCATCCGCAGAAGACATAGCCCGTATTTGCCACCCACATCCAACGTATTCGGAGGCTTTTAAAGAGGCTGCACTTGGAGCCACAGGCAATCGTTACTTGCATTCTTAACTTTTTTTGCCCTTTTCGTAACATTTCTTTTAACCTACTCGTTCTAGGATCCTGATTACAGGAACCACGAAGATGAAACGAGTAGTACTTAAAACAGTTAAATGGACCCTAGGCAGCCTGCTTGGATTAGCCCTAGCCATTACCTTATCCTTATTCATCTTTGAAGATCAAATTTGCTCTTTAATTGTAGATGAAATGAATAAAGAGCTCAAATCACCTATAAAATATACCTCTGTTGAATTAACGTTTTGGAGCTCTTTTCCCAATTTATCGGTCAACATGAAGGACGTCGAAATTGAAGGCACCTTAAAGAATCAAAAAGCATCGTTATTCCGGTCCAAAAACATCCGTGTTGTTTTCGATCCCTTTGAAATCTGGAACGATAAATATGAAATCAAAGTTGCCGAAATAAATCAAGGAGAATTGAACTTAAAAACCAATAAGAACGGCAAGATTAACTATGACATTCTCAAAGAATCCAAGGACAAAAAAGACCCCTTTAAACTCGTGATTACATCATTCTATGCAAATGATCTTAAAATCAACTATAGTAACGATTCTTCCGGGCAGTACTATTCATCAACGTTAGAAAACATGAAGTTTTCTGGGAACTTTGACCAAGAACAATTTGAATTAAAAGCTCAAGGAAAGAGTAAAATCAATGAAATAAAATCCGGGGCTGTACCTTTGTTGGTGGATAAATCCTTGGATTTAGACCTTCGTCTGTCCATTGACACAAAAAAGGGAACCGTCAAATTACCTCGCTCCAATGTCTCAGTCGCCGGAATTCCACTTATTGCCCAAATCGATTATTCCCCCAACCAATTTGCCCTAAGTGTTGCCGCTTCGGGCCTTAAATTAACTGAGGTCGTAAACAACCTCTCCTTGTCCGAGGCCGAAAATCAAATGAACTCGTATCAAGGAAATGGAACCGTGGATCTTTCGTTGGAAATAAATCGAGACGGAGAGGATCAACCCTCCATCATAGACTGTTCTTTCAAAATAAATAAGGGCACGCTCATTGAACCCCTGAAGCATACAAAACTCTCCAACATCATGCTCGTCGGGTCGTACCATAGCGATGGTGCTATAGCCAAGGATGTTCTTAAACTTGAACACCTCAAATTCTCTTCTCAAGCGGGTCCGTTTAGCGGAAATCTTAAAATCCAAAATTTTATAACCCCGAATGTTTCAGGAACAGCAAACGGTAATTTAGACCTCGCGACCTTACATCGATTATTCCAATTTCCTGGAATTGATAAAATAGCGGGAGACGCTACAGTTCGTTCAAATTTTAACCTAACCATGGCAGAACGCATCAAGGTCAACAAAATGATTGGGACACTAAATCTTCGGAATACCGAATTTAAAGGAAAAGGGGATGTTCGATCATTCCGAGAGGTGAATGCCAAAATTCAATTATTGGAAGACCAACTCCATGTTTCATCGGCCACCATGAAAATCAATGAATCGGACCTTACGCTTGACGGGAGCCTTAACAACATTTATAACTATTTATCCCACAAAGGAATCCTTCAAGTAAACTGCAATGTACAAAGCGATAACTTGGCAATTGAAGATTTAGGGGAAACCAGTAAAGAAGAAAAAGAACGAAAACCGGGCAAAGACTTTGTTTTGCCCAATGATATAGAGGGAAACATCAAAATTCTTGCGGAAAACATCACTTACGGCCGACATGATTTTCGAAAAGTTAGGACGCAATTATCCATCAATAATGGTGTGCTAAATTTCCCCAATATTACCGTGGAAAATGCAGGTGCTCAAATACGTGGAGAACTTTCCATCAAAGAATCCAAGCCAGAATTATTCCAAATTGACGCAGAACTCAAAGGCAAAAACATGGAATTTAAGCCTCTTTTTAGGGAATGGAATAACTTTGGTCAATCCGTAATTAATGCTGACCAAATTTCAGGGATTTCGGAAGTTGAATTATTCCTATCTACCCCTGTTGATTTATTTGCAGGAATCGACCCCGAACTTGTCAAAGCCCGCGCTAAGATAACAGTGATCAATGGCCATTTAAAGCAAGTCCCTGCACTAATGGATATCAGTACAAGTTTGAAAACCAACTCAGGAAAATTGCTGCTCGGCAAGAATAATATCGCCCGATTCGACAACAACCTTAAGGATATTTCGTTCAAAAACTTAGAAAACACCCTAAGTTTTGAAAATGGGGTGGTAACCATTCCAAAAATGCACATTGAATCTTCCGCTTTAACCATGGATCTGGAAGGGACTCATACCGTTCATAACATGATGGATTATCGTATGAAATTTGAATTAAGAGAGCTCCTTGGAGAAGACAGAGATGCTGAATTTGGAACAGTCCAGGACGATCAGTCGGGCGTCAAAGTGTACCTTCATATGTATGGCCATATTGACAAACCAATTATTGAGTGGGATAAGTCTAAGAAAAAACAAGAGCTAATGCAACAATTAACCGAGGAAAAACAAACAGTAAAGTCCATGTTAAAAGAGGATTTTGGATGGTATAAAAAGGATAGCTCCGTAGTGGAATATCACGAAAAAGTGGAGGCTAAAGAACGTGTCAAACTGAATTTTAAACCAAAATCGGAAGAAGAGAATTCCGCATCTTTCAAGAATGAAACCAATGTTTCTGGAAGCAAAAATAATTCAACCCCGCCCAAAAACGAAAACCGACTTAAACAAAAATTAAATCAATGGAAAAGCGAGGAAACGCAAGCTGAAGCCAAGTTCACCGTTCGAAAAGGATAAGTACCTTTGCAAGGTGCAGGAATCTACCCTTGGTTTTTTTGTTAAACGTCGTGCTTACGGAATTTCTGGAAAACGCCTTACTTTTTACACCGAAAAGCATGGCTTATTAGATTTAATTCAATTTTCATCTAAAAAGTCCACGCCGCTCTTTCCGTTCGGGCTGTATGAAGTTCGATACACCAAACAACCTCCATTTACCCATGGTAAGGTTGAAGCTGTTTCCTTTTTTATTCCCTCGATAAACAGCGCTTATACTCCTGTAAATCAATCCATATTCTTTTTCGCATGCGACGTGGTGCATCAAAGCGCCTCGTATAATGAAATAGACAGGAAGGGTTATGACCAATTGTTTCAATGGTATACGAACATTAATTCAACACAGGATCCCAATATTTTACTCCTTGATTTCCTCATACATTGGATGGAGGCCTTAGGTATACTACCCGAATTTGTAGGGGATTTTGATACGGTTCCTGCCACCCAACAATTTTTTCACACAGATCAAAATTTTAACCCTGCGACAGAGCCTATACCTTGGGAAAGCTACTTGCTCCAATCATACTCTTCAACCCTATCACGAAAAAAAATTTTTAACATACTTGTGAATCATTTGAGCCAACAAATTCCTAACTTTGACATATCGGCAACAAGAACGTTGCTGAACCAAATACTAAAATAACCCATTAATTATGTACATAATGAAAACCTGTGTCCTTGCCGCTTTCGCAATGTTCGTTTCTTTTTATAATAGTTCCTTTTCTCAAGGAACGTGGACCCTTGACGCTTCGCATTCGCGCTTAGGGTTTAAAGCTACTCATATGGGGATTTCTGAAACCCACGGTTCATTCGATAAAGTTACATGCACCATTACAACGAGTAATAATAACGACTTTACCGACGCAGTTTTTGATCTAACCGCAGAAACCTCTTCCATAAATACCGGCTTAGAAGCACGTGATAACCATTTAAAATCGGAGGATTTTTTTAGCGTGAGTAAATTTCCTACGCTAACCTTTAAATCAACTTCCTGTAAAAAGGTTAAAGGAAAAAAATACCTTATTAAGGGTAACCTGAGCATGCATGGAATTACAAAAGAAGTGCTGATTATTGCTACACACAATGGAAACACAAAAAACCGTGGAGGAATGGATGTGGCCGGATTTAAATTCACCTCCAGTTTTAAGCGTTCAGACTTCGGCATCGGCACCGAATTACCTTTCTCCATTGTAGCTGACCAAGTAGAACTATCTTCCGATATGGAACTTGTTAAAAACTGATTTCTCCATAGTTTTTTCCAATAAATACATATTTTATTGCTGAAGTATTCTATGTCTTAATTGACCTGAGATGAATGGGTTTATGGGGCTTGCAACGTTCATAACCATACGGATATGGCCATTTGAGAAAAAGATGAACATTCTCCTTTTGATACATTTTTAATTTTATTAGTAAACGACAAGATTAACGCTTACCTTAGCCCCATGAATAATACATTTTCCGCTCCAAACTTTGCACAAAATGTAAACCAACCTTTCGTAAAGACTTTACAGAAAAGGGTTTCGGACTATTTTGCTCAGCAGGGTATCAGCAAACATGCTAACCAAACCATGATTGTAAAAACGGTGGTTATGCTTAGTCTTTATTTTGTCCCCTTCATTTGTACCTTTTTCACAGATTCTGTATACCTATATCTGGTTTTGTGGGCGGTCATTGGTCTAGGCATGGCGGGAATTGGATTTTCGGTAATGCACGATGCGAACCACGGTGCATACGCCCCAAACTCGCGATGGAATTCTTTTATTGGACTTGTTCTTAATTTATTGGGAGGCAATCCAACCAATTGGAAAATTCAACACAACGTACTTCACCACACATTTACGAATGTAGACGGATACGATGAAGACATAAGCCCACCCGTTGGAGTCTTACGTTTTTCCCCTCATTCGCCATGGAAACCTATTCATCGCTTTCAATATTTGTATGCTTGGTTCTTCTATTCATTAATGACCCTTATGTGGTTTTTCACCAAAGACTTTAAACAGGCAATTAGGTACCACAAAATGGGCTTACTTTCCACCCAAGGCAAAACGTTTAAGGCACACTTAACAAATATACTCGTGGGCAAAGTTCTTTACGCCACTATTTTCATCGGCTTACCCATCGTTTTTGCGCAGGTATTCTGGCTTTGGGCTGTTGTCGGATTTTTAATTAGCCAACTCATTGCGGGATTATTTCTTGCCATTGTTTTCCAACCTGCTCACGTTATTCCTGATACTTCTTTTACCTCAACCAATGATTCTGGCGACCTCGAGGCAGACGCAAAGGTTCATCAACTCTACACGACCGCTAACTTCTCGATGAAATCCCGCTGGTTTAGCTGGTTTGTTGGGGGGCTTAATTTTCAGGTTGAGCATCACCTTTTTCCAAATATTTGTCATGTGCACTACCGCGCTCTTTCGAAAATTGTAAAACAAACTGCGGAAGAATTTAGTCTGCCTTATTACAACAATAGAACTTTTGCTGCGGCCCTTAAAGCTCATACGAAAATGCTGCGAATGTTGGGGCAAAAAGATTGTCCAGATTTTGTGCATATCTAATAATGTCCCTGGAATTTATTCAGTCAATTTCCCAGACCCTCCCCTATACAACGAAAGAATTCCCGTTCAATGAAACCACTTTAGTTTTTAAAATAGGGGGTAAAATGTTTTTGTTGGTGGACATTGAAGAACCACATCGAATTACCCTTAAATCTTCTCCCAACGAAATTATTGAGCTTATTGAACGTCATGATTGGATTACACCAGGTTTTCATATGAATAAAACCCATTGGATTACCTTAGATTTATCTTTTCCGCATGCCTCGCAATCCATGGTAGAAAAACTTATTCGATCGTCGTATAATTTGGTGTATCAAGGACTCACCAAGAAAAAAAAACAAGAACTTGAGAATCGATAAATTCATATGGGCCGTACGATTGGCAAAGACTCGATCTATAGCAACGGAGTGGGTGGTAAAAAAAAAGGTGCTTTGTAACGACGCCCCGGTTAAGGCGGCAAAAGTCGTTAAACCCGGCGATATCCTTAAATTGCAGAAAGCCAATGCCTGGTTTTCCTACAAAGTCCTCGATTTGACTGAAAAACGCATTGGTGCGGCATTGGCTCCAACGTATATTTTAGATATAACCCCTGAAGAAGAGCGGTTAAAATGGCGAAATTATATCGAAGCTCAAAAGGCCTATCAGCACTACGGAACAGGTAAGCCAACGAAAAAAGACCGCAGGGAAATTTCCCAATTTACCGATGAAGCTACCTGGTTCAACGACGAAGTTTGAAAAAAAAAGTAAATTTGGTGTTAATGCACACCTACAAACCGTTGTTTTTTTGGACCGTCTTATTCGCGCTTAGCCTGTTGAACAGCGTTTTTTCTCAAGGATTCCAGGTAAATTTTCAAGGTCAAAAACAACAAGGAATGGGATGTGCCGGATCCGCATTCATGCAAGATGCTTCTACCTTGTTTTACAATCCAGGGGGAGCTTGTTTTGCCTCTAAAAGCCAAGTGAATGTTGCGTCTACCCCCATTTTCGCGAATGTCTTGTACGTTGACTCAGCAACACAAGAGGTGTTTCGAACGAAAAACCCAGTGGGAACACCCTTTTCTTTGTATTCATTAATTAAACCCAAAAAATTTCATCGTTTAGCCTATGGTATTTCCATCACTACCCCTTTCGGAAGCACCGTTCAATACGAAGACGCTTGGATTGGTCGCTTTGCGATTACCCGATTAGCCATGAAGGTTTTTCATGTTCAGCCAACCGTCTCTTTTAAAATCACCGACAACATTGGCATTGGTGCGGGATTCGTTTGGTCGCCCGGGGAGGTTGCTTTAGAAAAAGACCTCCCCGTTCAATTCAACGACGGAACCTTTGGTCATGCTAAAATCACTGGAAAAGCCATGGGTTTTGGCTATAATCTAGGAATGTACTACAATCCGGGGGGAATTTTAACAGCCGGATTATCGTATCGTTCAGGAATTAACATGTCTATTACCTCAGGAAGCGTAGCTTTTAACGTTCCAGAAGGGTTAGTCGCTAACTTCCCCAACGGAGCGCTGACCTCCAGCCTACCGCTGCCGGCTGTTACTACCTTAGGTTTTAATGTTAAAGTTCACAAGAATTTGAATGCCGTCTTGGATATCAATTATGTCGGTTGGAAAACCTATGACACCTTGTCCTTTGATTATGCTACGAATACGACTTCATTGCTCGATACAAAATCTGCGCGTAGGTACAAGAGTATTTTCGCCTTTCGTGCGGGACTGCAATACGTTGCCATTTCTGACGATTCTGGTCAAAAGTTAATCGCTAGGATTGGAGGAGGATTTGGTTTTTCCCCTGTTCAAAGCGGTTATGTCACTCCTGAAACTCCCGACGCCAACCGATGGTACGGAACAGCTGGAATATCCTATATTCTGTCCCAACATTTCAGTTTAGACGCCTCCGTTTATGCTACAAGAATTCAACGTGCCGACACCAACTTTGAAACAGGATTAAGCGGAACCTTCACCACCATTGCCTTTGCTCCCGGCCTTGGAATAAATTACAAATGGTAAATCTTATGCGGCAGATATCCTTCTTTTATTTATTAATGTTGCTCATTGCGTGTAAACCCAAAGCACCCGAAAATGCATATAATTCTGGAGAGGCGGATTTCTCACAATTCATGGCGATTGGTGATGGTCATACCGCAGGTTACATGGACGATGCCCTGTACCGAACAGGACAAGAAAATTCCTTTGGTACGCTTTTACAGCGCCAATTATCCTTGGTTGGGGCGCAAGAGGCATCCATTCCCTGGATGGATAACGGAAACATAGGGGTCAATTGGAACGGACAATCGAGGTTGTTTCTTGGATACAAAACCGATTGTCAGAACAATACTTCCTTGTCGCCGTTGCGAATTAGCCCTCAAGGCGACGTTAATTCCTTTTCAACGAGTGCTTACAATCCCAATGCCAAGTTTTCGAATTTCGGTGTGCCTGGATTACGGGTAATAGACTTGGTTTCAACCGGTTTTGGCAACCCCAACCTTCCTTCGCATAATCCATTTTTTGCCCGAATTTCAAAAGATCAATTCAATTTTCCAGGGTCAGGTGCTTTTAGCACCTATCAAGACAACATATTTGACGGAGGATTTCCTTCTTTTTGTTCCATTTACTTAGGAATTGAAGATGTGCTTCCTTATGCAAAAAGCGGCGCAACCACCAATCCCATGTCACCGCTTGCGGGATTTCCTGGGGTAGGATTTGAAGAATCCTTAGGGCAATTGTGCGAACAGTTGTATGCTCAAAACGTGAAGGCCGTAATTGCAACAATACCCAACGTAACCGAATGGCCATTTTTTAATACCATTCCTTACAATGGATTAAAATTGGACGAAGATAAAGCGGCTTCTTTAAACCAAATTTACAACCCCTTAGGGTTTTCATTTGTGGTTGGAGACAACCCTTTCATGATTGCCGACCCGAATGCGGGGATGTTTGGCGTGAGGCCGGCCGTACCAGGTGAGAAAATTCTGCTTTCCGCTCCTTTGGATTCGGTGAAGTGTCATCAAATGGGGTCTATTTTCCCCTTTCGAAATGAGTTCGTTTTGACCTTGGATGAACTTAATGAAATTCAAACACGAATCGACCAGTTCAATGCCATTATTCGTCAGAAGGCAATTACGTACGGATTTGCACTGGTGGAAACTCAAAACTTGTACAGCAAGTTGCCTTTTGGATTTGCATTTAACGGCGTTACGCTTTCGGCGAAATTTGTTTCCGGAGGTGTTTTTTCCCTAGATGGCATCCACTTGAATCCAAGAGGTAATGCCCTTTTGGCCAATGAGTTTCTTAAATCGATGAACCAAGCGTTTAAATCTAATATCCCTTTAATCAACGCATTGAATTATAATGCGGTTTTATTTCCTTAAATTTATCCTATGAAACAATTTTATCTTTTTGCACTTCTTGCTTTTTCTGCAACACTTGGTACGGCTCAACCTTGTCTCAACGGCCGGTATGCAACGGAAGTTTTTCCGAATTATACTTTAACGAGCAACATTACCTATGGCTCTAACACTTCCTTTTCCGGTTCTACCACTTCACTTAAATTGGATTTTTACGAGCCAACGGGTGACAATGAGGTCAACCGCCCTTTAATCCTGTGGGTGCACGGGGGAAGTTTCCTCGGAGGGTCGAAAACTGATCCAGACATGACAGCATTATCCCAGCGGTTTGCAAGAAAGGGTTATGCGTGTGCTTCAGTCGACTATCGACTCGGATTTTTTCCCATCGATTCGGCAAATGCTGTGAAGGCTGTTGTTAGGGCGGTACAAGACTTGAAGGCGGCTATTCGATTTTTCTACAAAGACAAGCAAACCACGGATACTTATCGCATTGATACGAACCGCATTTATATTGGTGGCAGTTCTGCTGGGGCAATAACGGCATTACATGTTGCTTACTTGAACAATGAATGCGAAATATCAGGCTACTTAAATCAAAACACCATTAATCAATTAGGAGGTTTAGAGGGCTCGAGCGGAAATCCAGGGTACTCAACCGATGTGAAAGGTGTTATTAATCTGTGCGGTGCATTGGCAAAATATGTTTGGTTGGAGGCGGGTGATGTGCCCATGGTTTCTATTCATGGTACGGCAGACGGTACGGTTAAGTACAATCGCGGAATCGTGAATCCAGGAACGGCATTGATGTATTTAGACGGCAGTAGAATGCTGCATGAAAGAGCTTGTGCCGTAAATGTATCCAGCGATTTTTATACGTTTTCGGGTGCAGGGCATTGTCCCTACATCGGAAACGCTGCATACATGGATACTACCGAGCGTTTTATTCGAGATTTTATGGTAAATCAATTAGGCTGTAATGAAGCCCCATTGCAAGTTGCGAATGCGCCACTTCAACAGGCAATACTGTACGCCTCAACCTATTGTGACGGCACACCAGCGAATGAAACGTGCATCGCTGGAATTGAGGAAGAATTGGTGTCCGAGGGCGTCAACATTTATCCAAACCCCAGCAACGGCAACTCCGTTTTTATCTCCGAAAAGGCAGTAAATCAATTAGACGTCTACGATGCAATGGGCAGGAAAATTTACAGCTTTACGGGGCTTGTTAAAGAGAATTCCCTAAAAATTGAAAGCCTTAATAAAGGCACTTATTGGGTGCGTTTTCATTTGGAAAATGGCTCAGTTGGGGTTAAACAATGGGTGATTCATTAACCCGACCAAAACAAACTTTTAAGAGAAACGGTACTCTTTCAAAAAACTATTACCATGAAAAAACTTGTATTTAGTCTTGTTTTTTTTGTTGTCGGCTTAAGCGCATCGGCACAAACATGGAGCAACGACGTTGCCCAAATTTTTTATAACAAATGTACTTCGTGCCATCATACGGGTGGAATAGCACCATTTCCCTTAACCACGTATCAAGAATCTTCTCCCATGGCAGCCGCAATTTATGCGGCCATTTCTCCGGGAGCTACGCATCAAATGCCCCCATGGCCGCCGGATAATTCTTACCAACAATACTTGCATGACCGCGCTTTAACTGCAGCCGAAAAAACCACTTTATTCAATTGGTTAAATAACGGTTTTCCAGAGGGCAATGCGGCACAAACACCCCCACCACCAGTCTATAATGTTGGTAGTATACTAGGCAACGGAGATTTGACGGTGAAAATGCCGAATTACGTTTCAAATGCCACCTCGCAATCGGACGATTATGTTTGCTTTGCTGTTCCAACTAACTTAACTGAAACGCGCATTATCAAGGCCGTTGAAATCATCCCTGGCAACATGGAGATTGTGCATCACGCGCTCATTTATATTGATCACAATGGAGTGGAATCAACGAACACCAATGGTTTTTGTTCGAGCCCTAGTTCTGCCTCTACCAAATTGCTTTCCGCCTATGTTCCTGGAGCGGCCCCTCTTATCCTACCGTCGGCTGCGCCTTTGAAATTAGGGGTCGATATAGGCCCTGGATCGAAAATTTATTTTGCCCTGCATTATCCAAATGGAAGTGCTGGAATGCTCGACAGCACTAAAGTAATATTGCATTTTTATCCACCAGGAACCACCGGGGTACGGCAAGTATCGGCTGATCCTATCATTGCCGACTACAACTTTAATTTACCAGCAAATCAATTAACAACCCTGTCAGCCCAATACCCGAATAACGGAGGAATACCTGTGGCAGTTTCAGCATTGTCGGTTATGCCTCATATGCATTTATTGGGTAAAAGCATTAAGTCGTATGCATTGGCCCCCAATAATATTGACACCCTCAAGCACATTAACATTCCGCATTGGGATTTTCATTGGCAAGGATTTTATACGTTCTCTCATCTTCAAAAAATTCCTGCTGGATATAAATTTAAAGGAGAAGCCCTTTTTGACAACACTTCAAATAATCCGCACAACCCGAATACGCCCCCATTGAACGTTCAGTTTGGTGAGAACACAACGGATGAAATGTTCATTGTTTATTATCATTATTTACTGTACCAGGCGGGGGATGAAAATTACGATTTAAGCCAATTGGTAAGCGCAAGTTTACCCGAATATCAAGGCTTTCAATCGAATGAAATACATGTTTATCCTAACCCATTCTCAGAAGGTGCTGTTAGCTTGTCTTTTGAGGAAGTGTTCACCGAAGGAATGAAGGCATCGATATACAATTCACAAGGAGCTTTTATTCGTGATCTTACTCCTCAATTGGTTCCTGGTGAACATCAATTGTTATGGAATGGTATGAGTGAAGATAATAATCCTTGCGCACCGGGGCTTTATTATATCTCAGTAAACCGCAATGGAAAATTCTTCTCTGCCAAGTTGGTCAAGCAGTAGCATTTGTAGAATCCAAGGTTTTTCGTAATTTTGCGCTGAAACTGGTCTCGTGGCCGAGCGGCTAGGCACCGGTCTGCAAAACCGTATACTCCGGTTCGAATCCGGACGAGACCTCTCAAAAAAGCCCTTTAGGGCTTTTTTTTTTAATCAACTTTTTTTGCTCAAAAAATTTGCTAACTTTGAAATCGAAAAAAAATAAAACAATGAGTAAAAAAATTAATGCTTCTTCTAGCAATACTTTCGGTGGTTTTTCTGCATTAGTGGCTTTCTTGGCCATGGCTGTTTGCTTGGCAATTGGAATTGTAATTTATTCACAATTTTTTGGAGATCCCGCAAATTTTGAAAATGGCGATCCCAACGGACACCCCCTTGAAGGAAATTTATTAGGTACAATATACAAAGGGGGTTTTATTGTTCCTGGTTTAGTCGCGATTAATTTGATTATTTTAGTTTTTTCTTTTGAGCGTTTAGTTACCTTATTGTTGGCCAATGGAAAAGGCAAACCTGCACGCTTCATCAAACAAATTAAAACACATTTAAGTAACGGCGATTACACTTCTGCAATCAAGGCTTGTGACAAGCAAAAAGGTTCTTTAGCGAATGTGGTAAGAGCAGGAATGGTAAAAAGTCAATTTTTAGAAAGCGACACAAGCTTAGATAAAGAACAAAAAGTAGAAGCCTTGAAAAAGGAAATGGAAGAAGCTACCGCTTTAGAACTACCCATGTTATCCAAAAATCTTTCAGTACTTTCGACGTGTGCAACCATTGCGACCTTAGTTGGTTTGATTGGAACGGTTTTAGGGATGATTCGTTCCTTTGCTGCGATGTCATCCGGCGCGCCCGATACTGCCCAATTATCAACGGGTATTTCCGAAGCACTAATTAACACGGCATTCGGTATTACTGCTTCTACAATTGCCATTATTATGTACAATGTGTTCTCTACGCAAATCGATTCTATGACCTATAGCATTGATGAAGCGAACTTTACCATTGTTCATGACTTTTCGGTAAAAGCTTAATTTTATTTTTCCACTGAACGTATTTAGGAATGCCTAAAATTAAAATTCCCAAAAGCTCGCCATCGATTGATATGACCCCGATGGTCGACCTTGCGTTTCTTTTGGTAACCTTCTTTATGTTGTCGGCAACTTTTAGATCCACGGAACCTGTGGAAGTAAAAGTGCCGAACAGCAGTGCTGAACGAGAAATTCCCAAACGGAAAATAATGGTGACAGTAGACAGCCTTGGAAAAGTCTTTTTTGACGTCTCTGCTCCTTCCGATTCGACCGTGCGGATCAATACGCTTAAAGCGATGGGCAGAAAGTACAAGGTTAGCTTTACGGAAGAACAAATTAAAAAATTCTCCTTCATGACGGCCTTCGGATGTTCTATGAAGGAATTGCCTAGTTATATTGAAATGTCCAGCCAAGAACAGAAAGAATTCAAAACAAAAGGAATCCCCTCAGATTCTTCGCAAAACGAGTTGTTGGATTGGGTAATTCTTTCCAATGAGAACATTATGAAATCAGCCGAAACAGCCTTCAAAAAGGAAAAAGAAGATGCTGAAAATAAGAACAAGCCTGCTCCAAAAAAGAAAGATTTTTTACCTAAATACATTCTGCGCGCCGACAGTAAAGCCACCTACAAGAGTGTGGAAAAGGTCATTGATGTGTTCCGTGAACGTCAATTATGCGAGCTCTATTTCGTAACGATGTCTGAATTAAACCAACCAAAACCTTAAGGAAATGGCAGAAATGGCAGAAAGTGGCGGTGGTGGTCACGACAAAAAAGGGAAAAAACGCGCAAAAAAATCCTCCACCCGGGTAGATATGACCCCCATGGTGGATCTAGCGTTTCTATTATTAACATTTTTCGTTCTAACCTCTACCTTTGCTCCAAAACCTAAAATAATTTCGCTTACTTATCCAGCGAAAATTGACGAACCTCTTGCTGATCCTCCAAAATTATACAATGGTCTTACGTTTGTTCTAGCCAAAGATCGAATTTTCTATTACACTGGTCAGTTTTTTACGAAAGAAAATCCTGGTCCTAACGGGCCTACTGTCCTTACAGAAACTGATTTCGGACCACAAGGTGCAAGAAAATTGTTAGCAGATCTAAATTCTTTCGTTTTACGAGAAAAGAAAGGTTTGGATATGGACTACCAAAATAAAAAAATCGATTCATTGACGTACGCAAACCAGTTAAAGGCGGTCAAGGAAACCGACGATGCGTTAAAAGTTCTAATAAAAACGGACGACACCGCTCTCGCAGGAAATTTCATTGACTTATTGGATGAGTTGCGTATTGCAGAAATCGGATTAATGGCTCCAGTTCCTATCACACCTGAAGAATTGCTATTATTAAAAGAATCCATTAAAAAGTAAGCCATGGGTGATGTAATGTTTGTTTGGATTATTGTAGGTTGTGTTGCCGCATATTCCTTATTTAGTTTTGTAACCGGAATTGGTTGGTTTGTTAGTTCAGATGACCGCAACAATGTTGTATTTGCTCACAGGAATAAATCATATGGAGCCTATCAAATTCGAAAATCTTACAACAACCGATTAGCCTACATCGTATTAGGTTTGGCTGCACTCATAGCGGCGCCCATTGCATACAACTATTTGGTTCCTAAAGAAACAGTTGAGGTTAAAGAGAAGAAAAAACCCGTGGTTACAGAAGACACCACTGTACTCAATTTAGCCAAAGATGAAACTCCGCCACCTCCGCCACCTCCGCCACCACCTCCGGCCCCAAAGCTAGAAAAAATAGCCGCATTCGTGCCTCCTGTGATTACCGATGAACGGGATCAAGCCGATGAGGTTAAGATTATTGAAGAAGGAGAAAAAGTGGGAGAAAAAGATCAAGAAGGCGATGATGAAGGATTCAACACGGACGTGATAGAAATCGTGGAAGATAAACCTCAAGAAATCGAGAAAGTTGAAGATCCAGTAACATTTGTTGAAGAAGAAGCAGATTTTCCAGGAGGTTTTGGTGAAATGGGCAAGTTTATTAATGACAACATTGATTACCCCCAAGAAGCGATTGATTTAGGCATTAAAGGTCGTGTAACCGTTCGTTTTGTCGTTGAAAAAACGGGTCAAGTATCGAACGTGTCTGTCGCAATACCTTTGGCTGGTTGTAAAGCCTGTGACCGTGCTGCCGTTAAAGTTGTCGAAAAAATGCCATCTTGGACTCCTGGAAAAAACGGAGGAAGAGCGGTAAGAACGTGGGTTACCCTACCCATTAAATTCGAAGTCCAGTAACGGAACGTCATTCTTCAAATGAAGCTCGACAGAATGTACGCTATTATGGGTTTCTCTGTTGCGTTAACTTGCATTGTGTTTGCCTGTCTTTTGTTATTCACAAGTGCTGTGCCTCTTTTAGTCGAATGGCGAAGGTACGTTTTAACCGGGGTGCTTCTTGCTTATTCAGCTTATAGAATTTACCGTTCTTTTGTGTTAATTAAGCCGAATAATGAACCTTAAGTTTCTACCCCTTGCAACGTTGACCCTTTGGCTAATTTCGGGGTGCAATAACCAAGATTTAGAGAATCATCCTGGAAACTATTTTTCAAAGCAAAAAGAAAATTTAAAAAAAGGTAAAGGAACCGTTCTCTTGGACGAGTCCTATATGCCCTTATTTAATACCCTTTTATATACCTTTCAATCAACACGACCAGACGCGGATATTTCTCTTCAGTATTTACCCGAACTTAAAAACGTTCAATTATTCTTAGAAGATAACGAATTAAAGATCCTTACCATTGCTGGGTCCAAAGAACTAAGTAAGAAAGAATATGAATCCATTACCACAACCAATAAACGCATTGACACCAAAATCATTGGATACGATGCTTTAATTCTAATTGCGAATCCTTCGAATCGAGTAGAGTACATTCGTCAAAGCCAAATTAGGCAATGGTTAACCACCAACGACGTAAATTGGCCTAATTCAAAAAATCCAATTTCAATCGTTATAGATCACCAATTTTCCACAAATTATCACACCATAAAAACTCAAATAACCGATAAAGCCTTCGGCAACAGAGTTTTTCAGCAGGCTGGAACAGATTCCGTTATTGCGTATGTAAATAGAAATCCTAATTCCATTGGAATCATTGGTTATAATTGGCTTTCAGATCGAAAAGACCCGGCAACCATTAAACGGCTAAAACAAGTAAAAATACTTTCGGTTTTCAATGAACAAACAGGAAACCCTATCTTCCCGTCGCAAGAATCCATAAGGAATCATCTGTATCCATATATTCGGCCTATTCGCATAATAAATCGAGGAATCCGAAACGGGATTAATACCGGTTTTGTGAATTTTATCTTAAGCGAGGTCGGTCAATTAATCCTTGATAAATCAGGACTGGTTCCGGAAATAGATCCTTTTAGGCAAGTAGAACTCAAAACAGAGTAAATCAAAATAATATTGGGCAATATCATAAAACCCTGTAACTTTGGCAAAGCGATTGTAGGCACATTAAAAACTAAACCATGAAAACAAGTATTCTCGCCTTTCTTTTCTTATCCTTATGTTCCAATTTGAACAGTCAAACCCTTGATGAAGCGATCTCCAAAATGGACAACGAAAGGTATGCAGAAGCCCTTCGGTCGTTTAAAGGTTTGTCTGAAAAGTCTCCTAATAACGGCGAAATTTATTACTACTGGGGGTTATGTTACCATAAAAAAGGGGAGCAAGACTCTTCTCTACTTACTTGGAAGAAGGGATATGATCTTGACAAAACTTCTGCGCTTTCCCATGCAGGATTTTTCAGAGTAAAATGGGTTATGGCAGATAAACCTGCTGCAACCATTGCATTAACATCAGCTTTGGAATTAACCAAAGGAAAAAAATTAGTCGCAAAACGTGCAGAAGTTCTCCGTGCTCTAGCCAGCGCTTATATCGAATCAGAAATTAAAGATTTAGATCAAGCGCTTACCTTACTTACAGAAGCGATCGAAAAGGATCCCAACAATGAAGAAAATTATCTTTTGCAAGGCGACGCACTCTATGCCAAAACACCTCAAGATGCTAGTTTAGCCATTAAAAGTTATAATAAGGTCCTTGAGATAAAACCCAAGTCCCCAAGAGGTAAACTGAGGGTTGCAAACATATATCGAGCAGCACAAAACTTTGATTTAGCTAATTCCATATACAAAGAAGCGGTTTCCATAGATTCGACCTTTGCTCCTGCCTACCGGGAACGAGCAGAATTACTTATGCGATTCGAAAAAATGAACCTGGCTATAAAGGATTGGAAAAAGTACCTTGCACTCAATGACAACATTGAATCGCGCTACAGATTTGTTAGTGCAATGTACATCGCGGGGCAATATTGTGAGGTTATTAAAGAAGTTGAGCAACTGAACCAACAAGGTTTTAGGAACTTTTATACTGAGCGTTTTCTTGCGAAATCGTACGGTGAATGTAAAGAAATTACCGATGGCCCTCGTTTAGGTTTTGAGGCAAGCGACCGCTTCTTTGCCCTTGCTCCTGCCGAACAAATCAACTACATTGATTACCGTACACGTGGTTTTCTATTAGTGAATATGGGCAAAGACTCCCTTGGATTGCTGGAAATGGAAAAAGCCATCAATTTGAGCCAAGAAGCACTCAAAGACCTAACTATTGAAATGGTAAAATTGTACTACAAAACGAAAAAATACGACGCCGCAATTTCGACGTATCAAAAACGCGAAAAAGTAATTGCCTTAACAGCCAATGAAATTCTCAATTACGGTCAATGTTATTTCTTTGGGCCTAAAAATTTCGTCTTGGCCGATTCCTTATTTGCAAAATTAAATCAAATGGCTCCTACGTATGCTAATGGTTTTTATTGGAGAGCTCGGTCTTCTTTTCAATTGGATCTAAATAATGAGAAGTGGTTAGCCAAAGAGCCCTATGCCAAAATATTAGAGTTAATTCCCGCAGAGAAACGAGTAGAAGGATCTAACAAGAAAATGGTCATTGAAGCGGCTAAATTCATGGGGAATTACTATGCGGTTTCCCAAGAAAAGGACCCAAACAAAACCAAAGAGTACTTTAAAATTGTTTACGACATCGACCCAAAAGACGAACAAGCTAAACAAGTTCTTGGAATAAAATAAGCTGATTTTCAGTAAATTAAACTTGTCCCGGTCATCGGATCGGGCTTGTTAATCCCAAGTAATTCAAGTAGGGTGGGAGCAACATCGGCGAGTATTCCGTTTTTGAGGGAAAGGTTGCGGTGGCCAATGTAAATGCATGGGACAGGGTTTAGGGTGTGGGAAGTATTAGGGGACCCGTCCGAATTAATCGCCTTTTCTGCGTTTCCATGATCTGCTAACACAATTAACTCATACCCCCTTTGGGTGAGGTGTTTAACGATGCGGTTTAATTCCGAATCTACGGATTCAACCGCTTTAACAATAGCAGAATACACTCCTGTATGCCCGACCATGTCAGGGCTTGCATAATTCATACAGAAAAAATCTGGAGTATATTCATCGATGTATGCTATAAGTCTTGTGGACAATTCTGATGAACTCATTTCAGGTGCTAAGTCGTATGTTGGGACAGAAGGTGACTTAACCAAAATGCGTTGTTCTCCAGGATACGGCTCTTCACGGCCGCCGCTAAAAAAGAAGGTTACGTGAGGATATTTTTCAGTTTCAGCGATCCTTAGTTGGCTTTTTCCAGCATTGGAAACCGTTTCACCCAAGGTGTTTTCAAGATGGTCTTTATCGAAAACTACTTTAACCTCTTTATAGGTTTCATCATACCTTGTCATAGTTATGAAATAGAGGTCTAATGGCTTCATTTCCCATTCCGGAAAAGGAGTTTGGGTTAAAGCCTGGGTAATTTGTCGTGGTCTATCGGTGCGAAAATTAAAACTAATGACAACATCTCCTGCCTCAATTAATCCTTCCGGGTCAACCAACAATGGTTCAATGAACTCATCAAATACCTCTTGGGAATAAGAGTCCCTAATGCTTTCAATTAATTCCTTAGTTCTAATTCCACTACCATGAACGAATAAATCATATGCTTTTTTAATTCGTGCCCATCGCTGGTCGCGATCCATCGCAAAATAACGGCCTATTACCGTGGCAATTCGTAGGTCTTGATTGCACAACTCAAGCAAGGCTTCAAGATCTCGAACGGCGGTAGTTGGGTTGCAATCTCGCCCATCGGTTATTGCATGGATGAACACCTTGCTTGCTTCTTGGGACTTACACAAATCTATTAATGCCTTCAAATGATCGAAGGAACTGTGAACACCCCCATGAGAAACAAGTCCTAAAAGGTGAATTTTCTTTTGATGTTGTTTGGCATATTGAATCCCTTCCAAAAGAACTGGATGGTTAAAAAATTCTCCGGAACTAATGCTGTTATTGATTCTGGATAATTCTTGATATACGATTCTTCCTGCTCCCAAATTCAAATGTCCAACTTCGGAGTTTCCCATTTGACCCTTTGGCAATCCAACGGATTCTTCCGACGCAAGCAATAATGAATGAGGACGGGTTTTCAAAAGATCATCCATGAATGGCGTATTGGCTGCATGAACAGCATCGGCGGGGCTTTTATCTCCGACCCCCCATCCGTCTAAAATAATTAAACCCACTTTACTTTCCATAGGGTAAACTTAAGGTAAAAATAGATCCTTTATCCATAGGCGCAAAGGTTAAATCGCCTCCTTGCAATCGGGCAAATTCATAAGCGATGTACAAGCCCAAACCCGTACCAGTTTTTTCGCGTATATTCTCATCGCCCGAACGGTAAAACTTTTCAAAAATAAACGGTTGATCTGCAGCATTAATTCCAACCCCGTTATCCGACAGTTTCACTTTTAGCCAATTTAATTCGCGCAAAACATCTACCGTTACCTTGGTTGCACCGTACTTGTAGCTGTTTTCAATTAAATTCGAAAGAATTATTTCGAGTAAAAATGCATCGGCGAGAAATGCCTGGTCTTCTGAAATTCGAACAATCAATTCGTTCATTCCTTTGGACTCAAACCGATTTTTTAGTTTTTCAAAGAACACCGAAGGAACTAATGGGTTTTTATTTAATACGATGTTATTGTCCTCTAAACTCGCGGCCTGAAGAATATTTTCTATCAACTCCTGAGATTTCTTGTTTTCATCCAATGCCTTTTCAGAAAAGGCTTTTAATTGGTCCTCTGGCAAACTTCGCTTCATCATGGTTTGGAGAATTAATTGAACGCTTGCGAGCGGAGTTTTAAGTTCATGGGTCACCGAAAGCAGAAAATTCGATTGGCGCCGATGCAACGAGCGCTCCCTTTTCATGCTTTTGTATAAACGCGATATCCCGAAAATAAGAATCGCCAAAAAGACACTTCCCTCTCCTACAATCATCCATGTGTTATTTGCTTCACCTTTAATTAATAGGTAACCCCACCAGCAAAATTGCAAGAGTATATAAGCGGACAGCACCAATAAAAACGAAAGATTCGAAGTTCTTTTCACGGCATCTCAAAGGTACGGAAATTCAATTGTTTCCGTTGAATAATCTGAACGGCCGCTGTTAAATAAGCCTCGATTTTCGACGCAGTCTTATTGTTGTCGTGAAACACCAAAATATCGCCTCCCTTGATGTCGTCACAACGTCTTTGAAGTTTCCTGAGCGTCATAGAAGCAGAGAAATCATGGCTCATCCAAGTCCACATTACTATGGTATACTTCTGTTTCATTATTTTCCTGGCATGGAGGGGTGTAATTCGACCGTAGGGCGGGCGGAAATAACGCGATTCAATTTCTTTTCCTGCTTTGTTAATAGAGGATAAATAGCTGTTGGGACTTGAGCAAAAAGCACTTTCATGTCCAAAGGTGTGGTTTCCAACGACATGCCCTTCTCGAATTATTCGCGCATAAATATCCGGATGGGCTTGAACGTTTTCGCCCAAACAAAAGAAACATGCTTTTAACTGATGTTTTGCTAAAAAATCCAAAACAATCGGCGTTGCCAAGGGATGAGGACCGTCGTCGAATGTCAAATACACCGCATTGATGTCTTTTCCTTGCCAAATCCATTGAGGCCCAATCCAGCGAAAGAACCGCACGCTCAAGAACGTTTAAAATCCTTCCTGAATTGCGGACTTCGGCGCATACTTTGGATAGTCGTAATGCGCTTTTCTCGATTCAACATTGCTCAAGACTGATTGACGGGATTTTACATCTAAATTGTCTTCCTCCAGGATTTTCGGCAATGCACTTTCATACATTGATTTAATGCACTTCCGTATGCGCAATCCAAGAGTTGAATTCTGTTTATTTAAACCGGTGAAAGTAGCATTCATTTTATGTAAGGCATCCAACACTGCATAAAAATCAGATAAGTTGTCCATATCCTTTACGGCTACATCTGGGTTAACTAAGTAAAAATTAACCATGCTCTCGTAGTGGGTTAAAAGCTTATTCCCTAATTCAGCCGCTTTCTTATCGGCGCCACAAATAGCATAAAGCTGAACGTATTCCGAAAGATTTCCACTGCATTTTGATGCAATGGTTGGTTGATTCGGATCAATTTGTTTCGTCTTGAGATCTATGCGCATGTATTCCCTGTGAGGTGAATTCACCGTAAGCATGTTCAAAGGATCGCATCCATGAACTTCGCCTACGTCCAATACGGTTTCAAAAGGCATCACTTTCAGGGATTTATCTAAAACCTCAATGGCCTTTTTTGTGTTACCTTTCAGCTGCAATTGTTCTGCTAGCAAAAGGAAATTTACCCTGAACTGCGATGTGTGTCTTCGAGCATAGTAATCCGTAAGGACCGACGGATTTGCCATGTCTCCGTATTGATACACCTCCATTAAATTATGGTACATTTCGTCCAAATCATAGAAATCCGGTTCTCGAACATTGGCTTGTTTCAAGGGGGAAAGGACATAGGCCATCCCTACTTGACGAATCCAGCCAGAACGCAATAAGGCCATTGAAAAGGATGATCCGCGATTGCTGGAGAAATAAATCCCTCTTTTCCAATCATTATTGGCTACCACATCCATCATCATAACCTCATCCCTTGTTAAATAATCATCTTGACGAGGATCGAATTGAAATCGAATGGTGTCTACGCAGTCGTTCAATCGATTCGCCTTAACGATCCCTGATTTTACAACGTTGGCTTTATTAACCCTCAAACTGAACGCTTCAGAAGGAAAGCAAGCCATAGAGCGTTGTCCTGAGTACAGTAAGTTTCGGTCATCCCTTACGAATGCCATTGCATCAGAAAAGTCTACATAGTTCCAAGAAGTTTCCAGTTCTTGAAACAAGGTAATCAAATCGCCTCCTTTAGCGCGATCCATTTCGTAAGATCCACCTTGAATTTTAGCAATAATAGAGGCCATCGCGTCGTATTTAGAAGACAAGTTTTTTACCAAGTCTTCCCCATCCGTAGAAACTAAATTCGACCATTCTCTTTCGAAAATTTCAGGATTAGATTTTGGCGTAATACTGTACTTTAGTGCATTCGCTTGTGCGGCAAAGAAATTAATCTTTTGCAATGCTATTTTGCGATTCAGCGGGTCTTTTAACCGTAATTTCAAGGCATTTTTCATCACCCTTTTATCCCGCATTGAAAGGTCGAATAATGAAAGAAAGGCCACCTGATCAGTACTCCCTGCGTACATGAGAATTTGATCTTCTCTGAATTTAATCGGTAATGCATCGGATTCATAGGCCTTAAGTTTCATTTGATTGGTGTACCAATCGGTACCCATCAACGAAAGATTACATACCCTAACATCTGTTCTTTTTCCTTCCACTTCCTGCAAATACCATAGCGGGAAAGTGTCGTTATCTCCGTTGGTAAACAATATGGCATTTTGTTTACATGAGTTGAGGTAATTGTACGCTAAATCCCTAGCAGAGGTTTTACCGCTACGATCATGGTCGTCCCATCCCTGAACCCCCATAATAATCGGAACGATTAAACCAAGTAAGGTGGTTCCAACCAGGGATAATTTTGCTTGATTTATTTTACTTAAAACATAGGATGCCCCAACAGCTAGTGCCATAAGAAAGGCTAAGAATATCCACAATCGAGCGTAACCTGTCAAAAGGCTTAGAACCAACCCTCCAAAAATGAAAATCCCAAAACTTTGTAAGGTTTTTTTATTGAGCGAAGTAATAAAATCATAGACGGCATAGACCCCAAAAGCAATCCACATGGCGAAGAAATAAAACGAACCTGCGTATGCATAGTCCCTTTCACGAGGCTCTAAAGGTTTTTGATTTAAATAAAGGACAATGGCTATGCCCGTGAATAAAAACGCTAATAATAATACAAATGCGTCTTTAGGTGCTCGGTAAAAATGAAAGAATAGACCCAAAATTGCAAAGGCTAATGGAAGGAGAAAAAATCGGTTGTATCCCTCGTTTTCAGAAGTATACAATGGGTGTCCTTCCGAAGCACCGACACGCGGGCTATCTACGAAATCGATCCCGCTAATCCAATTGCCTCGTAGGGCATCTCCGTTTCCTTGAATATCGTTTTGACGACCTGCGAAATTCCACAGTAAGTAGCGCATGTACATCCAATCTACCTGATAGCGGAAGAAATAGGTCAAGTTTTCTCCCATGGTAGGCAATCTTTTGCCATCTCGTCCAAGTTCTGCTCCCTCCGCCCCTTCTTCTGGATCGTAACCACTCCACTTTTTATACATCTCTACCTTATTGGGGTCCGAACCGTCGTACATTCTAGGAAAAAAGGTTGTCTGGGAATATACGGGCTCCGCTTCTTTCCTTACCGACCCGTTGCTTTCATAGTACTTTTCCGCTATTGTATAATTCCCCTGGTTCTTTTTAACCCACTCCTCTGCGTCTATTTCCTTTACAAATGCCTTAATTTCATTTTGGTCCTCTCCTCGATCGTTGTCCAAAACAACAAAGCGTCGTAAATAAAATGGAGACATATCTTTCCACCCTTCCGTACTTGTAAGTTCCGGCTGACCATTCGCGCCCAATTCTTCATTTAACCGCAAGGAATTCCAGTAGGGTCCGCTTAACAGGGAGGGGGTTTTACCGTATTGTTCACGTTTTAAATATGAATGTAGCGTTACGAGGTTCTCCGGGTCGTTTTCATCCAAGGGAGTGTTCGCATTGGAACGAATAACAATCACCGCAAATGAGCTGTAGCCAATTAACAAAACCGTAAGTCCCATAATGGCATTATACCATAAGGCCTTCTGCTTTTTACGAGCATAATAAATACCAAAAGAACAGGCTCCCACCAAAAGAAGGAAGAAAAAAACCATTCCACTGTTGAAAGGAAGTCCATAGGAATTAACAAAAGAAACCTCCATTTTACTTGCTAAAGCTACACTACCTGGAATTATCCCTTCTTGTATAAATCCAAGGGTGAATATTGAGATAACCCCGGTAATTAAAATGCCCGCTACATTTGAATTTTTTGAGACATTAAAATAGATAATGTACCCAATTGCAGGAACCACAAGAATACCCAATAAGTGGACCCCTACGGCTAGACCAAGCATGAAAAATATCATAATTATCCACCGGTTTGGTGCCGTCTTCAACTCAACAGAACGCATTTCTTCGTCCCACTTTAACGCCGCCCAGAAAATAACTGCGGTAAACAAGGATGCCATGGCATAAACTTCTCCTTCCACCGCGGAGAACCAAAAAGAATCTGAAAACGTGTATGCCAAAGAAGCAATCGCTGAAGCGGCTAAAATCATGAATCCATCCGCAGTATTGACTTCATTTTTTTGTTTTAGAACAAGTTTGCGCAACATCAGTGTCAACGACCAAAACATGAATAAAACGGTGAATGAGCTGCTCAAAGCCGACAAGGCATTGATCCAAATTGCCACAGAATCCGGTGAAGCAAAAAAGGAAAACATTCGTCCAAGAACCATGAACAATGGTGCACCTGGAGGGTGACCCACTTCCAATTTATAGGCGGCTGTGATGTATTCTCCGCAATCCCACAAACTCGCGGTAGACTCCATGGTGAGCAAATAAACTGCCGTGGCAATGGCAAAAATCGACCAGCCGAAAATATTGTTAAGTTGCTTAAACTTCATAAAAGATGGTTTTGAATCGTTGCGAATTTAATAATATAAAGGTTACTAGAAAAACCACTAACTTAAATTTCGAATCTTGCTTTTTTGGAAATTAAATAAAGTTCATAACTTTGCAACCAGAATGACCCATGGTGTAACTGGCAACACGTCTGATTTTGGTTCAGAAGAGTCTAGGTTCGAGCCCTAGTGGGTCAACAAATGAAAATCCTGCCTTGCGGGATTTTTTTTTGCCCTTATAAAATAACCGCCAATAGTATTTTGGCAAGGGCAAACCAATAAAGGAAGCCTAGACGAAGAAAATGAAGTCCCGTAGTGGACAAATCAACCATGAAATACCTCCTTTTGAAAATGTTTAAGCCTACGAAAAACCCGTCTAAATCGGTGAATTCAACGACAATTCACTAAAATTGCAGCATGAATAAGGACGAAGAGAAAAAAAGCATTGAAAACCTGGGGGAATTTGGGTTAATCGAACACCTGACCTCAACCTTCACTCAAGAGCTCTCAAAAACAGTAACGGGGGTTGGCGATGATTGTGCAGTTATTGACCGCAATGAAAACGAATATACCTTGATTTCCAAAGAACTGTTTTTAGAGAACATACATTTCGATTTAATGTATGTGCCTTTAAAACAATTGGGTTTCAAAGTAGTTTCGGCGAGCGTTTCTGACATTTATGCCATGAATGGAGCTGCCGAACAAATATTAATAGGTTTGGGCGTTTCGAGCCGATTTCCTATAGAAGCGTTGGAGGAATTTTATGAAGGGGTGCGCAATGCCTGCGCTCATTATCAAGTCGATTTAATCGGTGGAGACACCAGCAGTTCCGCCAAAGGATTAGTCGTTTCTGTTACGGCCATTGGAAAGGTTGAAAAATCAAGCATTACCTACCGTAAAGGAGGAAAACCCAACGACATTTTATTGGTAAGTGGAGATTTAGGCCGACCATACTTAGGATTACAAATTCTTGAGCGAGAAAAAAGTGTGTTTTTGAGCAACCCAAACATACAACCCGAACTTTCTCAATTCGATACGCTTGTTAAAAAACAACTGATGCCGATGGCTCGCAAAGACCTGGTTGATTTGCTAAAATCCCTCGATTTGATTCCAACTTCGATGATTGATATATCGGATGGTCTCAGTTCAGAGGTATTACACCTTTGCAAAGCAAGTAAGGTCGGATGCGTAATTTATGAAAACAAACTCCCCTATCATGAAGACACGCAGTTAATGGCAACTGATTTCCAACTTTCCCCCTTAACCTGTGCTTTGCACGGCGGGGAGGAATACGAACTCTTGTTGAGTGTTAAGCCAGAAGACTTCGATAAAATTAAAGGCAATCCTTATTTTACCCCTATCGGTTATTTCACCAGCGAAGATCAAGGTCGATACCTTTGTGACACCTCTGAAAGCTATCACGAATTAAAGGCTCAAGGTTGGCGTCATTTTTAATCAATTCTTGGTAGGTTTATCCTTCGTCGAATGACCACATTCAGGGGATAATTCCCTGTAATTTGTTGTGAAAACCATTCCGCCTCGATTTCTGTTCGGAAATCTCCTACACTAAGAACAAATTTAGGGGCGTCGAATTCTATGTAAGAGTCTGTCTTTTGATGCGCTTGGATGAAATTATTTCGAAGGGAGTCCGCTGTTTTTTTTTCGTATTCAGAGGCCAAGAGTATTCTATAACCCATGATCTCTTGCTTGATTCCTTGGCTTAACTTCGTCGCTGACTCAAAATGACCGCTTCCAATAATATCAACTTGACCATCGACTTTCAACAAAAATCCGAACAACAGAAAAATAACGCCAACAGAATATTTCATGCCATGTACTATTTAGACAAAAATAAACAAACCTTTCAAGTCGTCAACAAAGCTGCCCTAAGCTTATTTAGAATCATTATAAATTAATGCGGCACATGGTTTTTTGTCATGAATGTGTCATAAATAAATCCAATTCGTGTAAATTTGCACGTGAATTATTGGAGTCTTACACACTCAAACTATATAATTTTTGAAACCTAAATTCATGAAAATAGCTCATAGTGAAGGATTTAGAAAAGGCAAGTTGTTCGCCAGCATACTTGTTTTTATCTCTATCATTTTAGCGCCGAACGGTCTTTGGTCCCAAGGAGAAAACCTGTATAAGGCAAAATGTTCTAGCTGTCACCAAATTGAAAAAAATGGTACCGGTCCGATGCTCAAAGGAGCACGTCAACGTTGGGCTGACGCGGGTGAAGGAGATCTTATTTATGAATGGGTAAAAAACAATGCGGCGTTACGGGGCAGTGGGAAGTCGAAGCGAGCCAACCAAGTGTATAATGAGTATGGTGGTTCTCAGATGCAGCTGTTTGCGGATCTTTCCAACGATCAAATTGATCAAATTTTAAATTATGCCGATTCTTCTTCAAGCAAAGCAGCCGCTCCTGGGGCCGCGGGTGCCGCGGATGGAAAAGCCAAAGAAGATGCCGCGAAAGAAGAAGGGAAGGGTGGCGTTAGTAAAACGTGGTGGATCATGGGGGTTATCTTCCTTGTGATTATTTTTTCTGTTAGTGGAGTAAGAAGGCAATTAAAAAATGCAAGTTCTGAGTCTGAGCCAGACACGAATGCAACCTATTGGCAGGAATTCAAGTTGTGGTTGTGGAAATACCGGGCAGCAACTGGAGTAACCGTGCTCGTGCTTACTATAAGTGTTCTTGTGTTGGGGTTGCAAAGTCTAGGAAGCATCAATGTAATGGAGGGATATCAGCCTTCACAGCCCATTAGTTTTCCGCACTCCGTGCATGCCGGACAAAACGGTATCGATTGCAAATACTGCCACAATTCCGTAGAGAAATCTAAGTCTGCGGGCCTTCCAACGGTCAATGTCTGCATGAATTGTCACAAGCAAATCAACGGTAAAACACCAGAGCAACAAGCGCAAATTTCCAAAATTTATGCGGCTGCAGGTTGGGACCCAAACATTAAACCTGCAGGAGGCTACACGGGCAAAACATCTCCTATCGTTTGGAATAAGGTGCATGTTTTACCTGACCATGTTTATTTCAACCACTCGCAACACGTTGTTGCTGGTAAAATTGATTGTATTCAATGCCATGGTGATATGAAAACCATGAAAGAAACAGCTAAAGTTCAAAAGGTTGAAGACTTAAGTAAGATTGAAGGAAATATCAAGTTAACAAAACCTACCCTCACCATGGGCTGGTGTATTGAATGTCATGGTAAAAAAGAAGTGGTGATTGATGACAAGAGCAATGCCTACTACGATGAACTTCATAAGCGTTTAAAAAGAGACATGAAGCATTACAAACACCTTAAAGAAGATGAAAAAATCACGGTAAGTGAATTGGGCGGTTGGGAATGTTCTAAGTGTCACTATTAATTAAGATTTGTAGAAAACAGTTATGGGAAGTACAAAAAAATACTGGAAAGGAATCGAAGAATTGAAAGAAACGCCTGCATTCCTTGAACAGAGAGATCAGGAATTTCCGGCTCAATCCGCTATTGAATCCTTTTTATTGGACGAAAAATTAGCCGAAGCTTCTACGGGCCGTCGCGACTTTCTTAAGTTTCTCGGATTTTCAGTAGCCGCTGCAACTTTGGCTTCTTGCGAAGCTCCTGTCACAAAAGCGGTGCCTTATGTTAACAAGCCTGAGAATGTGACTCCTGGTGTTGCTACATGGTATGCTTCAACCTACTATGATGGACTTTCTTATGCCTCCATTTTGGTGAAAACACGAGAAGGAAGGCCTATTTTCATCAAAGGAAATAAAGATTTTGGCTTCACTAAAGGAGTAACCAATCCGCAGATTATTTCCTCCGTATTAGGGTTGTACGATAGTGAGCGCCTCAACGGCGCTCGCAAAAAAGGCTCAAAAGCTAATGTGGCGGTCAACACCGCAGACCAAGCGATTATACAGGGATTGAAAAATGCGAAAAGCATTGCGATTCTTTCGCCTTCCATTATAAGTC
The DNA here is from genome assembly GCA_027485415.1 of Cryomorphaceae bacterium. Lineage (GTDB taxonomy): Bacteria > Bacteroidota > Bacteroidia > Flavobacteriales_D > Crocinitomicaceae > UBA952. The sequence continues at coordinate 44,737 of JAIXRC010000073.1, read as the reverse complement.
CTTCATTGCTTAAGGGTATCCAATTATTTACGGAAACTTATACCAAAGAGGGAAATCGCAGTGTAGAACTTGTTCAGTACGATGCTATTTCGTATGAGGCCATACGTAAGGCACATTTGCAGAATTTCGGAGAGGCGCGTATTCCTTCCTACGACTTTTCAAAAGCGCGTACAATTGTAAGTGTTGCCGCTGACTTTTGCAGTACATGGCTGTTATCCAACGAATATGCACAACAATATGGGGCGACAAGAAATCCAGACGGCGAGTTTATGTCGACCCATTTCCAATTCGAATCCAACTTGTCCATTACTGGCTCAAATGCCGATTATCGCGGACAAATTAAACCTTCAGAAACCACGTTGGTTTTGCTTTATCTTTTAAACAACCTAAAAGGAACCGGAGGTACAGGATTGAAAGGTGATTTATTGAAAATTGCAAACGCAGCGGTTAAATCCTTAAGAAAATCCGGAAAAAATTCATTGGTTGTATGTGGAACAAACCGCTTAGAAGACCAATTATTGGTTAACGCGATTAATCATCAATTATCTGCCTACGGAACAACGATTGATTTGTCAAACGATGTAAGACTTTTTGGTGCGGAGAACTCCAAGGCTGAAGTATTGTTCTCGAATATTCTTAAAGGTAAGGGTCCCGATGTATTAATCGATTTGGGCACCAATCCAGTTTATACCCACTCGCAAGGAAAAGAACTCAAGGCCGCACTCGGAAAACTACCTCTTTTTGTGTCCACTGCAAGGTATAGCGATGAAACGTCTTCCTTGGCAAGCTACATCGTTCCTGATCACCATCCCTTGGAAAGCTGGATGGATTTTCAGCCAAAATCAGGAGAATATTCCGTAGCTCAGCCCACCATTCGTCCTTTAGGAGACACCTGTTCCGTATTAGAATCTTTTTATGTTTGGGCTGGTTTAACTAAAAGAACGGGCAAAGACTCAACGTTTGCTTACGATACGATACGTGGTGCATATACTGGCAACTTTGATTTGTTAGTTCATAACAGCTGTGTTGGAACTACTATTCCAGCATTTACCAATACATTTACCCCAGTAAATATCCCTTCATCCAATAAGAACCCTGGTGATTGGGAAGTTAATTTTTATCAAAAAACAGCGATTCGTGACGGGGCTATGGCGAGCAATCCATGGCTACAAGAACTTCCAGATCCAATTTCTAAAGTGACTTGGGACAACTACATAACCATGAACCCTTATCAAATGGAGGAGCTTGGTTACGCGACAACGTATGACCAAGAACATGGACTAAACCTTGCAAAAATTACGGTCAATGGAGTTTCCGTAACTTTACCTGTATACCCGCAACCAGGACAAGCATTGAATACCGTTGGTGTTGCTCTTGGATATGGAAGAGGGGCAGGAGGAGAAGCCATTGGAAAAGGGGCTTATCAAACCAAAGAATACGGCGGATACGATTTAGCTGACGACGGAACGAAAAAAACCATAGGAGCCAATGTTTATCCAATGCTTAGATCATCAGCCGGCATGCTTCAATATTCGGGTGCGGCAAAAGTCGAAAAACAAGAAGGAACTTATTTAATTGCGGCAACCCAGATACATCACACGGTGATGGGCCGGGAGTCCATTGTAAAGGAGACCTCCTTAAACACTTATAAAACGAAAGCCAAGGAAGCATATAACCCTCCTCACATGTTGGAAAGGCTGAACGAACATGGTCATCACGAAAAGGCACCTGTATCAGAATTTGACTTGTGGAATGCACATCCTGTTGAGAAAATAGGACATCGATGGGGCATGACCATAGATTTGTCTTCTTGTATTGGTTGTGGTTCTTGTTTGGTGGCTTGTCAAGTAGAAAATAATGTTCCTGTAGTTGGTAAAGACGAAGTTCGACGAGGGAGAGAGATGCACTGGATACGACTTGATAGGTATTATGTGTCGAATGCAGAAGAAGCTATTGGGAAGAAAAAAGAAGAAGACTTCAGCTATTCAGAAGCGGAAAAAGCAACGGTTAATCCAACCGTTGTTCATATGCCATTGATGTGCCACCATTGCAATCACGCCCCTTGCGAAACCGTTTGTCCAGTGCTTGCAACCACTCACAGCAACGAAGGGTTGAATCAAATGACTTACAACCGATGTATTGGTACGCGATATTGCGCGAACAATTGTCCCTACAAAGTGCGTCGTTTCAACTGGTTTAATTATCCATCGTACAAAAAATTCACCGAAGTTAACCCGGCACAAGATGACCTTGGAAGAATGGTATTGAATCCGGATGTTACCGTTAGAACTCGTGGTGTAATGGAAAAATGTTCATTCTGTGTTCAACGCATTCAAAGCGTAAAATTAGACGCCAAAAAAGAAGCGCGTGTTATCGAAGACGGGGAACTCCAAACGGCTTGTTCTGAGGCATGTCCTACCCAAGCTATTACCGTTGGTGATTGGAACGATTATAATTCTTCGGTATACAAGAGTACGCAAAGTAAAAGAGCATATCAAGCCCTTGAGGAGGTTGGAGTTAAGCCCAACATTTGGTACAAGGTTAAAGTAAGAAACGAAGCATAATTAAGGTCTTTCAAAAAAATAAGAAATGCAAAAAGAAGCAGCCATAAGAGAACCGTTAATCCTGGGTCATAAAACATACCATGACGTAACGGAAGACGTTTGTAAGCCTATTGAAGACAAGGCTCCAAGAATGTGGTATATACTATTTACCATTGCATTAATCATAGGTCTATACGGCGTTGGCTCTATTTGTTATTTGCTAGGAACCGGGATTGGGGTTTGGGGACTTAATAAAACCATCGGATGGGCTTGGGATATTACCAACTTCGTATGGTGGGTAGGTATTGGTCACGCAGGCACCTTAATTTCGGCAGTTTTATTGCTTTTCCGTCAAAAATGGAGAATGGCAATTAATCGTTCCGCTGAAGCGATGACCATTTTTGCCGTCTTTATGGCAGGAACTTTTCCTTTGATTCACATGGGTCGTTTGTGGGTAGGTTATTGGGTTCTTCCTTTACCGAACCATTTTGGTTCATTGTGGGTGAACTTCAACTCCCCTCTTTTATGGGACGTTTTCGCTATATCTACCTATTTATCAGTTTCTTTGGTGTTTTGGTACATTGGATTGATCCCTGACTTCGCGACTATACGCGATCGCGCTAAAAAACCAGTAGCGAAAAGAATGTACTCTATCCTTTCTTTTGGTTGGTCTGGAAGAGCTAAACACTGGAACAGGTTTGAATTGGTTTCCTTGGTATTGGCAGGTCTTGCAACTCCTTTGGTGTTCTCCGTTCACTCCATTGTATCCTTCGACTTTGCTACATCCGTAATACCTGGTTGGCACACAACGATTTTCCCTCCTTACTTTGTTGCCGGGGCCGTTTTTTCTGGATTTGCAATGGTACAAACCTTGTTGTTGGTCATGCGTAAAGCCATGAAACTGGAGGCGTATATTCATACAAAGCACGTCGAATATATGAATGTTGTAATCATGGTTACCGGGTCCATTGTTGGAACAGCCTACATTACCGAATTATTCATTTCATGGTATTCAGGAGTTGAGTATGAAGCCTATGCGTTTCTTAACCGGGCTACTGGTCCTTACTGGTGGGCCTATTGGTCAATGATGACCTGTAACGTTATTTCTCCGCAATTGATGTGGTTTAGAAAATTGCGAAGAAGCTTATTGTTCACCTTCTTCATTTCAATTATTGTCAATATCGGTATGTGGTTCGAGCGTTACGTAATCATTGTTACTTCGATTCATAGGGACTACATTCCTGCGGCTTGGAGTATGCATTATCCAAGTCATATTGATATTGCCGTATATATTGGAACCATTGGTCTCTTTTTTGTGTTTTTCTTGTTGTTCGCAAGATACTTCCCTGTATTAGCTTTGAACGAAGTAAAAACGATCCTTAAAGGGTCAGGCCAATCGTATAAAGAATCCCCAGATTATCACAAACACCATTAATTGTCATGGCAGATAAACTAATATATGTAATGTATGGAGACGACGAGGTGCTTAAAAACAGCGCTAAGAAACTCGTGTCCAATGGCGTTAAAATTGCTGAAGTATACAGCCCTTTTCCAATCCACGGGATTGATCCAATTATAGGAGTTAAAGGGACTAGACTGGGCATCATGGCCTTTTTATACGGCTTAACCGGCTTAACCCTTGCAACCATTGGAATGCATTATTTTATGGTGCGTGAGTGGAAAATGAATGTTGGAGGAAAACCCAATTTTACCTACGCAGAAAACATGCTAGCATTCATTCCTGTTTCTTTTGAGTTTACCGTCTTGTGTGCAGCTCATGGAATGGCTATAACGTATTTATTGCTCAACCGAACGCTTCCGGGAATGCCCGCACAAAATCCAGACCCAAGAACGACCGATGATAAATTTGTCATGGAAATACGGCTACAAGATCAATCGATCAGTGAATCTGAATTGGATGAACTGCTCAAAAACACCGGTTTCGAAGAATTGGAAAAGAAAGTTATTAAATAAGAGTATTTAGTTAAGAGAATGAAAAAATCATTTATTAAATATACAGGTGTTCTTCTTTTTGGATTGTTCGCCTTTACTTCATGTAGTTCAGATCCAGACAGTCCGGGCCTAGAGTACATGCCCGACATGTACCGCTCACCGGCTATTGAAGCATATGTAGATTACGGAGAGGTTCGTGGAAGAATTGATGAAAACAAAAAAGTTCAACTAACTGCCCTTACTCCTCCAGAATTCACCATTCCTTTTTATGGTACGGATAGTAATTTGGTGAAGACCATGTTGCCTTACCAACATTTACCAAATGCCTTGATGAAAAACACCCACGGATTGTTCAACGAAAGACTCTCTTCACAAGATGAGTACACTTTAGCGGCTGCCGACAAAATTAACGGCGTTGCCTTCAGTGAAAAAGTTATCGAAAAAGGAAAAAAAATATACACGGCTATGTGCCAACATTGCCATGGAGAAAAAGGTGATGGAAATGGTCCAATGGTTACTTCTGGAGCATACAATGGTGTGCCAAACTATACTGAGGCGCAAAGAATGGCTTTATCAGACGGACAAATGTTTTACTCCATCTATTATGGTAAAGGCATGATGGGCGCTCACAGATCTTTGCTGAACAAAGAAGAAATATGGACCGTAATACATTACATCCGAAGCATTCAGTATAAAGACTATGCTAAAACCGGTAAAATCGCATTTACAGATACGACTAAAACTAAATAGTAACCCATGGAGTTAACTAATCCTTCTGAAAAATTTCAAATTACACCTAAAGCGAAACGTTTTGCTTTAAGTTTATTAATTATTGGTGGCGTGCTCTCTACTTTAGGGATAATACTTGGAGCAGGGGAAGAACATTTTCTTACCCGGATTATGACCAATGGATTGATTAATGCTTTCTTCTTTTTCGCTATTGGACTCGGCGCATTGTTTTTCTTGGCGTTGAATTATGCTACTGAAGCGGGCTGGTATGCAGTAATCAAACGTGTTGTGGAATCCGTTGCGCTCTATTTACCCTATGGTATTGGGGTTTTAGGTGGTGTTCTCTTACTTATTACCGTAATGAAGGGGGCGCATATTTACATATGGATGGATGAAGAGGTCGTCAAAGAAGATCATATAATAGAAGGAAAATCAGCCTATTTAAACATTGCTTTCTTTTGGATACGCACCCTTGCCTATTTCGCCGTTTATTTGATTTTTCTGAGAGGATTTAGAAAGAGATCGCTATTGGAAGACGAGGTTGGTGGAACGGAGATTCATTTTAAAAACTACCGAAAAGGAGCTACATTCTTAGTGTTTTTTGCGGTTTTCAGTTCAACTTCTGCCTGGGATTGGTTGATGTCTATTGATGTGCATTGGTTTAGCACCCTTTTTGGATGGTACACATTTGCCGGCATGTGGGTTTCCGCCATGGTGGTAATTGTTCTTACCATTATTTACCTAAAGAAACTAGGCTACTTACCACAAATCAACGAATCGCACATTCATGATGTAGGGAAATGGATTTTTGCCATATCCTTTTTGTGGTCTTATCTATGGTTTTCACAATACATGCTTATTTGGTACGCGAATATCGGTGAAGAAGTAGCCTATTACGTAATGCGCACCGAAAACTTTAAGGTATTGTATTTTGGAATGTTTCTTATAAACTTCATCTTTCCTATGCTAATCTTGATGTCGCGCGACGCTAAACGCGATAGCGGAATCCTCATGTTTGTAGGCATCATCATTCTTTTAGGACATTGGTTGGATGTTTATATCATGGTGTCTGCAGGTTCACTTGGCGTTAATGCTCAATTAGGAATTCTTGAACTTGGAATGCTTTTACTTATGGCAGGTGCATTTATTATGATCTTGCTAAAAAATCTAACAAAGGCTCCGTTATTGCCAGTACACCATCCCTTTCTTGACGAGAGTATACACCATGAATTTTAACTTATTTAATTAAAATGGAAAGCAAATTAATCATTCTTGGAATTATTGTTTTAGGTGCTATCGCCATTGCTCAACTTACGCGCCTTTATGAGTTAGCGCGTAAAAACCGCAAAGAAGAAGAGCATGAAATACCCAACAGGGACAACTACTTGAATTCTAAACTTATGTTAGTATTCAACGTATTTCAATTCGGAGGCTTCCTTTATTTAGTCTATAAATACGGTTGGACCGGAAGAGGCCCCTCAGCCTCACTCGAAGGTCAAAGTACTGACTGGTTATTAAACCTGAACTTCATCATTATAATTCTGGTGTTTTTTATCACCAACTTCTTACTTTTCTATTTCGCGTACAAATATGTACGTCGCCCGGGGGTTAAAGCCTACTATTTCTCCCACAGCAATAAACTCGAATTACTTTGGACATCTGTGCCTGCTGTAGTATTGGCGGTTATCATTATTCTTGGGCTTAAAACATGGAATGAAATTACAGCTCCTGCCGCAAAGGATGCGGTTAAAATCGAATTGTACGCACAACGTTTCAACTGGACCGCCCGGTATGCAGGAATGGATAATACCTTGGGGAGATCGGACTACAAGCTAATTACCGCAAGTAATGAATTAGGACTTATTACCTCTGCCTCTATTGACTCGTCCATTAACGCTATGATGCAAGGACCGGATGGTATTTTAGATATCAAGAAAAAACTCAATGACAACGATCTTGTTTTATCCGATTCAGTAGCTACAAGCTTGCAAGAACGCTTAGACCGAAAAGAACGCCTAATTCGTTTGTTACAACAAATGAAAGCTACGCACAATTCGAAAGAAGATGCCGCTGCTTGGAACGATATCATTCAAAAAGACACCCTTTATTTATGCAAGGATCAAGCATATGAATTCAGCTTTCGTTCTAAAGACGTAATTCACTCTGCTTATTTCCCTCATTTCCGACAACAAATGAATACTGTTCCAGGATTATCTACACGCTTGAAGTTTACGCCAATTCATACGACCAAGGAAATGCGAAAAATAAAAAATTTAGCCACCTTCAACTACGTATTAATGTGCAATAAAATTTGCGGTGGAGCCCATTACGGAATGAAAATGATTGTGGTGGTAATGGATAAAAATGAATACCAAAAGTGGATGAAAAACAAAATGAAGCAAACCTTTAGAAACTCCTTCATTCCAGCAACTGCTGCTGCTCCCATTGAAACACCTGCAAAAGAAAGTTAAATAAATAAACGATTAAACTAATTAAAATGGCTTCTCATCACGACGCTCATCATGAACACGATCATCACGAAGAAACTTTTGTGAGCAAGTATATTTTTAGTCAAGACCATAAAATGATTGCCAAGCAGTTCTTAATGACTGCCGTATTCATGGGCTTGGTGGCTATGATGCTCTCCATTCTTTTTCGTATACAATTGGCTTGGCCTGGTGAAAAATCTGAATTTCTTCACTTTTTCCTTGGTGAATATTGGGCCCCGAATGGTGTGCTTCAAGAGGACATGTATTTGGGCTTAGTAACGATTCATGGTACAATCATGGTCTTCTTTTTATTAACCGGAGGATTATCAGGAACTTTCTCCAACTTGCTTATTCCATTGCAGCTAGGCGCACGAGATATGGCATCTGGATTCCTAAACATGCTCTCTTTTTGGTTCTTTTTTGCCTCGTCTTTAATCATGTTCCTTTCGCTCTTTATTTTCAATGGAAGCATTTTTGGAATTGATTTAGGTGCCGATGGTAACGGGCCAGCAATGTCAGGGTGGACTGTATATCCTCCTCTCTCTGCCCTTCCTCAGCTCGGCGGCGGAGCCGGTCTTGGAATGACCATGTGGTTGATCTCTATGGCGATTTTCATTGCCGGATCATTACTAGGAAGTCTTAATTACATTGTTACAGTATTGAATTTAAGAACCGCTGGTATGTCAATGTTGAGAATGCCCCTTACTATTTGGGCTTTCTTTGTTACGGCTATCCTAGGTGTTCTTTCGTTTCCTGTGCTATTGTCCGCGGCCCTGTTGCTGATAATGGACCGATTAGCCGGTACGAGTTTCTACCTTTCCGACATCATGGTAGGTTCCGAAATGTTAACCAATCATGGCGGATCACCGCTTTTATTTCAGCACTTGTTTTGGTTTTTAGGGCACCCTGAGGTATACATCGTTTTACTTCCAGCTTTGGGATTGTCCTCCGAAATTATTGCGACCAATTCTCGCAAACCCATTTTCGGTTACAAAGCCATGGTTGGATCGATCTTGGCCATTGGATTTTTATCGTTCATCGTTTGGGGACATCACATGTTTATCACAGGAATGAATCCTTTTCTAGGTAGCGTATTTGTATTTACCACTTTGCTCATTGCAATCCCTTCCGCAGTTAAAGTGTTCAACTATATCACTACGTTATGGAGAGGTTCTATCGTTTTTACACCAGCGATGCTCTTTGCAATTGCTCTTGTTTCAACCTTCATCACGGGTGGAGTTACTGGTATCATCCTGGCAGATTCAGCGTTGGATATCGCTATTCATGATACCTATTTCGTTGTTGCACACTTCCATATCGTTATGGGTATGTCGGCGGTATTCGGAATGTTTGCTGGGGTTTATCATTGGTTTCCTAAAATGTATGGGCGAATGATGAATACTCGAATGGGTTATGTACATTTTTGGATAACGTTAGTTGGAGCATACGGAGTATTCTTTCCAATGCATTTCGTCGGTCTAGCTGGAGCTCCAAGAAGATATTATAATTATTCAGTATATGAAACCTTCGATACAGACTCCTATGCTATGATCATGGATTTAAATGTGATTATCACGACCTTTGCAATCATTGCCGCTATCGGACAAGCTGTATTCTTATTCAACTTTTTCTACAGCATTTTCCGAGGACCTAAAGCGCCTCAAAATCCATGGAAATCTAACACCCTCGAATGGACCACCCCGGTTGAGCACGTTCATGGCAACTGGCCAGGAGAACTTCCAACCGTGCATCGTTGGCCTTATGACTATTCCAAACCCGGGTCTGAGGAAGACTTTATTCCTCAAAACGTACCCTTAAAAGACTGGGAACAAGAGGAGGCGCATTAAGCTTTTAGTCAGAATAATTATTCCGAAAGTTTTTCGATTTCAGGAGCTATGTTTCGTAGCTCCTGAAAAAATTCTTCCCCAAAAGCTCTTACCAGAGGTTTCTTTAAAAATAGATAAACTGGAATTCCCAATCTTTCACCACAAGCATTGGCGGAATTGCAGATATCCCACTCGTCAAATTGAATGGCGGTAAAATCGTTCAGTTTTCTAACGCGAATAGGGTAAAGTGCGCAAGAAATGGGCTTTATGTCAGGAATAACCCCTTGTTTTGAAGCGGTTTCAATAGAACATAATGCAACGCCTTCTTCATTCAAGTATACAAAAGCACACTCCTTACCATTTACCAGGGTGGTAACATATTCGCCTTCGGAGTCGACCGTAGCCACTCCCTGTGATTCCACCGCTTGAATGCCTTCAGAACTCATGTAGGGTTTAATTGCAGGTAATGCGTGGCTCAACAGCGGCACTTCCTCCTTTAACAATGGTGCGCCCACATCACCTAAAACGCAACAGGAACCTTTACAACGATTAAGGTCGCAGACAAATTTTCTTTTGAAAATTTCATCGGAAATTATTTTATCTTCTAATTCTATCAGCATGAACAAAATTAGTTAAGTTGCTAGAAAAATTTTCGTAATTGCGTTTTTATTCCTAGCTTTGTAGCATATTAGTGGTTTGAGGGGACGAAAGTCCCCTCTTTTTTTAACGGTAATGGACAAAGGATTAATATTAAAATTAGCACAAGAACGAATCGATGTATTGGATCGGGGATTGTTCGTCGTTGATTTAACCGTATCTGCTACCAATGTCATTAATGTGGAATTGGATTGTGAAAAAGGTGGGGTTTCGATTGAGGATTGCATTTCTGTGTCAAGGAATATCGAACACAATTTGGACCGCGAAAAAGAGGACTTTGAATTAAACGTTTCCTCTGCGGGAATGGACAAACCTCTGCGCCATGAAAAACAATTCATTAAACACACCGGAAAGAAAATTAGCCTCCTTAAAAAAACAGGGGAAGTGGTAGAAGGCGTGCTAATTGCGTACAATGACCAGTGTTGGATTGTTGATTGCGAAAAAAAGATAAAGCTACCCAAAAAAAAAGCGGAAGTAATTACCGAACGTATCGAATATTTGAAAGCAGAAATAAAAGAAATCAAACGTGTTATATCCTTTAAATAGTTATTTATGAATAGTATTGATTTAGTAGAATCCTTTTCGGAATTCAAGGACCTAAAAAACATTGACAAACAAACCATGCAACATGTCCTTGAAGATGTTTTCAGGGCTATGCTTAAACGAAAATTCAACACAGATGCCCATATTGATGTTATTGTAAATATCGATAAGGGAGATGTGCAAATTTTCTTGAATAAAGAGATTGTAGACGACGGCGAAGTGGAGGATTCTAACACCGAAATCGCTTATTCTGATGCCATTAAAATTGAGCCTGACTTTGAAATCGGAGAATCGGTAACCGAGGAATTTAAATTTGCTGATTTTGGACGTCGCAATGTGTTGTCCTTGCGTCAAAATTTGATCTCCCGTATCTTGGAATTAGAAAAAGATCATTTGTATAAAAAATACAAAGAGCGAATTGGCGAAATTATTACGGGTGAGGTATATCAAGTTTGGAAAAAAGAAATTTTGGTGCTTGATGACGACAAAAACGAACTTATCCTACCCAAATCAGAACAAATTGGAGCAGATTTCTTCAAAAAAGGAGAAACAGTACGTGCCGTGGTTTCCAAAGTGGATATGCGGAATAGTACGCCGGTCATTATTCTCTCAAGAACGGCCCCTGAATTTTTAGAGCGTCTTTTTGAATTAGAAGTTCCTGAGGTTTTTGATGGCCTTATTACCATTAAGAAAATTGTACGTGAACCAGGCGAGCGTGCCAAGGTGGCTGTTGAGTCTTATGACGACCGCATCGACCCTGTAGGTGCCTGCGTTGGAATGAAAGGAAGTAGAATTCATGGCATTGTACGAGAGTTAAAGAACGAAAATATCGATGTCATTAATTATACCTCTAACCAGCAGTTGCTGATTCAAAGAGCCCTTTCTCCTGCGAAAATAACCTCCATGGAAATCAACGAAGAGGAAAAGCGGGTCAAAGTGTATTTGAAGCCAGACCAGGTGTCGTTAGCCATTGGAAGAGGGGGAAACAACATCAAGCTCGCAGGAAAATTAGTGGGTTATGAAATCGACGTATACCGAGAAGGAGAAGTAGATGTAGAAGACGTTGATTTGGAAGAATTCATCGATGAGATTGATGGCTGGATTATCGACGAATTAAAATCTGTAGGTTGTGATACTGCGAAAGCCGTGCTTGAAATGACCGTTGAAGAATTAGTTAAACGCACTGAACTTGAAAAAGAAACCGTTGAAGAAGTTTTCAAAATTCTGAACGCTGAATTTGAATAGTCCCGTAATAGTCCATAAACGCACGAACAAAAAATATGTCTGATAAACCCATTCGATTAGGAAAAGCCGCTAGTGAACTCAACGTAGGGTTACCTACCCTTATTGAGTTTTTGGCAACGAAAGGTATCGTTATAGATTCAAATCCAAACTCTAAGCTTGATCCGGAACATTTCCATATTCTAAGGTCGGAGTTTGCTGCAGATCAAACACTAAAAGATCAATCCAAGGCTGCGTTAATTAAAGAAAAAAAGGAAACTATTTCGCTTCAAGAAACGAAACCAGAGCCTTCGGTCTCTAAATCAATTCCTGTGGAAGATGACGGAGATGAAATAAACTTAGATGAAATAAAACGCAGTGTTTTGGGAGGAGAAACGGCTTCCTCAAAACCCAAAGAACCGACCATTAATGTGGTGGGCAAAATTAACCTTGACGAATTTTCCCCCAAGAAAAAGGCAGAAACGCCTAAAGTAGAAGAGGTTAAATCGGAGGCCACAACTCCTGAACCCCAAGAAAAAACACCTACGAATAAGGCCCCAGAAATAGAAACGATAAAAACCGAAAGGACCGTTTTAAGTGGTTTAACAGTTCTTGGAAAAATTGAACTCCCGGTTGAAAAACCAAAAACACAAAACACGGCTGATTCCAATGCTTCAGAAGAAGCAAAAAGAAAGCGTAAAAGAATTAAAAAAGTAGAGCCTTCATCTGCTTCCGCCAATAAAACAAGTGCCGACAAACCAGGACTGAAACAAGACAAAAAAGAAATCTCCGAACAAGATATCCAAAAAGAAATTAAGGATACCTTGGCGCGTTTATCCAACCAAGGAGGAAAATCTAAATCTTCAAAAAACCGTAAAATTAAGCGAGAATCCATTGCTCAAAAAAGACAAGAAGAACTTCTTGCTGCAGAAATGGACGATAAAATTCTAAAATTAACAGAATTTGTTACGGTATCCGAACTGGCGATCATGATGAATGTTCAGGCAACACAAGTAATTTCAGCGTGTATGTCGCTTGGGATTTTCGCTTCAATCAATCAACGCCTGGACGCCGAAACCATTCAAATTGTTGCCGACGAGTTTGGCTTTGAAACCGAATTTATCAGCGCAGATGTACAGGATTCCATCGCGGTTGTTGAAGATGCGCCCGAAGATTTATTGCCGAGGTCTCCAATTGTTACCGTTATGGGACACGTCGATCATGGTAAAACTTCCTTGCTCGACCGCATTCGAAATGCCAACGTAACCAGTGGTGAAGCAGGGGGTATTACCCAGCACATCGGAGCGTATTCCGTTACCTTAGCAGACGGTCGAAAATTAACGTTTTTAGATACTCCCGGTCACGAAGCGTTTACCGCGATGCGTGCTCGGGGAGCTCAAGTAACCGATATCGCTATCATCTTAGTCGCTGCCGATGATGACGTCATGCCTCAAACGAAAGAAGCCATTTCTCACGCCCAAGCCGCAGGTGTTCCGATGATTTTTGCAATCAACAAAATCGATAAGCCCGGAGCAAATCCTGAAAAAATCAGAGAACAGTTGTCCCAAATGAACATATTAGTTGAAGAGTGGGGAGGTAAATATCAATGCCAAGAAATTTCGGCGAAACAAGGGCTTTACATTCCTGAATTATTGGAAAAAATCCTGCTTGAAGCCGAACTATTAGAACTTAAAGCAAATCCCAATAAAAACGCGGTTGGAACAGTCATTGAATCCTCGCTGGACAAAGGCAAAGGCTACGTAACCAACATGCTTGTTCAGACAGGTACCTTACGAATTGGCGATGTGGTTTTGGTAGGCCGACATTATGGTAAAATACGGGCGATGCAGGACGAACACGGGAATTCGCTTAAAATTGCAGGCCCATCCGTTCCAGTAGCAGTATTAGGAATTAACGGTGCGCCAAGTGCCGGAGACAAGTTCCATGTTTTAGACGACGAACGCGAAGCAAAAGGCTTGGCCTCAAAACGAGAACAACTATACCGAGAGCAAGGCCTTCGAACCAATAAACACATCACCTTAGATGAAATTGGCCGCCGATTGGCCATTGGTGATTTCAAAGAATTGAACTTAATTGTAAAAGGAGATGTGGACGGTTCTATTGAGGCCTTGTCCGATGCGCTATTAGGTCTTTCAACCAATGAAATCCAGGTAAACATCGTGCATAAAGGCGTTGGAGCCATTTCCGAAGCAGATATCAACCTTGCCTCCGCCTCCAATGCTATCATCCTTGGGTTCCAAGTTCGTCCATCGTTGAGTGCCCGTAAATTGGCAGAATCCGAACAAATTGATATTCGCTTGTATTCCGTTATTTACAAGGCCATTGAAGAAATTAAATCGGCCATGGAAGGAATGCTTTCTCCGGATATTGAAGAACAAATCATTGGTACTGCGGAAATCCGTGAAACGTTTGACATCACAAAAGTTGGGACAATTGCCGGATGCTATGTCGTGGATGGTATCATTAAACGCAGTGCTAAAGTTCGGGTAATTCGCGATGGAATCGTTATCCATAACGGAGTACTTGGATCCCTAAAACGATTCAAAGACGATGTGCGCGAGGTAAAAAACAATTATGAATGCGGTTTGAACATCGATAAGTACAACGACATCCAAATTGGTGATTTGGTGGAAGCCTACGAAGAAGTGGAAGTCGCTAGAAAGTTATAATACAACCTTGTTGTTTCTTTAATTTATTGTACCTTTGATACTAATATAACAATCGATATGGGTGGAAAATTTGGTGTTTTTGAAATCATTTTAATTCTCGCAATTGTTTTATTGTTGTTTGGTGGCAGAAAAATTCCAGAATTGATGAAGGGCTTAGGCCAAGGGATTCGCGAATTCAAAGATGCTTCCAAGGGGCAAGAAAAAAACACGGCAGAAGGGGATAAAAAATCCATAGAGGAAAAATAATCCCTATGTATTCCGATATTGATGAAATCCAATCGGATCTTCGGTTGGGAAAATCGGTTGTTGATATTGTTAATCATTACTTGCTTCGTATCGAGCAGCAAAAGCACCTCAATGCCTTTGTTGAAGTATTTGAAGAATCCGCTCGAACATCCGCCCACGAAATTGACCAAAAAATCAAAGCTGGAACCGCAGGACCCTTGGCGGGGCTGGTCTTGGGCATCAAGGATAACATTTGCTATAAAGGTCATCAAGTAAGTGCCTCTTCACAAATTCTCCAAAACTTCGAATCTCTTTACACTGCCACATGTTTGCAGCGGCTCATCGATCAAGACGCCATCGTCATTGGTCGTTTGAATTGCGATGAATTTGCCATGGGGAGCTCCAATGAAAAATCGTTCTACGGCCCAGTTCGCAATGTTCATAATGAAGCATATGTTCCAGGAGGTTCTTCAGGAGGCTCAGCGGTGGCTGTTGCTGCAGGATTGTGCACCGCGGCCCTGGGCTCGGACACCGGAGGTTCGGTTAGGCAACCGGCATCATGGACAGACACCATAGGATTTAAACCTACCTACGGAAGGATTAGCCGTTATGGGTTAATTGCTTACGCGTCCTCCTTTGACCAAATAGGGGTTTTCAGTCAATCCATTAAAGACACCCAAACCCTTTATGAAATCATGGCTGGAAAGGACGCCATGGACGCAACAAGTTCTTCCTTGGAAGTGCAAGAAGCACCGATAACACAAAAAAGCCTACGATTCGGCGTCATCAAGGACTACCTAGACCACCCTCAACTTGATCCCGAAGTGCATGCGCATTTAGTTGAACTTATTTCAAGATTGGAGCAAGCGGGGCACACGATCACTTATTTTGATTTTCCGTATTTAGCGTATGTCGTTCCCGTTTATTATGTGTTAACGACCGCAGAGGCGTCTTCCAACCTCTCACGCTTTGACGGAGTTCATTTTGGTTATCGGTCAAATGACGCTTTTGGCACCGATGAGGTGTACACCAAATCCCGAAGTGAAGGGTTCGGCGAAGAGGTAAAACGTAGAATCATTACGGGCACTTTTGTTTTATCCAATGAACAATACGAAGCCTACTATGCCAAGGGACAAAAAGTTCGTCGCTTACTGCAAGACCATACCCGTCATATGTTTGAGAAAGCAGATTGCCTTATCATGCCTACAACGCCCTCAACCGCTTTTAAAATAGGGGAAGTTAAAGACCCTATAACCATGTACCTTCAAGACATCTATACCGTTCATGCAAATTTGACGGGCAATCCTGCAATCAGCCTGCCTTTTGCTTTTCATACCAATGGATTACCTTTTGGCGTACAACTCATGACCGATAATTTTAACGAATCCCTTTTATTTCATGCGTCAGCAATCGTTAAAAACTCGATGGTATAGCTTTTTGTGGATGTTTTTAGGGCTGTCGACGTCCTTTTTCGCTCAAAACACCCCTCCCAACGGTGCGGGTAAAGACTCTTTAGGATTAAATCCTTTCCTCAACACAGTTACACAATCCTTGCAATATTTCTACGCTGATTATGCGAACTCAACGGTTTCCGATTCCATCATTAAAGCGCTGAACTATGAACCTGATATGCTCCCCGAATTTAGCGACAAAGAATACTGCGAACGATTAGATCAAATGAATCAAAAAAGTCCTTTTGGATTTGATTGCAATAATATTACCCTTAATTCAATCCGTTTTTTTGCTAAAAACCGACGCGCTTTTGTCAAAATTGTTTTAGGACGGTCAGCTTTATATTTCGATTTGTTTGAAGAAAAATTATCCGAATATGGCCTTCCTTTGGAATTAAAATATTTAGCCTGCATCGAGAGCGGATTGCGGCCTCAAGTTAAATCCAAGGCCGGTGCTTTAGGATTGTGGCAATTCATGTACCGAACGGGGCTCTATTACGGATTAGAAGAAACCTCCTATTTAGACGAGCGAATGGATCCTATCAAAGCAACGGACGCTGCTTGCCGTTATCTAAAAAAACTTTTTGGGATTTATGGTGACTGGAACCTTGCCTTGGCCGCATACAATGCTGGACCAGGAACGGTAAACCGTGCACTTCAGCGGTCAGGAAACCAAAAAAACTACTGGGATATTCGTCCGTATTTGCCTTCTGAAACCCAGGGCTATGTTCCCACGTTCATTGCTGCTGCCTACATGATGACCTACCACCAGGAACACAACCTTATGCCTGCTCCTGCAAAAATCCACAACGCGCAGCTGGACACTATGTGCCTAAAAAGGGGGCTTTCGATGGCTACCATTTCAAAAAATTTGGACTGGGAATTACAAGAAATTAAAGACTTAAACCCTATTTATAAAGCCGAATATATTCCGGCATCGATAAAACAACGCTGTGTAACCGGTCCCCTGGATAAAATACTGCTCTTAGTATCCATGGAAGACTCCTTGTACCTGTTGGAAAATCCGATTACTCCTAAAAACCTGCCCAACGTTGAGCCCTTGAATAAGGATAGCTTATTGTTTTACGGCGATAGCCTCTCTGGAACCGACGTTTTCCACAAAGTAAAGCCCAATGAAACGATGTCTTCCATCGCTGCAAAATATAAGGTGTCCGTCGATGAACTTTTAGAATGGAACGCCCTTAATACCTCCAACGTATATGTAGGACAACGAATCGTGCTGAAAAAAACCAACACACAAATTCCGGTAATAACCCCTCCCTCCCCCAACGTAAAACCTGTTATAAAACCCGTTGTAAAACCTAAAAAATACCATACCGTTAGGTCTGGGGAATCCCTTGGTAAAATTGCAGCGAAATACCATTTGTCCTTAGCTCAACTCAAAAAATTAAATCCAGGCAAAGGGAATATTATCCAAGTGGGGGACAAGATCCGTATAAAATAGTTGCCCAATGTTGATTACGGCCACCATCATTACCTACAACGAAGAACCAAATATCGCACGTTGCCTGGAAAGCTTACAAGGAATTGCCGATGAAATCATTGTTATGGACTCCTTTTCAACCGATCGAACCATGGAAATTTGTCGTTCGTTTGGCGTAACGTTTCACCAACAAAAATGGCAAGGCTATGCACAACAAAAGAATGATCTAAACGCTTTGGCTACTTACGATATGATATTATCCCTGGATGCGGATGAAGTGCTTTCTTCAGAATTACAACATTCAATTCTTAAAATGAAAGCTTTAGGGGAAAAGGGAACATACGCTGTGAATCGTTTGACCAATTATTGTGGAAAATGGATCTACCATTCGGGTTGGTATCCTGACATCAAAGTTCGCTTGTTCCCAAAATCTTGTTATTGGGAAGGAAACTTGGTGCACGAAGAATTGGTGTGTTCCGAGGCATTCACTCCTTCCTTATTAGAGGGGCACTTGGAACACTATTCTTATACTTCGCATCGTCAGCACCGAGAACGAGCCGATCGATATTCTACCTTGACGGCAAAAAAATACGTGGAATTGGGTAAAAAGCCCTATCCTATGCAACCCTTCATTAGCGCCATAGGGAGGTTTGTAAAAATGTATCTTTTCAAGCGCGGATTTTTGGATGGCCGCTCCGGTTATCATATTGCCCGCATCAGCGCGCAATCGAATTTTTTTAAATACCAAGAAGTAAAGCGCTTGTATGAAGAACGAAAAACCCATTAAGCGAATCATCGTTTCTCGTACCGATAGCATTGGTGACGTTGTCCTAACTCTGCCTTTGTGCGTGAAGTTAAAATCCCTTTATCCAGAGGCGGCCTTGATTTATTTGTGCAAAGCCTATACGAAGAGCGTGGTCGAGTGCTTTGCTCCCGTGGATGAAGTTTTACTTTTGGAGGATGTTGAGCACATGACCAAAGTTGAACGTAAACAGGCTTTGTTC
Source organism: Cryomorphaceae bacterium (assembly GCA_027485415.1). Lineage (GTDB taxonomy): Bacteria > Bacteroidota > Bacteroidia > Flavobacteriales_D > Crocinitomicaceae > UBA952. The sequence continues at coordinate 25,962 of JAIXRC010000073.1, read as the reverse complement.
GCCGACATGATTTTTCATGTTTTTCCTCAAAAAAAAATAGCCCAGTGGGCCAAAGAGGCCAACATTACGCACCGCATCGGAACAAGCCACCGTTGGGCTCATTGGATCTATTGCAATAAAAGGGTAGACTTTACGCGAAAGAACTCCCCCCTACATGAAGCACAATTGAACTTTCACCTCCTAAAACCATTGGGGCAAACAAATATCCCCTCCTTCTCAGAAATTCAGGACATGTCGATGAGTTTTCAAGGAAACTCAAGTTCTCCCATCAGCGGCGATTACATCGTGCTTCACCCCTTTTCCAAAGGAAGCGCGGTAGAATATCCCCTCCGCTGTTATGTGGAATTAGCGCAAAGGTTGTCGGATCAGGGCTACCAAGTGGTGGTTTCAGGAACGGCCGTGGAAGCGGAAAAAATAGGCGTAAGTTTTGATCATATACCGGGAGTTATCAACGCGGTTGCGAAATATTCCCTCCAAGAACTCTTGGGAGTTTTAAAACAAGCCAAAGGTTTTGTTGCGTGCTCCACAGGGCCACTTCATTTAGCCGGCATCATGAATGTAAAAACAGTAGGGCTTTTTTCACCTAAAAAACCGATTGATCCAGGACGTTGGTCGCCCTTGGGAACGCAAACACAATGTTTGGTTTTTGACAATGATTGTACGCAATGTCAGGAAAAAAAATCGTGCAATTGCATCGAAAAAATTCCCGTAGAACGCATTTTCAATGCCCTTCTTTCTTGAGGTAAAATCCTTAAGGGTTTGAAGGGCTTTACTATCTTTGCGGCCAAAGCAACTACATCATGGAATACAATCCACGCGAAATTGAAAGCAAATGGCAATCGTACTGGAAAAATAATGCAACGTATCGGGTTTCTTTAGACCTGAACAAACCCAAATTTTACGTGTTGGATATGTTTCCCTACCCTTCAGGAGCGGGACTACATGTTGGGCATCCCTTGGGGTATATTGCTTCCGACATTTATGCACGATACAAAAAGTTAAGCGGCTTCAATGTTTTGCATCCTATGGGCTATGATTCTTTTGGTTTACCGGCAGAACAATACGCCATTCAAACGGGGCAACATCCTGCCATTACTACACAACAAAACATTGCGCGATACCGAGAACAGTTGGATAAACTTGGCTTCAACTACGATTGGTCGCGTGAGGTCCGCACCTCATCCCCAGAATATTACGCCTGGACTCAATGGATTTTCCGTCAATTGTTCAATCATTGGTACAATCCAGTAACGGATAAAGCGGAACCCATTGACCAACTCATTGCCCAGTTTGAAACCGAGGGTTTTGCAGAAGAACAACGCGCCTCCTTGCACGGTGGTATTGAGGCGAACCTTGAGCCTTTCACCGCAGAAGAATGGAAAGCGTTTAATGAGAAAACACAACGCGAAATATTAATGAATTTCCGATTGGCGTATCTGGGAGAGTCCTATGTCAATTGGTGCCCTGCTTTGGGAACGGTGCTCGCCAACGATGAGGTGATCAATGGTTTTTCAGAACGAGGAGGCCATCCCGTTGAGCGAAAACTGCTGAAGCAATGGAACCTCAGGATTACGGCCTATGCCCAACGACTTTTGGACGGATTGGACACTTTGGATTGGTTCGACAGCATCAAAGAAACACAGCGCAATTGGATTGGAAGGAGTGAAGGTGCCTCGGTGCATTTTCCTCTGGAAAATGGCCAAGGAAGTATAGAAGTATTTACGACCCGTCCAGATACTTTGTTCGGGGTGTCGTTCGTAACCCTCGCGCCTGAGCATGACCTCGTACACACTTTAACCACTTTGGATCAAAAATCAGCCGTTGAAGCCTATGTTAATTCTTCTAAGAACCGCAGCGAACGAGAGCGAATGGCGGATGTAAATACGGTGTCTGGGGTATTTACTGGGGCTTACGTTTTACATCCTTTTACCCAAGAAAAAATCCCAGTGTGGATTGGTGATTATGTCCTTGTAGGTTACGGAACAGGTGCCGTGATGGCCGTCCCCGCGCACGACGAAAGAGACTTTAAATTTGCTAAATTTTTCTCCTTGCCTATACTTCCCGTTATATCGCCCAACCAAGAACATGATTTTGAAGAAGGGGCTTGGGGCACAAAAGAAGGAACATTAATAAATTCAGGATTCCTGAATGGCCTAGCAGTAAAAGAGGCCCTATCCAACATGCTAGATGCGATTGAACGGGAGGGTAAAGGCTTGCGCAAGGTTAATTTTCGCCTGCGAGACGCGGTTTTTGGTCGACAACGTTATTGGGGAGAACCCATTCCTGTTTATTACAAGGACGAAGTACCTTATCTCATCGACGAACCAAGCCTACCCTTAACCCTTCCTGAAGTAGAATCGTATCTGCCTACCGAAGACGGAGATCCGCCTTTGGGCAGAGCAAAACAATGGAAGCATCAAGGCCTTTACGATTACGAACAATCCACCATGCCCGGTTGGGCGGGAAGTTCTTGGTATTTTATACGATACCTCGATCCCCAATACCCAAAAGGATTGGCGTCGAAAGAAGCGATCGATTATTGGGGAAATGTGGATTTGTACATGGGTGGAGCAGAACACGCAACAGGCCATTTGCTTTACGCTCGCTTTTGGTGTAAATTTTTACGCGATCTTGGGCTTGTTCCTTTTGACGAGCCTTTCAAAAAAATGATCAATCAAGGCATGATCCTCGGTCGAAGCAGTTTTGTTTATAGGATTGTTGGAACGACAACGTTTGTAAGCAAAGAATTGAAAGACAACTATACTACCAATCCTATACATGTCGATATTTCCTTGGTGGACAACGACCGTTTGGACTTGGAAGGCTTTAAGGCTTGGAGGGCGGAATTTCAGGATGCTGAATTCATCCTCGGAGCCAATGGTGAGTATGTTTGTGGAGTTGAAATTGAAAAAATGTCCAAGTCGAAATACAACGTTCAAACGCCGGATGAATTGGTGGAACGTTTTGGTGCCGACACCCTTCGAATGTATGAAATGTTTTTGGGACCGGTGGAGCAAAGTAAACCTTGGGACACTAAAGGAATTACCGGGGTTCATGGGTTCTTGAAAAAATACTGGAAACTCTTTCACAAGGAGGGAACATTTGAAGTGACCACAACAGAGCCGGCGAAAGAACATTGGAAAATCCTGCATAAAACCATCAAAAAAATACGGGATGATTTGGATCGATTTTCGTTCAATACGGGGGTTTCTACCTTCATGATCTGCGTTAATGAGTTGCTCGAAGCTCGGTGCAACCATCGAGAGATCCTTGAGCCTCTAACCGTGTTACTGGCACCCTATGCCCCTCACATAACTGAAGAAATTTGGGAAAAATTGGGACACGCTTCCGGTTCTTTGTGCGACGCTACCTATCCAACCTTTGATCCTGAGTTCTTGGTGGAATCGGCTTACGATTATCCTATTTCATTCAACGGAAAAATGCGCTTCATTCTGAACCTTCCCCTCGATTATGGAATAGATGAAGTACAAAAGGCGGTTCTCGAGCACAAAGATTCCGTGAAATGGCTTGAAGGAAATATACCCAAGAAAATTATTGTTGTTCCTGGGAAAATTGTAAATGTGGTGCTGTAATAAGTTCCATCAATACTTCTGATGACTGAACCGTAATGGCATAAGGACTTACAACATCCTTATGGATCCCAATTTGTGCACCTCCGGCAAGAATGGTTAATTCCGGCTGTGCAGCACGTAATTGCTTGAAGTAATTTTTAACATAATGCTCCTCCACCGAGGTCAACCACGAGGTCAACAAGACATCGGGACGAACTTTCTCTATCGCGATTAACAAAGAGTCGTATGGCAAACTTTGCCCAAGATAAATGGTGAAAACTCCTTTAACCCTCAACAGGTACTGATAAAACAAAATTCCGATTTCATGCCATTCATGTTCTGGAAGATAGAGCATTACTACCGGAGAATTGCGGTCGGGTACCGGCAACTGATTGATTTCCGCTACGATTTTTTGACGGATTAGGTTCGATATAAAATGTTCTTGGGCAGGATTGATCGAATTGGTCAACCACATAACACCTATCCTGTCAAAAAATGGAATTAAACAATCCTTGAATGCTCGTTCCAACGAAGAATTAACAATGATGTCGTCCAAGGTTTTATTGAACAGGGATTCATCCATTTCCACTAAAGCCAAAATCAACTTTTCCTGGCTCGCTCCTGCGGGAGTTCCCAGTTTGATCTCTGCTACTTTTTCCCGAATCTCAGTAGCGCTCAAAGCTGAAATCTTGGATATTTTTAAGCCATGGTCTAATAAAATCCTAACATTTAACAAGTAAACCAATTCTTCATCGGTGTACATTCGAATTTTGGTCTCCGTTCGTTCGGGTACCAACATTCCATAACGTTGCTCCCAAATCCTTAATGTATGGGCTTTTATGCCCACCAATATTTCTACATCCTTAATTTTATAAACTCCCACAATAACCTAACAATAAAGCATTGGTTTTGTTCGCGATAAGGGATTGCCTACCTTTGTTTCATGAAAATTTCTTCGGCAGCCTTCGTCATGTCTAATTCGGATTATAAGGCTTGTCCCAAGCCAACACTCCCTGAATTTGCTTTTATCGGTCGATCAAACGTGGGCAAATCTTCCTTGATTAACATGTTGCTCAGTAAGAAAAACCTTGCAAAAACATCGAGTGCCCCTGGAAAAACGCAGCTCATCAACCATTTCATCATCAATGACGCTTGGTATTTAGTAGACCTTCCAGGTTACGGATATGCAAAGGTCTCGAAAAACCAACGAGAGAAGTGGCAAAAACTCATATCGAGTTATTTACGACATCGTGAAAACCTAACCCTTGTTTTTATTCTAATCGACATTCGATTGGAGCCTCAAAAAATCGACTTAGAGTTCATCAATTGGTGTGGTGAAGAACAAATCCCGTTTTCTTTAGTTTTTACGAAGTTGGATAAGGTTTCTCGTGCCGAAGCTCAACGCAACGTATTGAAATTGCAGGAGGCCCTTCTCGAAACATGGGAAGAACTCCCTCCTTTATTTACAACTTCAGCCACAAACGGGGATGGAAGAGACGCTCTTTTGGAGTACATTCACCAACTGATGCGCTCTACTGAATGAGGTTTGAAATTTAAAGCAGATTCTTCTAACTTTGTATTTATTGAAATCCACATATGGGAAGAGCATTTGAATACCGCAGAGCAGCCAAAGAAAAACGTTGGGACAAGATGTCCAAAATGTTTCCGAAATTAGGAAAGGCCATTACCATGGCGGCAAAAGAGGGGGGAAGCGATCCGTTGACCAACTCGAAATTGCGAACTGCCATTCAAAACGCCAAGTCGGAGAACATGCCCAAAGACAACATTGAGGCAGCTATTAAACGAGCGACACAGAAGGATATTGCTTCCTTTTTGGAGGTCAATTATGAAGGCAAAGGTCCACACGGTGTATTGGTCTATGTAGAATGTGCTACCGATAATCCAACAAGAACAGTTGCGAACGTAAAATCTTATTTTAACAAAGCCGGAGGAGGCGTAGTTCCCAATGGTTCCATGGAATTCATGTTCAACCGAAAATCCGTGTTCGAATTAGCTCCTTCCGTAAGTCTCGATTTGGAAACCTTAGAACTTGAACTTATCGACGCAGGTTGTGAGGAAATCGAAGAAATAGATGGCGCATTAACGGTTTACGGAGATTATACCGCGTTTGGCACCTTGGCGAAAGCGCTCGAGGACATGAACATTGAAGTATTGAAGTCCAGCTTAAAACGCTTCCCCACATCTCCCGTAGAATTTACAGAAGAACAGCTACAAGACATTGAGAAAATGCTGGATAAAATCGAAGACGACGACGACATACAGCAGGTTTTTACCAATATTGCCTAAGGGCACAATAAATTTTTAAAATGAGCGTTTCGCGCGCACCCATGAAGGCACTCACAAGAATTTCTGTTTTTTTACCCTTGATACTGTTCATTGCAGCAAGTGCTTGGCGATGTTCTACCAACAAAAACGCATTCCTGAACCGCACCTACCATGGTATGACGGCCAAATACAACGGATACTTCAACGCGAATGAACTGCTTTCCATGGCGGTAAACAGTTACGAGAAAAACCGAAAGGACGACTTTTATTCGTGGTTGCCGGTGGTCGTAGTGCCCAACAAAGAGGAAAGTAAAAGCATGCTCTCTGCCATTGATACCGCGGTAGTGAAATGCACCAAGGTAATTCAAAACCATGCAATGCCTTCTGCAGAGGGAAGCAAAGAAGCGGAGTTTAATCCTTGGATAGACGAAAATTGGTTGACCATTGGAAAAGCTTTTTTTTATCGAGGTGACTATGAAAAAGCCCTTAAAAACTTCCAATTTACCAAACGCTTTTTCGCCAAAGATCCTTCCAAGTACATTGCTGAATTATGGATCGCAAAAATCTACATTCAACAAAACAGAATCACTGAAGCGAAAACCCTGTTAGATGAATTGCAAAACACAGCCCTTGAACAAGAGAAAAAAGGGCAGTCTTCGAAGTTTTCTAAGAAGAAAAAAACATCAAAACTAGACGATGATTATGTTCCGGAAATGGACCGTAGGACGCAATTTGAAATGTACAAAACGAAAGCCTCCCTGTATTTAATAAAGCAACAAGCTGAGGAGGTATTATTTCCATTGTCTCAAGCGGTGAGCAGATGCAACAACAAAAGGGAGAGGGCCCGATTAAACTTTATTCTAGGACAAATGTACTTAGCCACCAATGGTTTAGATTCCGCAAGAATTTCTTTTAAAAAGTCTATTTCTCCCTCTGCAGATTACGATATCAGTTTCAACGGAAAACTGAATTACGCGGTCTTAGGTAGTGGTGAAAAAGATGAGCGCGTCTTGGAAAAAATGCTCCGAGATGAAAAAAATGCCGCGTACAAGGATCAGATTTATTACGCTAAGGCGCAAATGGAAAGGGGGCGAGGTAATGTGTCCATCGCTAAGGCATACTATACACTTTCTGCTTTTTACAGCACTAAAAACCAACGTCAAAAGGCGCTTTCTTACGAACGCTTAGGCGATCTTTCGTTTCAAGAAAAATCCTACCTCAATGCCCAAAAATATTACGATTCGTGTGCCAAGGTTATGCCGGAAAAGTACCCAAATGCCGAGGAAATTGTAAGCAAGGCAGCTAAGCTTTCCAGCTTGGTTCAGGCAATTGAAATGGCTCAATATGAAGACAGCGTTCAACGCATTGCCAAAATGGATGAAAAGAGCCAAACCGCTTTTATCAAAGATGTCATCAAACAAATCAAAGAAGAAGCGCAAAGAAAAAAAGAAATGGAAGCGGCAAAATTGCGGGCCTTGCAGGATCAAGCCAATGCTGGGTCACAACTGGGGAATGGAAATAAGTGGGTTTTTAACAATGAAAAATTACGTCAACAAGGGTTTACAGAATTTAGAAAATTATGGGGCGACCGAAAAAATGAAGACGATTGGAGAAGGGCAAATAAATTGACCTCATCGGAAAACTCCTCCCAAAACACCCCAAAGGACAGCTTATTATCCAATAATTCCTCAGAGCAAGGTCTTGATGACACCTTGGATGTAGAAACCTTAAGAAAACGTTTGCCCCTATCAGACACTGCCTATATTGCTTCTGTTTTAAAGGAAATAGAAGCCCGCTATACGGCAGGAAATCTGTATAAAGAACTATTGAATGAGCCCCAACTTGCCGCTGAACAATTCGAAAAAGTTCTCGATGAAAACACACGAAACATTACTGATTTATCCTCGGCTTTTCAATTGTTTAAACTGAATGAATCGTCGGGTCAAAGCGGCCCTTACCGAACCCACATTCTTACCCATTATCCAAAATCAGATGCTGCTAATTTCTTTTTAGACCCCAACTTCTTTGAAAAAGCCAAGGCCGCAAGAGGTGAGGCCGAAAAAGAGTACTTGCGAGCCCTACATGAATATGAAATGAGGGATTACAAGCGGACCTTTGATTTAACCGAACAAGTCGTTAATAATGACAGAAACAATGCTTATAGAGCTGAATATTTGTTGCTTAATATTCTTGCTCTTGGTCAAATTTCCACGGATAAAAAAGTATTAGTTCCTCGATTAAATGCATTAATCGAAGAGAAACCAGGTACGGTTCAAGCAGCAAAGGCTAAAGAACTATTAGATCTTTTAGCCAAGGGCCTATCCTCTTTTACCGCTTATCAACCTAAATCTAATGGCATTTTTAATTACAACGATACGGTAGTTCAGTTGGTATTAATCTTACCTGACCTGGACCAAGAGGAAGATTTTGATGATTTAAAAAGTAGCGTCTCGGACTTTACCACGAAAGTTTTTAAAAAAACCAAATTAAAAATCACCTCTGCCCTCACCCTTAAAGGCGCAAATTTACTCTTAGTAGCCGATTTCAAAACCTTAAGCCTTGCACGTGATTATATCAACACCTACAAAGCCTCGGCTACAGAATTGGGAGAATTCCAAAACAATAAATGCCTCATTATTACCCAAGAAAATTTGAAAAAGTTAATTGAATCCGATAACTTTGAGGGATATAAGATGTTTCACGACCTCAATTATTAAATATGTTAAAGCGAAAAGACTTTTTCAACAGCACCTCCCAGTACGAAGAAAGTACGGCTATGAACCACATTGTTCAAGGCACAGAAATCAACGGTGACTTAGTTTCCGACTCCAATATTTTAATTGATGGGGAAATGAACGGAAACATTTCGTGCTCCGGCAAGGTAATCATTGGCTCCACGGGAAAAATCAAGGGCAACTTGGTGTGTGTTCATGCGGAGATTCAAGGAACTATTGATGGTGAGGTAACGGTTGAAGGCCTTTTAACCTTAACTTCTACTGCCCGAATTAAAGGCGACATTCAAACGTCAAAATTAGTCATACAAGAAGGTGCAATATTTGAAGGGTCATGCGTCATGAAATCCTCTACAACCCACACGACTTTTACCGCAGATGTAACCTTGGATGACTAAAAAGCCATCGCGTCCAAGTCCTTTCATTCAATATTCCTCATTAGGTTTCCAAATCCTCGGTTTTATGGCTGTCTTCGGCTATATTGGCCATTACTTAGACGATTATTACGGTCTTAAAACGCCTTATATAACCATGGCTGGTTTAGTATTTGGGGTTGTAGGCTCCATGGTTTATTTAATTCGAACCCTCAACCGTCACGATGAATAAGCCTTTTGTTCTTGGCTTAATGTGGCTTATCGTCGGGGTTTTCGCTCTTTGGTCTTATTTTCTGGATCCCTCAATGATAATTACCGTGCTAACGTTGAACGGCACTTTACACCTGGTGTACATAGTACTGTTTTATAAACCCTATCGAGAAAAACAACGCGATATACTACAGCCGGCATTGCTCCTAATCACCCTTCAATTATTGATTTTTTTTATCGCCACGGGAATATACTGGTTTTACGCCCTTCCCTTTACCTCACTTTTTTGGGCTATGATTGTTTTTCTTGGTGTTTTAATCCTTCAAGTTCGTGAACAACTCGCGCATTTAAAATCGGTATAAAAACCTCAAAAACAAATAATGTAAGTTTTCAAAACGATCAAATGTTAATTGCTCGTAGCAATCGTTTATGTCGTGATAGTTTTTATTAGGGCCCATGGTGTAGATAAATATTGCCGGAACTCCTTTTTCTGAAAATGGGTAATGATCGGAATTCGCGGCCTTGCCACGAACTTTGACGACAGGTACCGCAGGAATCGATTCGTTGAGCTGCACCAAGCTCTGGTAATATTGAGGGTAAACCGAACCATTTACAACCGTAATTCCATCCTCCCCGCTCCCTAAAATGTCTAAATTAAGCACCAAAGAAATCGTTTTTAAATCCATGGCTGATGAATTAACAAAGTAGGAGGACCCTTCCAATCCTATTTCCTCCCCGGCAAAAGCAATGAACACTACGTTATGGTTTTGCAAGGGTCTTTGTTGAATTTCACGGGCTAAACTCAACATCATTGCTATTCCACTTGCATTATCATTGGCCCCCGGAAAATAATTTTTCCTGCCCATTCGTCCCAGGTGGTCGTAATGCGCACATACCACAATGAAGCTATCGCTTTTATGGATGGAAGGTACCGTTCCAAAACAATTTTGAACCCCATAATTCTTCAGATACACTTCATCGATTTGGGCGGCGATTTTATGCGGCAATTCGGAAGAAATCGTGTCAAACCATTGTATATATGGAAATTTAAATGCCTCATCAGAAACGCTCCACGTAAGTTTATCCCGAGTAAGTTCAACCACAGGGGCATCTGTTCGAGCAATTTTTTCAAGTTTTTTCCTGACCAATTTCAAACTGTCTTTCGTTAACTGTTTATCGGGAATAAAAGCTATCGCAGCATGCCTATCCCAAGACGAGCCAAATCGGTAATTCATGATGTCAGAAGCGGAAAAAACCTTGAGCTTCAAGTTGCCATGATAACCCGCTGAACTGGGGTGTAATAAATAATGAATTCCTGGCTTTTTTCTTCGGAAACCACTACGTATCTTGCATTTATTGGGGAAGGTATTTACTTGGATATCAAACGTCTGTTGATGGCTGCCATTCACCGGAGTCAACCCTATTCGCTGGAATTCCTCCAATAGGTATTTTGCTGCTTTTCTGCATCCGTCTTGTACATAACCTCTTCCGTGATACTCTGGAGAGCACAAAGTCTTGGTAATGTTTCGTGCATAGGCAAGGGTCGATTCTTTGACATTGGAAACCCCTTTATCTGTGGTCGTAATTTGAGCCTTAATAGAGGTTATTCCGAAAACCAATAGGATTAAAACCTGGCACTTATTCATACATTCCCATCACTTTTTCGATAAACTTGAGCAATACCGTCGGGTCGGCTTGATTCCAGGAATACATTTCAGCAAATACCTTCAACACAGCTACAGGGGGCTCTGCAGATTTGTGCGCATCAATTTGCTTAACGGCTGAGCCAAACGATCCACTTGACCCGCCAAACAACTCATTGATAAAACTGATTTTCTCTTTGAGTGAATAATTCCCATTAAAAGACTTGATTTTTGGGTGTTTTCCTTGAGCCATAGCAATCAATGCTTCTATGTCAATGCTGGCATGTATTACCTCTTGGGTCTCCGTCAATGCTACAGGTTCATTCAACTCAACTTCCTTTTCAGTGGCGCTGAAATCCAGTTCGCTTTCGGGTAATATTATGTCCTCTGCAACAGGACTTTCTATTGCTTCATTTAATTGCTCCACCGTCTGTGAAACTTCTTCCTTGGCCGTTTCAATTTCCTCATCTAGCTCCGATGAAACCACGGGCTCTAACTTGTGGTCCGCTGCAGATGGTTCTTCCGTTTCGGCATGGGGAAGTGTTGGGGAGGAGAAAAGGCTTACGTTTTCATCGGTTTCATCGCTACCTATTTCAAACTCCACCGATAAGTGCCGTTCTTCTGGGGTACGATGAGTTTCCGTCTCGTATACTTTATACCTCAAAATATATAACTTCTCCAAAATCTCTTGGGTCATTGAAATTGCAAGGTCTAATGAGGCTTTACTTCCTTCGCCTTGTGAAATTCGTTGCAATTCCTTGTGCAATAGTTTTCCGATATCTTCCATCTTTTACTTGAATTTTGAGCTTAACAAAATTAATTGCAATCCCAACACGAAGTTAGAAAGTATGGTAATATATTTCGTTTATTTTTGTTCTGAAAAAATACGCTATGTTTTTAGAACAATTTCCATTAGAACATAAACCAAACGGATGGATTGAAGTCATTTGTGGGTCGATGTTTTCCGGTAAAACAGAAGAACTTATTCGACGGGTAAAGCGAACGCAATTCGCTCAGCAAAAACTGATCTTGTTTAAACCAGATATCGATCGTCGATACAGCGATGAAGACGTCGTAAGTCATCAAGGAAGTGCCGTTCCTGCCGTTTTAGTTGCCCATTCTAATGAAATCCTTTTATTAGTTAACGACGAGCGAATTGTTGCCATCGACGAGGCGCAATTTTTCGACCCAGGAATTGTTGATGTCTGTTCAAAACTTGCAAACCGTGGAATCCGGGTTATTTGCGCTGGTCTAGATATGGATTATTTAGGCAACCCATTCGGGCCTATGCCTGCCTTATTGTCCATTGCTGAGTATGTAACAAAGGTGCATGCAATTTGTGTGTCATGTGGTAATTTAGCCCAGTTCTCCTACCGTTTCACTGAAGAATCTACGCAAGTTTTGGTGGGGGCTGTTGAAAGCTACAAGCCCTTATGTAGAACTTGTTATAACAGTGTTGGACATTGAAACTAGCTTTTTCTCACCATGAAATATTAAGCTTGCTAAAGCCTCTTCATTCCTTTGGGGAATTAGAAAGCACCATTGAATTGATCACCATTGATACCCGAACCTACTGCGGCGAACCCAATGCTTGTTTCATCGCGCTGAACGGTCCTTTCAGAAAAGGTCTTGATTTTGTAGAACTTGCCTATCAAAAAAACATTCGAACTTTTATCCTTTCCGAAGTTCCTCCGATCTTGTTGGAAGATGCCTTGTATTTCATTGTGCCAGACACCTTGATGGCCTTGCAAACCCTTGCGAAGGCTCATCGGGAAAAATTTAACCTTCCAATCCTTGGAATATGCGGTAAGGCGGGGAAAACCACGGTCAAAGAATGGTTGTATGAATTGGTAAAATATGACCATTTCGTAGTGCGCAGTCCAAAAAGCTATAATTCTCAAATAGGAGTTGCCCTTTCGCTTTTTGAACTCCATGAACAGAGTACCCTCGGAATTATCGAGATGGGGATTTCTGAACCCGGTGAAATGATGGCCTTACTTAAGATGGTTCAGCCAACGCATTGCTTAATCACCTCTTGGTTTAATTCTGACCTGGATTCGCAACTTAGTTTGGCCGCCTCATCAACGAACCAATCATTTAATGGTAAGGACCAAGAATCCCATTTTAACAAGACCGTACTTCCGTTTAAACACCTGATTCCATTTAAGGATGAAAACTCCTCGCATTCGGCACAAATGGCTATTGGCCTTGCCCTTGTTTTTAACGTTTCCGAGGAAGTCCTTGGTCGAGAGATCCCAAAATTAAGCCGTCTTGCTCTGCGTTTGGAAACGTTTTACGGAAAGAACCATTCATTCATATTAAACGACACGTACAACCTCGACCTTGAAACCTTAACCGTTGCATTACAGCATATGGTTTCGCTGGCGGGTAATCGCACTCGATGCGTATATATTGGGTTGGACGAAGGCCTAATGGACCAAAAACCCATCATCGAATCGCTTGTTCGGCCCTTTGTACAAGAACATGTTTATATAGGTCTTCCACAAGACTTGCCCTTAATAATTCCCGAAGACTCGATCGTTTTAGTCAAAGGGACTCGAAAGGCACAGATGGAACGATTTGCAACACGGTTTCGTGCCAAACAACACCAAACGGTGCTTGAAATCAACGTGACAAATCTCCGAAACAACCTAGCATTTTACAAGTCTACTCTAGCAGAAGGCACCCGATTACTTGCTATGGTTAAAGCTCAGTCCTATGGAACAGGCCTTGTTGAAATGGCTCGTATATTAGAGGCACAAGGGATTGATTATCTGGGGGTAGCATATACCTCTGAAGGAGTAAGTCTACGAAATAATGGGGTTAAGTTGCCCATATTAGTATTGAATCCAGACCCGGAAAGTTATGAAGAATGCATTAATCATCAATTAGAACCAACCGTGTTCACTTTTGCGCAATTAGACCGGTTAATTCGAGATTTGATTTTTCATGGTGCTCAACAATTTCCAATACACGTAGAAATAGATACCGGAATGCGCCGTTTAGGGTTTGAACCAAGCGAAATAAAAATGCTCATTGAGCGGGTAAAAGCCCAGCCTGAGGTCCGACTAAAGAGCGTTTTTACCCATTTCATTGAGTCGGAAAACCTTACGGACACCACCCCAAGTTTACAACAAATAGAGGTCTTTACCTCCGTACGAAATACGGTACTTGATGCCTTTTCCTACCCAGTATTATTTCACATGGCTAATTCGGATGCCATTCTTAATTTTCCCGAGGCACATTTTGACATGGTTCGTGTTGGGTTAGGAATGTTTGGTGTGTCGCATAGCTCCTCTTCCACGTTAGAGCCTGTTTTAGCATGGAAAAGCAAGGTTTCTCAAATCAAAACGGTTCATCCAGGGGAAAGTGTTAGTTACGGAAGAAGCTTTATTGCAACGCAGGATACCTCTATTGCCATATTGCCGATCGGTTATGCGGATGGATTTCCCAGGCGTTTAAGCAATGGGGTTGGGATGATAAAAATTCGAGGAGTTTGGTGTCCAACCGTCGGAAAAGTGTGCATGGATATGCTAATGGTCGATGTTTCCACTGTACCTGATGCGGCAGAAGGAGATGAGGCCGTCTTGTTTGATGATGTCCCTAGTCTATTGGAATTGGCCCGAAGAATTGAAACGATACCTTATGAATTAATGACCGGAATCTCCGAAAGAGTCCATCGGATTTATATTCAAAATTAGCTCGGAGGGAAAGACACCAAAAATGAAGTTTCATAAAAATACAGCGGTCTTGTTTTTTTGAATGTTAAGAAACAAAGAGCCTTCGTTTCTTGTTTAAAAGAGATTAAGTATCTTCGGTAAAAAAACGAGTATGAATCAACACATTGAATCCGCCTTAAACGAACAAATCAGCAAAGAAGCTTCGTCTTCTCAATACTATTTATCGATGGCCTCTTGGGCGGAATCCAAAGGATTATCGGGCACGGCTTTTTTTATGTATGCTCATTCCGACGAGGAGCGCTTCCACATGCTCAAACTGGTAAAGTTTGTTAATGAGCGTGGCGGTAGAGCCGTTGTTCCCTCTATCCCTAAACCTCCTTCAGATTTTGATACGGTTCAGCGCATGTTTGAATTGCTGTTGGAGCATGAATTAACGGTAACTCAATCCATTAATGAAGTGGTAGATATTTGTTTGAAGGAAAAAGATTATACTACGCACAACTTCATGCAATGGTATGTTTCGGAGCAAATGGAAGAAGAAGCACTGGCCCGCTCGATTCTCGATAAATTGAACCTCATTGGAAACGAAACCGGAGGAATGTATTTATTCGACCGTGAAATGCTTGAAATTGCCAATAGCAGTGCTCCGCAAGATAAGAAATAAGGTAATTCTTATCTTCCTTTTTGCACAGCTTTCGGTTGTAAGTCAACAAGGATTAGTATTAAACAATTACGGTATATCTGACGGTATTTCTCAATCGTCGGTGCTTACCATAACTTCAGATCCCTTAGGTAAAATTTGGTTTGGAACGCAAGACGGATTAAACTCCTTCGAAGGCTATCAATTTGAGGTGTTTGCTCGGGACGAAATCCGAAATTTAAAAAGCTCTTACATCCAATGCTCTAACAATGATCAAAGGGGAAATCTTTGGTTTGGATCGAAAAAAGACATAATCCTATATCGCACCAAAACCGCATCGTTTTCTATATATTCCTTACCTGAAGGAACGGCTCCAATACAACAAATTGTTACCGATTCTTTCAACCATGTATGGCTGCTCACCTCTGGACATGAATTACTCCATTTTAATCCTTATTCGTGCCAATTTGCGCAAAAAAAATGCGTGGAAAAACCAAAGCAACTGGTTCAAGCTGAAGATAACGCTTATGTTTTAACCGACCAAAATTCATTGATTTCCTTAAGCGCAGGAACCATGGGGAACGCTCTATTCGTGCCTCCCAAAACCGCCATCAACTCTGTTTTTTACTCAGAAGGCATGCTCTATCTTTTTTTACCTTCTTCCGTGCTTGAATATTCATTCAAGACTGGCCGCATGAAACCGGTTTTTACTTCCTGGAAAGATTACCCAAGCCAAGCCGTTTCGGGAATCGTAAAAACGAACTATGGTTTTATTATTGGGACTCTGTACAATGGGCTTTATCACATTTCGAAGAACCAAAATATTACCCATTATTCTGCTGACTTTTCTCGAAATAATAGCCTTCCTTCGAATAATATAAACTCCCTCTATAAAGATGCCACAGGTACGGTTTGGATTGGAACAACCAAAGGGTTATCGGCGATAGGTGAAAACACGAACGCCCTACACAGCATCGGAACCTCTTCAAATACACTCTTTGGTTTAACCTCCGAAAATGTTTGGAGTTTTTATGCACAAAAAAACGCATTATTCATTGGAACAGACCTCGGTATTTCTAAATATAATAGTACAACAGGGCAGTTTACTCATTATCCTTTTAAAGGGATCAATAAAAAAGCGAAAGATTATACCATCATGGACATCGAACCATTGGATGAAACGCACTTTTTCCTAACTGGGTTTGAGGGTTTGTTTATGTTTGACTCCTTTCGCGGAACATATACCAACCTTCGCTCAAAAAATGAACTTCTTATCGATCGACATCGTAAATTTTATGCTGCGGTACGAAACAAAAACGAGCTCCTAATTGCCACTGCCCATGGGGTGTTGTCCTATGACACAAAAACCCATTCTTTTCGTGAAATTCACTACCTCAACAATGCCGTCTTTCGGGGTTTCTATGTGGATCATCGAGGAACGATTTGGACCATTTGCGATAAACTAGGCTTGTGTACCATTGATTTGACTAAAAAAGGCGGACAAATTAAGCCTCATGAAATGAATCGTTTCATTCAACAGTTCACCAGCGATCATATTTCAACCTTTATTGAAACAGAACCTGGAACTTTTTTTCTGGGCACCTTGGGTTCAGGTATTATCGCTGTTAATATTCCACAGGGCACTTGTTTTCGTATCACTAAAAAAGAAGGCCTTAACAATGAATGCATTAACGGTTTTCTAAAGGACCGTAAAGGAAATATTTGGATAAGTACGAATCGAGGTATTGGTTGTTTGAGCTCAAAAGGAAAGGTTTATCGTTCCATCGCTTTAGGACAAGAGGTCTCACAAGAATACAACCTGAACGCCGTGTTTCAAAACCAAAAGGGAGACCTCTATTTTGGGGGGATTTTTGGTTTTATATATTTTAATGAATCCCTCTTGCAACAAACTCCTATTGTGCCTTACCCAAAAATCAATGCTATAAAACTCAAGAAAAACAACAAAGAATGGCCCAAAGGAATGATAAATGCGGAGGACTTAAAGTCCATGGCTTATGAAATTCAACTGCCTTATTCGGGACGTGATTTTGATATTTGGTTTCAACCCAACAATTTGTATAATTCTAAGTTTATTGAATACAAATGCGTGATCATTGGTGAAACCGTTGACACTTTATACCTAGGAAACACCAACCATATTTCTTTTAGTGCGCTCGCATCTGGAACCTACTACATTCGGTTGTATGCCCGATTTGGGAATAACGGCTCTTGGTCTGAAACTCCGGCATTGCTTACCGTCACCATCGACCCTCCTTTTTGGCGAAGCCCTTTGTTTCTTTGGAGTTCCTTTTTAATTTCTTTGATTGGGGGATTGCTTATTGTTCGTCAACGGATTCGAAAAGAACGGCAAGAAAAAGTGCTATTGGAAGTTTTAGTCAAGGAAAGAACTCGAGAAATTGAGGAACAAAAAAATGAAATTGAGCAAAAGAACGTTGTTATTAATGCCGAAAAATCTACCGCAGAAAAATGGCTCAATAATGCTTTACCCGAACAGGCTGTAAAGGAACTACAACGCTTGGGAAAGGTTCGGCCAAAATCCTACGATTCGGCTACGATTTTGTTTACGGATGTGGTGGGGTTTAGTAAAATATCAGAAACCATGACACCATCCCGTTTGGTTAGTAAACTCGATGGCTTATTTAAAAAATTCGATGCCATTGTTAAAGAACGAAATGTCGAAAAAATCAAAACAATTGGGGATGCTTATATGGCCGTTGGGGGAATTCCTGAGGCAAATACTACCCATGCCATAGATGTTTGTTTGGCGGCCTTGCTCATTCAGGATTATATGGCCAAACACAAGTTTGATGCGCTAGCGAATGGAAAAGATTATTGGGAAATCCGAATTGGCATCAACACCGGACCTGTAACTGCTGGAATCATTGGTAAACTCAAAATAGCCTACGACGTTTGGGGGTCTGCTGTAAACCAAGCCCAGCGTATGGAACAGTTTGCGGAACCAGGAACGATTTCCATTTCAGAAACGACCTTTCGTTTGATTGAACCGTATTTTGAAGTTCGACCCAGGGGAACCGCCCCCATGAAAAGCTCTCTGTTAATTAACCGGTATGAATTATTACGCATAAAACCTGACCTATCACTCGGCGGTGAAGGATTAATACCCAACGACTTGTTTTATGAAATTTCCCAATTGCACCTTTACAGTCCAATAAAATATTATTCGGTAGAAACCGAAGTACTGCGAATGCTCGAAGAACAATTGCCTCAAAATTTGTACTACCACAGCGTAAAACACACACGTGAGGTCATTCAAGTGGTAGAGCATTTGGCGCTGTGTGAAGGTGTTCGAGATGAAGGTTTGTTTTTGTTGAAAACCGCAGCCCTTTTTCATGACCTTGGTTTTACGCAACAGTACGAGCACAATGAGTCTATTGGCGTTGAATTAGCACAAAAAATCCTTCCAGACTTTGGTTATAGCGACCTTCATATTCAGACCGTTTCAGAACTTATTTTTGCCACGGAGGTTCCCCATAAACCCGTTAATAAACTCCAAGAAATCTTGTGCGACGCTGACCTAGGTTATTTGGGTACCGATGATTTTGAAATCATTTCACAGAAATTGAAACAAGAATTAATAGAAAAAGGTAAAATACACTCCGATAAGCAGTGGGACGAAATGCAGGTGCCGTTCCTTGAGAACCACCGATATTTTACCCCAACGGCCATTGCTTCATTAGCGCCGAAAAAAGAAGAAAACCTAGCTGCAGTTAAAAACCGATTAGCCGCCAATAATTACATTTAAAGGGTTCTAATGTCTTTTCCTTTTGGCGCTTTCTTCTTTTCCGCAGCTATGGCAAATGAATAACCCAAAGAATACATCAATCTTGTGCGCGGAATTGTATTAATCCATTGGTCGAGATAAGAACCAAAACTGAATTTGTGAACGCGTTGAATGTCGAAATCAAATCCTGCGTAATATCGAATCCTTGTAAACTGCTTGCCTTCAGCATGATTCGAAGGGTCATAAAAAAAATCTGCACTAAAGGATGGGCTTAGGGGAAAATCTTTAATGTTGTATTGGATCGAAGGTTTAATTCGCCAAGCTTGATCAAATTCTGCATCGTAATTGCTGTTGATACGATTAAAAGAGTATTGATAGCGTAAACGGAGTCCCACGTCGAAGCGTTGAATGCTGTAATCCCCTTGTAAATTTGCATTGAGACGATGACTTGACTGGTAAGGTTCCAAAAATTCTCGCGAGGCAATCCAACGGTAATCGATGGAAGGTCTCAGCCATTTGGTCAGTTTGTATTTCACACTAAATTGCGGAAATATCGTTGCTAAACCATACTGATTATAGCGTTGGTTAAGTGCTCCATTTACCGTCCACCTTTTAATAGGCTGGTAAGATATCCCCGACTCCAACCAAACCTCCTGATCAAGGTTTTGGGCCATGGCATGTGAGAAAAGGATCAGTACCACCGTGAATAACAGCGGCTTCACTTATTGTTCTTTGGTTAAGGTAATTTCTCCTAAATCCACCACTTGGTCTTTGCCGGTAATCTCCACCTCAAACAGCTTCTCCTTTTGCAGTGAGGCGCACGGATAACAATTCTCGTACATAAAAACCACGTACTTTCCGGGGCGTAAATACTTGAATTCAAAAGTGCCATCATAGGTCGTTCGAACATCGTCGTCGTATTGTGTTTTTACATTTCCGTAGACAATGTATACCCGCTCGTCGCCCAAGGCCCCTACCCCTGCTAACTGCGTTAGTTCATTATCGGAGTAAAACCTGCCAACTAATTTACCTGTAATTTTGGCCTTTCCACCAATACCAGGGTCTTTCGAACATCCCAGAAACAATAACTGGACAAGTACCAATGTTAACAACCAAGAATAATACCTCATAACAATTTATTAATATTCAGAGCCTAAAATTAACACTCTCAGAGGTATAACGCATCTTTTTGTGGAATTTTTCGTAATTTGCCCTTACAATGACTAGAAAATTTTACGTGCTTCTTTGGCTGGTTCTTTCAATCGCCCCTTTTAATTCGGTTTTTGGACAAGTCATCATCAATGAATACTCTTGTTCGAACGTTTCAGGAGTGACCGATGCATACGGTGAACGTGAAGATTGGATAGAACTTTTTAATACCACGGGCGCAGCGGTAAATTTAACCGGGTGGTATTTATCGGACCGTTCCACGAATTTAACAAAATGGCAAATTCCAAGCGGTAGCATAGCGGCCAACGGGTACAAAATGATTTTTTGTTCAAAGCGAGATTTGGTCAATGGAAACCAATATCACCCAAATTTTAACCTTTCTCAAACAGAAGGTGAATGGATCATCCTGACCAATCCCTCATTGGTGGTCGTGGATTCTTTCAAAATCGTTTACATGACCAAGGCCGATCATTCGATCGGTAGAACCACCAATGGTGCCGCAACATTTTCCTTGTTTTCAACCCCGACTCCCAATGCAGCGAATGCTGGCGCGATTCCGTTTTACACGCCAAAGCCAACCTTCAACCTTGCGCCAGGGTTTTATGCAGGAACCCAAACAGTAAGTATTTCGTGCGCCGATCCTACTGCAATAATTCGCTACACCCTGGATGGAACAGACCCCGGTCTTGCTTCAACACAATACACGGGACCCATCACCATTGCGTCAACCAAAGTGTTGAGGGCCGCCGCGTTCAGCAATACCAATTTGTCGTCATTTATCGAAACAAATACCTATTTTATCAACGTTTCCCACACCATCCCAGTAGTTTCCGTTTGCAGCGGAGGGCTCTACAACATGTTGCAATCTGGAAGTCAAAACCCACCCAACCGCATTGGGGCTTTTGAGTTGTTCGAGGAAAATGGGACTTTCATCGACGAAGGACAGGGAGATTTCAACAAGCATGGTAACGACTCCTGGGCTTATCCTCAAAGGGGCTTTGATTACATTTGCCGAGACCAATACGGTTACAACGGAGACATAGAACATCCTATTTTCCCCGAAAAAACAAGGACGAAATTTCAACGCCTCATTTTGAAACCAGGCGCCAGTGACAATTATCCCTTTGAACAAGGTGCCCATATCCGAGATGCATTCATTCATACCTTGTCCATCCGTTCGGGTTTACGCTTGGATGAGAGAACTTGGAGACCTGCGGTAGTTTATTTGAACGGGAATTATTGGGGCGTGTATGAAATACGCGAAAAGGCCGACGATCACGATTATACGGAATATTATTATAGTCAGGATAAATTCAACCTTCACTATCTAAAAACGTGGGGAGGAACGTGGCAAGAGTACGGCGCTCCTAATGCTCAACCGGATTGGACCAGTTTAAGAAACTTCGTGCAAAACAACAATTTAAGCGTTCCCGCTAATTTCAACTATGTCGATTCTTTATTGAATTGGAAGTCCTTGGCCGATTATTTCATGATTAACTCGTATACGGTAAATCAAGACTGGCTCAACTGGAATACCGCTTGGTGGAGGGGTCTAGATACCGCCGAGGACAAGCGAAAATGGCGTTACGCTCTTTGGGACATGGATGCGACGTTCGGGCATTACATCAACTATACTGGGATTCCCGACCCTTCAGCCAACGCGGATCCATGCAACGCAGAAAACTTACCCAACCCCGGGGGGCAAGGTCACACGAGTATTTTGGATAAGATGATTGCCGAATGCCCGGTGGTGGAGCAATACTACATTACCCGCTACGCGGATTTAATCAACACCTCTTTCAGTTGTGCGAGCATGATTGCCTTACTCGACAGTATGGTGAATGAAATTGCCCCTGAAATGACTGCGCATTGTACGCGTTGGGGGGGCACGTACAACGGTTGGCAAAGCCGTGTAACCCAACTCAGAAACTTCATCAATCAGCGCTGTGTTGCCCTTGAGCAAGGCCTTATTGATTGTTATCAACTTACAGGGCCTTTCCCGGTTACTTTTGATGTGAGTCCTGTCGGCGGGGGCACCATTCAGGTAAATTCGATTGTCCCGCCCCAATACCCGTGGTCTACTTCATATTTTGGAGGAATACAAACCCTCATTGATGCCAACCCCGCGCCGGGATATGTATTCAGCCATTGGGCGGTTTCCAACGCGACAACCGGTTTGGCCAATTCCGTAGCAGATAACTATGTGAACATCACCGGCACGGATACGATAGTGGCCGTTTTCGTTCCAGATATACCGGATTTAGATAATGACGGATGTTTGAACGTTGATGAAATTACCGCAGGGACCGATCCGAACAACCCAGACACCGACGGTGATGGTGAGAACGATTGCGCTGAAATTGGTAACCCTGCAGCACCAACGGATACCGATGGGGATGGAATCATCGATGCCTTGGAATCTTCCTTGGTGGATACGGATGGAGATGGCCTTACCGATGAATTGGATATTGCGAATGGAAACCCTTGCATTCCAAATCCGAATGCCGGGCCTTGCGACCAAGACGGAGATGGGCTTACGAACAGTCAAGAAACCGCTGCAGGAACCAACCTCACTAATCCTGATACTGACGGAGACGGGATCAATGATGGGGCGGAAGTTGCCGGTGGCTCAGACCCGCTGAATCCGTGTGATCCTGACGATACCCTCCCGGGTTGTCAGATTGATACAGACGGTGACGGACTCACCGATGCCCAAGAAGGAATACTGGGAACCAATCCGAACAACCCAGATACCGACGGAGATGGTTATACCGACGGTCAAGAAGTGACCTTGGGAAGCAGCCCTTTTGACCCCTGTGATCCAGACGATAGCTCCCCTGATTGTTCTACAGGCATTCATTTTCCTACGGCTTTCTCGCCGGACGGTGTCGGCGATGAGCTCAATGAAACCTATTCCATTATTGTCGGAAAAGACGTGAAGGAGTTTGTGTTTTATGTGTTTGACCGCTGGGGCAATACCATCTTTCAATCTTCAAGTAAAAACTTAAAATGGGATGGCACCTTTGAAGGAAAGCCTTGTAACAGTGGCGTGTATGCCTACATGGCAGATGTTGTATTCCTCAACGGAGAGAAAAAGGTGTATTCAGGGAACATTACCCTTATTCGTTAACCCATGAAAAACATTCTGGTCGTTGGCTTTATTCTGGGTTTGGGTGCTTACCAGGCTCAAGATTTGTTTTTTACGCAATATGATAAGTGCCTCATGGTTTTAAATCCTGCTGCAGCGGGAAGTTTCGATGGATTTGAGCGTTTTTCAATGCAACATAAAAACCAATGGGTAGGTGCGGGGACGTCTTTTGCTTCAACGATGGGAAGCGCTGAGTTTACCGTAGGTAAAAACAACTTTAATAACCGATCCTATTTAGGTACTGGTCTCCACTTTTTAAGAGATATAGGAGGCGATGCTCGATTTGGCACCAGTGCTTTTGGAGGAACCTTGAGCGGACATCTTGTTACATCACCGAAAACGAAAATTTCTGCGGGCATTCAGCTTTCCTACACGAATCGTTCGGGAGATTTTTCCAAATTGCAGTGGTATTCCCAATGGAATGGTAACATTTTCGATCCATCAAATCCCGTAAATGAGCCTTCTCAGGTTCCTAAATACAGTTACATTGATGCCTCCGCCGGAGTTTCTTTTGCCTTGATTAATAAAGGAAATCGGGTGGGTAATGGAAAAATGAACGCGTTAAATATTGGTTTTTTTGCGCAGCACCTGAACCGACCTAAACTTCGTTACAACGATCTTACCTTGGACCGATTGTACATGAAAACTGGAGCCCATGCCGAGACGGAAATAGCTTTAGACAACTTATATTCTATTGAAATAAAGACCTTACAACATTTTCAAGGACAGCATTACCTTGGCCGTTACGGTTTGTTGTTGAAAATAAAAATGTCTCAAACAGCACAAATTACCCGTTTAAAAAATGATGCGTTCGTGAGTTGTGGACTTTACGGAAGTTCTAATGGAACGATTTCTCCCGCTTTTTTAGTGGATCTTGGGGGCTTGCAATTTGGGTTTAATTACGACCTTGAGCTTGCAAGAATTTCGAGGGCCTATCGCAGTTCCTTGGAATTCACCTTGTCCTTTTCCTTTACGAAACATTCGATGTTCAACAAACGGCGAATCGGTTAATCTTGCTTTAAATAACTAAGCCAATCGGAACTTTGCTTATCGTTCAGAACGCGGGGCATTTTTGTTTGAGATCCAAATTTTGCAAAGGTTTCCATAAACCTATAAAAGGTGCCCTCAGGTACAAGGGTAGCAATGGGTTGGTTTAAATTATACTTCCTTGCTGAAGCATAATCGTCGTTCAAACGGCATAAATGAACATCTAATTCATGTATAACCTGATCAACATTGATTTTGTTGTCAAATACCTCAAAGAACCAATGGTGGCGAGAATTTACCTTATCCACAACGATGGTGAACTCTGCTCCCACCTTGGGTGATGTATCGTTCAACAATTTCAACCCTTGGTTGATATTGTCCAAGGATAAATGCTCCCCGCACAAACTCAAAAATTGTTTAATTCTTCCCGAAATAATTATACGATGGTCTCGAACGTCAACAAATCGAACCAAATCCCCAATAAGATAACGCCATAGGCCAGCGTTGGTGGTGATCACTAAAGCGTAATCAACTCCTTCTTTAACATCATCGATGCTTAAGGCTTTTTTATCGTCGATCAACTCTCCTTCCTCATTAAAGTAATGGGAATCAAAAGGAATGAACTCGAAAAATATACCGCTGTTGAGAAGGAGCTTCATGCCCAACTCTTCTGGGTTCACCTGAAATGCAAAATACCCCTCACTGGCTAAATAGGTATCCAAAAGAAAAATTTCTTTGCTGCTTATTTTTTTTAACCGATCAACATAGGGGTCCATATAAACCCCACCGTGTGCATAAACTCGTAAATTGGGCCAAATATCATGAATCGAATTTAATGCATAACGCTGTACTATACGCTCCATCAGCATAACACACCAGCTAGGTATGCCCGCAATTATTCCGATATTCCATTTTGGTGCTTGATCAACCATTGCGTTGAGTTTATCGTTCCAATCGGAAATACCCGCTATTTTATTATTGGGTTTTGTAATCGGTTTAACCAGGATGGAGGTGTGTTTTTTCAAAATACCACTCAAATCTCCTTCGTAGCGTGTCCCCACCTTTTTTAATTTACTCGAACCACCAACCGCTAAGCCTGAAGCACTAAAAAAGTACTCGTCTAAATCCAAAATATGCATACTTGCATATTGCCTAACACTGCTTTTTTGAAACGATCGAATCATTTCAATACTCACCGGAATACGTTTACTTGGGCTCCCCGTGGTTCCCGAGGATAAAGCAAAATACTTTATTTTTCCAGGCCATGTTCTGTCGGTCTGTCCATCAATCGTTCCGCTTAACCAAGCAGTGTGAAAAGCCTCATAATCTTGTATTGGCACCTCCTCTTGAAACTGACGAACTAATTCTTTCCGCTTTAATTTCTCAGAAAAGCGATGATATACCCCAAACTGAGTATTTTTTGCCGTAGACATTAAATCCCAAAGAACCGACGTCTGATGATGGGCATTAATCCTCTTTTTGTGAATTCTTTTATACCCCAAGGCGGCGGTTTTTTTTATAAGTTTCCCAATTATTTTCACAATTTTTCGTCGTTCAATTAATTACCTACAAAAAACATCTAAAACCCTATAATTTGCCGATAAATGTAGGAACTTTCCATTAACTTTGTAATATCTTAAATTTCATTGATATGAAACACAAATCTTTCATCGTTCCTCACGATTTTACTCCCGAGGCAGATATTGCCTTACAGCATGCGATTGAAACCTCTGCAAAATCCAATACCACCATTCACT
>JAIXRC010000088.1 GCA_027485415.1 Cryomorphaceae bacterium | reverse complement strand
GCGAAGGCGTCAGGGTTTCGTTTGTATAGCGAAAAAACCTTTTTTGGTTCATGGAGTAATCCAGTTTTGTCATCAAATTTTAACTACATCGATTTTTTAACCTTGAAGCTCAAGTTGATATCTACATTTCAGGAATATCCGCTGAATGCCCTTAATTATTCACTAATTTTGGATAAATTAGCTTAATGAAATTGGCGAACCAATTTTGGTTAAATATTGGATGGATCATCGGAGGAATGGGAGGTGCGTTATTTCATCAACTCACTCCGTGTATCGCTGGTTGTTCCGGCGGCAAAATGAGCATGTTCATCCCGGTGATTATTGGCGCGGCAGTCAGCGGTTTATTGTCGCAAGTCCTTTTGAGTTTAAGAAGTCCTCAATAACCTGTTTCTTATGTTTCAAAACAAAAGCGTCGTACTTTGTTTTTTACTGGTTATTTCTCTCCCTATTGCTTCCCAACGTCTCAAATGGGAAAATTTTAACAATCGAGCCAATTGGAGTAGTAATCGATTAGAGGCACAGGTAGGTTTTTGTGCAACCCAGTTTACCGGTGACCTCGGAGGAGCCTCAGGACAAGGCAAGGATTTTTCGACCAAGGACATGAACAAAGAAGCCACCGGTAAAGGTATACAAGCGGCTTTCAAGTACCGTTTCAATCGGTATTTCGCCACCAAAACCGAGGTGAGTTATTTTGAGCTGAAAGGCAGCGACGCGTACACCGATAATCCGAGGCGCAATGCGCGCAACCTTTCTTTTCAATCGTACAACTTCGAATTCAGCCAACGCCTGGAGTTTATTTTTCTGGCGCAAGAATTCAACGGTCAATTTTACCGCCTCACCTCCCGAAGCCGACAAAAAGGTTCGAATTTTCAATTGTACACTTTTGGGGGTATGGGTTTTGCAACCTACAACCCAAAAGCAAATTACAACGGAACCCTTGTCGCACTTAGACCCCTTAAAACGGAGGGACAAGACTATGGAAAAGCCACCTTTATCATGCCTTTGGGATTTGGAATGCGGTTCGGACTAACGAAGCAAATTCGAATAGGCATTGAGGCTACGTGTTTTAAAACTTTCACGGATTACATGGACGACGTGTCCACCTTCTATCCTGAAGCGGGAGTATTAACGGACCCAGCCGCCCTTTACCTTTCCAATCCGAGTAAAAGTCCCGAACTTTTTCCACCCGGAAGCCGGCGCGGGGACCTGAATCAAAAAGATACGTACTACCGTCTGGGGGTATCGTTGATCTTCAACTTAAAGCGACGGTGATTGTTGATAAAAGCCTTTTCTCAGCTTATCCATTAAGGATTCTCTCTCTTCAGCACTAATAAAGGCAGCATTTAAGGAGTCTACGTTTGCTTGAAATATGTCATCAATAGTCCAAGCCTTGTTTTGAACCAACCAAGCGTACTCGTCGGCAAGGGTTACATTGGAAATGGCGCGACCGTCGGTATTGATACCGAATGAAACTTTAGCCTCCTTAAGTTTTTCAATGGGGTAATTTTCCCCTTTCGGATAAACTTGCGTTATATGGTTGCTGGTAGGACAAATTTCCAAGTGTATTTGGTCGCTTTTCAACCTTTCCAACAATACTGGATCTTCAACCGAGCGAATACCATGACCGATGCGTTGGGTTTTCAGGATATCCAAAGTTTCAACAACGGATTCAGATCCCCTCGCCTCACCAGCATGCGCTGTACATGGGATGTTATGTTGGCGAACTTTTTCAAATGCCGAAGCATGGCTCTCCAAGCTAAACCCTGCTTCGTCGGCGGCTAAATCCAAGGCAACTACACCCTGTTGGTGATATTTAATCACTAAATCTGCGGTTAAATCGCTTTGTTCTCGGGTAAAATGTCGGAGGGTACAAAGGATCAAATTGACCTTTACAGGACCCTGATACGATTTCACTGCGTCAATGCTGGCTTCCACCACTTCCTCTGGGGTTAATCCGTTTTCAAGATGTTGAAGCGGAGCGAATCTCAATTCGCCATAGATGACATGGTCTTGTTCCAACTGATGAATAACATCCAACGTTGCATCGAAAATTTGCTCTCGGGTTTGCATCAAGGCTATTGCTGCCTGCGCACAAGCCAAATAATCATTGAGGGAACAGCAATCAACGGGAGTGTTGTAAACGCGTTCGTATTCTTCGCGAGAAATTCCGGGAAGGGCTTTGGAAACAAAATTAAAACCGAGCGAACAATCAATGTGAAGGTGAAGCTCCACCTTCGGAAACAAAAAATTCATCATGCGCCAACAAGGCTTTTGATTACTTTAATTGCTCGTTGGAAAACTGATAAACCGGTATTTGTGTACCTTCAAATTCCACCACTTCTACTCCACACATAATCAATAAACGGCCCAACATAAGGCGGTTCATTTCGGTGTTTTCTTTCATGGTAAAAGTACCAACATAGGTTGCAGCATCAAATACCGTGGTGAAATTTTCGGAAAAATTTTCACCGTTTGTAAGGATGGTCTCTGGCAAAACATCTGCCCCGAATCGAAAGGTTATTACACCATTGGCCTTTTGAGTAGCATACTCCGTTTTGGAAGCGGCAACCGCATATACTTGAGCATTAATTCCGGCAGAAAGAGCCATTATAAATAAAAAGGAAAAGAAAACTTTTTTCATGTTGTTGTAATTATTGTTCGAAAATAAGAAATTTTGTTCACAAAACGCACGATTGCTGGTTAGGGTTGCCCATTCTCGTTTTTATTGATTCCAATAGTTGAAATCATGAACTTTTCAACGGCTTATACGAAACCGCATGGGTTCGTCGTTTTGGAGCACATCATACCTTAACCCTGACATTTATGAGCTACAAATCTCTTTTCGCCCTATCGGCGTTGCTGTTACGTTTTGTCTTTTTCGCCCAAAGCAACGGTTGTCCTAACGTTGATTTATCCTCGAACACGTTTTCCAATTGGACAGGATACACAGGCACTTACGCTGCTCCTGGGGCTAACTTCGGCATCGTAAACGGTCGACATACTATTATATCACAACAGGGAACCGACCCTAACACCTGCAATCAACTATCCGTTATTCCACCAGGTCATTCTAAATCCATAAAACTTGGCAACCCATCGGTGGGAGCTCAAGCGGAAAAAATCGTTTACAGCATTAACGTAACACCGCAAAGCGATTTGTTCGTCTATAAATACGCGGTGATATTAGAAAATCCAGGACATGTTCCGGCCCAACAACCGAAATTTCAAGCAAAAATACTGAATGCCTTGGGCCTACCGGTTGGAGGCGGATGCGGCACCTACACCGTATATGGAGGGCAACCTGGGCAGAATTTTCAATCCTGTGCAGGAAAAACCTGGCTACCTTGGACTACAGTGGGCGTTGATTTATCGCCGTATATGGGTCAAAACATTCAAATAGAGTTTACAACTTGGGATTGTGCTCAAGGGGCTCATTTCGGGTACGCTTATCTAGCCGCTGAATGCATGGCCATGGCTATTAACGTCAACTATTGCGGTGGCAACCAACCGCTTGTATTAACCGCACCGAGCGGATTTCAGTCCTATGTTTGGCATCCAGGAAATTTAACCGGTCAACAAGTGAGCATTGCAAACCCAAATGTAAATCAGGTCTACACTTGCTCCATGACAACTTTTTCAAACCAAGGTTCGTGCACTGTAGAATTGAATGTCCAAGCAACTCCGACCCTTGTTCAGTCGGGATTTACGTACGCAGTTGGTTGTGAAAATGCCGCAATTCCTTTACAGTCAAATGCCACGGTCTCTTCGAGCAATCCCAATATTACTCTTTCCAATACTTGGCAAACCATGACGGGAAACATAATTTCCCAGAACAATTCCCAAGCCTCTGTGCAGTTCAATGGTCCGGGAAACCATCAAATCATGATGATTTCACAAAGCTCGAACGGTTGCGTGGATACGTCCATTCAAACAGTTTCCGTATTGGCAACACCCCATATGGCCCCGGTTTTTTCGGTGCCTTGCATTCACCAACAGACGAACTTCAGCCTTAGCTCCATTTCAGGGGTTCAAGGAGCGGTTTGGGATTTTGGAGATGGTTCGCCCAACGCTTCAGGGCTCAATGTGCAGCACGCTTATTCCACTCCAGGAACGTATGCCGTAACCCTAATTGAAGTAGGAACGAACGGTTGTTCAGATACCTTAACAAGTCCTCTAACCATTAACCCATTACCTCCGA
Source organism: Cryomorphaceae bacterium (assembly GCA_027485415.1). Lineage (GTDB taxonomy): Bacteria > Bacteroidota > Bacteroidia > Flavobacteriales_D > Crocinitomicaceae > UBA952. Next base: position 40,072 of record JAIXRC010000088.1, on the reverse strand, counting down.
TAAACGCGGGGAACGATACAAGCATCTGCCCTAATAACTCCGTGGTAATGATTGCCTCGGGAGGAGTAAGCTATCAATGGGAACACGGTCTTTCCCAGCAACAAGCCTATCAACCTTTAATGAATGAATGGTTAACCGTTGTTGGTACCGACAGCTTGAATTGCCTAGCAAGCGATAGTTTGTACCTGAGTATTTTTACGGTGGATACGGTTCAGGCGATGCCAAATATCGCTTTTTGCTTTGGAGATAGCGTGGCACTTCAGGCAAATGCTGCCTCTGGACTTTGGTGGGAAAACGGCCTACAACCCGGACAATGGGTCAGTCCGAATGTTGGAAATACTGTATACGTGGTGCATGGAGCTGACCAAAACGGATGTACTTCAACGGACACATTGATCCTCACCGTGTTTGCCCTGCCTATATTGAACGCAGGAAATGATACCGTGGTCTGTTCTGGGAATTCTGCCTACTTACATGCCACCGGAGCTTCTTCTTACCAATGGTCCAACCTGAGTGCTAATAATAGCCAGCTAACTATTAATCATAATTTGGACTTGTTGGTTATTGGCACCGACAACAACGGATGTCAGCAAAGCGACAGCCTGCATATCGGCATTGATTCGATACCGCAACTTTCGTTTGATAATTTGTCCTCTAGCGGGTGTGCTCCACTGGAAGTGCAACTGATTAGCCAAGCCACTGGGAATACCTTTATTGATTACACCTGGAATTTCAGCAATGGAGCCATGGCTAATGGAGATTCCAGCATTCTTTGGTTTAATCAAGTGGGCTGTTACGATGCCCAATTTACAGTAATGACCTCCCTCGGTTGTACCTATAGTATGTCACAAGCTCATGCCGTTTGCACCTATCCTGTTCCTGTGGCTGGATTCAATCCGCCGGGACAATCCTTGTCGACGGTATACAACGGAGGCACCTTTTCGAATCAAAGCCAAGGCGCGAACAGTTATGTGTGGGACTTTGGCTATGGAGGCTTGCTATCCAACGAGGAAAACCCTTACCATGAATTTCCGGTCGCCGAGGGAGGAAATTACCTGATCAGCTTAATCGCGACGAATGCTTATGGATGTTCGGATACGGCCTTTCAAGAAATCGTAATTACGGATGAACTGGCTTACTATATCCCCAATGCTTTTACTCCGGATGGTGATCAATTCAACAACGTATGGAAACCGGTTTTCAGTGATGTCAACGACCCGCAAAACTACCGGGCAATCATCTACAACCGTTGGGGTCAAATCATCTGGGAAAGTTACAACCCGCAAGTGGGATGGGACGGAACCTATGGCAGTCAAGGAATACCTGTACAAGACGATATTTACATTTACGAAGTAACTTTCGGTTTTAAATCCACTGCGAAAAAGGAAAGAATCACGGGATATATCTCGGTATTACGATAAAACATTATCTTTGACAATAAATTAATTATGGAATTTCTAAAAAAGAATTTTGCTGCTATTATCATCTGTATAGCCGTAATTGTTACTGGGATGATATTAGGAAGATCGTACATGTCGAAAGGCAAGCCAGATCCGAAAATCAAGGTTGTTGGTGCAGGGGAAGAATCGATAGAATCTGATTTAATCGTGTGGCAAGCTACCTTTAGTAGAAATGGTGAAGATCTAAAAGTAGCCGCCGCCGCCTTGAAAGAGGACTTGAATCAACTGAAAAAATACTTTAAAGACAGAAATATTGATGAAAAAGATATTATTGTTGAAGCCATCAACATTCAGAAACAATATTCCTACGAATACGATGAAAACGGCACGTTAAAGCACACTTATTTTACTGGATATACGATAACTCAGGGTGTTAAAATTCAGTCGAAAAATGTGGCTTTGGTCGAGAAAGTATCGCGAGAGGTAACCGACTTGATTAACATTGGAATTGAATTGAATTCGCAAGCTCCAGAGTATTACTACACCAAAATGGCCGACTTAAAATTGAAAATGATTGAAAAAGCAACCAATGACGCACGCAAGCGAGCGGAAAAAATAGCTGAAAACGGTGGCGGAAGTCTAGGACGACTGCACAACGCCGACATGGGAGTATTCCAAATCACTGCAGAAAACAGTTCCGAAGAATACGAATGGGGAGGTAGCTTTAATACTTCTTCACGAAGAAAAACAGCTCATATCACGATACGATTGGAGTACGAGGTCGAATAATTATTTTAAGAAATTATAGGTTTTAAACCTGAACACCCTCAACTGAATTCCAAATTCATTTTTTATAGACATCGTATTAGTTACAGGACCTGGTACAAAACGGTAGTAGGCTTGAGCCTTCACATTCCAAGCTTTGCTCCGTTTTGATGTACCTGATTGATAATGAAACAAGCCGAGACCTGTTCTTAGCGAAAACTGTCCAAGGTCGTATCGATCCGTATGACTTTTGATGAGTAGGTTATATTCCGGGGCAACAAAAAACTCAACGATTTCACCTCGGCACGACTGACCAATTTTACGCTGATTAATTTGCCATAGGGACTTTCGAAAATTCAATCCTCCGGTTAAGTAAACATTGTGGGGCTGAGTATAATCCTCAGAACTTGAAAGGGGCAACGTCGCTCGAAGACCAATTTCAGGTTCAAAATAATTCCATACCGAACGTGTTAAACCTACGGAGACTGTATTGAACTGAGCGTCTTTGAAGGTGCCTCCGGTGTAGAAGCCAATGTTCTGCTTTTTGCGGACGTACATTTGACCGAAAGTGCAATGCATCAAAGAAATGGCGAGGGAAAACAAAAAGAAACGCATGAGGTAGATTTTTCCTTAAAATCCAAAAGAACTCATTCGTTACAGTTCGTTGTGGGATTTTTGCCAAGACGAACGGTACGCCCCATCCCTATCAAACAACTGCGCTTGTTTTTCTATGTTGAATTCTCGTCCACCTCGATTATCATTGCCTACTCCAGCAATGTAGGCCCAATTACCCCAATTCGAAGCTACGTCATAATCTACCAAACAATGTTCAAACCACGCTGCGCCGTAGCGCCAATCCTGTTGCATTCCAAACACCCAATAACTTGCCAAGATTTGCCGCATGCGGTTTGAGACAAAACCTGTTACACGGAGTTCATTCATTCCTGCGTTGATCAATGTTTCGCTTGTTTTTCCCTGCGTCCATGCTTCAAATTTTCTTGGATCAAATTGCGTGTAAAGCGCCTGTTGTCCAAGGCCGTTTAATAGGAAATAGGCTTTAGGATGCTTCTTGAAACTGAAGCGAAAAAAATCGCGCCATAATAATTCAAAAATGACCCAATAGGTTGATTCATTGGAAACGATCTCGCGTTCATACCGCTTAATTTCGCTATAAATGCGTCTTGGGGATATGCATCCTTGGCTCAACCATGCGGAGAATTTCGATGAAAAATTCAAACCCGTTAATTGATCCCTTGTTTCTTTGTAGGTACGAATAGAATGACTTTCCCAAATAAATTCCGCTAAGCGTAGTTGAGCGGCATCTTCTCCACCCAGCAACCAATCAGGGGTTGAATACTCCTTCGTTACTATGGGGTTGCCTTCAAGATTTGGGGTAACAATGCGCTGAGGTGCGTCAAAAGGTGTGCGCACGCTGGATTCTTTTTCAGCTAATTTTCTAAACTTGGTAAATAGCATGGGAATATCCCTTACGCTAAACGGCAAATCATCGGGGTGATATAAAGTACTGGTTGAATAGGTTTGAAAATCAACCCCAAGTTTTAACAGCTGTTGCTTGATTTCCGTTTGGAGCATTTTCTCTTCGCTTCCCACTTGTTTTTTGGTGTATACCTTGCGGATTTGGTATTCAACACACAACCTAGGTAATTCGACATTGGGAGTCCCCGAGACCACCAACAAGGTTCCCCCACGTCTGTTGAACTGGTGCTGCAAATTAATTAGCGATTCCTTAATGAATTTTTCGCGAGCTCGTCCACATCGAGGAACGGAAAACTGTAGTCTATCTGTTGAAGAATCCAATAAAAAAACGGGTATAATTTCATCGTTTTCCTCGATGGCTTTGAGAAAGGTTTCGTTATCATCCACCCTTAAATCTTCTGTAAACCACACCAACCCTCGTTTCATAAATGATCTATATTTTGTTTGATTTCTTGCGCTTTTTCTAAAATTAATTGCTTTTGTGCGGTCTCCATTTTATCCCAAACCTTGTACATCATACCGATACGTGGATTGCGTTCCAGCAAGGGGCGATTGCGGGCATAAAAATCCCAATAAAGGGTATTGAATGGACAGGCCTTTTCTCCGAATTTATCTTTATAGTGGTAATAACACCCGTCACAATAATTGCTCATTTTCTGGACGTAAGCCGCCGAAGAAACATAGGGTTTTGAGCCGACAATCCCGCCATCGGCGAATTGACTCATTCCTCGCGTATTCGTAATTTCTACCCATTCGAAAGCATCGATATAAATCCCCAAATACCATCGATCGACCTCATCGGGATGAACCCCGAGCAAGGAGGCGAAATTACCCGTAACCATTAAGCGTTGGATGTGGTGCGCATAGGAATGATCTAAGGATTGCTTGATGGCATGATGCAAGCAATTCATCTTCGTTTCACCGGTCCAGTACCACGAGGGCAGTTGCGCTTTGTTGCCAAAATAATTCATTTCAGAGAATCCGGGCATTTTTGCCCAATAGATCCCTCGCATGTATTCCCTCCAACCGAGGATCTGACGGATAAATCCTTCAACTTGATTCAATTCGTAGGTCTCCGGATGCGTAAAATACGCTTGTTCAACCGCTCGAATCACTTCCAAAGGTCCTATCAATTTTACATTTAGGGCAAACGACAATCGCGAATGGTACACGTACCAATGCTGGGTTATCATGGCATCTTGGTAGGTGCCGAATAAAGGCAAGGCCTGTTCAATAAATTCATGAAGTAATTTCAATGCAGACGTTCTTGTTATGGTCAAAGAAAATTCGCTGGGGTTGATTTTACCGATAGTTTTAAGTTGCGCACGTTGTATATCCTGATACACTTCGGTTTGGTCCGTTAACGCTAGTTGGGTAGTGAACAAGGTGGTATTCGCTGGTAATTTCTTACGGTTATCGTGGTCAAAATTCCACTGTCCGCCCACCGGTTGATCGCCCTCCATCAGAACTGCATATTTCTTTCGCATGGAACGATAGAAGGTCTCCATAAGGAAGGTTTTCTTTCCTATAAACAGGTTAGCCACCTCGTCCCTTTTGGTTAGAAAATGTTCTGAATCATCAGCAATAACAGGAACCTTGGAGTTCTTAAAATATTGATCTAAACGGTATTCATCCGGAAGCTGATAGCGCACGGTAGCAATATCAAACTCCTTGCAAATGACTTCCAGGTTGTTTAAAAAGCCGTGTTGGTTCTCCGAATCGTTGATGCGAATATACCGTACCTGATGACCGAGTGCTTGAAGTTCTTGAGCAAAAGCCCTCATGGCTGCAAAGATTCCCACGACTTTTTGAACGTGATGGGTAACGTACTCCGATTCGGATTTCACCTCCATCAGAACATACAAAACGGTGGGGTCGACCGATTCAAACCACGAATGATTGATGTTTAATTGATCTCCTAGAATCAGGCGTATTTCGTTTGGTCTCATGGGTTTTTATGGGTTCTACATCGATCGCCGCAATAGATAACTTCGTTCCAAACGCGTTCCCATTTTTTCCGCCAGGTAAAGGGCCGCTTACACACCGGACAAATTTTTTGAGGAAGGTTCGACTTTTTAACGTTTTTCATGCTGAACTCGGTTGGGTGAAACGTGCTTGGCCAAGACCATTTTACCTAGTGTTCTTGACTTGGGTGACTTTTTAATGCCATACATAATATCAGAAGCATGCTTACGTGAGGTTTCAATATCTACTACTGGAAAGGGATAATCAACACCCATTCGGCAATGATAAAAGATCTGGTCCATTTCGCTCATTTTCCACGGTTCATGGATGAAAGTAATGGGAACCTCTTTTAACTCAGGAATCCATTTTTTAATAAAAACGCCTTCAGGATCATGCGTTTCTGAGTTTTTAATGGGGTTATAAATGCGCAAAGTATTAACCCCGGTTAAACCGGCCTGCATTTGAATTTGCGGGTAATGGATTCCGGGTTCATAGTCGAGAAATTGCCGTGCTAAAAAATGAAGATCCCGCCAGTCTTGCCATAGGTTGTATACAAAAAAGGATACCACCATGGCCCGCATTCTGAAATTCAAATAGCCGGTTGCAACAACGCAACGCATGCAGGCATCCACCAAAGGAACGCCAGTATTACCTTCTTGCCATGCTTTAATTAAGGTTTCATTTTTAACCTTACCCAGATTTTCGAACGCAGAATTCACGGAAAAAAACTCCATGCGGCATTCGGTTTCAAACTTTTGAATGAAATGGCAATGCCAATGAAGGCGGGAGATAAAATTGGCCAACGCTCGGGCATTACCTCCCTGCTTTTTGGCATTAAGTGCCCATTGGTAAACTTGGCGTATCGAGAAATTGCCGTAGGCTAAATAAGGTGAAAAGCGGCTGCAGGATTTTCGCGCTTCCTCGGGTTTCGAAATATGCAGTGAATAGGTGCGATGTCGAAGGTCAAAAAAAGACTGTGCGTAGCGCTGTGCATTGAGGATACCACCGGGTTGGAAATTGGGATGTGGGATGCGAATTTCATCGGGAAGGGAGGCATCGTTCGGCACCGTCCATTGCACCTGCTGCGTTTTTAATTGCGTTAGGTTGGGATCATCCAAAGGAGCATGCATGAAGGCAAGCCATGCTTTATCCCACGTGCTGCGATTCTTTAAGCCTCGAATGACCCCATTGGACTGAAACTCATGCCATGGAATTTTGTGGGATTTTAACATGGATGAAATCCGTTGGTCCCTTTGGTACGAAATCCAATTTCCGGTTTCTTGGTAAGAATAAACGCCTTGAACTTCGAAAAGACGTACAAGCTGATCAAATACCTGTTCTGCATTGGAATGGGCAATGGTAATAGCATGTTGTGGCAAACAATTGCGCAGTTGAAGCAACGATTCATGTATAAAACGCCAATGCCTCAGGTCGGAGTCGTCGGCAGCCATAAGTTCCGGTTCGAAAACATAAAGGAGTACAATGGGAAAGCCTTGTTCAATGGCTCTTTTTAAAGGAAGGTGGTCGTTGAGCCGTAAATCCCGTTTAAACCAAAGCACATTCACTTTCATAGGTTCAAAACAACCAATCCATCAAAGTGTTGTGAAGCAACAAGCTCTTTGCTTACCTTTGTTCCATGACAAGGATTACCATGGGTTTTTATCTCCTAATGATGGGGGTAACTTTTACAGGGCTTTCTCAAGAAAAGCAGCTTCAGTACCAATCGGAGTATTTTGTGATTTTAGTGATTGACGGCCCAAGATATACGGAAACGTATGGTGACACAGCCTGTACTTACATACCCAACCTTTGCAATACCTTAATGCCGCAAGGCACCTTCTTTTCCAACTTTCGGAACAACGGCCCTACCTTTACTGTACCTGGACATACCGCCTTAATGACGGGAGTATATCAACGTATATCGAATGTGGGTGCAGGGTTGCCAAGAAATCCATCGTTGTTTCAGTATTACATTAAAGAGCGAAATGCATTGAGTTCCGATGCGCAAATCATTGCAAGCAAAGGAAAATTGAACGTGTTATCCAATACTAAAAACAAGCAATGGAAAAACAAATACCGACCCTATGCATATTGTGGACCGAATCGAAACGGACTAGAATACGGCCCTGATCGTGAAACGGTGGTGAAGGTAAAAGAAACATTATCGGGCTCGGAACCGCCTCATTTGATGTTGGTTAATCTTCTTGGGGTGGATGTTAATGGTCATGGGAATAATTGGAAAAAATACCTAGACAATATTAAATACACGGATGCCTATGCCTTAGAAATTTGGAATGCCATCCAAGCAAATCCTCGGTTGAAAGACAAAACGACGTTGTTCATCACCAACGACCACGGGCGGCACACAGAAGGCCACAAAAACGGCTTTGTCAACCACGGGGACGGGTGTGATGGATGCCGTCATATTTCTTTGTTGGTATTGGGGCCGGACATTCCTAAGAACCGAGAAATTAGCACGGAAGCCGAAATGATTGATATTCCATCAACCATTGCCAGGATGATGCATCTTGGATTCCCCACGGGTAAGGGCAGGTTTTTGTCGGAAATTTTCACGCTGAAAAATTAAATCCAACGATGCGACAGTAAGAGGGATGTTTTTTTTTTACATTCGTTTAAAATTGACCCATGTACCCTAAACTGTTGTTTGTTTTTCTGCTTTTTTGCTCTCTGTTTTTGCCCGGATGCGTTGACAAATTCAAACCGAAAAAAGAAATTAAAACGACCTGCCCTCAAGGGGTTGAACCCGTAAAAAAATTACTTTTCATCGGTTGGGATGGCGTTCGATCCGATGCCTTGCTTGCAGCAAATACTCCACATATCGATAGCCTATTGCAAAATTCCTTGTACTCGTTCAATGTTGACCGAGGACCTTACACCGTGAGTACCCCTGGTTGGTCTACAATATTGCACGGTGTGTGGCCTGAAAAACACGGGTTGACGGAAAATTCATTTCGGAAGAACCGATACGACACGTATCCGGATATTTTCACCTTATTGCGTCGTACTAAACCAGGATTAGGGTTAGCAAGCCTCAGCAACTGGGATGCTTTTCTTCAAATCACCTCGGAAGAAACGTATGCGCAACGGTTTGATACGGACCCTGAAATGACGCAAGAAGCAATCTCGTTGATCCAGCAGTGCACTCCCGATGTAATGCTGTTACATTTCGATTATCCAGACGCAACAGGGCATAAATTTGGCTTTAACCCTAGCTCTCCGGAATACCTTTCCTCCATTGAAATCACGGACCATTATTTGGGGGAAATCATGTCCCACATCCACCAACGCGAAGCGCAATTCAACGAGGAATGGATGGTTGTGTTAACTACCGATCACGGTGGAAAGGGAACGGGTCATGGAGGACAAGATAACGTCGCAGAAACGCGTTATGTATGGTTTGTCGTGAGGACTCCCGGCTTAACGGGCAACCTTTTGAACCATGGAGTCTCAGTGGACTTGCTACCAACGATGCTCGAATGGATGCAAGTACCTATTGAAGGTTTACCATTGGATGGATCGCCACTTTACTGATTCTCCGATGGCATGATATATTCGTTGTACAATCTTCGATACGGATTCTTTTTGATATTGTAAGGCGTATTTCTTGTGGTTCTTCGAATGACTTTATTGACCATAACTTGCTTAATCGATCCCAAACCACCAAATTTCGAGGCATTCAAAGACCACAAGGGGGCATTGCCCAAAGAATCCAAAAGGGAGGCATTGAGTACCACAGAATTCGTAATTAAACTGGTCCCCGCCGCCTGCTGAAAAAACAAGGCCGTTAATTCTGATACCGGTTCCAATATTTGAATGGATGACACAATCACTGCATCAACTTTCATCGTTTTGCACAATTCTTTGGCGGTTACTTTTCCTTCTAAATAGCCTGAAGGTAGCACAAAGTCATTGGTTGTAGTCAAATCCAAAACCTCAACAAAGCACTTTCCCTCATTCATACGCCGGTGAAATGATCGAATAAGATGATCTTGTAGGGTCAATTGCTTGATTCGAGTAAGCTCATTAAATACCTCATCGCTCATCCAAATCTTTCGTTCGATGGTGGTACGAGGCGGCAAAACTGCAATGCTATGGTGTTTTTGAGTAATCGGTATGATGTTTTTCACATAGTCAACGGTTACGCAGGCATTTAATACCAGAAATACAACAAAAAAAACGAGCCACTTCATGGAACAAAAATAGTGAACGTAGTGCATTGCATCAAACAAAAATAGCAATAGCACTTTTCTAAAATAACTTTTAAGAATCCTTAACTTTGCCCCAAAAATACTCCATGTCAAAACCCGTACGCGTACGCTTTGCCCCTTCTCCTACTGGCCCCTTGCATATGGGAGGTGTAAGAACTGCTCTCTATAATTACCTCTTTGCCAAAAAACATAACGGAACCTTTTTAATTCGTATTGAAGATACGGATCAAACCCGTTTTGTTCCTGGGGCACAAGATTACATTATGGATGCGCTTTCTTGGTGCGGCATCATGCCCAGCGAAGGTCCTGGACTGGGTGGTGATTTTGGTCCTTATGTGCAATCGGAGCGAAAAGCCATGTATCGGCCCTATGCCGAAGAACTAGTGGCGAACGAAAAAGCCTATTACGCTTTTGATACTGCTGAAGAATTGGAACAAATTCGGGAGCAGGCCAAACAAATGGGAATGCCCAACTGGCAGTACAACAGCGTAACGCGAACTTCCATGAAAAATTCCTTGACCTTACCTCAAACTGAGGTGGAAGAACGTCTGGCAAAAGGCGACCCCTATGTGATTCGCATGAAAATGCCGCGCAACGAAGACGTTCGGTTTCATGACCTGATCCGAGGCTGGGTGGTGGTTAACACGAATAACCTAGACGACAAAGTATTGTTCAAAAGCGACGGAATGCCCACCTACCATTTAGCGAACATTGTAGACGACTATACCATGCAGATTTCGCATGTGATTCGGGGAGAAGAATGGCTTCCGTCTGCGCCCTTGCATGTGCTACTTTACCAAGCTTTTGGATGGGATGCCCCTGAATTTGCCCACCTTCCGCTATTGCTAAGACCGGATGGAAACGGCAAATTATCTAAAAGGGACGGTGACCGCTTAGGTTTTCCGGTATTCCCAACCAATTGGACCACGGCAGAAGGAGAATTGTATTCAGGATACCGTGAAAAAGGATACTTGCCCGAAGCTTTTATCAATATGTTAGCCTTGTTGGGCTGGAATCCAGGAACGCCTCAAGAGATTTTTACCTTGGATGAGTTAGTGGAAGCTTTTTCCTTGGAAAGGGTTTCGAAATCTGGCGCAAAATTCGACCCCGAAAAGACGAAGTGGTTTCAACAAAGTTGGTTGCGCATGCAATCCGATGCTGAGATTGCGAAGGGCTTAAAAGAAACTAACCCTTCATTGAACCTTTCGGATAAAGACTTGGAAACTTTAGTTGGGTTGATGAAAGAACGTGCTACTTTCCCCGATGATATTTTAACCGACGGGGCTTATTTCTTAGCCAATCCAAGTGAATTTGATAAAGAAACTATCCGTAAAAAATGGAAAGCCGAAACAACGGGCTATTTGCATGAATGGATGGATCGCTTAGAAGGAATAACTGAATTCACTGCGGTAAACATTGAGTCAGCGTTTAAAGGGTATTTGGAGGAAAAAGGGTTGGGTATTGGTGCAGTTCTGCTTCCGTATCGATTATCGGTTACCGGTGTTGGCGCCGGTCCGGGGATGTTTGATGTGAGTGCGTTTCTCGGAAAAGAGGAAGTATTGAGCCGAATGAAACAGAACCTCCCTAAAATCGCAGCAATTCTCCATGAAGCATAAAATTCACGTTCGAGGTATTCGCTGCTATGCCTTTCATGGATGCATGGAAGAAGAGGCGCGTATTGGTGGACATTATGTAGTAGATGTAGGCATTGACACCGATTTCTCGAAAGCCGCCGCAAGCGATGAACTATCCGAAACGGTGGATTATTGCGCCGTTCAACGAATTGTTGAAGAAGAAATGGCCATTCGATCCAAGTTGATTGAGCATGTGGGTCAACGTATATTCTCACGAATTTATAAGGAACTTCAAGGCATTCAACAACTTCGGGTAGAAATTCACAAATTATCGCCTCCCATCGATGGCGATACCCAAGAGGTTTCGATTGTGATTGAGGGGTGAAAGAGGGCTCCTGAAAGCCCTACTCTATTCTCTTTACAGCTTTACGATTTTCACAACCATCCCTTGGCAGTCTAGTCCGTAAATTCCGGGGGATAAACTCGAAACATCCATTGTTTGATCCTCAGAAACGAGCAAGGTTTTACCTTGAGCGTCGATAAGACGTTTTACCCCTGAAAGGTTAACCGTTAATTCTTCTTTAAAAGGATTAGGGAACACCTTCAAATCCTCCGAGATTTCATTGAGGTTGGCGGAAGAACGAACATCGAACACGACCGTTCCAGGAGCTACTCCCGCATTGAACTCAGCAATTTCTTGGTTGTTCGCATCGAAAATATTTACCTTACCATAAGTTAAGTAATCGGTTTCGGTGCAATAAAAATTCCCGGAAACCGGCTCTTGTGCCAATTCGTAATAATTGGTTTGATGTCCTACTACTGGACCTATGTTATTCATAACATTTATATCAAAGGCATTGAGATCGGACTGCATGGAAATTTGATAAACGATTTGATCATCGCGCAGCGAGGAAGTTCCGCAGCCCGTTGCCGCGGCAAGATTGGTCGTTGTGTTCACGGACCCGTCGAATGCGACTTTGGAGATTGAAGAACCTGACCAGTCTTTGTTGTTAACGGTGTAGAGAAAATTTCCGTATTTGACGAGGTTATCAGGATTCTTTCCATCGGGACCGAGGTCGATCTCATTGCCATAGGTTAAGGTATTCAAATCTAAAACTCCAATTATGCCCTTTTCATTGCCCCATTCGTATCCATTATTTACCGCAATGTAGGCTTTTGCTCCGTCCAACACCACGTTTTGTGCGGCCCATTTCGGACCCACAACCGTATCAATGGCTGCAATGAGCGACAAGGTGTTCGCATCGTACACGTGCAAATAGGAATTGTAGGTGGTTAAGTATTCGCCCCTTGTTGCCACCAATCTACCCTGATAAACGCCCAAGTTTCTTACGCCTGGACAGTTTACTTCCGCCAGTTGAGCGTGGGTATTGAGGTCATATTTAAGAATTTTGCTGTCCGCAGCGATATAATAAACCGCGCCATCAATGACCAAATCCGAGGCAAAACGCATACCGTTGATGGTGTTTACTTCTTGATACGTTTGGGTGGAAGGATTAAAGCTACCAACGGTTACTGGAACTCCTTGAATTCCCGTTTGATAGTCGTAATATCCTTCATTCAGGACCAAAACCTGATGCACGTAGTTTTGACCAAAGGATACGAGCGAAAGGCAAAGTGCAATAACGAGTAGAACTTTTTTCATGGTACTATTTTAAACGGTTAATAAACGCTTGCAGGAAGAACATCAGCAAAAACGCGACAATAGGGTATAATTTACCCAGGGTCGAGTCCAACTTTAATCTGAAGTCTTCTCTCTGTTCAAGGGCAAGTCTTCTGGCTCAGGGTAATTTTGCCATCCCTTCCCGCGTTAGCAGTGGTAATGATGAGCACTTTTAAACCCTTTACAGCTGCAGACACAGCTCCGGAATTCCACCGGATTCCTTTTTAATTCCGTCTTCACGGAAACCAAAGAACGCTGTAAAATTAGGTATAATAATGATTAGTTTGACTGAAGAGGTAACTTTATTGCATCCCAACGGTGTTGTAACACATGAAATACTCCAAACAAGACACCACTGTAAAATAAATTCCCAAGTAAGGTGCCACCGAAAAACGGAATACCTGCGGTGTAACATGCCAGTAAACCGTTCACATCTTGAGAATACATGGGAGATCCGATCCAAACGCCAAAATTGGAGACAGCAAAGAAAAGGCAAGCCGTTAACAAACTGCTACCAATCACCCTTGAGACCGTAACCTTGTTCAACATAAAAAATCCGAGAATAATTGCCATAAAATAAGTGCTATACTGCCAATAGAACCCTTCGTAAAACCAAATAAAATCAGGAGATTGATAGATAACATTATTGATAAACAGATCACTCAGCCAAGTGGCTAATAATGGAATTAGTAAGGCCTGCCATTTATTGGAAAAATGGGCAGCACCAAACAAGGAAATAGCCATCAAAGGGGTAAAATTGTACGGATGAGGCAATATTCTACTTAAAGCAGCAATGATGATTAGTAATGCTATAATTCCAAAGCGCAAGGTAATTGTTTGTTTCATAGTTCAATCAATAATGTTGAATAACCGCTGAGAAGGAGTAAAAGTTCAACAACCTTAACAAGGGATGGGTAAAATTACGAAAAAGTTGGCAGAAAGAACTTCCAATGTAAAGGTTTTGAGCATTAAGATATTCCCGAAAATCAACTCCCTTGAACCGCCATCAACATCTTCATTAACTTTTGTTAAATACACCGGTCGAGAATTACCAATGGCTAGTTTCCTTTAAATTTGTTGAGAGAAAATTTCTACAAATTATGTCAAAAAATTTAATCTTCCTGCTGATTCTTGTAATGATGACCTTACCTATAAAAATGCGTGCGCAGATTTCTTGTTCCAATCTAAGCCTTGCGGGTGGTTATCAGGACAGCATTCAACAAAACTCCTACTGGTTTAGCGTACAATACCAAGCGGATGCCAATAACTTAATCAACTACCCCTACATCAGCACGGTGCTCAATTGCGAAGGTGACACCTTAGCCACCGGCAGCATGTTTTATTTCGGCCAACTTGGCCAAACCACTCAAGACTATCCTGTTTTCACGAACAATGCCCTGTGGTGTGAGCCCCTATCCATTGAATTTATATATGGTAACGAATTAATGGTCAATGACACGTGCTACTTCACCTTTGAAACGGCCAATCTGAACTCCTTATCATCGAACAAAACTTCGTTTGTAATCGTGCCAAACCCTGCACATAATTACCTGCAAATCCTAACCAACGAAACCTACTTAAATCAACCGTTTGAAGTTTACAGTATCGACGGTACATTGGCAACACGCGGATCCGTTGAGAGCACGTTCATGAACCTTTCCTTAGCGTCATTTAAAGCGGGGATGTACTTTTTTTACTTTCCATGGTCCTCTGAGAGAAAACCATTTGTCAAATTTTAACGATGTACCCACTAACCAATGGACATGTTAGCATCCTAGTATCCCCTAAGGGAGCAGAGCTCCAAGAATTATGGAACCATCGGCAAGAAAACCTGATTTGGCGAAAAGACGACCGAATTTGGAACCGGTTTTCCCCAGTACTTTTTCCCGTTGTAGGTAGGTTGCTGAACGATGAGTACATGTATCAGGGAAAAGCATATGCAATGCGCCAACACGGTTTTGCCCGCGACCAAACTTTTGAACTGGTTGACCAAGGCCCAAACTCCCTTACCTTATTACTTACGGACAGCGAAATTACTCATGAGCAGTATCCATTCGCATTTGAATTACGTGTCACCTATACCTTAACCAACCAAAGCCTCGAAATAAAGCATGGTGTCTACAACCCTGGAAGCGAAGAAATACTGTTCAGCCTTGGCGGACATCCCGGATTTCACCTCGACGGATCACTGAACGAATACTTCTTAGATTTTGGAGGAGACTTTAAGGTAAAGCAGCACCTTATCACGGGAAACTTCTACAACGGGGCAACGCAGGATTTAACCTTAAATCGTCGGTTCAAACTAAGCGTCGAGCTATTCTCAGCGGATGCGATCGTTGTTAAATACCCTCCCTTTCAATCCATAGGATTTGGCAAAAACGACGGTACTCGATTGCTCACCCTGCACTGCAAGGATTGGAGTGCTGTAGGCTTATGGACCAAACCGGGAGCTCCGTTTTTCTGCATCGAACCGTGGTGGGGTTGGGCTGATTCCTTGGACTCCGACAGCACCTTAGATTGCAAAGAAGGAATCATGCGTTTAGCCCCGTTACACAAACAAGAATTCGAGTATTCGTTGGAGTTACACTAAATAGGGGCTCATGATACTATGATGATTTCCTTACCATCCTCCAAGCCGTTTTCCAAACCACACCTAAATCACTCAAAACCGTTGCATTCGTTTGATAAGCCAGGTTAATGCGAATTTTTTCCGGCATAATTTCTTCCACATAGGTCTGTTGAGGATCCGCGGCATTCGCTAACAATTTGTTTTCCTCAAAATAGGTGATAGAGGCCAAATCAGTAATGCCCGGTTTAAAATCCAAAACCCTTCGCTGTTCATCGCTATACTGTCTAACATATTCGACCACCTCAGGACGTGGACCCACCACGCTCATTTCGCCTTTCAGCACATTTATGAATTGTGGAAACTCATCGAGCTTGTATTTTCGGATGAAAGTACCTACGCGCGTTACTCTCGGATCGCGCTCTCCTACGGTTAGTTTTCCGTCTCGGTCTGCGTTAGGCCTCATGGAACGAAACTTAATTAACTTAAACGGCTGTCCCTTCCTTCCTATTCGTTCTTGCCGGTAAAAAACCCCTCCTCTCGATTCCAACACAATGCACAGCGATAGCAGCAATCCGAACGGAAGAAATAGGGCTAGTATGCACAGCGACAAGAAAAGGTCCATTAGCCGCTTCATCCCATCACCTTATGGTATGCTACTTTTACCGCGTGAATGACGCTATCGACTTGTTCGTTGGTAAGATTGTAATAAATCGGCAAAGAAATTTCGCGAGAATATTTATCATAGGCTATTGGATAATCCGAAATATTGTAGCCTAAATTCTTGTACGCCGTGAGCAATGCCAACGGCTGAAAATGAACATTCACTGCAATGTCTTGCTCAAAAATCTCGTGCATGATGGCATCGCGTTGTGCCTCGCTTACTCCTTTGATGTTCAATTGGTATAAGTGGCAGCAAGAAACCCTCTCAGCGTCTTCTCGCACCGGATTTTCAGCCCAATCTAAGCCCTGGAATGACGCAGCATACTGCTCAAAAATTTCCCTTCTGCGGGTTAACGTTTCATCGTAACGCGCCAGTTCCACCAGGCCAATTGCGGCTTGTAAGTCGGTCATATTGCACTTATATCCGGGCTCAATGACGTCGTAACGCCAAGCACCCTTTTGCATTTTCGCCAGGGCGTCTTTGGATTGGCCGTGTAAAATTTTAATGCAGAACAATTTGTACAATTCGTCGTGGTCGAAGGTGTCGGGTAAGTTAAAGCAAATGGCCCCTCCTTCTGCAGTGGTTAAGTTCTTTACCGCGTGAAATGAAAAGCAGGTGATGTCCGCCACGGCACCCATTTGTACCCCTTTGTAAGTAGCACCAAAACTATGGGCCGCATCCGAAGCAATCAATATCCTGCCTAATTTTCGCTGCTCCTCATTCGATGGGTTAAACAAGGGTTTAGCCTCGTCCACCAGTTGCTTAATCGCATCGAAATCGCAGGGCAATCCAGCTATATCGACCGGCATAATGGCTTTGGTGTTGGGCGTAATGGCCTTACGAATTGCCTCAATACTGATGTTAAAATCGTTGGGGTTGATGTCAACCATGACCGCCTTCGCGCCGGTATGCAACACCACATTCGCACTTGCGCAGTAGGTGTATACGGGGATGATGACCTCATCTCCTGGACCGATGCCCCACCAACGCAAGGCGACTTCCATTCCCGTGGTCCAAGCGCTTACGGCAACGGTGGTTTTACATCCGACGTACTCCGTAACTTTCTTTTCAAATAATTTAGTTTTGGGTCCTGTTGAAATCCAACCGCTTTTGAGCGTATCAATTACTTCGTCAATGGTTTTTTGGTCGATTCGAGGCGGAGAGAAAGGCAGCATACTATAAGATTTCGTTTTGGTAAAGTTCGAGAAAATTTATCAATCTTGATAAATCTCCTTCCAAGGGAAGGTTAACAATGTGTTGGCTAATGTAACGAGCATGGGGATGCTGATCGATGTTAAGACCCCAAGGAACCAGAGAAGATTTAACAGGATGCAAGGGCGAAATAAACCAATCGCCCAGGGGCAACCGTGCCTTTTCTGACTTTTCAATGAAAGCCGCTCGGTCATTCACTAACAAGGGATATTTCAAGAAAGCGTGGTCTTCGATGAGGGGTTGAGGAACGCAAGTTTTATGATGTTTTAGGAGCCATTCATGCAGTTTCAAGGCATTGTTTTTTCGCAACAACATGGTTTTTTTCAGGGATTTTAAGGACTTAATTCCTTTTCTACACTGCACTAAACTCATGCCTTTAAAATATCCATTGGGCATGGAAGTACCCGTCAATTCGTCTGCGCTCGAAGAGCCAATGACCCATCCTTTTTTACTTAGCCAACGATACCAACGAAGTAAGGTCCAATAAGTAAATCCTTTCAAGAGGTAGGTCCTCGCCCAAATCAACGTTGATAAAACGAGGCGGTCTTTGAAACTTGGGGCCTCTAAAGTCGCATTGATCTTTTGAAGGGGTTCATGTAATGCTTGGTTATTGATGACCAACATCCCGCCTATTCCGGTGGAAAATGGCTTATTCCATTGACTGGAGAAAAAAGCAGCATCGCTCATGAGACCATTGAATTGTCCCTGGTATTTTCCACCAAAACCGTGCGTACAATCTTCGATGGTGTAAATACCTCTCGCCTTTGCTAAAGAAACTATATCATGTACCTCGTAACTCAAACCCAACATGTTCTGAATTAGAATGGCTTTCGTATGGGGGGTTATAGCTTTTTCGATACTCTTAGTTTCGCAGCACAAACTGTTCGGATCGATGTCTACATACACGGGAGTTGCGCCGGTGTACAAAATCGCATTCGGAACCACAACGCATGTAAATGCAGGAAGAATAACCTCATCGCCTGGTCCAATCCCCATGGCTTTCAACACCGCATACAGCCCCACCCTTCCCTTCCAGTACAAGGAAATCTGATCTGTATTAATACCCAAAAAATCGGCGAGGTCAGTTCGGTATGTGTCTTGAATACTCATGGTTTTCGGGAAGTAAAGGGTAAACTCAAAAGCCCCATGAAGGAACCAAGTCCGTAAGAAAAATGCAAGATAATGAAAGCAGCGAGCATCCAAAACCATCGGTTAACACCGTTTCGGGACTTCCATGCAAAAACTGCAAGCACCGTTTGATAGAAGATGATGATTCCTAGTGCCGCGAAAACCCAACGTGCATCAACCAATGCAAGCAAAAGCGGCAAGGACCATGAACCTAAAAAGAGTAAAGGAATAAAATGCCTCAAGCTCAAAGAGGAAAACGTTCGGGTAATCCAAACGGTTTTTAGATTCCACTTTCCGTTCTTGAAATTGTTCTTGGCCATGGCGCCTAAAGACTCTCGGGCGAAGTACGTGCATTTTGCCTCAGGGAGAAGGTATATTTTCCCTCCTTTCGCCAAAAGCCTTTTGGAGAGTTCCATATCATGGTTGCGGATTAGACGCTCGTCGTAACCGCCGGAGGACTTCAACAACGATGCTCGGTAAAGCCCAAAAGGAACCGTATCCACCGAGGTCATTTTGTCGACACCGGTTCTGAATTTTGAATTCCCAACCCCCAAAGGGTGCATGAGCACGGTTCGAATGGACTCTGATACAGGCGTACTGTTCTTCACCTTGGTTTCCATGATGCCTCCCACGGCAATGGCTTCAGGATTTCGTTCCAAAGCCTCTAATAATCGTCCAATGTAACCTTGCTCGAAGGCAGCGTGTGCACCAGAAATCAGAATGTAATCACCTGTTGCGGCAATAATTCCCTCATTGAGCGAAACCGGTGTGATGCGCTTAGGGTTGCGTAAAATTCTAACCTGAGGGTATTTCTGCGAAAGCTCTTGAAGTAAGGGAAGCGTACCATCTGACGATCCTCCATCGACGACTAACACCTCCATTTTTTCCTTCGGAAAACCGTTGGATAGCAAAGAAAGCACACAATTTTCAATGTATCGCACTTCGTTAAAACAAGGGATAACCACCGAAACTTCAGGATTCATAGGGTGCTGATTTAAATGAACGATGAAGTCCTAGGCATAAACAAGACCATAACAACCAGAAAACAATGCCCGATTGGCGTTCCAACATGGACTCAAAAAGCCCATTGAAGGCCAAACCTGCGGTTACTACCACGAGTATGCCTGATGCATTTCTTATGCCCCAAAAGATTAGCCCCACCACCAAAAAAATCAAACCTATTAGTCCAAGCCAACCCGTTTCAATGGCGGTGTGAAAAAACTGATTGTGTGAGTTCAAATGTTCTTTTGCCAAATTCAATTGACCATATTGCAAGAGTTTTACTTCCATTGCGGAGGGTAAATTCCCTACTCCCACCCCGTTCGGATGCTCGTTTAGAATTTCGGCAGAGGCGGTCCACAAGATTAATCGAGCATCGTTCCCCCTAATTTCCCCTCTTGGCAGGTGGGTAAAACCGTATGGATCCTTGCAATAATTATTCGCGAAAGTAAGGGAGTCTTTTACATTGCTTGAAAGCGAAGGAATGAGGGAAATTCCTAAGGAAATGGCTAAGATGCCAACCGCGAAGAACCCAAGAAAGAAGGTTCTTCCCTTTCGTTGCCAAATCCATCGACCAACGAGAAAGGCGATGAGCAACATGGCGAAAAGTAATCCCGAAAGGCTCTCCAAATGAATATGCGTGTAGCATAAAAAAAGAATCCCAAAGGCAGCCAAAAGATGTTCTTTCATGGAGCGAGGGTATTGCCATCGTTGAAAAAGGACATAGATTCCCACGGCACAGAAAAGGGTCATATAGGTAGGATGGTGAAACGAACCAGAAAAATGAGATGAAAACAAGTAGTTCGAATCAAAATCATGCTTTTCGTACTGGATGAAAGATCCGACATAGCAAAAAGTAAGCAGAAGAAATAAGCTGGATAAAAACACATTTTCTATGCGTCGAAAAGGCAAGGAAAAGGTAGGTCTGAACGAAAAAACAAGGGGAAACAGAAGAAACGATAGTTTTTTTTCTAGGCCAAACATGGCTGCTTGTGAATCAATGGAATTCAATGAATACAGGGCATAAAAAGGAAAGAATAGAAAAATGGCCAACAACCACCCGTTCAATTCAAACACTAATTTTTTCCTTAGTGCACCAAAAATCACCAAGCATAGGAACAGTATGCCTAACAAACCGGTGAGGCCTGGAACAATCATCCAAACGGAAACCAGTAGGATTAAGCCGAGCTCATACACTTTTGGGAAACTAACCTTCATATCCCAACAAAGATTTATAACAATGGACTAATTTTTCTTCTTCGACTGACCAATTGAATTTTTCAAGAATAAGCTGTTTGCCACGTTCGCCCATTTCCCGGGCAATTTCGGGGTTTGATCGCAAATACTCTATCGCTTCGGCAATGGCTTTGGGATTTTCAGGATCAACGCACAAGCCAATTTTTTGATCCTCCAACAAGATTTTCCATAAAGGAAAATTAGAACCAATTACGGGAATTCCCGAAGCCAAGTACTCAAAAATTTTATTCGGTTGAGCATTGATGTGATTAGGAAAAGGAAGAAAGGTCACAAGCCCGGCAAAAGCACTTTTTTTAATCTCTAAAGCCTCTTCCCTTGCCACATGTCCACGAGGAATAACCTGTTGCCATCCTTTGGATTGGGATAATTCCATTCGGTAAGCATCTGAGAGTTCTCCTGCCATTTGAAGCTTCGTTTGAGTAAATTGCATGGCCTCTACCAATAAAGAAATGCCCCTTATTCGGCTTATCCCTCCGATATAACATACATGGTTGCGTTCCCCTTTTGAGGAATCAAAGGTCATTTCGGAAAGCAAGGGATAATTATTGACATCCACGGTTTTCGAATTCACCTCGAGAAAACGATCGCGGATGAACGGCGTGGCGGTAACAACGGCATCCAGACGTCGGACCACCCTATTTTCATAGCGCTCAAAAAGTTGCGAGAAAAGGCCTTTCAAGGGCAAATAGCTTTTTCCCAACAACTGCCTTGGCAGGTCTTCATGGGCGTCATAAATAACCTTTTTGCCTTTTTTTTTCAATTTGGGTGCTATCCGAAGCAATTCTGGATCGTGCAAATGGTATAGGTCGCCATCCAATGCTACCGCCTTTTGATAAACTTGATCCACCGTTCGCCACATTCTTCGAAGGCGGCTTCCTGTTCTAGCGGGAACGGAGTGAATTATTACGTTGGCTTCTTGACGTTCCTGAACGCCCGCTAACACCAAATGCACTTCCGCCTCAGGAAATCGTCTTGCCAAGGAGCAACATTCCTTCAAGAAAATTCGAACATCTCGGTCGGGATGAGCGCTGCTCAGGTGAACGATTTTCAACGGGGCATTGGACATGTAACAAAAGTACAAGAATCCACATGAACCCCTGAGGTTCTCAACAGGAGTTTTCCATACAAGGTTTTGAATAAGGCGCATTTTGTATCTTTACCCGGAATGAAGTCAAATTTATCCTTGATACATCGCTTACTTCGACGCCTTTTGCCCTTGACGCCATATATGAATCACCGTATCCGTGATACTAAGGGCAGCGTGGTAAAAGGAACGCGTATTTCTTCGCACACCTTTATTGATCATCCTGAACATTTGACCCTTGGTAGGATGGTGTACATTGGACATTTTAACGTAATAGAGGCGAGCCACGGTATCGAGATTGAAGAAGGCAGTCAAATAACGACTCATTGCGTATTAACTACGCATTCCAGCCACCGCTCCATGCGCATTTATGGACCTTCCTACGCTGGTAGCGAAATGCTTGGTTATGTAACAGGTTCGATTCACGTTGGCAAATATTCGTTCATTGGACCGCATAGCACGCTTATGCCTGGAACCAAACTTGGCAAAGGAACGCTGGTGCAAGCATACAGTTATGTCAAAGGAGATTTTCCTGATTTTGCGGTAATTGGTGGTAATCCGGCAAAAATAATCGGCGATACACGGGAACTCGACGAGCCATTCCTTTTGCAGCATCCTGAACTTAAGCTTCATTATGAGTCCTGGACTTCGAAATAAGCTATTCTATACCTTGGCAATCCTGGTATTAATGGACGCATTCGTATTCCCCGACGTGCGCATAAGTTCCCGGCTACCTGCCTTCCAACTGACGGATTTTTTGTGGCCCTTAGGCATTCTACTAATCCTGCCTAACCTGAAAAAAGTAAGGATAAACTTCTGGTTGCTATGGCTAGGATTGTTCTCCATTTACTTGGTGATTCCTATTACGTTAAACGACAGACTGGGTGAAGTCAATGATTGGTTCGAAATTTATAAAACCTTAAAATTAGGCGGTCTTTTTTTACTGTTCTCCTTTGCCTCAACGCAGAATTTCACGGGGTTCATTCGAGCAAGTTTTATTGGCCTTGTGGTGATAAACCTCTTACACTTTTTCGACGTTTTAAATTTCAACCATTGGATGCAAGAAGTATACGGCAGCAGTATACATTGGGAATTTTTTGGCAAGGACTCTGAAGGAAATCCAGCCGTTAAACGCATGCTTGGTACTTTAGGAAATCCCAACAGCAACGCCTTGTTGTTTTTGTTTTTCGCCGTATTTTTCATCCCTCAGGAGAATTCTTGGAAAGCAAAAGCATGGTTTTTCAGTGCCTTATTGATGGTGTTTATGTGTCAATCTCGAACCTCGTTATTAGGCTGCTTTGCCATCATCATCTACCTCCTTATCGTTCAATACAAGCAAGGAAACCGAAATCATCTATGGCAAATACCTCTGTTGACCGCGGTGGTTTATTGTATTGGGTTGATGTTGTCGACTTCGTTTTTCCGATACACGGGATACAGCGACAGTCTTCTTAATGGTTCTGCCATGCACTCGCATTCCCTGAGAAGCCGTTGGGAAACTTGGGGCATTCTTTGGGAAATGATCCAGGAAAAAACTTGGTTTGGTTATGGGCCATATAAATCCTTCTTCACTGAAAACCACCTGTATGCAGAGAACGAATACTTGCTTATGTGGTGGCGCTACGGGTTATTTGGAATAATTTTCTACTTGGGGATACTATTGATCCCCTTAAGGTTACTACTTCGTAATTTTGCGGAGCTAAAACATCAGCGTTATGTCGTGTTTTCAGCGGTTATGTTCCTTGCTGCTTTAACCAACAACCCGCTGACCGAACGTTCTATTGGAATGCTCTTTGTATTTTTAGTGGCCCTAGCGTATCATGAATGGAATCTGCATGAAAAAACTGCTCTTGATCGGCAGTAATGCTGGCAATGCACATTTAAGGAATTACTTGAACTTGGTTCGAAATTATTTCGATGAAGTACTTGTGGTGAGTGACCATGCCGTGGACTTTGCGCCATGTGAGCAAGTATCCTTTTCCTTGAAAAACCCTTGTCAAGTCCTAAAATCAATTCGTCAACTGAAAATCATCCTACGTGACTATCAACCGAGCATAATCCATGTGCATCAAGCGAACAGCTATGCTTTTATTGCTAGTAAGGCCAATGCAGCCAAGATTCCGTTGGTACTCACCGCTTGGGGAAGTGATGTTTTGATCCTCCCCAATAAATCACCCTTCCATCGTTGGTTGGTGAAAAAAGGCCTTCAAAGCTCCCAAGTACTGACGGCGGATTCTAAGGAAATGGTGGATGCCATCCGTAGGCTGGGTATTAAAACAGAAGTTGTTCAAGCGAATTTTGGGGTTGACCTGGATTTGAGTGTAATTCCAAGCAGTGATCGGCCTATGGTATTCTATTCCAATCGGATGCATGAGCCTCTTTACCGAATCGACGAAATCATTGATGGAATGTCAGAATACCTCCATATTAGTGATGGTGAAATGATCATCGCGGGAAAGGGCGGCATGACAAAAGCTCTTCAGGAAAAGGTGCATACGCTTGGAATTGCCAAACGTGTCCGTTTTGTTGGTTTTATTGATGCGTCACAAAATCAATCATTTTATTTGGGTAGCCGTTTTTTTCTGTCCATTCCTCAAAGCGACGGAACGTCTATTTCCCTCTTAGAAGCCATGGCTTATGGGTGCATTCCAATCGTATCCGATCTACCTTCGAACCGCGAGTGGATAGAAGACAACGTGAATGGGATAATCCTTCAAAAAGGCGAAACCCTCAACAATGCGGTTCTAAGGGGACTACAACTTCAGGCATCTGACGTCATTCTTAGGAACCGAATTATTATCGAAACAAAAGCTACAAAAGCCGTAAATACCAAAAAATTCACCTCAATTTACACTGCGATTTTACGGTCTGCGACCCGAGTATAATAGAAGTACAGATATAGTACAAAAATCAGCCAAACTGCCTGGGTATAGGAAATGACTTGTAAGAAGAATATAAAGGTCCCCTCCGAGCTTCCGTACCATTGAGGTAAAATCCAAAGAGGAATTATTTGAAGTAAGGCACTTACAAAACCCACCATCAAGGCTTCTTTCTGCCGGTTTAACAGCAAGGGCAAGGCAGTAATCGGTGAAAAGATAAAGTTAATCATCAACCAAAACGACATCGTTTCTGCATAACTTCCAGAAATAGCCCATTTCTCACCAAAAACTAACGCAAATATCTCCGTTCCAAAGAAAAACAAAACTGTGAATGGCACCACTGAAATGAAGGTTAAAGTACGCACCGTTTTTAATAATATTGGGTATAAAGGCTTGTTTCGATGCATTGCATCGGAAGATCGGTTATAAAATAACTGCCCAATGGAAATTCCAATAAGCATTAAAGGAATGCGCAGCATCTGATATGCATGACCATAGGCTCCATATACTCCGGTATCAAAAGCAGTTAATATCAATGTCGCCATGAGCATGTCTCGACCATTATCTAACAATACATGGGGTAAATTAAGTAAGGGGAATTTACGATGCTCACGCAAAATAACCCGGGTTTTTTTTCGAGAGAAAAATTGGCCAAAGGATCGATGGGTTTTGCGGTAATCCCAAAGGAACTCCAACGCAGAAAGGACAAATCCGAGCATCGTAGCTAAGATTAAACCAAAAGAACTCCAAGCCCAAAAAAAGAAAACCCATTTCAGCGCATTGGAAACCAGGGAATTAATGATTTTTTGACGGGAAATCAACCCATATGAACCCGTGCGAACGGCCCAACTCGTGCCCACATTGATCACGATCATGGAAGCAGAGCCTAGGATAATACAACCATAAAACCACGGTTCAAAATTGGTTATGTTAAAAATCCATGTTAATACGGCTAAGGTAAATGCCGTAAAAACGAGTAGCCAAAAAGAAAGTAGGTAAATAAAACGATATAATAGGTATGAATGATCCTCACGTTTTGGTAAGGGTAATGCTGCTTCGTACCTGAGGGTTACTAAGGAGGCTATGAAGGAAACAATACGCATGTAATAGAGCATTTCTCCCATTTCCGCTGTGGTATATAGCCTTGTGAGTATGGGGGCAATAGCGTAACCAATTGCCTGAGCTATGAGGGTTCCCGAAAAAAGCACCGTAAACGACTTGAAGACATCGCTTTTCAAAAAATGCTTAATTCTGTGGCCTAACATGCCTCGCAAAGATAGTATGATTATATTTGCCTCACTAATAATCCTTATCATGAAAAACATTGCCGTTATAGGTGCAGGAACCATGGGAAATGGCATCGCCCATGTTTTTGCGCAACATGGATACACCGTAAAACTCATTGATATCTCTCAACCGGCACTGGAAAAAGCGATAGCTACCATTGGCAAAAACTTGGACCGACAAGTCGCTAAAGGAAGTTTAACGGAAGATGAAAAAACAGCGACACTTTCCAACTTGAGCATTCATACCGACATGAAAACGGGTGTTCAAGGAGTGGATTTAGTGGTGGAAGCAGCAACGGAGAACATTGAGCTTAAATTGAAAATTTTCCGAGATTTAGATGCATTTACGGATCCATCGGTTATCCTTGCTACGAATACCTCTTCTATTTCGATTACTCAGATTGCTGCGGTTACCAACCGACCGGATAAAGTCATTGGCATGCACTTCATGAATCCTGTACCGGTTATGAAGTTGGTAGAAATCATTCGAGGATATTCTACCTCCAACGAAGTAACGCTTCGAATTATGGAAACTTCCGAGAAGCTTGGAAAAGTTCCTGTTGAGGTGAATGATTACCCTGGATTTGTGGCCAATCGAATTTTGATGCCCATGATTAATGAAGCCATTTATACTTTGTACGAAGGAGTAGCTGGGGTTGATGAAATTGATACCGTGATGAAGCTGGGAATGGCGCATCCTATGGGGCCGCTTCAATTAGCGGATTTCATCGGATTGGATGTTTGCCTTGCCATACTCAAAGTACTACATGAAGGATTCGGAAACCCAAAATACGCACCCTGCCCCTTATTGGTGAATATGGTAATGGCTGGTAAAAAAGGGGTAAAATCAGGGGAAGGGTTTTATTCCTGGACCCATGGGACCAAAGAACTCGTAATTTCCCCTAATTTTATCGATTAAACCTTGTGTTTTCTGGGTGTATACACCTGCGTATATTCTTCGTAATTAAATGGGAAATCAAATAATTCACTGGCAGAACGCCCCAACGCAGTGGTAATTTTGATATACGTTAATAGTTGTGGATTGGATTTTCCATTTTCAATAACCGAAAGGTTGGAAGCCTCCATTCCTACAGCTTTTGCCAGATCTTTTAACGCCATTCCTTGTTTCTTTCGAAACTTACGAATTTGTTGTCCAACTTCGAAAAGAAATTCTTGATCAGATTTAGGTGCCATTTTTTTTAGAATTAAAGAGTGTTAGCAAAGATAGTTTTTTTTTAATTGTAGGATATCTAGTCCTGCAACAACTTGTCACCCACCATCTGGTCAATGGGAAATGTCAACGCATTGAAATTCTGGCTATTTTTCCTTACCCATTGCGCTTGTTCAAAGTCGCTAGGATCCTGTGAACCTAATGGAAACCTCCTTTTCTCTTGAATTTTGCCCATATTTTTTAGCTCAACTAAATAATAAAATGAAACGATTTGGTCTTCTGGACGAAACGAAGAAACCTGAAAAAAATCATTAACAAAAAATAGGGAAGCGCTATGAATTTCTGCATCCAATTCTTCCAAAAGCTCACGGTGCAATGCCTCTAAAATTCCTTCTCCTAATTCTACACCACCTCCCGGGAATTTGGTAAATTCCGATCCACCTCTTCGCTCCTTAGAAAGAAGCACCTCACCCTTTTCATTGTGAATTATAGCATATACCCGAAGGTTAAAACGCCTTATCTGAATCACAGAAACTTAAAATTTCTACCTGGGTATACAGCCTCTTCTCCCAATTCCTCTTCGATTCGTAATAGTTGGTTGTATTTAGCCATTCGGTCACTTCGCGAAGCAGATCCTGTTTTTATTTGTCCTGTATTCAGGGCAACCGCTAAATCCGCTATGGTGTGGTCTTCCGTTTCTCCTGAACGGTGGCTCATTACGGAAGTATAGGCATTGGATGTTGCCATTTTCACAGCATCGATAGTTTCGCTCAAGGAACCAATTTGATTTACTTTTACCAAAATAGAATTAGCAATTCCCTCGTTAATTCCTCGGCTAAGACGTTCAGTATTGGTTACAAATAAATCGTCTCCCACCAATTGGGTAGTTTTACCCAGGGTTTCTGTAGCCAATTTCCATCCCGCCCAATCGTCTTCTGCCAAACCGTCTTCAATGGATATGATCGGGTAATTTTTCCGCCATTCACCCCAAAAACTGACCATTTCCGAGGAGGTGAGTGAGTCCCCAGTGGATTCTAATTCATAACGTCCTGTCGAAGCATTGTAAAACTCGGTTGCAGCAGCGTCCAAGGCGATATATAAATCCTCCCCGGGTCTAAATCCGGCTTTTTCAATGGCTTCTACCACTACTTGAAGGGCTTCCTCATTGGAATTAAGGTTAGGAGCAAAACCGCCCTCATCGCCGACGTTGGTCGACATTCCTTTTTTCTTAAGCACTGCTTTTAAATGATGAAATACTTCGGTACCCCAGCGCAATCCTTCCGAAAAGGAAGAAGCTCCAAAAGGCATAACCATGAATTCTTGGATATCAATTTTATTGTCGGCGTGAGACCCGCCGTTGAGTATGTTCATCATGGGTACGGGCATGGTAACAGCACCCACCCCACCCACGTAGCGGTATAGGCTCAAGTCTGCTTCAATCGCTGCTGCTTTTGCCACCGCTAAGGAAGTACCTAAAATTGCATTGGCACCCAACTTGGATTTATTATTGGTTCCATCCAAGGCAAGTAGTATCCTATCAATCGCTTTCTGTTGAAAGACATCCTGGCCTTGTAGTGCTTCGTTAATCACGGTATTAACATGATTCACTGCATTTAAAACTCCTTTTCCCAAATACCTTGTGGAGTCCAAGTCCCTTAATTCTACGGCTTCATGCGCTCCTGTTGATGCGCCGGATGGCACGGCTGCTCTGCCTAAAACTCCACTTCCTGTAATAACATCGACCTCGATGGTTGGGTTCCCTCGAGAATCAAGAATTTGACGGGCATAAACACTGGCAATATAACTCATAGTATTAATTTAAAGATGCAACAAATTGATCGAATAAATAACGTGAATCGTGAGGTCCTGCAGAGGCCTCTGGATGATATTGAACGGAGAAAACCGGTTTATTTTTAAGTGCGATGCCGGCAACTGTTTGGTCATTAAGATGTACATGGGTGATTTCAACTACCTCTTGATGATCTATGCTTTCTCGGGTTATTACGAATCCATGATTTTGGGAGGTTATTTCTCCTTTTCCGGTAACTAAATTCATTACTGGATGATTTATTCCTCGATGACCATTGAACATCTTGGCCGTTGTAAGCCCTTGACTTAATCCCAGGATTTGATGCCCTAGACAAATACCAAACACTGGACGGTTAAGGTTAACAATGTCTCGTACTAATTGAATACTGTAGGGCATAGCCGAAGGATCACCAGGGCCATTTGAAAGCATGTAGCCATCTGGTTTAAAGGCCTCTATCTCATCCAATGTCGCATCTAAAGGAAAAACTCGTACTTTACACCCACGGTCGGTTAAGCAACGAATGATATTTTGTTTTACTCCAAAATCCAATAGGGCAACCCGCTTTGTGGCTGAGCCATTCTCTGGTAAAACATCATAAACCTCTTTGGTTGCTACTTGCGATGAGAGCTCCAATCCGTTCATATCCGGCGTTTGGGCGAGTAAATTTTTTAATGCGTCCAAGTCCTCGATTTCGGAGGAAATGATCGCATTCATTGCTCCTTTACTTCGAATATGTCGAACCAATGCTCGAGTATCCACGTCAGCGATTCCCACTTTGTTCTCGCGTTCTAGTAAGTCTTGTAATGACTCATGCGCAGAAGTACGGGAAAATCCTTGAGAAAATTTTTTTATAACAATCCCTGAAACCATGATCTTGGAGGACTCAATTTCGCGGGAATGGACTCCGTAATTACCAATGTGCGCGTTAGTCATTACTAATAACTGCCCAACATACGATGGGTCGGTAAACACTTCTTGATATCCCGTCATACCCGTATTGAAGGCTATTTCACCAGATATTGTTCCTTTTGCACCAATAGAGGAACCCTTAAACACTGTACCGTCGGCAAGAAGTAAAACGGCTTTATTCGAAGTGGACATAAAAACTTTTCACAAAAGTAAGTGCTTCACCCTTTGATAATTGCACTAAACAAAAAAAAGACGACCATTGGCCGTCTTTTTTATCAACAATGAATGATATTATGCTTCTTTTGACGAATCGTCATCGGTAGAATCCGCTTTATCCTCAGAGTTTTCAGAAGAATCATCCCCTTTTGGGGCCTCTTCAACCTCCGAAGCTTCTTCGGCGACTGACGCCTCATCGGCTGCTGGAGTTTCTTCAGCCACTGGGGTTTCTTCTACTACAGGAGCCTCTTCAACTACTGGTGCCTCTTCAACTATTGGCGATTCTTCGGCAACGGGTGCTTCTTCAACAACCGGCGCCGTTTCAATTTCTGCAGAAGTTGATTCCACTGCTACTGCCTCTTCTGCGGTATCTTTGGTTGAATCCACCGAATTAGACGATTTTGCACTTCCGCCTCTACGCGAACGACGCGTCGTCTTTTTGTTTTCTTCTTTAGAATACAAGGTGTTAAAATCCACTAATTCAATCATGCACGTCTCGGCATTATCTCCCAGACGATATCCTGTACGGATGATTCTTGTGTAACCTCCATTACGCTCAGCAATCTTTGGAGCAACATCTCGGAATAATTCTGAAACGATGTCTTTGTTCTGCAAATAAGAGAAAACAACCCTTCGCGAGTGGGTAGAATCGGTTTTTGATTTGGTCAATAACGGTTCAACAAAAACGCGTAACGCTTTTGCTTTAGCAACCGTTGTAGTGATACGCTTGTGTTGAATAAGCGAACATGCCATGTTAGAAATCATGGCTTTTCTGTGGGCCGATTTCCGTCCTAAATGGTTTAATTTATTACCGTGTCTCATGTCTTAAGTCTTTTAACGACTAATCTTTGTCTAATTTATACTTTGCAACGTTCATCCCGAAGGTAAGGTTTTTGCTATCGACTAAATCCTCCAATTCAGTCAATGACTTTTTACCGAAATTCCTAAATTTCAATAAGTCAGATTTAGAGAAAGAAACCAATTCTCCTAACGTATCTACTTCTGCCGCTTTCAAACAATTTAATGCTCTCACGGACAAATCCATATCAACCAATCGGGTTTTCAAAAGTTGGCGCATATGCAGTGAGCTTTCATCAAACTCCTCTGTTTCTGTTTTAACTTCCGTATCCAAGGTCATTCGTTCATCTGAAAAGAGCGCAAAATGCTGGATAAGAATTTTTGCAGATTCTTTCAACGCGTCTTTCGGTAAAATCGATCCGTCGGTGGTAATATTCAGAATTAACTTCTCGAAGTCGGTTTTTTGTTCTACACGGTAGTTTTCAACGGTGTATTGAACGTTTTTGATGGGTGTGAAAATAGAGTCAATGAAAATCGTTCCAAAAGGAGCGTCTTCCACTTTATTTTCTTCCGATGGATAATAACCGCGACCTTTAATAATATTCACTTCCATTTCCAATTTCACAGAAGTTTCCATGTTACAAATCACGAGATCCGGGTTAAGTACTTGAAAACCGTTGGTGAACTTTCCAATATCACCGGCGGTAAAGGTGTTTTGACCTTGAACACTCACCATTACACGTTCGTTATCTACCGAATCAATTTGTTGTTTAAAACGAACCTGTTTTAAATTCAAAATCATTTCCGTAACGTCTTCAACTACTCCTTTCATTGAACTGAACTCATGATCTACTCCCTCAATTCGAATCGAAGCGATTGCGAAACCTTCGAGAGAAGAAAGAAGGATTCGACGTAAAGAGTTTCCAATCGTTATTCCGTAACCAGGTTCAAGTGGACGAAATTCAAATTCTCCGTGGAAAGCATCCGACTGGAGCAAAACCACTTTATCGGGTTTTTGAAAATTAAGTATTGCCATTTTGCTTTAAAAAAATTATTTAGAATACAATTCAACGATTAACTGCTCTTTAATGTTTTCCGGAATCAATTCACGAGCAGGTAAATTGATCAGTTTTCCTGAAAAACTCGCATTGTCCCAATCCAACCATTCTGCACGGCTTCGAGCAGCGTTTAACGATAAGACCACTGCCTCCAAAGATTTTGATTTTTCTCGAACACCTACTGAATCACCTGGGCGCAATTGATACGAAGGGATATTCACGACCTCACCATTGACTACAATATGGCGGTGTGTCACTAACTGACGTGCAGCACGACGTGAAGGAGCAATTCCTAAACGGAATACTACGTTATCTAAACGTGTTTCACACAATTGAAGTAAATTTTCACCTGTGATGCCTTTCATGCGCGAAGCTTTTTCGAACATATTTGAGAATTGACGCTCAAGTATTCCGTAGGTATACTTCGCTTTTTGCTTTTCTCCTAGCTGAATTGCGTATTCGGATTGTTTACCTCCTCTTCGCTTAGCAGGACCATGTTGTCCTGGCCCGTAATTCCTGCGCTCTAATGCCTTATCCGGTCCGAAAATAGGATCTCGGAAGCGACGCGCAATTTTTGTTTTTGGTCCTCTGTATCTTGCCATTATTATTTTTGTTAAGTCATGAATTAAGGCATTCCTTCGATGACTGGTTTATATTACTTATTATACTCTTCTACGTTTAGGAGGTCTACAACCATTGTGTGGCAATGGTGTCACGTCAATGATTTCGGTAACTTCTATACCTGCATTGTGCAAAGAACGAATCGCAGACTCACGGCCAGCGCCTGGTCCTTTAACAAATACCCGAACACGTCTTAAACCAAAATCATGCGCTTCTTTTGCGGCATCTTCAGCGGCCAATTGAGCAGCGTAAGGAGTATTTTTCTTTGATCCTTTGAAACCCATTTTACCCGCAGAAGACCATGAAATCACCTGACCAGCATTGTTCGTTAAGGAAATGATTAAGTTATTAAAAGTTGCCTGGATGTGAGCTTCTCCAGCAGCTTCAACTTTCACATTCTTCTTCTTTTTTTGATTCGATTTTGCCATTTTCTTACGTATTATTTAGTTACCTTTTTCTTGTTGGCAACTGTTTTTCTTTTACCTTTTCTTGTTCTAGAATTATTTTTCGTATGCTGACCTCGTAAAGGCAGTCCTGATCTATGACGGATTCCACGGTAGCAACCAATATCCATTAAGCGTTTAATGTTTAACTGAATTTCAGAACGAAGTTGACCTTCCGTCTTAATCTCATTTACTGAATTTCGAATCGCCGAAAGCTGATCGTCGTTCCAATCCTGAACCTTAACGTTCTCATCGATTCCGTTTGAAGTAAGGATCTTTTTTGACGTACTACGACCAATACCGTAGATGTACGTTAAACCAATTACTCCTCGCTTATTTTTGGGTAGATCTATACCTGCAATACGTGCCATATTCTATTTTTTAACCTTGTCGTTGTTTTAATTTCGGATTCTTCTTGTTGATTACATAAACCTTTCCTTTTCGTTTTACGATTTTGCAATCTTCAGTTCTTTTCTTAACAGATGCTCTAACTTTCATTGTTTTATTTTTACTTGTATCTAAACGAGATTCTACCTTTAGTTAAGTCATAAGGCGACATTTCCACTTTTACTCTATCACCGGGTAATATTTTAATATAGAACATGCGCATTTTCCCAGAAATATGGGCTGTAATTACATGTCCATTTTGCAATTCGACACGAAACATTGCGTTTGGAAGTGCTTCCAAAATAACGCCATCTTGTTCTATTGAGGTTTGCTTTGCCATGTATTAAAATCCAGATGTTTCGTTAGGTCCTCTTCTTCCACGTACCCTCGTACCTTCCATCAGTCCATCCATTTGACGATTCAATAGATATGTTTCAATCTGCTGTACTGTGTCAAGCACAACCCCAACCATAATCAGCAAGGAAGTTCCTCCAAAGAACATAGCGAATCCATCGTTCACTCCAGAAATTTTTGCGATAGATGGAATAATGGCAATTGCTGCAAGGAAGAGTGAACCCGGAAAAGTGATTCGTGTAATTAAATTATCAATGTAATTTGCTGTTTCATCCCCCGGACGAATACCAGGAATAAAGCCACCGCTTCGTTTCAAATCATCCGCAATTTTCCGTGGGTTGATCATGATGGCGGTATAGAAATACGTGAAAATAACAATCATTAACACGAGGATAACGTTATACCACAAACCATAAGGATCGCTCAAGATACGCTGGATGGCGCCGCCTTGATTTTTAGGATCCGTTGCGCTCAAGAAAATGGTCATGGGAATCGTCAATATTGCTTGCGCGAATATAATAGGCATTACGCCGCTTGCATTTACCTTTAATGGCAAGTAATTTCGTGTTTGTTGCGCGACTACTGAACGCCCTACGACACTTTTGGCCGTATTTAAAGGAACTCTTCGTACCCCTTGAACAATCAAAATCACTGCAAGAATTATGAGCATAAAAATGACCACTTCCAGCACTAATTTGATTAAGTTACCGGCCTCAATTGATTGACCTAACTCGGCAATGAAAGCCCCAGGAAGTCGGGATAGAATTCCCACTGCAATTAGGAGAGAAATACCATTTCCAATTCCTTTCTCCGTAATTCTTTCCCCTAACCAAACAGCGAACATTGAACCAGCAACTAAAATGATGATGGTTTGTGCCCACCACATGGTGCTAGGATCAGCGGGTAAAGCTCCTTTTTGTTCGACGTACATTTTAAGGTACGACGGTGCTTGCAATGCACAAATTACGATGGTTAAAATACGGGTATAATTGTTAATGATTTTACGACCGGATTCGCCTTCGTTTTGTAACTTCTGAACAGCCGGAACAGCCATTCCCAAGAGTTGCATGATGATGGAAGCAGAAATGTAGGGCATTATTCCTAAAGCCATAAAGGAAGCATTTGAAAAACCTCCTCCAGAAAACAGTGATAGTAAATTTTCAATACCTTTCTGCGCATCAGAACTACCTTGAGCCGCTTCATCCAGGGCGGTATAATTCACCCCTGGTAAAATAATGAATGACCCAATTCTGTATGCCAGCACCAACCCTAAGGTCAAGAGAATACGTTGCCGAAGTTCTTCAACGCTCCAAATATTTTTAAGATTGGTAATAAGTCTTTTCATTTCAATTAAATTTTAGCGATAGAACCACCGGCAGCTTCAATTGCGCTCACTGCCTTAGCTGAAAAATGATGCGCTTCAACCTTAACGTTCGCCTTGAGCTCTCCTCGACCTAATATCTTAACCAACTTCGTTCCTGAAATTAAGCCATTCGCCAAGAACGTGTCCATATTAAATTCGGTAATTCCTTTAGTTTCGGCCAACATTTGTAGAGAATCAAGGTTAATCGCCTTGTATTCAATACGGTTAATGTTTTTAAATCCAAATTTCGGAACACGACGTTGCAACGGCATTTGACCTCCTTCAAAACCAATTTTCTTGGAGTATCCAGAACGGGACTTAGCTCCTTTGTGTCCACGGGTAGCAGTACCGCCCCCTCCAGAACCGTGACCTCGTCCGATTCGCTTTTCACTATGTACCGATCCTTTAGCCGGTGATAATTTACTTAAACTCATTTTAATCGAATTTTGAATTAGTCAATAATTTGAACTAAATGCTTTACTTTATTAATCATGCCTTGAACTTGCGGAGTATTTTCCTTTTCAAGAACATGGTTCAGTTTTCTAAAACCAAGGGCCTTAATGGTTGCCTTTTGATCCGCTGGCCGTTTAATGGCACTTCTAACTTGTTTAATTTTAATGATGCTCATCGCTGCAATATTATCCGTTAAATACTTTCTCTAAATCAATGCCTCTTTGACGAGCAACAGCCGATGCATCCCGCATTTTCGAAAGCGCATCCATTGTTGCCTTAACCACGTTGTGAGGGTTGGAAGAACCTTGAGATTTCGCAAGAACGTTGTGTACCCCTACGCTTTCTAAGACTGCACGCATAGCACCACCTGCAATTACACCGGTACCATCAGTTGCGGGCTTCAATAACACCTCTGCACCTCCGTATTTACCTTTCTGCGTATGCGGAACAGTTCCTTTGCGAATTGGTACTCGAATTAAATTCTTCTTCGCGTCATCAATACCTTTTGTTATAGCCTCGGTAACTTCTTTGGCTTTTCCTAGACCTTGGCCTACGACGCCGTTTTCGTCTCCTACTACCACAATCGCTGAGAAGCTGAAGGTTCGACCACCTTTGGTTACTTTGGTAACACGGTTAACGGCAACCAATTTGTCCTTCAATTCAATTTCAGATGTTTTAACTTTATTCATGTTCTTTGATGGTATTAGAATTTAAGGCCAGCTTCACGAGCAGAATCTGCCAAACATTTTACACGACCGTGGTATAAGTATCCATTGCGGTCAAATACGACTTGTTGAATCCCCGCTTTGACAGCATTCTCAGCAATCATTTTTCCTACAACGGTTGCTTGGTCTTTTTTCGCAACACCACTTGCTGCATCATTCTTTAAAGATCCAGCTGACGCCAATGTTCTACCTGTCGTGTCGTCAATAATCTGCGCGTAGATTTGTTTGTTACTACGAAAAACAGATAACCGTGGAACGGCGGTTGTACCGAACACTTTCTTACGAATTCTTCGCTTAATTTTTGCTCTACGCAATGTTTTCTTTAGTGCCATTTCCTTAACTTTTATTTCTTACCAGCAGATTTACCGGCTTTTCTTCTTAATACTTCTCCCACGAACTTAATACCTTTCCCTTTGTATGGTTCTGGCTTTCTTAAGCTTCTAATTTTCGCTGCAACTGCACCTAATAATTGTTTGTCATGTGATTCTAACTTCACGATGGGTGCCTTTCCTTTTTCGGTAACCGTTGTACACTGTACTTCTTTGGGAATTTCGAAAACGATTTGATGTGAAAATCCAAGCGCTAATTCCAACATTTGACCTGTTGCATTTGCTCGGTAACCAACTCCGACAACCTCCATTTCCTTTGTAAATCCTTCGGAAACTCCTACAATCATGTTTTGAATCAACGCTCGGTATAAACCATGCTTTGAACGATGATCTGGAGCATCAGAAGCTCGGGAAACGGTAAGAATATTACCCTCCAAGTTCAACGAAATACCCGTCAAGTCGATTTCTTGTTTTAATTCTCCTTTCTTGCCTTTAACGGTTACAACATTTCCATCGAGTCGATATTCGACACCGGCAGGAATGGTAATAGGCATTTTTCCAATTCTTGACATTGCTTAAATTTTAATAAACGTAACACAAAACCTCTCCACCCACGTTCAATTTTCGCGCTTCTTTGTCCGTAATAACTCCTTTAGAAGTTGAAACAATCGCAATTCCGAGACCGTTCAACACGCGTGGAAGCTCATCACCACCTGCATACTTTCGGAGTCCTGGTTTAGAAATGCGCTCAAGTTTTGTAATGGCTGGAACACGGGTAGTAAGATTGTATTTTAAGGCAATTTTGATGATTCCTTGCTTGTTATCCTCCTCCACTTTATAGTTCAAAATATAGCCCTGATCAAACAAAATTTGAGTCATCGCTCGTTTTGTATTCGAAGCGGGAATTTCCACGGTTTTAAGCCCTACGGAACTTGCGTTTCGAATACGGGTTAAAAAATCTGCTATTGGATCTGTTGTCATGTTTTTCTAGTTCTTTATCGTTAATTACCAACTCGCTTTTCTCACTCCTGGGATTTTCCCAGCAAGTGCCATTTCACGAAACGTTACCCTTGAAATTCCAAAATGACGCATATAACCTCGGGGTCTTCCGGTTAATCCACAACGGTTATGCAAACGGATTTTCGAGGAATTAGCCGGCATTTTTTGAAGGGCCATCATCGCATCCCATTTTTGATTCACTACATTCTCATCGCTGGAAGTAGATTTCAAAACTTGAGTTAGTTCTTTACGCTTTTTAGCAAAGCGAGCTACCATTCTTTCGCGTTTGCGCTCCCGCGCTTTCATTGATTCTTTTGCCATTTCTCTTATTTTTTTGCAAATGGAAACCCAAATGCGTCTAACAATGCTTTTGCTTCTTCATCGCTCCCTGCTGTGGTTACGAAGGTGATATCCATTCCGAGGATTTTATTCACTTTATCGATATCAATCTCTGGGAAGATAATGTGTTCCTTGATTCCCATATTGAAATTACCTCTACCATCGAATCCTTTTGGATTAATTCCTCTAAAATCGCGTGTTCTCGGTAAAGAAACCGAAAGAAAACGGTCAAGAAAATCGTACATACGATCGCCACGAAGCGTAACTTTTGTACCGATAGGCATTCCTTTTCTCAGTTTGAAATTCGAGATATCTTTCTTAGAGTTGGTGGTGATTGCTTTTTGGCCAGCAATTCTTGACAAATCTGCTGCCGCGCTTTCAATCATTTTCTTGTCAGCAACTGCATCCCCCATTCCCTGGCTCAACACAATTTTTGTGAGTTTAGGAACACGCATAGATGATTTATAACCGAACTTTTCGGTTAATCCGCCAATGATTTCGGCGCTGTATTTCTCTTTAAGTCGTGGTGTATAGCTCATTATTTAATCACCTCCCCTGATTTCTTTGAAAAACGTACTAATTTACCTGCATCGTTAGGTTTTCGGCCAACACGCGTAGCTTGACCACCAACCACTACCATTAGGTTTGAAACGTGAATCGTTCCTTCTTTTTCAACGATTTCACCTTGTGGATTGGAAGCACTTGGCTTCGTATGGCGTTTCACCATGTTCACTCCTTCAACCGATGCACGCATTTTGGTGCGGTTAATGGAAATGATTTTGCCTTCTTGGCCTTTTGACTCACCGCTAATTACCTTAACGAGGTCTCCAACTTTTATTTTTAATTTCGTTTGCATACAACGTCAATTTTACAACACCTCCGGTGCTAGTGAAACAATTTTCATGTAATTGTTTTCTCGTAACTCACGAGCAACTGGTCCAAAAATCCGAGTGCCTCGCATCTCCCCTGCCTGATTTAAAATAACACAAGCATTGTCATCAAAACGAATGTAGGATCCATCTGCTCTTCGAATTTCTTTCTTGGTGCGCACCACTACGGCTGTAGCAACAGCCCCTTTCTTAACTGCTCCAGTTGGCATGGCGCTTTTCACAGCTACCACGATTTTATCACCTATGGACGCATATCTTCTTCTGGTGCCACCTAGGACACGAATGCAAAGCACTTCCTTCGCTCCGGAATTGTCTGCAACAGATAATCTTGACTCTACTTGTATCATTTCTCAGGTTATTTCGCTCTTTCAACAATTTCTACCATTCGCCAATTCTTAGTTTTACTTAAGGGGCGAGTTTCCATAATTTTCACGGTGTCACCAATATTGCTTTCGTTCTTTTCGTCGTGGGCAACAAACTTGGTGGTCGTTTTAACAAACTTTCCGTACTTCGGGTGTTTCTTTTTACGCTCTACTGCAACAACAATGGATTTGTCCATTTTATCGCTAGTAACCGTTCCAATTCGTTCTTTTCTTAAGTTTCGCTTTTCCATAGTAAGCATTTAATTTATCGGCTATGCTGCCGCGTGTTGTCTTTTAGTTAATTCTGTACAATAACGTGCAATCGTCTTACGAAGTTTCGCTATTCTCATGGGGTTTTCAATTGGAGACATTTTATGGCTCAATCTCAAGCTCTCCATTTGTCCTTTGAACTCCACTACCTTTTGCTGTAGTTCTTGCTCGGATAAATTTGATAGGTCTATTTTTTTCATTGTACCGTTTTATGCTGGAATTTCAAAATCATTTCTAACCACGAACTTACATTTTACTGGAAGTTTTTGAGCCGCTAAACGCATTGCCTCTTTGGCTATCTCGTAGGGTACGCCGTCTGCTTCAAACATGATACGTCCAGGTTTTACTACAGCAACCCAATGGCTTGGAGCTCCTTTACCTTTACCCAT
>JAIXRC010000033.1 GCA_027485415.1 Cryomorphaceae bacterium | reverse complement strand
TGACCTTTTTGCCGGTGGCGCAGCATTGCGTAGTGTCCCAATTATCATTAAATGTGCATGCCGGAATCTCTGATGCGTTGCAGTTGACCTCGGATATCGCATTGCAATACCCTGGAATCGCCCCGGCGGAAGTCATCCTTCCGCTGTAGCTGTATTTCTTAGTACCGCGATCCCTACAGTTGTTCTCCGCCAGGGTATTATATTCGCACCTGATTTGATGCGTCACGTCGCATGGCGGTCCTTCTCTTCTCGCCTCACAATATGAAGGCATCACCTTTTGTCCATTCACCGTAACTCCGCGGTTTTCAATGTCGTATGTGTACCATTGCTTTCCCGAAGTGCCATTATCTCTGCACTCGGACGTGTCCACTTTGTAGTACTCGTTCGGTAATGCTCCCTTGCATGGAAGGATGGCTTCTTCGTTGAATGTACTAGCGAGCCTGCACATGCCCCCGCTCGAATCCACAATGGTCTTACCTGTAGCATCGTAGGGGGGGACAGGGGCTCCCGTCGATGTTGTAGTCGGTAGTGTTTTTATGCGCACTTCTGCGCTTCCCACCGCAGGCATGTAATCGACCTTGTACGCGTACTTGTCGTAAAGTCCTCTGGCCTTGCAGTTGTTAATCCACTTGGTTACAAGACACTGGACATTGTTGCAGGGGATCACGACATTTTCGATTTTGTTGGGACACAAGCCCTTGTTATTAGTACCCGGTTTTGTACTTTTACCTTTGTTGTCAGGGTTCCTTGGCGGCGGTGGTTGCTTACTCTTCGACTTGCTTGCAGTAAATGATTCTTTTGGTTTTAGCTTCAAATCTACGACTATTGATCCCGTTCCACATTCCTGAGTGCATTTCATGTTTTTTCTTGCCATATCAATAACATACATGTTTTTACAACTTTCGAGGACAGGTTTAATGTCGGCTGGCGCATCAGCAACACTAGGAGCTCCCGTGGTCATGATTTGAGGTTTCACAGTACCTGATAGAGTGTCAATCGTTGAAATCCCAGAAAGGACTCTATAATACTGGGCAAGCCTGTTTTTGCTGACCTGAGATATCGTACGATCATTAACAGGTATGAAGTTTGCAATCGTGGGATCATTATTCGGAGTATTATTATTCGGAGTATTATTATTCGGCACTGGGTTTACAACGGAAGGAGAAGGGAATTGAGGCGACGGGGATTGAGGCGACGGGGATTGAGGCGACGGGGATTGAGGAGACGGGGATTGAGGAGGAGTAGATGGACTTTTAGGGGTCCGCGGGGGAGGACTTTTCGTGGAATTCATGAAAAAGAATAGGCCTCCTGCGCTCGATGAACTGCAACACAATAATAAAACCAATACTACAAGACCAATAACAAGCTTTTTATCCATTTCAATGTGTCAAGTAATAATACATTATAATTCAACTATTATTTTATTTTTCGAACTTCATCTACTTGTTTGTTACTGTTACCGAACGGACAAAGAATGCATCGCCCCATTGGTAAGCCGTCATGTTGATGTCAACGAGGTTATAAGAATACTTTTCCAATAGGATCTTGATATCTTCAAGGAGCCCGCACCCCTTGTATACCTCGCCGGTATTGACTTCCATATAGATCGCACGGAAATAGCCTAGCTTGAGAAAATTCTCTGCTCCAAGGAGAACATCATATTCTGCTCCTTGAATGTCCATGATTAGAGTATCATACTTTGCAATGGATTCGCCCCTGATGTCCAGAAACTGCGGTAGCGTGTACGCGGGGAGCTCCATCTGATCGACGTAGGTCACATCCGGGTGATACACAGCGTGGAGCGCGAGATCGCGGTAGGAACTGGACTGGCCGTTGCTGCTGATGTTGAACTTGACGGTCCCTGGAGCATTCGAGATGATGGCGCTGGCGATGTTCACGGTGCTCGGCAGGCGCTGGCGTACCTGGTCCGCAATCCGTGGATTCCCTTCGATCCAGAGCACCTTGTCGTCTCCGCACCCAGCCCTGGCATATATATCCCGTTCTTCGCACATGTGAGCCCCGATGTGGATGATGCCCTTGGGCTCATACTTGTGTTTTTCGAATACATCTGGGATCAACATGTTTTCTTAATAATTGATATTGAACGTATTATAATGTTATCACTAGAGAAAATTTGTAGATCTACTGAGAAAAATTTGGATTTGGTTTTTTCTAGGCATGTTTGACAACAAAGTGCACAGGTGACACCGGACGAAAGAGAGTCTGGTTTCTGAAGCCACACCCCAACCGCCCGCTTGCGTATGCATACACGGTGGTCTTCTCGGGGTCGGCAAGGAAACCCGCCCACCATGAGAAAGTGCTGTTTTGCATAATGACATACTTGCTATTCCTGAGAGCGAAGAAATCATCGTGGACATTACTGTTATCGTTATTCACGGATACCTCGCACCCCAGGGTCTTTTGCAGCTCGTCGGAAAGCCTGAGCGTAAATGCGTGCTTGGGCTCTTCGCTGACGATGAATACAACAGTTCCACTATCCTTTGCGAGGATGTCCTTGGTGACCTGGATGCAGTAATCAATGTAGTCGGTGACCTTGACATTTTCTGCGGCGAGATCGCCAAGACGCACGTGCATGGCCACCCTGTTCTCGGTCTGCGCAAACCTGGGGCTTTTGTAGTACTGCAAAATAGATTCCTGGTACTTTGACACCAGCGCATAGCTCTCCGAGTAAACGTCAAGCACGATTGGTTCAACTCCGGGATCGTTGGCCTTGTCCCGAGTATGGTGCTGTACCCAATCGTAATCATAAGGGAGGATACTTGGGCACCACCCATGCTGGTAATAGAGCCGATCGTACGTGACATTTGGGAAAATGTCGGCGTTCAGGACATATGCGTCCCCCGTGCACACGCAGATATGCAACGGCCTTTGAAGATCATCGGCGATCTTCCTTGCTATCCAATACTGGAACAGTTGGTTTCCGAATCTGCTTTTCAACTTGCATATAACCGGAGCTTTTACCAAAGTTTCCATATTTTTTTGAAAAATAGAAAATATAAAAGATAGCTATATATAGTACAGCCGGTAAATTATTTGTTAGAATATAAATGGGTATAATATAAGTTTCTGGATCTTCATAATAATAATAATAAAAATAAAAATGAAAATTGCTATTTACCAGGGGATGCCATACCATTTCGAGATGATTGGTTACGCAATAGACTATTGTATGCACCAGGGATATGA
This sequence comes from Cryomorphaceae bacterium, assembly GCA_027485415.1. Lineage (GTDB taxonomy): Bacteria > Bacteroidota > Bacteroidia > Flavobacteriales_D > Crocinitomicaceae > UBA952. The sequence continues at coordinate 8,583 of JAIXRC010000033.1, read as the reverse complement.
CTTTACGATCTTTTCTTCCTATGATCAATCTTGGATGAGATTGTATGGATTGCTCTTTGGATCATCACTGGACTGGAAACAGACCTGGCAATTTGATCATACTCCATATGATGTAATAATCATGCTCACGAGCGATGACAAAGGATATCCACAAGGTCTTGGTTACAAGACCATCATCATTGACCACGTAGACATGTGCCAGGTGCATAAATCAGAGACACGCATACGCACCCGTGCTAATGTCCACGGGCGTCCATGGGCGTTGCCATGTTTCAACGTATTCCCCGCGGAAAGAAATACCTTGGAAGTTGGCATGGTAGGATTGTCGAATCAACTGAGCGAAAGCGAGCTCAGGAAGATATTCCGCAATTTTGACGACATTGTGTTTCACATCGTTTCCTATAAGATTATGCACACATACGCAGCCCCGAATGTCCATACTTACGAGAACTTGTCAGCCGATTCAATGTTTTCCATCCTGTCGAGATGTTCATACATGATTACACCAATGGCTTCGGAGCGTCACAAGCTAGAGTTGCTTTCAGGTGCAAACGCTCTTGCCTACACTCTCTCTTCGCGTCTTATAATGCCTGCGTCTATTAAGCATCATATGGGCCTCAAGACAGCCTGGCCGTTAGAGGATTTGATCGACTTTACGCTCAGTCCACTGACACATGAAGATGTCGAGGAGATTACTGCAGAAAGGGATACGCTCATCAAGGATAGAAATGCAGAATTCAACAAGTGCGTTCTTAAAATCTGCTCCATGTAATAATAAGAAATAAGAATAAGAATAATTAGCCTAGATGGTAAATTATACAGTCCATACACATAGACCGCGTTCTGACATTATTCTTTTTTCAATGTCGAATCGGAGCAGTCTGACGAGGTATACCTGGCCGACCATGCAGAGGTACTGCAATGCCCAAGGATATGCATGGATAACGAGCGAGAGCCCCCTTGACGAACGGCACCCTTCATGGTCCAAGATACCATTTGCGCTGTCCCTAATCAGAGATCATTTTATAGAGAATCACGCTACGATACCCGAAAATATTACAAGGGATCGCTATCTCATCTGGGTAGACGACGATATGCTAATTACCCGACCGGACATTCCAATCACCAGATTCCTCGACGATTTTAAAAACAGTTCAGCCTGCATAGCAATGGGCGAAGACATAGACCGCACGTTCAATTGTGGCCTGATGATTATGAAGGTCGACGATCCACACAAACTCGCAAGAGTCCTGGAAACTGTATGGGATCAATGTCTCGAAAACGAGAAACACGAGCCTCTTTGGGAACAATCGACAATGCATAGGCTATGGCATCAAGGAGTCATTCGTGAAAATCGAGACATATTCATATTGCCGATTCGATCTATTCAGTCGTTTTACGGAAGAGACCCTGCACACTTGCGATGGAGAGATGGGGACTTTATAGCGCACGTGTCGGGGATCCCCATTGACCGTCGAATAACCCTGGCCTCCGAGTTATATGAGAGACTTGAACGGACACCTGGAAACACAATTGTGTAAATACAATTGTGTAAATATAATGTATGTATTACAATATTACAATATTACATTATTACAATCGTTATCATATGATTCTCCTCATAAGCTGCCTAGTCACGCACAAGCGGCTCAGGGCCAACAATGAGGATAGGTTTGATCGATTGGAAGTTTTCAAATATGTATTGCACAGTTATGCCAGGATCAAATCCTGGACAAAAATAATGATGTATATTTCCCTCGATGAGGAGTTCATGAGAAGGCAAATGGAACTGCACGACTTTATCCACATGCTCTTTTCCGATTATCCCATAACTTTGGAGTGGGCGCGCTACGAGAACATTGACGAGTGGAGGTCATGGGTCAACGAGCAGATATCTCTCCATGGCAGGGGAGAACCGGTATTCTTTGCCCAGAATGATGATCACGTGTTTATAGATTATGATGATGAAGTAATAAAGGAAGGCTTGGTGCTATTCAAAAACGATCAACATCCGTACAAGAGCATACTCTTTTCGCACTGGCCGGAAGTTATACTGCGTTCTGGAAAGATCAGCCCACCTACAATAATGGGCAGATACATACGGTTCCATGATTCATTTGATGATTCGATCCAGATTCTCAACCTTGGGTTCCTCGAGTACCTCTTTTGCAAACTGCCCTGTCCGGAACATGCACGTAATTTCCAACGAATTGATGGAAGGTACAACACACTTGGATTTATTGGAGACAGACAGGCGGTGTACGCTCCGCTTCGTGAGCTGTGTCGTAAGTTCAATGGATATGCTCATGTTGGCATTGACACCAGCCTCTCGTCACCCATTCCAGCCCTCGTATTACCCCCAGAAAATAACAAGTTTGATATGACAGCTGAAGGTCTATTGAGAAAGTTGTGTGTTCCGCATTGGTCGAACTGGACGGACAATAACGCATATGTTATTACAGATGAAGTAAAACAGGCAATGTTGCGTGCTCATGGCTTGCTTGGTATCAATGACACTTCATGTATTTGACATGACTCCTGTCCATGTGGTTTAATAGTGTAATATTAATAATGATAATACGATATACCAAGAATATTCATAGTCATAATATGTCGAAACGTCTCACATGTGAGGAACTGGATTCAATTCCCTATGTTGACGAAAATAGAATGCAAATCGATATTATGGGCATTGAAAGAGACGAGCAACTGCTTGCTCGCAAATGGGTCCCAGCGGATGCGAAGGTACTGGAGCTCGGAGCTAGATACGGAACAGTGTCATGTAATATAAGTGCACGCCTCGATGATCCCACCAGACACATTGCAGTGGAGCCAGATCCACGAGTAATAGACGCTTTGCAAAGTAATAAAGCAACACATAACGCGAGTTTCAACATATATAAAGGTGTTGTATCTAGGAAACCAGTCTCGCTTAATACGTCCATGCGCAATGGGTACTGTGTTCATACCGAAGAATGCAATGGTTCGTCATCTTCACCAGTCGCCACGCTTACCATGGAAGAGCTTGAAGCCATGTATAAGATAACATTTGACACCCTGGTTGCAGATTGTGAAGGCGCATTAGAGTCATTTTTTGATGAAAACCTGCAAGCACTATCCAATTTCCGGATAGTGATGTTTGAAAAAGATAGGCCTCATGCATGTAACTATGATAAAATTGAAACATACCTCAAAGATTGGGGGTTCATATGTGAAGACTCTGCAAATGATGGATTCCACGTAGTGTGGACACGCATGAGCAAATAGGATAATAATACTAATCATAATAATCATAGGATAAACTCAATATTGGCCTTTTCCCCAATGTTCAGCTCTCTAGTAAAGCAACCGCCGTTGATGACTATAATAATATCTGCCTCATCCTCGCTTCTGTTTGTCACTACTTTGTCAAATGAAAAGCATGGAATGTTGTGGCCGTATGTATTTTTCCCAATCTTGAACAATGAATTGTCTAGCATGCCTTTTATGCCCTGATGACGGAGGCCATACGCAAACAAGATGGTCGAATGAATAGAGCATGGCCACATGTACACATCACGGCCATTCGTGTTTGCCAGGATTGTATTTAGATACTCTGCTCTAGATACAAGCGTATAGATATATTGTTCACATGCATCGTCTTGTGACACTTGTGCCCTTGGAATGTATTGTCCGGTAATGCCATTATCACCAATCCCACTTGAAAACTCGAAGAACACGCTGTAACCACGATGATGTTGATATCTTATCATGTTGAAACCGTGTTTTTCAAATAGAGATATAAGACCAGCGTTGGAAATGTAGAACGTGTGCTCACAGTGTAAGACATTGAAAGTGATGCTCTCCTTGGCCACGTAAGCATCATAATCGGGATGACACAGGTAGATCGTTTGCACCCCTTCCTTTTGCATCTTGTTAATGATGGCTACTGGATCATAAAAATGTTCAAAGACATGCGACATGACAACCGTGCCACAATCAATGCCCTTCACATCCTCGTAGAACCCATCCACGACGGTCAAATTATCCGACCTTGGGCCGATGTATGCAGGGTCAACGATGGTGTAATGCAGTGACGTCAGTGACTTGGCCAAAGCAGTGAACAACTCACCATTGCCGCCTCCTATCTCTAGTATTGCTGATGGTTGATCTTGGCATACAAACTCGGAAAACAATGATATCATCTCTTGTCTCAGTGCACCAAACGGGACATAATGATTTGATGAGTACAATATGCCCAAGTCCGCAAGGTACTTTGTCTGGTATGTATCGCACGCATTGCACTTTTGCAGATTAAATGGCATGAAGGCTCCTTGCTCATGAGCGCTCTCAACCATGGTACAATTCTGGGGTACATTTTGCATATCTTTGTCGAAAATGTCCTTGACTGCTCCATCGCAAAATATACAAGCACCTCGTGAGCTGATCATCTCGCGATTGTCTTGCTATATTGGTTTTTTTATTCTATGAGACTTGACCGCACTGAATGCATCAATTCAAAAGCAATAGCGCGAAAAAGTGAAGGCACTGATAAGACAACAGCACACTCTTATGGACACCTGTATGATTCCATTTTTGAGGACCTTGTTGGTAAGGACAATGTAAATGTGTTGGAAATCGGCGTATTCGGCGGTTCATTTATCAAGGTCATGTCTGACTATTTACCCTAATGCTCACATCTATGGAGTAGATATTGACTTATCCAATGTAAAACATAATTTGGACAGTGATCATATACACATAATACGAGCCGACGGTACTCAATCCTCGACTGCAAATAGCTTGGGGTTTTTCTTTGACGTCATAATTGAAGATGGGAGTCATATGCCTGGTGATCAACTTGCCACACTGGAGGCGTTTGGTCCATATCTAAAACCTGGTGGCATTATGGCGATTAAAGACATTGAAGACATTAATGCCAGCAGTCTTCGTCCACGTTTAGAAGAAACTGCGGCAAGGCTAGGATTATCGATGGAATGGGCAGATTTACGGCATGTCAAGGGGTGCATGCGTGTCTACACTTGTGGCAAATTCAAGGTAGCGCAAAGGTGTGTCATTGAGCGCACGAAGCTGGCCACACATTATGAGTGCCACTGACATTTTGAACTGAAGTCCAAATGTCTGCTACTATTCCCCATTTTATCTCTCTTCTCAATGTAAAGATAATAACTATAACTATAAATAGAAAACAAAAATAATAATCATGGAGACAAAGATCATCAGCGTCGGCGACAGCCATTGCATGTACACATTCTCTGGCATCGCAAGGGAAACTAGGTACCTTCCTGGTGTAACCATGCATCGTGTCGGCCGTGATGGCCCGTGGCTCTCTCAGCAGGTAGAAAACATGTCGTCCGATGAGCTCCAATACATCATCTTTTGTTTTGGCGAAATTGACGTCCGGTGCCATATTTACCAGCAAATCACCGAGCGTGGCAGGGACGAAAGGGAAATAATTAAATCCCTCGTGGACGGCTACATGGCGGCCTTGGGGCATTGTAAGCATCCAAGGATCGGCGTCCTGGCCGTCGTACCGCCATGCAACTTCCTGGAGCCGATGCACAACCCCGAGTATCCTTTCCGCGGCACGCACGAGGACCGCCTCCGTTACACGCGGAGCCTCAATACCGCGCTGAGAGACGCATGCGCAAAAATGAAGTACCTATTCATCGATGTCACCGAGCACTACTCTGACGAGCATGGGTTCTTGCGCAGGGACAGGTCGGATGGCTGCGTGCACATAGGGAACACGACCTGGGTACGTCGTATTCTCGACGGTCTGGATACTTCCTCCGTAGAGACCTGATACCTGATTACTTGATTATTTATGTTCTAAAATGACAACATGAGGGATCAGGTACACGGAGACGACGAATACACTGATGTATGCCCTTGTGTATCATAGTGAAAAGGCCTGCCTGGTAGGTATTTGTAGCATACCCGCTTGTTTATATCGTTCATACAATTCGAAGGATAAACAAGCCTGACCTCCCTGGGAAGCTTTTGGTTCTTATCACCATCTGCATCAATTGTTGCAGTGACAGCGTAAGAGCAGTGCGACCCATTGGTACACATTGGATTGCAGTGCGTGATTATACCTGATGCTGAATTGTTCCCATCTGATCCTTTCTTGACATCAATGTGTTTGTTTGGAAGGAAGAAGGAAGAAGGAAGAAGGAAGAAGGAAGAGCAAGATAATAGTAAAACGATGACTATGAGTACGAGTACGACAAGTATAACCATTATATGTAATAATATATATATATATTTAATAATAATAATCATAGTTACAAGAGGCCCTCAAGGACCGCTTCCCCATATGGTCTGTTTAGCCTAATCCTCACAATATCTCCAACACACACATCGTCCATGATCCGGATGACGTCGCTAGCGTGAGAGACCCCATGACCGTTTATCTCCAGTATAATGTCTCCAAGCATAGGCCGACCGAATGCATCCCGGGAGGTTCCCATGAGTTGAAGCCTGTCCGCCAAGCCACCCTGCATGACCTCTGAAATAATAGCTCCTTGGACGCCCAGTCCATTGGCATAGCTATCCGGAAGGAGAGAGACTCCAAGGCGCTTATGGACATCAGTACCATTTGTAGAACTAGTACCATTGCCGTCCAGTATCTGGTGCACCGCAGAATCAATGACAGAGATGGGCATTACAAAGCCGAGACCTACATTGGTCCCATTGGCCGATGCTATGGCAGTGTTCATACCGATGACACATCCGTCCTCAGCAGACAGGAGCGGACCTCCGCTGTTACCTGGATTCACGGCCGCATCGGTCTGGATGAGGCCAAAGAGCACAAAACCCTGGTCCAGGACGCGGTCCATGCCGCTGATAATGCCCATGGACATGGACTTATCGAACCCGAACGGATTGCCAATGGCAAGGACACGCTGCCCTACCCTGGGCTTGCCTGTGCATTTGTGCAACGGTTCTCTTTTCCTTTTGTCCTTAGTGTCGCCTAGCCGCAAGACCGCAAGGTCATGCTTGGCGTCGACCCCAACGACAGAGGCAGGTTGCCCATCGACGAGTATACTGGCCGATACGGATCCGACGACATGAGCATTGGTCACGACATGCTGTCCGTCTGAGTAAACAAAGCCCGTGCCGCTTCCTTCGGGCACTGCGACGAACTGGCTTGGCGCAAACGCGTCCATGTGCAGACCGGTGGACGTAACGGTGACAACGGATGGACTTGCTCTATCGTATATGGATGCGATATTGACATCGGATGTTGTGAACTGGTTACCCGCTGTGACTATGACAGCGGATGTCAGCGCGCACAACCACGGGCGTCCACCGTTGTACGCTGTGCCTCCTTGCGCATTACAACAAACTTGTCTAACTTGCCTTTTAAATTGGGAAGGGGGGACGGGAAAACCCGGAAGATGATTTAGTAACATACTAACATGGTATATCTTTCCAAATCGTGCAACAATTTTAAGTACCGGATATATTCTCTAATGTTATGGTAAGGAAATAGAAATAGAAATAATAATGGTACAACAACAACACAATCGTCTAAAAAAGCACTCTCTAGAAGATCTTCTTCACGAAATCAAAGATACTGCAAGCGAGCTGACAATGACGACCAGTAATTATATCAGGTCGCGCCGTCCACGTATGACCCAAGTGAAGAAGCTACGTGACAAGCTATCGGGAATGAAACATCGGCTTTTAGACACAACGACGGGACCGAAGGAAACAAAGGAACCTTTTGAAAACGTACAAGGCGCCAACATGCAATCGACTATCACGGCTTACAAGCAGTGCACGGATAAGTTCTGCGGCCAATTGCAGAATGACGTGCTTCGCAAAAACCAGGGGGTTATGAAGGCGACGCTGCGGATGATCAACATCTCTAAAAAGATGGTGCAGGGGATGTTTGATCACAAGCTGAGCACCGAGGACCGCGCATCGAAACGGGAAAAGCTCAACATGCAGCTTGCATCTGCAAAAATCGCAGTCATTGTTGCCATAGACAAGATGATGGATAGCACCGCGGAGGACAAGTACCTTCGGTGCAGTGTCACCAACTGCAAGGAGGCTACCCTGGGTGTTCTAGAAGTCTTTCGCAAGGCCATGCCAAACGCCGAGAATGCTCGCGCTGGCAACATATCCGCAATGAATAATTCTCAGCTGATTGCAGAGATTAAACGCAAGTCCAAGAAGGCTATCACTCTACAGGTCATGAAATGATTACGGATCATGAAGATACGATTAATGATGAATTAAAATGTGATGTAATATATATAATAATTATAATAAAAATTATAATTATAATAATACGATCATGAACCCAAGTTGTAGCAAGCTAAAAAAAGCCGATTGCCTAAATGCGCCCGGGTGCGATTGGGTGCCTGGAAGGAAACCGGGCTGTACCAAGAGCGCAACAGCAGTTACAACGGGAACGAAGAAAATAAGTAGTAAAAAAACAAATACAACAAGTAAAAAGACAAGCACCAAAAATACAAGTACCAAAAATACAAGTACCAAAAATACAAGTACCAAAAAAATAAATACCAAAAAAATAAATACCAAAAAAATAAATACCAAAAAAACAAGTAC
>JAIXRC010000085.1 GCA_027485415.1 Cryomorphaceae bacterium | reverse complement strand
CTTTTGATATTTTGTTATAAAGATGAGGAAAATTATAATTTTTGCAGTTTTGGGACAATTATTTTTGCGCATTTGCCCTTTTTTTTGTAATCTTGCATATACTTGATGTAATTTGCAGTGCTATGGAACTCGACTAGGCGCGTTATGCCAGGATCTTCATATTCCATGGTGGAATCGCTGAGACACTTGGGTAAAACTATGCCGTCTGCAAACCACAAGAGGTCATTAAGGTTGACCAATGGGACAACATCAAATGGATGGCGTACGATATATGACTCCCTGGGCAGATTCTGTAGGAAGGCTTTGTTCCCCGTCTTTGGAGTCCCAAAGGTATGCACCTCGATCCGCGGGTTGCACGATTTTTTGCTCCTGATATACCTTGATATATCCACCGCGGATAGCATTGCTATAGACCCGCCCATACTATGGCCTGCAAATACAATCCTTGAGACCTTGACATCCGTGGAAACGGAGCTGATGTCTTCAAGGATATCATTTTTGAAGGCATCGTATATGTCCCTGAAGCCTTTATGTACAAGCATTGGTTGTTGTCCCTTTTCGTTACTGCCCGTGAGGAGCACAGGGTTGCTACTGAACAATGCTGCGCTTATGTCATCAAGGCCATTAGCCCCTCGGAAACAAAAGTACAAGGTCTCTGCTTCCATGTGGACAAAGCTGCCTCCCTTTCCAGAAGATCGAGCATAAGTGCTCACTGGCAAGACCGTCTCGCCTAATCCCACCGGGTTTTTTTTAGAATATAACTGCGCAGAGAGCTTGCACGTCTTTTCCAGGCGTGTTACAGCATTCGTGCACGGCTTGCCAGGGATGACAACCGTGCTCTTCCTATTCCCATGATTGCCTTGGCGAACTATACTGCGAAGATTCATCATGGTCTCTTGTCTACTCTATACGGAGTCGCTATATATTTATATTAATGGTACCTGCATAATCATTCTACTACATTTCCTCACTGTATATTATAAGTGTTCATTTGTAAATATATATATATACAAGACCAAATGCGCGTCCCTAGAGGAACCATGTTCTATGACCCATACACTGCGCTGGTTCGCAGGGAGGATGCATTGTTCACATCGTCATATGAAGTCCCAAGATACGTGACGGATTCTGCGTCTTCGTACTGGTCAGAAACGGGATCTGCCATCCAGGCTCCCAACGACAAGTATGCAAGCTACCTGGCACGTTCAGAGGAGCATAGGACAAGACCAAGGGTTACAATTATCTTTTCAGACGGCAAGGAGTACGAGCTGCGTCCTATCGAGCGTGCCGCCGTGGACAGGTTTCAAGTCAGCATATCCGACATCCTGGAACAGAGCAACCTACCAGCGCTACAGCGCGGGGACCTACTGTACATTGTGCACTCGAACAAGGTGTCTGCCATCGGTGTAGGTGCCGTACCTGGTACACGCGTGCACGTTATCAAGCGCAAGACTCATGGACTGGCGCTGAACGACGTGGAGCTGACCACTGGCAAAACTACGATCAACGCGTTCCCGTCCGTGGATGACAAGTTCGTGCTCGTCATCATGCGTGCGTGTGGCTACTTTGCGTGCAATTACAAGCAACATAGTCAGAATCGCCCTCTGGGTGGCGGTTGGGTACATCGGAACAACATTGGGACAGCGAGCGAGATGTCGCGTGTAGTAAAGGTTCCGCATCATAGGCGGCGTCCGTATCACGATGATGCTCCAACCCTGAGCAACCTACCTGGGTCCCATTTGCTTCCAAACAGTCCCTATGTTACGGTTGCATGGTAAAGCTTTTTCCAAATTCATAATAATATACGGAAAGGTCATAATCAAGCATAAACATAAACGGAAAAGGAAAAGGAAACAGATACAGAAACATAAACCAAGAATATGTTCAAGAATATACACATCAACAAGGATTTTATTATTTCGCTCATTGTATTGATTCTATTATGGTCTTTGCTGTCGCTGGTCGCAAGCGCTATCGTGACCATCAAACCGGACCGTGCTTACATATCGGACGTACTTTACCGACATCCAGAATCCGGCTATATATATGAAAGCGTCGGGAATGAAAATTACCAGGTGCAAATTTACCGGGATTTTTTGACACACGAAGAATGCGACCAAATCATAGAGATAGCGAAACGTCAGGGATTGGAACACAGTATGGTCTATGGAGCGGATGAGGATGTAGTAGATGATTCCTCGAGGATTAGCAAACAGGCATGGCTCAAGGATTCCTCTTCGCGCCTCATCAAGAGTATTTCTGACAAGGTTTCAAAGATCACGGGCTATCCGGTATCCCATCAGGAGGATTTGCAGGTAGTTCACTATGGCGTTGGCGGCATGTTCACGCCCCATTATGACCCTTGTGTCATGGAGGACAATGAATGCAAACGCATGAACGGGGAGTCGGGAGCAAGGGTGTTCACATTCCTGATATATCTGAACGATGAGATGGAGGGCGGCGAGACGTTGTTTCCCTTGTTGAGCGAAAAGATCAAGCCCGTGAAAGGCAGCGCAATACTGTTCAAGAGCACTGATGACGATGGCCACTTGATTAAAAATTCTCAGCACGGAGGTGCGGTAGTTCGATCTGGAGAGAAATGGATATGTAACAAATGGGTCCGTGAGAATCCCTATATTGACTAGGATCCCCAATATACATAAGACTACATATACATTAGTCTCTAAACAAAAATACCATATAGCCGAGTATCATACTAATAAAACATAAAACAAAAATAATGACGACCGGATTATCATTCTATGACATTCTGAATCTTCCTAAGAATGCAGGCGACGAGGATATTAAAAAGGCATATAGAAAGCTAGCAGTGCAAAAGCATCCTGACAAGGGAGGGGATCCCGAGGAGTTTAAAAAGATATCAGAGGCGTACAAGACGCTTTCCGATCCACAGAAACGCGGGATCTACGACCAGCTAGGAGATGAGGGGTTCCGGCAGCACGAACAGGGCGGGGGCGGCGACGGAGGCGGTGCCGACTTTAATCCTTTTGACTTGTTCAGTCACTTTTTTGGCGGCGCCGGGGGAATGGGAGGGGGGTTTGGATTCCCGGGGCGTGGAGGAGGAGGCGGCGGGCCAGGGAAAAAGATGATGCAACACACCATGAATGTGAGCATGGACGACGTTTACAGGGGGACTACTAGGAAGCTCCGCATCAAGGACGATCGCTCATGCCCCCAATGCGAGAGCACCTGCCAGGGTTGCGGTGGATCCGGTCACGTCATGCAACACATTCGCATGGGCCCCATGGTGCAGGTTATGCAGTCTGCTTGCCACGCTTGCCATGGGAAAGGCAAAGTAAGTACTGCTGCCAAAGCGACATGTGCGAAATGCGAAGGCAGGGGCAAGGTCCAAGAGGTCCATAATGTTGATATTCAGGTTCCTGCCGGCGTTTCGTCGGGCGAGCAGGCTCACATCCCAATAAGTAACAACCTGGACGTCCTTATTACATTTGCTGTCAGTAATCACCCGGTTTTCAAGCGCAGAGGCAATGAGATCGCCATGGAGATCCAGATGACATTGCGTGAGTCGTTCCTAGGAAAGATCTTTACGGTGCCGCATTTTGAGGGCGACATTGTTATTAATACACTAGACTATGGCGTCATTTATGATAATCAAAAGGTTCGCATCCCTAGGAAGGGCTTCAGGCAAGGCCCGAATGCTCCACGTGGTGACCTTGTTTTATGGTTCTATGTAACATCTTTGCCCGAAAAAGTTAGCAAATTGATTGCCAATGATGCTGATCTGCGCAAGATGCTCAAGGATGCATTTGATTACATGGAGAGCAAGAAATAGAAATAATTATAATGGCATTGATTCTTTAGACTTTAATTTCTAATCACGTTAAAGACCACAGCCATGACAAACCCAATCACCATGAAAACGATGGCAGTAGTTCGAAGAGAATCTTTCCTATCTTTGCTATCCTTAAAGGCCCAAACCACGAGCATAATAGTGCCCGCTGTACAAAGGATATTACCTAAAATTTGAAGTGCTATGTAAACGTTTTTCTTGTCCATGGTTGATGTGTATGTATTTGGTTTTATTAGGATTTAGGATTTAGGCATAATATATTACAATAGAAATTATTATTGATAATGATATAATCCTGTACTTCATCAAACCTGGCCTATACCATAAACACCCATATGCCACTGAGTGTTGGATTATTTTCGTACAACTTCAAAGCCGAATGGCCATAGGTTTTAGCGTTTAAGGTAGCGTTTAGCTCAATGGTATAATATATATATATTTATTCATAGATCCTACTCGTTCCTACGTTCCTACGTTCCTACGTTCCTACGTTCCTACGTTCCTACGTTCCTACGTTTTATCATGGCGCCAGCTTTGCTCAGGCTTGCTCCTCGGTTCATGCGCTTTGGCGGAGGAGATGGATTTGATTTCTCTGCATTTGCATCATCTTGTCTGCTTTTCATAGCGTGTTTATCATGCATGGCGTATGTATATCAGGCATGGAAGAAGAAACGGGACTTTAAAATATTTTAGTCTGTGCGTTATTGTAATATAAAAGCCTAGAGATAGTAAAATAATGTACACCACCATGGAGCTTGAAACAGCATTCCGAGCTAGCAAATCGTACAAAGATGCCCTGGTGGAAACGACATACGCAATGGCAGATTTTGTGTACAGTAAGAGAGCAGCCAGGTCTGCCGATGAATTGTACAAACTTTCCCACCAGTACTTTATTGATAATTTTTGTGCCAATGTCCGTCAGGATCGTCTCGGCAATAGCGTGATCGGCAATAGCGTGATCACCACTGTATGCAGCAGAAGAAATAATCTAGGTACAAATCTGGGTACATGGACTGAGGATGTCCTGAAAGGCATATCCAATCGCTTTATCAGGGGTAACAATGCCAATAATGCCATGAACATGAACATAAACATGAACACAAGTAATGCGGGTACACCAGGTACGACAAGCGGATATACAAGAGGATCCAATAATGCCATGAACATGAACATAAACACAACAAGTAATGCGGGGACACAAGGTACGACAAGCGGAAATACAAGAGGACCCAGGACACAAGGTACGACAAGCAGAAATACAAGCGGAAATAGAAGCGGAAATACAAGAGGACCCAGGACACAAGGCACGACAAGCAGAAATACAAGCGGAAATACAAGAGGACCCAGGACACAAGGTACGACAAGT
>JAIXRC010000130.1 GCA_027485415.1 Cryomorphaceae bacterium | reverse complement strand
GCATTCCTTATGCAGTATGCTCCGCAGTATTTCTTGTAGTCAATCGTTGAAAACTTTCTGCAAGACAAACGTGGATCCTTGATGACCTTCCCGCACGCATCGTTGAGCAACGCGCCGGTTGCCCATCCAAGCTTATGAGACCAAAGGGAGCTCCCATCTTTGGTAGAAAAGTTCTTGAAGAAGAGGAGCGTACCTGGTTGCAGGCTTGTCTTGCCACCGTTTGCCTTCATCACGGTATCAATGTCCGTTTCAAGGAACTTTGCTACGGTTTCGATCGTGTCCTGTTCTTGAACTTCATATTCTATGTCTTTGTGGTGCTTGTAAAAATGAAAGTCCCCATAGGCTGCATTGGTCTCCCGTTCACCCACAAACATCATGATCTTAGAGAACCCCTGAATGCACGAGTTCTCTGGTTTTTCTGGATATATGCTGTCAGGATTATCGCTGAGTAGCCTCATGTGAATATTCTTGCACGATTTGTAATCCAGATCATGATTGTATCCGGACCTGTCACCAGGTACTGCTTTTACGGGTCTATCAGCGCTGAAGTTGTTCATGGCATACGAATAACAGTTGTTGTTACCTTTGCCCTTTTGGGTATTCCAAAGCTTTGGTGTATAAACAGGTTCTGAGCCACTCAAAGCTATCCGGTTTTCCTCTGCTGAGTTGATCATTGCATTCCTGGCATCTTGTGTGTTTGCTTTTTCCTTGATTATTCGTTCCTTGATGAGGTTCACCTTGGCACTGAGATTACCATATTGAAACACGTTTCCGGTGAGACGTGCTTCTTCTTGAGCTTTTTTTGCCAGGATGTACTCTTCCTTGAGTGCATTGATCTTATTATTGGTATTTCGAGATTGGTTTCTGTTATTCTTGTTGTTCTTGGTATTGTTCTTTTCGTTTTCATTAATCAGTCTGATCACGCGCTCACGAAGTCTTTGCAACTCTTCTCGGTTGCGATGGTATGCGTCCGGATCATCGTCGGCGCGCGCTTTGTGCATTGCAGACTTGACCCTTGAGTACTGGCTCTTGAACTGCCCCTCTAGCAGTTTCTTAACATTATCATAAATGGTTGCGCTGTTTGGCATGGTTGATATGAGTAATGTGTCAATGTATCTCTCGTTTAAACTATAACCGAGACAAAATTGCTACCCTTCCTGAAATCATCTTGTCCGTCTAATAATATTTTATTCACATTTAATCGTCTTATTCCCGTAATATCGATCTTTGATACGAGTAATATAATACAACTTAAAGCAATAAAAGCTTACATAATGCTACCACTTATAGATCAACTCTATCGCTCATCTATCTCATCTATCTCATATATCTCATCTCACTACAAAAGATGGCCATGGAGACACGTAAGTTTTGGAATCCGGTTAGGCAAAAGGTTATCAGCCAGCTTCTGGCAGTTCTGGAGAAACCTAATTTATCTCACAATCTCGAGCTCACAATCTATAATCACACCATTCAGCAAGCATCTCAACGCAATGTCATTCTGAATTGGGAATGCCAAAAGTTCCATCAAATATACGCAGAGAATGCCAGGCACATCATATACAACTTGCGCATAAGCCCTCAACATGATATTCCTCTGAAAGAGCGACTACTTAATAAATCGCTGCAACCAGACGATCTTCTGACGATGAAGCCATGGGAGATATATCCATCTATTTGGCATGATGCCATCATTGAGAACCAGAAGAAGCGCAAACAACAGGAGGTCCACATGCCAAACCTTTCAAATGTCAGCGACGGCATGTTCAAGTGCAGCAAATGTCGCCAGAGCAAGACGACTTACTACCAGATGCAGACACGCTCAGCAGATGAGCCCCTGACAACGTTTGTTACGTGCCTCAACTGTGGGAACCGATGGAAGTTCTCTTAGAAATCCTAGATAGCAACATCTTGCTTATAAGTCGTAAAGTGCGCAAATGCCTATCCTTTACAGATTGGTCATTTGGCAAAAACATTACATGATAGTGAATAATATTGGATATATTACTCTGTATGTTTGAAATTTTCTGTTTTACAATATCTTCAGGAACATCCGTTTTGTCTATTAAGTTGAATGCATATTCTACATGGTGCTTGATACTATTAATAATAGGTTTGTCAAGAGATTGGATTTCACGAAGAATGCCGAGAGAGTCATCATGCGATGTCATTATAGTATAATGGTCTGCAATGTGAAGACCGATCCATGCAAGAGATACAAGAACGATGCATATGAAAATACCATCGTCAGTATCCATAGTAATAATAAAATATATAGAAGAGTCACCTTGTCCTGTAGGAGTATAAAAAACAAAAGTTACAGAACGTGTTGAAATCTAGCTCCTGCAACAACGGCATTGAGAATGTAGATAGATAATCTTGCAATGCAGTGAAAGTACTGCTCAGTTCGTCAAAGTATGTATCAACAAAGTCGTTCCTGGCATACTTGCGTGGTTTTCTTGCTGCCAAGTATCTCATGTCGTCCCTGAGATCCTTCACTTCTTCATCATTTCCAAGGTCCGTGTATATAATCTTATTGTCTACAAACATTTTGTATAGTACTTAAGACAATCGCATGTGGTAAACGTGACCCCTTTAATAAGAAAACATAAGAAAGGTTACCATAAGAATCTGTATAAACTTTATATAATTATAATGTGCAAAATCACTTTTTACTCCTACGTAACGTTTCCTTTGTGACTACTTCGCGCTTGCTCCACAAAGTCTCAACTAGACGTTCTGCCATCTCTACGCCCAAATCAGAAGATAGCGTAGAAAATATGTAATCCTTGTTGACTG
>JAIXRC010000112.1 GCA_027485415.1 Cryomorphaceae bacterium | reverse complement strand
TCATAATATATTAAGGGAGTCCCTATAAAATCCTGTCCTAGTTTTTTATTAGCTTATTTCAATCATAGATACAGGATGGACCCTGAGCAGGAGAGCATATATCTATATGGTTGCCTACATATGAACGGGGTCCCATATCATCACCGCGGAGAACCCGGAAGGAATTGTGGTTATGGCCGCAAGAAACTGGATTACCTGAGTCCTAAGGCTATCTTTGTCAGTGTCCTGTACTGTGAATTTATCTATAGTACCTTCTAACAAACCAAGGTCTATTGTTGACCTAGATTCTTGATGGGCTACCTTTGTCCTTATTCTGTATTCTTGAGATTTAACGTTTACATACTCTCTATATTTTGTATTATAGTCATGATCAGCTTGTAGCCTCTCTTTGCGTTTCTGATAGATAGCTTGATTTTGCTGCTTGAATTTCTCAGGATTCTCAGACTTTCCTTTCTCTCTATACTTGTATAATGCCCTGAGTACATATGGCTTTGTTTTCAATACCACCGTATTTTCAAGGTGCACAGGACTGCTACTCTTGGAGACATCCATTTCCCTAGGTTGCAGTTTTCGTTACATATGACAAGTAACATATAATTTTAAGCAAGTTGGTAGTATTACTTAGCGTGTCATGATTCACTGATAGTATGGTTTTATGGTTGAACCATTACCGGTAAACATGCTTATGGCGCTCCATTTACTATGGCGGTTGAACCATTAATAACCAATCATAACCAGTTATAACTAGTTCTAACCAGATAATAACAAGTATTTATATCTAATTTCTGATTTCATAACCAGTTTTGTTTAAAAACAAGATAGTTATAATCAAGCAGTAGATCCAATTATATTATTGAAATGGACATGATTCACAGTAGTATAAGCACACTGGTTATGGTTTATGTTGGTTATGAGTTATGGACTACGATTCAAGGTAAAACACCTAAAACCGTTGTTAGACAATAGTTGTACATTTGCTGGCATAACCGCGTCCACAATCCCCCTTTTCATTTTGTATGTGGTGTCTATAATTGATGGGGACGTTCTGGCTATAATTGTCTTGTCTCCTATATAATAGTAGCCAGAACGTCCCATACTGTTTATATCATATTTTGATAAAAGTAAATCCCCCCCTTTTTCATTTTGTATGTTGTGACTATAATAGGTAGACAACCGATATTAAAAACGAGTATAACATTGCGCTCCATACAATGCAAATATCCTTCGTGTATGTCTGCACTAGGTTACTATCAAACATCTGGATGGTCTTTGGCCGCAAGGCGCGTCAGCGCCGTGGAGCTTTAGTGACATACTCCTTTTGGGCGACTTCACTTACAAAACATTATGGGGAGGTATCTAATTTTGGATTGTTTTAACGCAGAGGTATACATATATATTATTGCTGCGTTAAAACAATCCAAAAAAAGAATCTTTTACCACGTATGATAATTATGAGTTACCCCCTTTGAAACTCATGCAACACAGTCCATGTTTTGGCAGTAATATGCTTTTGTCGACTTCCATCAGTGACAAGTACATGGATACCAAATGCGTCTTCCAGGATTCTCTGGACCAATTGAGATATGCCACGTTTTGATTCAATCATCTTTGTCTTCAGGTTGTTTCTGGTCTTGTGCACTTCAAATGTATCCAACAAGCTGGAAAACTGCAGGTCACTTAGGCTGTTGATGTAGGCTTGAGCTTTGCTGTTGAACTCTGCGCTTGTCAACGTTACATCATGGCCAGGTGTGGGGACCACATCTCCGCACAATGCTGTTAGTAGCTCTTGTCCAAATATTAGCATCTTGTGATACCTAGCTTCATCTGATCCATAGTATAGCTGGAAGTTCCTATCAGGAGCTTCTTGTAGCCTCATTAGTTTTTGGGCAAATCTCGTGCGATTCTCGTCCACCAACCTCTTCAGTCCACTTGCATACCGCTTCCAGGTGAAGAAAATTTGCATTGCTTCCCTTCCGCCACTGCGGGATCCTGCATTAGGCATGTATGCATCGTAGAACTCTCTGGTAAATGGCTTCACTATCTGGTACTTGTGGTACGCCAGGTCATGAGCAAAGATCTGGGTCCTGTGCAGCTCTCTACGCAGTACCTTGACCTCCATGGGCTGCTCATTGTTCCGTGGTACATGTACTACGGTCTCTTCATCCAATGTGTCTGGATCATTTACGCGAGGCTTGAGCTCAAGGTACGTTTCTTCATCAATTGCAAGTTCTGTGCAGAACGGAACTTTTGTGTTGTCTTCTGTGTCATTCTTGACCTTGTCTACTTTGTGGTCGTCTTCAGGTGCGTACTCGATTACCTCGGTTTCTATACCATAGTCATTTCGCAGACTATGTTCCATGATCTCGGAAAAGAAGCATGCACTCTTATTGCGCATGTAGATGATGCCAAGCAGCATTATCCAGCTCAAACGAACCTTGTCATAAGTGGGGAACATGTCACACGCCTTGTAGCTCTTTGGTACAAATGCAAGGTTATCCCCTTCCTCAGCCTCGAGTATGTATTGTGGGAGCTCCCATTCTCCGTCCTTGAATGCGCCCATGTTGTAACTTTCTCTGACATCGATGTCCCCTTCAATTGCGCCCCAGTTGGGAGGATGTGTACATACATTTGCATTGCGGGTATTATTCACGTACACGGTCATGTTCTGATAGACCTTGTCCGATAGCTGCCGGACCCTGAACATTTGCTGCAAACATGCGTCCACTAGCGGCTTCATGTGGTGGTTCTCCATGTACCCGATTAGGCAATCAAAGTGTGCAGTCTTGAATGAAATACCCGACGTGATGCTTGGAGAGTAAGCCAAGAGGTCAAGTCCCTTCCATGCTTCATGTGGGTCCCTGATGGCTTCGGACATAACATTTTGCGGCGTGTCACGTGTGTAACTTGCGATCTTGTACGTGTCACCATGCTTTGCTTTCACTGCAGAGACCAGTGCATGAACAAACGACCTTGATGAAGTGGGGACTACTACCTTGAGACCCGCTTCCAAACATTCAGTAATATGTAAAATTGCAGCCGCGCGGTGCTTACCCCTGCACTCAGATACCTTGTTGATTACCATCCGGCACTTCCGATTGCTGTTTGCAATAAAGCTGTTATGGACCCACTTGCATGTATCACCACGAAGGCCTTCCATGCGCTTGATAACTTGGTAGCAGAACATGTTGTCTACATATGCATCCATGAAAAGTACCACGTTGCTGACTGTCAAGATGTGCTGTATGCATGTGTAAACTTCGTCATGTCTCATAAAATTGGAACTGGCTCTGCCAAGTACGCTCAGCAGCTCATCAACGACTACCACATCGAAACCATGCTCTGATGGCAGCTTCAGGCGTGGACAAGAATCCAGACAGCAGACGACCCGCTTCTCGGTGATTTTGCCAGCAGGTGCCTCCATGTAGCACATGAACCCGATGGCTTTAAGATCTGCCTGCATCTTGTTGGAGAATACGCGTGAATGTGTTATAACCAGGATACTAGCATCCTTTGACAACATTGACAGTTGCTCTACCAACTTTTCGGTTTTTCCAAGGCCCATCTGAGCCTTCACCGCAATCATTGCACGCCCTGAGATGTCCTGTACATGCTTGATATCGTGCCCCTTGATAGCTTCTTGGATGGTTATCTGTTCATTTTTTGTTTGTGTACCCCTTTTCTTCCTTGTACTGAGTGGCTTCTTACTTTGCGTTTCCTGTTGCACATTGTTCAGTGCCTGGGTTCTATTGATTGATTGATCAATTGTCAACTGGTCTACTTTTAGTATCATTTTCCTTGTTTTGGGGATTAGTTTATCCTGGAAAGCTATGTTTGTATTTATAGCATCCTTGCTCTTGGTAGTTGGAATTGGATAATCACGACTCATCTTTGTATCTGCATACTCATCAGTCCACTCTACAACAGAGTGCATGCATGCAATAGAGCTTGTTGAGTTGATTGCAGCACGGTTTTCCATATAGGCAAGTGTATCTTCTACCAGGAATCTGATGGGTTTGTTCTTGAGTTGCTTCTTGCAAGCCTTGTGGAAACACTTCACTGTGATTGTTTTCTCCAGGTCGTTATACTGCAAGAAGAATCGGTTGTTTTTATGAAGCTCGCCCTTGGCAGGGCATGC
>JAIXRC010000128.1 GCA_027485415.1 Cryomorphaceae bacterium | reverse complement strand
ATCCTGGAGTCGCCGGCATCCGCGCACCCTCATATTAACCACCAGAATAGCTAAAAGAATGCCATTCCTGGAGTCGCCGGCATCCGCGCACCCTCATATTAACCACCAGAATGGCTAAAAGGATGCCGATCCTGGAGTCGCCGGCATCCGCGCACCCTCATATTAACCACCAGAATAACTAAAAGGATGCCGTTCCTGGAGTCGCAGGCATCTGCGCACCCTCATATTAACCACCAGAATAACTAAAAGAATGCCGATCCTGGAGTCGTCGGGCTCCTCATATTAACCACCAGAATGGCTAAAAGGATGCCGTTCCTGGAGCCGGCAGCATATTTGCCCAAAAAAAGATCTGAATTAATTATCCATAAAGTATATGACGGCAAATATTAAAAAAAAATACATAGAGCAAATCGATTATCTTCGAAAGATAAATAGACCAAAAATGGAGAAAATCAACGAAATGAAAATGGAATTGAATGATGTAACTATGGCATTTGTTGATTTTTTCTTGAAAGAAAGTTATGATTTCTACAATTTGCAGGAATTTGTATTCAATCTAAAAACAAAAGATTATGTCAAAATGTTGAATGTTTTTGAGGAGGCCGGCTTTCCGCACCGCGACCTCTTTTTTGACTTTTTTAAAGTTGTCGGCCTGGTGCGAGTCTGGGAAGAAGTGGAACTCAATAATGATGTAATATTGATCTCTGGGTTCAATTATAATGCGGCATTTAAGAATGATGCGAAAAATATAGTATTCAATTTATTTGGAGAATGCCATTTTCAGAATCTCTTTAATGTGCCGACGAACTGCGTGCATCATATAGAGTTAATGGAAACACTTCTCTGGCACTATAGCAACAATTATAAAAATGTCGTTTTTATCATGGAAAGTGCATTCAGCGCCGATCGTTCAAGTGATAGCGTGGATGATCTTCTTGGTAGTTTTGTAGAATTGATGTTCGCGAGCTTGGAAGATAGGCATCTGCTGAATATTCCAGTGGCCGATTACATAACTTTATATCTGGAAGGAATCCTGAGGACGGTCGTGGATAGGAATTTCACCAATCCATATAAGAGTGAGCTCAACATGTCCCCGAAAATATCATTCCATTGCTTGGATTTCAGAAATTTATTCCCCGAATTATACAAAAATAAAAGATCCTTTCGGCAAAATCCAGTCATTTTTTGGGAAGGGCATACTAAATTCCCAAATTTTGCATATTCTACGAAGTATAAAAATCGCACCATTTATTACGAAGAATACATGACTTTGAAAGACGATGGAAAAATTAACGATTCTGTGGAAAAGCTCATCGATAACAATATTAATGCGGATCGGAATTACTATTCTTGGATCATGGATCAGGTCTGCATACTACACATGATATACTGCCATCATTATATGCAAGATTGTGCTATTATATTGACCGGAGGGCTGCGGCACATTCAGGCCTATGAAAACTTTTGGAGAGATTATCTGCCAGATTCATACTCTTTTATGAGCAGCCAGGTCAGGGAATTGGACCAGAGGCATTTCTCCAAGATTGATTATGTGGATCGGGCGATGGTTGTGGCTACGGATGAAACAGCTGAGATTTTGCGAAAAAAGAAACCGGCGGCAGAATATAACGTTTGCATATTCCCCGAGTACACATACTTTGATTGGGCCAAAATAGAGAACTTACCGCCTGCTCTCATTAAAAGTAATCTGTACAAGATACAGGCCTTGAATGAGAGTATATCCATTCCGCAGGAATATTTTATGAGGGCTTCCCAGGGAGGCGGCCGGCTTCAAATTATGGAAGTTCGCGGCTTAGACGAGCCCATCCAGCGGGCTAATGCTTCCATCGCATTTAATGGAATAGATTTGGAAAGATTATCCGATGAATGGGGCCATTTTTATAAAGTTCAGGAGGAAAACCTGAATGTGCCGAATTTGACTGGCGGAGGGGAGGGCTGTTGGGAGGTTGTCCTCTTCGCGGCCCTCATATTCTGCGTCCTTTTAGCCATTTGGGTGGCGATTCTAGGGCCGCCCGCCTGGACCAGCCCTCTTGCAGCAACTAGATCTGACCAATAATCAAGATATTCTCCTATATAACTTTTTATGAAAATCAAGATATAATTCATGAGAACGGTTCATATTTCCGGCACCTCGGGATCCGGCAAGACTACTCTGGGGCAGAAATTGAAAGCCGCCAACAAAAACATAGTTCATGTCGACACGGATGAATTTATCCAACACGGCACTCCTGAGGCAAGATTATTGCTAAAGTTAGAAAAGCAGCCAAAAAAATACAAAGCGGAATGGAAAAGAATACTTGGCGAAAAGGTAAGTTTTTATAGGAATAAATATCCGAATAAGCTTCTAGTTTTCACCGGATTGCTAAATAATTGGGGATTAGACGATGAGCCATATGAAATTGAAATTCCCTGCGATAAATATTTTTTGAATGTCCCTCTGCCCGAAATTCTCAAAAGATACTATCTCAGAATTTGCGAAACAGAGAAAAAGGTCTCCAAGGCTCAATCGGATTGGTATTGGAATTGCCTTGCGAAGGGAAAATGCCACGTGAGATCATCTGAGCAAATAATGAAAAATTATGATTATGATATCAAATGGCATAAATCCCATGGTTACAAAATTTTGTCAGCAGATGCTATCATGCTAAAGGTTAACATTAGAAATAATTGAGCCAAATAGACAATTCCATAAATTAGGGGATATAAAAATGTATGATACGCATAATATATGAAAACATTAGTAGAACCGAGCGTTTTATACGATTATATCATTTCCCAGGATTTGATCGAAGGGTCCATTAATGGATGTGTGACAGATAATGAAAAGAAGAGGGAATTTTTAAGAAAAGTAGATAATGCCATAGACGAATCCATGATTTTCACGAGAAAGATAATAAATCTATTTATGTTAGCCATCGGGGAAGGAAAAACGGAGTTTGCGATATTCCTTTTAATCGCTAATAAATTCAAAATTGATAGAGTAATTGTTACAGATATAAACTTTTCCGCAGAAAATAAATCCCAAGAAGAACACCTCAACACATATAAATCTTTTTGCGCGACCCAGACGGAAAACCTCCTTAGTTTGGAAACTTTGCATCAGAGGGTAAAAGATATTTTTGACAAGAAAAATTATAAAATTTTGGGAGATCATGCGGAAATTTTGAAATATCCGGTCAACGAAGGGAAGGATTTATATGTAAAAGTCCATTTTCAAATGTCAACTATTGTGAAAGGAGATACTATATTCGAGAGGCGGATGCATCGTGAACAAAGAAAAGAAATAGAGGAAAAGCTCGACTTAAGAATGTTTTCGAGCGCGGGAATAGAAATTTATTGCAACGACACTGTAGCAGCCGTTGTGAAACACTTTAGTCCTTATTCTGGAGGCTTCAATTTTGAGAATGGTGTGATATGCTTGTTGGTTTTGGTAGCTGCAATTATTATATGGTATATATGGACTCTTTCGGCGGATGGAAATCTATATCCTCAAAATCAGTCATTCGAGGGCATGAGATTTGCCGGCTGATTCATTTTTATACCTCGCACTTCTCTTCGTATACCTCGCGGATCTTATTGCGAATATTATCATATAGAGATCTGGCGTTGGGAGTGCCTTAATATGAAGGATCGTCGCGGCATTTGGAAAATGCCTAATCAGGTTTTCTTTATCTCGAGAGAAGATCTTCTGCTTGATGCGCAGAGTGTAGTGTTCAAACTTAGAAGCTGCGATTCCCAATTTGCGACTAACTTTGTCGAGTTTACCGCCGAGAACTTCCTCAGTTGCTTCCTCATAAGATCTTCTGATCCCAGTGAGCTCTTTTCAACTCAGAATTAGAATTTCGCAAATCATCAATCCGAGCATCAGATAGAATTCTCTTACCGTATTGGCCTTGGATGTATTCAGCATCATAAGGAACTTTTTGAAGCACAGAGGCCATCAGGAAGAAAATTCATGAATTGAAAATATGAAGTTAATTAAAAAACCTGTAAATTATATGAATTTATCAATATTGGAAAATGAATCAAGTTGCGAAGTTGCAAGTGAAGTCTTTAATATGATCACTCAAGCGGCTTCCTTCGAGGACAAAAGTATTGACGTTATTTTCATAAACGATGAGCCATGGTTTCGTGCAAAAGATGTCGCAATTATCCTGGGATTTTCTAAGCCCAGAGATGCCATTAGAATTTCCGTTGAGGAGGCGGATAGGAAAATTCTAAGAGACGCCATTTCAAATGGCCCCCATAAATATACATCTAATCAACTAAATTCTACCTATATTAATGAGTCCGGCTTATACTCTCTCATTATGAACTCTCGGTTGGAAAAGGCTAGGAAATTTAAGAGATGGGTTACGAAGGAACTGCTTCCGAAAATTCGCAAAATTGGTCAGGCAAAATTAATGAAAGAATTAGAGGAATCCAAAAAGATCA
Source organism: Cryomorphaceae bacterium (assembly GCA_027485415.1). Taxonomy (GTDB): domain Bacteria; phylum Bacteroidota; class Bacteroidia; order Flavobacteriales_D; family Crocinitomicaceae; genus UBA952. The sequence goes on along the minus strand of JAIXRC010000128.1, from coordinate 7,626 downwards.
TCGAAGAATTTCGAGACATGAACTATCGTTTACATAAGCAAAATAAAGAGCTTCTCTCTTTTAAGACGCATCGTGAAAAAAAAGAAACAATATACATAGTTAGCACTCTTGATTATGCTAAAAATGGCATTTATAAAATAGGCCACACAAAATCTATTAAATCGCGCAACAGCTCTCATAATACAACTCACGTTATTGGCGATAAAGTTAAAGTTCTCGCAAAATTCGCAGTAAATGACTCTAAACTGGTAGAAAAGATTATTCATACAAAATTAGCAGGAATCCTTGTTTCGGGAGAAAAGGAATTCTTCATGTGTCCTTTTAATTTATTGCGCAATCTTGTAGAACATATTACAGAGCGCGATGATGAGGACAATAAAATGGTAGATTCTATCATAGAGTTCGTTCATAAATTAACCCTACAGGATCATCAACCTACTGATTGGACAGAAGGGCTCGATTTATCAATTTTCTCATCCTCTATTCAAATGATCGAAGATGGTAATGAAATTGCGCGATTTGACGTAGCAACAGCCACAGATGAACAAAAACGAGAGTTTGTGAGGCAGTGTATTATAGCTTATCGTCAAACGATTCAGGAACCTTCCGAGCAAGCGACTCAAATTGTTTGGAAAGCTTTTCAGGGATTTCTTATTTCGAAACTTGCAATTCCAAAGTCCCAATATCGCGCTCTCACATGGCGGCCCTTCGTTAAAGCAGAAGAGGAAACCAGCACATGGTCTATAAAGTGGCGGTGAAATACGCATATTATTATTTTTTTTGAGACAAAAGTGAAACTTTTAATCTGACAATCATTCAAGAGTATATCACAAAAAATAATGAATGAATTATGCGGCAAGATCAACTTCGCGTTTCTCTTCGTATACCTCGCGGATCTTAGCGACGAAGCTGTCCTCGGTCCAATCTTCTCCAAGGCTGATATAGAGGCTGCGATATACTGGCCCTCTGATCTTATCGCGAATATTATCATATAGGGCCTTTGCATTTGGGGTGGCCTCTAGATGCAGCACCATCTCAGCTTTTGGGAACTGTTGCGTGATATTATTTTTGGCTCTAGTGAAATTGGTCCCTCTAACTCGGGCCACCTTATGGGTGAACTCACTATTGGGATCTCTGAGAGCAAACAACGCGAAGTGCTCCAGTTTGGCCGGCTCTTCGGGTCGGACGACGCGGTCTTCCACGGCGCGGTCCAGCTTGCGGCTGATATTATCAATTTTCTCTCCAAGGACTTCCTCAGTTACAAGAAGATCTTCATGAGAATCCTCCAACATTCGGTTGGTATAGGCCAGTTCTTTTCTGGTATCTGAGAGTTCTTTTCTTGATTTAGATAACTCTTGCCGATTCTCGAATAATTCTTCCGTGGCTTTTTCTAATGCTTGGCGACTTGCAGCGGTCTCTTTATTAGAATTTCTAAGATCCGCGATAAGTGCGTCAATCCTAGCATCTTTCTTAGCTCCATCTGTCTGAAGATACAAATTTTGATACTTGGTATAATCTCTGATCAACTGCTCGAGCATCAGGTAGAATTCTCTGATATTGTTAGCCTTTTTGGTATTTAACATCATAAGGAATTTCTTGAAGCAGTGAACTGTAAGGATGACATGTTTGGTCGTAGCTTTGCCGTTTACTCCAATGAATTTACTTGGATCTGGGAACTCTGGAGGCTTAATAGGATCAGGCTGCTTGGTATCCCCAGACTGAGGATTCTGAGCATCCACGTGGATGCTCAGATTTTCACTTTCAAAATTCTCGGCAATAATTTTAGAAATCTCTTGATAATGAATTTGATATCCTTTATTATCGAGGACCCAATAATCCACACCTTCAGTAAAATTACTATCAAGCATCCTCATGAAGTTCGTTTTCTGTGTTTTTAAAGCACCAGTATACCCGAAGTACTCCAAGAATTTAGGAGTGATGTACAAGTTAATGTCCTTGTCCAAATTATGAAAGAAATTGTCAATCATAAATTGATCAACTGGATATCCCGTTCTGATGACGAACTCCTCTAAAGTAAGGCATCTAAACTCACTGACCCTGAGGGCTCGCTCAATATAGATATTTTTGGCATTTGGTGACTTGAATACGTTCAACATTTTTCCCCAAAAAAAATATTCACTTTTTAACAATTTATACCTCGCGCTTCTCTTCGTATACCTCGCGGATCTTAGCGACGAAGCTGTCCTCGGTCCAGTCTTCTCCGAGGCTGATATAGAGGTTGCGATATGTTGGCCCTCTGATCTTATCGCGAATATTATCATATAGGGCTTTCGCGTTTGGAGTGGCGCGCAGATGGAGCACCATATCAGCCTTTGGGAACTGCTGCAAGACGGAGTTTTTGGCTCTGGCAAAATTGGTTCCTCTAACTCGGGCTACCTTATGGGTAAACTGATATTTGGGATCCTTGAGAGCAAACAACGCGAAGTGCTCCAGTTTGGCCGGCTCTTCGGGTCGGACGACGCGGTCTTCCACGGCGCGGTCCAGCTTGCGGCTGATATTATCAATTTTCTCTCCAAGGACCTCTTCGGTTACTGCGAGGTCTTCATAGGAATCTTCCAACATTCGATTGGAGTAGGCTAATTCTTTTCGGGTATCTGAGAGTTCCTTGATAGAGTCCTCATACAACTTATTGGTACGTTCGAGCTCCTTGCGAGCTTTGGTTGTCGCTTCAGTAGAAGCATCTAGTTTATCGTTGGATTTTCTAAGATCCGCGATAAGTGCGTCAATCCTAGCATCTTTCTTAGCACCATCTGTTTGCAAGAATAGGGCCTGATACTTGGTATAATCTCTGATCAACTGCTCGAGCATCAGGTAGAATTCTCTGACATCATTGGCCTTACGAGTGTTAAGCATCATGAGAAATTTCTTGAAGCAGTGAACTGTAAGGATGACATGCTTGGTCGTACCCTTGCCATTTACTCCAATGAAATTACTTGGATCTGGAAACTCTGGAGGTTTAATGGGATCAGGGTGCTTGGTATCCCCAGACGGAGGATTCTGAGACGGTTCGAACCGTCTCAGATCTTCACTTTCAAAAGTCTCGGCAATAATTTTAGAAATCTCTTGATAATGAATTTGATATCCTTTATTATCGAGGACCCAATAGTCTGAACCTTCGTTAAAATTATTTCTTAACGTCATCATAAAGTATTCTTTTTGTCTTTTCAAAGCACCAGTGTACCCGAAGTACTCCAAGAATTTAGGAGTGATGTACAGATTGATGTCCTTATCCAAATTATGAAAGAAGTTGTCAATCATGAATTTATCCACAGGATATTTGGTCATAATAACAAATTCCTCCAAGGTGAGGCATCTGAATTCGCAAGCCTTGAGGGCCCGCTCAATATAGACGTTCTTAGCACCAGTTGGTTTGCTGAATACGCTCAACATTTTTCCCCCAAAAAAATATTCACTTTTTAAATTCTTCCACAATTCATTCTTATGTTGGAGAATTTGATAGAGATATGCATTCAGTGCCGTTTTGTTGTGTGGTGGATCGCATCAATAGATAATAGCAACATCAAATGGATTGATTTTAAGAGAGTTAGAGATTTTGCCTCTATGAATTAACTTTTAAAACACGCAATGGAAAATATATATATTTATATATGAAAATATTAGTAATTTGCTCTAATCCTAGTGGAAGTGATTATCCCAAAGAAATCAACCAAAATATGTTGAAAGATCTCATCGAAGAAATGAAAAATAATACCAACATTGAAGAAAAAGAAGAAATTATTTTTATGAATACTAATGTTAATGGTAAGAGATTTCCGAAGGATCTTCCGGATGGTGAGAAATTTCATATTATTTGGATGGCCGGTTGTAATGTTGTAGAATATACTTTACATGATACCGATGCGGTAGATAAAGTTAATTCTATACTCTATCCCGGCGGAGTTGTAGTTTTTACAGAAACTTCTGACTATATAAATGATAGATGCCCTGAAAATGACACATCAAAAACATTATCTATGAAAATAGAATGCTACAAATCAAATAGATTAGGATTGAATAAGTCCCCATCTAAAGAAGATGAAACATATCCAATATTTATATATTGGAATAGTAAATTTGCAATTAAAAAAATTGCAGATCACACCGTATATCAAAAAGCGAACATTGGAGGGGGGCAATTAAGTATCATGTCGTCGCTATACATTATCATTATAATATTTATCGGATGGGCAATTTATATCTACGAACCAGATATTTTCAATTTGAACCACTTGCCTCTCACCTTATAGGTTTGATTTTCCAGATGGAGCCGCTCCTCCTCAAGCTCCGGAAAAGCAGCAAAATAGTAACTTTTAATAGTCAGCGGCCGCGGGTTGCACGACTGGATTTCCGCAAATCGCTTGCGGAGATGGTAGGTCCATCCGATTTTCGTGAATTCGCCGTCCTGGATGAAATAAATGCAGCCGATTCTTTTTTTTGCCGCCACTCGGGCTTCCAGCTCGCGGATCTTGAATTGGCGAACATTTTCCAATTCGGCCAGTTGGATTGGCATTTTTAGAGCTTGATGCTTCCAATATACGCGAAGAAGCTCTTCAAGGTGGATAATTGCTCGTATGGCGCGTCGAGACTTCTCTGTAGAGGCACTTAGTAACAATTGCTTAAAGCAGGCAGATCTCATAATAATGTGCTTCGTTTTGCGCTTCCCGATAAATTCATCAGGATGCGGCCATTTGGCATCACCATTAAAGTGATAATATACCTCATAACTTCTGTTATCAAGAATCCAAAAATCGCTGTTCTTGGTGAAAGTTTTTCTGAGAAGTTTTCCAAAGTATATTTTCTTTTTATGAAAATCGAGATAGCAATATACGAAATAATCGATCAATTCCTCGGTTATATAAATTCGCGGCCCATCGAGCTCATAGAAGAAAGAGATCAGCTCGCGATTTTCGCAGGCGGCCGCCGCCTGGATAAACTCCGCAATTGGTAGATTATTTGCTTCTTCCATTTTTTCTTGATTATTTATTCACTTTTTACTATGCCGAGTTTAGGATGTCGGAATCATATAATTTCGCCCCGCGATAATAGGCGTAAGTGGTCTTGCTGGGGCTCCACGAAGTGTCGCTTCCTCCATAAAATGTGCTGAAAATAATATAGTCGATCGTCGCTCCGGTGTCCACGCCTCGGAATTTGATGTCATTCCTTTGCAAGATTAATTTATTGTCAATATACAATCTTGCAACACCATCGGATTTATCTCCCTTCGAATTTAATTTCATGTACATTTTGATGTTCAACCATCTATCTTTGACCAAAACATTCGGAGATGAATATGTGCCTACACCGCATTTTTCCTTACTTTGTATTCGCGACTGATCATAAATATATAGAATAATAGTTCCTTTTTTTACCCACATTAGGCGAAAGGACCAGCCGTTCTTGGGCTGCGGGGCGCATCCTGTTGAGTCAGTATCTGGGTTGCCGCTTATGAATCCGTGCATTTTTCCTCCTTGCACCCATTCAAAATCCTTGTCAAAAAAGACTTCGAACTCAAGCATGGCCTCGGTTTTTAACGAAGAAGGGATTCGCATTTTTCTGGAGATAACGTCAGTTCCTCTTCTCGAGGGAACATAACTAACTTTTACGGTATCGTTCCCTTGATTTTCTACATATTTGAGCCGAAGAAGCTGCTCTGAAAAAGAAACGATGTATGAATCTGGCGGCGAACTCGAGGGCGGATTCGTCGCACTTGTAGGGGGGTTTGTCGAGCTTGTAGGGGAGTTTGTTGCGCTTGTAGGGGAGATTGGCACACACTGCTGACACGAATAGGCTACCTCTTGAGAGCTCACCAAATAAGGCTCAAGATGAATGGCCGACAAAATCAAAAACATGATTTTCCACATATATATACAGGCATGGATTCTATTTCAAAAAATGAAAATGCATAATCAGAAAATGTCTGTCATGAGTTATCCCAATCTTTCGAAGTTCATCGAAGTTTGCCAATTGCCAAGTGACAATCCCAAAGAGGAATTTATCGACTTATGTAAAAAATTGGGCATAAATGCCGGAGTGTGCGATAATAGTATTTATGTGTTTCATTTTCGGCTATTTGAAGGAGTTGATTTTAAATCGGCCACCCTGAAAATGGCCCAATTGTTACTCAATCTCATGAATTATGAGAACGGGCCGGAGGAGGACGATCTATTGGAGTGCCTCTATATGCACAAGAAATATGATTATTATGACGATGAGGAAGACTCGCACGATGGCGAAATTTATGGGTCTTTCTATATCGAAGGTGAGCGCGCCGGTTCTTTTATGATAGACCGCGATGGCGACCGCGATACATATTCTTATGAAATTGGCCCTATGCTGGATCTTATTGAGAGATCGATGGAAATCTATTTTTTTCAGGAAAAAAAATCGTGGCGCGGCAATATTATCAGTAAAGGAACTGATAGATGATGTCCAAGGGGTCCGTGATCTCCAAAGAATGCACATTCAGAAACGCGTCGAAATTGTCGAGATCATTCAAAGAACAATCCAGGCACATGTACGACTTCTTCTCATCAACAAAGGTCAGCCGATCGATCCATTCCAAATTCTCATAACACTCACAAATGGCACAAGGAACGATGTCTTCCCAAGGAGAATTCTCATATGCGGCGATGTCTTCATACCACCCAAGAAATGTTTCCAAGATGAAATGAGCAACGATCCAACCATCTCCCTCCTCAAAGGAGAATCCTCCGGAATGATGAAAGATTGCTTGGGGATGAAATTTCACTGAAGTGCGGTACAGGTCATATTTAATCTTGGCAATTGGTCTCCAAACTCCTGGAGACATCTTTAGGCAAATGAAATCTTCAAATTGCTCAAATTGCAAATCTGGGAGGTCGTGGCAGTAGTACTGGATGCAATCGCGAACGGGGGTGAGCTGGTCACCGAAAGGATGCTCTGATAATAATTGCTTCGACATTATTTTCCAAGCACCTGAGAATTCAATTTTTTTTGGAACCTCTCAGAGATAGTATTTATGTTTTGGTGCCTAAAACGAACGTCTAAATCCGCTCCGTAAGTGGGTGAAACGATTATTATTATTAACATTTTGGGGTTTTGTTTCAGTCGGCGAAGACATATAAAACCAAACGTAGATTGCGATCATGGATAAAAAAATGGAAAGGAGGATATATAATACTGTATTTGAGTCATTTCCTCCCATATATGGGTTATAATGGTCAATAGTAATTCCTTTGCCATTACAAACTATTTCTAGTTTTGAAGCTGAAAACATTCTTGAAATGAGCTCGTCTTTAATGGCGCTCCGCGCGCGGCTTTGTTTTTCAATTTCAGCATCATTATTTCCCTGATAAAAATTAGCAAATTGGAAGTTGACCGTTACAAATAGATCCTCTCCCATTTGGGTTTCTAAGATATCGGCATGATCTCCCATAATGACATAATTTCCATCATTAACTATATTCATTAATTTTGTTTGTATTTTCTCATATTTATTAATATGTGATATTTCATCTAGATAGAAATTTGTGTAGTCCATAATGTTATTTTCGCTGTTCTTTGAATCTGAGGCAAAAATAGAGTCGTTTACTATGAAAATTTTGGACACGTTGTTACCATTCCGGT
>JAIXRC010000068.1 GCA_027485415.1 Cryomorphaceae bacterium | reverse complement strand
GTGTCCATTATTAATTATATTAGAACCATTAAAAACCATGCTTAAAGGTCAATTCATACAATCCATACATCAACAAGATATCAACAAGATATCAACAAGATATCATTAATAAACACGCAACATGAGTCCATTTGTGCCTTTTGTTCCAGTGCGCCCCAACATGGATCAGGTCAGGAATGTCATAGTGATTGACACAGAAACTACGGGGTTGCCAAAGCGCAACCCTGACGGCCGTTCAGGATTCTATCCTGCAAAGCAGTATTGGCATTACAACAATGCCCGAGTAGTCCAAGTTGCATGGATTGAGATGAACGCCAGGACCGGTCGCGTGATCGGTACAAAGAACTTTATCATCAAGCCGGATGCGTACGTCATCCCAGTAGAGAGTACAAACATTCATGGCATCAGTCACGATGATGCAGTTGCTAATGGCGTCCCATTCGTGACTGCCGCAAATGCAATGGTGCAAGCCATGTCAAGATGTGACTGTCTTGTAGCACATAACGCACGCTTTGATACAAGCGTGCTCCTAGCAGAAGCCTACCGCTACAACATGCGCGATGCTGTGGACCGTTTATATGCCCTTCCGCGATTTGACACCATGTGGGAAGGACGAAAGGACTTGGGTCTCAGCAAAATTCCAAAACTGATCGATTTGTACAATACTTTGCACTCTAGCAAAGTACGTCAGGTCCACGATGCACTGGACGATGCTCGCCTAGCATCCAAGTGTATGATGACTCTGCTCAAGAGGCGGCGTTCCTCTTCATACATGGCAAACATGAATCTTCGGCCAAGGCTTTCCATCCAGAAGCCATCATGGATGCGGTCATACGTACCTCTCTAGATTTTACGGCAAATTATATATGCAAAAATTAATTTGTGTCTTATCTGTTATATATAGTTATTTATATACAATTAGTCCCTAAGAACAATGATTGTACAAGGTGATCTTGATCCTTCAAAATACAATTATAAATGCTACAATGATGAGAACGAAGAGGGAACCTACATATGCCTGGGATTTCCCAAAAAGACAAAAGATCCGCAACCGGAAAAAAGTGACCAAAGTACCAAAGAAGATCAGGTCCCTGATTCTGCACCAAAGTTCATAAAAAACAGATGCCAACAGATGCCGTGGTCGAACGACGCCGAGTTTGCTCCTTTCCGTTAACTATACTACAAATATGGAAAAAGTTACATTAAATACTACTTTAAGGATCATGATGTATAAATCCATGTAATGTAGTGTAACATGTTACAAAGTTATCACTCTTGGTACTGGTACATCATAGGTATTTAGGATATTATATCATGATTGCGTCGGTTACTCGTAGTAGTCTCAACTCGAAGCATTATGCACCGCCTCAACATGACTACAACACCAACACCAACACCAACAGTGTCCAGGATAAACGCGTTGCGCGCAGGGCATCGACGCAGAGCACACAGAGGCGCAAGGTCATCGTCATACCATATGCCAGATGTGAAAAAGACGTGGTAAAGGTCATGCTTGTGAAGGACAGGCGCACAGGAGATTATGCATTCCTCAGCGGCGGAGTCAAAGCGCACGAGACCATCATGCGGGCTGCAATGAGGGAGCTTCGCGAGGAGACCTATGGCGCATTGCGTGAATCCGACATCAGGACATCCCAATGCATTCGACATGTATCCTTTACAAATACGTATCGCCCGCAACACAAGGAAGAAGACGCTCAGGTCAGGAAACGTCTCGGAGAGCACTTTCCTCACAACATCAGCGAGGCATGTCACGTGGTTGCGTTTGAGCTCCCAAGCATCCGGTTGGGAATGGTCTTATCTGCATACAAGCATGCATACGCCAGAATGATGACAATGTCCAAGTCCGTAAACATCATCGAGACGACCGAACTGTTGTTTGAGGACATTAGAAACGTATCTAAATGGGAGCGTGACCAACTCCGTGGGCGCATCTGTTCGCCAGATTCGAATGGCATCCATTTATGGGATGTTCATGTCAAGAACGGTCTTGCTATGAGGGTCATGAACGTGTTGAAGGATCCCATGACCCTGATTCAACACGGCTTCATTCCACCGTGTATATCATGATCTTTTTGAATTTATTGAGTTGTTATAGTAATTATACCAATTGAATAGATACTCGTAGATTTCTCAGAACTAGAGTTTTTACATTAGGCGTTGCAATATTGATTTTGATGTTATCTATCAATGCACTAAAGTTTAATGTAATCATTGACGAATTGTATGTTATGCTCCCACTTGTGTCGTTAAAAAAGGGTCCCTGTGAGTCCAAAAGCTTTTGCAAAATGGCTTGCTGACCGGCTTGCGTATCCAGCATATTTGCTATTGCGGTGCCGATGGTAGACTCGATGCTCGCAGCGCATGCGTTCAGTTGGGCTGTTGTAAATACGGCATTAATGCTTGAAGGTCTGATAACAGAGAATGCATGCGTGGCTATCATGAGAATATGGTAACCAAGGCGCAGCTGTCCCGCAGCTGTGCACAACGTGACCGCGTTGCTTGCATCAAACCTGAACGTCCTCTCTCCGGTGTTGTTGAAGTTGAAAGATACGTCTAGCACACCCGGAGCCGAGTTGATCCAGGTTGTACTCGACAGCAATGCCGATCTGGATGCGATGTGCGTAGCGGATACATTCGACTTGGCAATTGCCTGCATTCCCGTAATGATATTGGATGCATCCTTGCTTATGGTATAATCTATGGTTGAAGAGAAAAAGGAACTCTTGAGACAGGTAAATGACAACATGGGCCGTGTGTCCTGTGCATCGCTAGGAAGGGATACATTGATAAAATTTGAAGAAGCATCTACTGAGACACTTACACTTGGATATGTTGCCATATTATGGAGGGTAAAAGTATAATTATTAGGGTTCTAATATATCGTGTATATAATTATTGTCGATCACTTGTATTCCTTTTGCCTTTCCCTCAAATAGTCCCTAACCATACCTGCACAATACAACGCAGTGCAAACACATAGGATTATCCAGATTACGCGACCTGGTCCATTGTCGCATACTGTGGAATAATAAGCTGACAATCCAATTAACAGAAGGGGCATGGCATTCATGATTATAGAAATTAAAATAACAGCGTAATTGTTATCGTTTGAGGAATTGAACATTAGACAGCATAATGCACATGCGGATGCAATCGCGAATGCTAGAAATTGTATTAAAATAAACAGTGAACCATAAATGATAGGAGCGCCGATACTGCATGTGTCCATTGTGTGTCAGATAGATGTCTATTATATTATTATTATATTTTTTTTTAATACATCATCATAATTATTATTTTTTGCAGTTCAGTTCATTTGTTGTTGTTGTTGTTCATTTCTCAGCATTTGAACATTTTGCTAAAGCAGCCGCAATCATTGCAATGCCAATCACCTGGAGGATCAGCAGGATGATCCATATAGTCTTTCCTGAACCCTTGTTGCATTTAGCCGAAAAATAGCCCATCACGCCCAGAATTATTATATTTAATATCAGTTCTATGATTGCCTCAGCATTCCAGCATTTTCGATCGTTTTCCGTGCGTGTTAGGACTGAATTGAACCCAAATATACATTGCAATAAGCAATATAGAATAACTTGTGCAAGAACAATCATGAATGGAAACAAAGGGTGGCAAGGTTCTATCATTCCTTGAAAAACAGAATTAGGAATTCTTATCAGTATTATAATACATAATTATGATAATATTATCAGCATACATGCCGCAATTTGTTTGTTTCCATAAAATAGTTAACTAATCAGTCTAATACATATCGGAACGGACGTTAGGACTAGGGTTTTCACATTTCCAGCAACTGTCAGGTCGAACTTGACGTTTGTCAGTGTTATCATGATGTCAATGTCAGACATATCAGTGGTATATTTTAGATACCCTCCTGTTTCCTGAATGACCGGTCCATTGGAAGCTATAATCTTGTTTAGGAACGATTGTTGGTTGGCCTGCGTCGCAACAGCTGACGCAACCAGGGTACCAACCTGCGTCTCTATGGACGCGGCTAGGGTCGAGAGCGTTGCAGCTGCAAAAAGGGCAGTTGCGCTGCTTTGGTGCCTGATCAACATTGCGTGTGTGACCATGAACGCAATGTGTTTACCCAGAGAGGACGCCCCTAGAACAGCGGATGCATTAGCCAGGTCATAAATGATGGACTTGCTAGTACCTTGAAATGTATATGGCACGTTTATCACGTTTCCGTTGCTTGGGCCATTTATCCAGCTGGAAAGCGACGTGTCTCCTGCTCTAGACGTGATGTGAGACGATTGTACGCTTGATCGGGCTAACGCAGATATTGACGTGACTACATTGTTGACATTTTTGCTCACAGTGTACTGGATTCCAAGTGCATCAAAGAATGACACCTTGGTACAGGTGAACCTAATGTATGGCGTTAGAACCGCAGTGTCTGAAGCAAGGGCAATGCTTACGGCATTGGCCGAGATATCAACAGCTACAGCAACGTTTGGTATTGCTGACATTTGTCAGGGTGTTATCATATTATAAAGATAAAAAAACAACATCAACGCAATAATTATATTTCCATATGTTTTATGTAAAGAAACGAAAAGAGTGAATCATGTATAGCAGCATATGATATTATATGATGTCAGACATAATAATATGCCAAAGGATAGAAAAGACGCGGTTCATGATCTGGCCATGTATGTAAGGACTTCCATGGAAAAAGAAGGGACATATAGCGCAGAGGGAGCAAAGCTGCATGCTAGGAATGTATGCAAGTTGGTACCAACAATGACGCCAGAATGCAACCTGGTGTCATATTACAAATGCCACAAGCCCATGATATTAACTGACCTTTTAACTAGACTGGAAAACATTATACATACATTCAATAAATAATCTAATATTATTATCAAATTATTGTCCGATTATCTAATACACAAGCGGTCTCTCAAACACCACCATATATATGCTCTTTTGCAGATTTTTAGAGTCATGCTCAGATGATGATGATACATTGTCATCATCTACGACCCGCACTTCCTCATCGCTGCCCGATGATAAACCTGGTATGCTACACAACGATGTATAGTGGCCAAATCTAGCACTTCCATAGTGATGGACCGATCCACAAAACCTGTATTTTTCGGGTCGATCATTTGCAAACGGACTTGCCGAGCACATGAAGCGAGTGAGACTTTCTTCCATTTCGTTTTCCATGATGACTTGTGCATTGTCCTTGTGTCCTGTGGGACTGAACCTCTTGAACCCAAGAACAAGGACCTGCGGCAGTCTCCACAAGCGGAGGCTTTTGGTGGCAGGCACGCTGGAGCTGGCAATCGCGCTACATTTCTCGCATTTCCAACTATCGGTAATGTGCTCGTTTCGAAAGGAATACTCGACACAATCTGAGACGCATACTTTGGTTTGTCGCGTGGGGAAAGACAAAGTCAGTACAGTGAATACTTCGGGCGTGTGACTCAATGCAGAACATGCTCCGCATTTCATCTGGTGAACCATCTGACCATGAAACATCGTGCCTATGTCTCCATAAGGATACAACACCGATTCTTGCCATGCCTTTTCCATCTTCTGGGCCAGTCGCAGCCTTGCGGGCTCTTGAGCTTTGACCGGAACGTTTTCGTTTTTGTGCTCCTCCATGACAGCATCTAAAAGCTGCAAAAGAAACTCGTTTGCGTCATTCTGTCTTCCAACCTCCAACGTAAACTTTGGGTGTTTATGGAGCAAACGGGTAAATTGCCTACATAAATCATGTATCGAAGTGCCTTCCTTTGACTCTCCATGAAAATGGTCACGCAAGAGACCCAGGAAAGTAGACACAGGTTGCGAATCGGATTCTTCTATAGAATTGATCCATGTAGATGTGCGCACCGATGATAATAATGCCGACAATACTGAATTCAGGTAACACGTGTTTGCGACGTTGGGGAATCCATGGATTGTCATTGACGCCGCCGTTGACATTTTACAACATATAGTTTTACATATATATTGTTAAGTGGTTATGGCCTTAAGTAGCCTTCAATAAACCACTAAACCCTTCGATACTACCATTTCATGGACCTAAGAAGGCAATGGTACAGGACACAATACGTTGTATACAAAAATGAATATCCCACGTCCCCTTCATAAATATTTATTCACATTATGATAACATGTGACTCTAATAATAATCATGAACGCAAGATTTGATTTTAAAGCGGGTCCGCACAAGTTTTCTTGTGCTCTAAAGAAGAATACGTGTTCATATCAGCTCTCTGACTACACCAAAGAATGTAATACACCGGTGTTGCAAGGAGGTCCATACTGCCCCTATCACATGTCCAAACTGTTCAAGCTGCGACTGAAACCCTCTACGATTCCAGTTGCTGGCAACGGCGTCTATGCGTGGGACCTGGAAGCTCCCAACAGAATCGTTTTTAAAAATGGAGACTACATAATTGAATACACCGGCGAGATACTGTCCCCGGATCAGCTCTACAAGAGGTACGGACCCAATACAGCTCCGTATACCATGGCAACTGACGATGAGAATGTATTTATCGACTCTGCGTGTGTCCGAACAATGGGGGCTCTTATTAATGGGTCATACGGCGCCGCATATGGGAAGGCCAACACTTCATTCGTCGTCGAGGGAAAGCGAGTATTCATCAGAGCGGATAGAAATATAGTGCATGGAGAAGAACTCTTTATAGACTACGGTTCCGATTATGGCAAAGGGGAACACCGCATGAACCACAAAACCATTGTCAAGGCGATTAGAACAAAGACAAAAACAAGACAACAACCAAATGATCATATAATTACGCAATAACAAGATCTTCTTCCTTATTACCGTCTTCAGAGAACGTGTCAATATACGGTAAGTATACCTTTGCCAGACCCATCTGAACCAAACACTTGTTCACATGAATTTTTGCGCGCGTATAATCCAGCATGCAGGGATACACCTTTGCAATGACACGCCCGTATTTATCATTGGTGCGACAAGAAATCCAGACTAGAACAGGCTTACTGCATAGATAGGCTTTGGCATCTTTGGAGTTCAACATGGATAGTCCCGGACAAACTATGTCTGCAAATGCGTCACGCGCCTTTCTGGCATCGATTTTCTCCTGTTCGTCGTTCGATCTCATCTCGGGTGTATTGATGCCCTCTAACCGCACATGTATGCGCCGTGGACCCAATCCATCCAGCGGGACGATCACGGTGCACGTGTCACCATCATATATATCGTGCAACCTGGCCCAACTATTATATCCGTCGAGTCCTAGACAGGGTGCGTCCCATGGAAGTTCGCGGAATTGCATGG
>JAIXRC010000051.1 GCA_027485415.1 Cryomorphaceae bacterium | reverse complement strand
AGCAGCCGTGCGGGAACATTTACAAAGGAATAAAATACAAAATGATAACCGTAAACGTGTTGCTGGCTGTTTCTATAAAAGCCGCCGTAATCTTTGCGTTTTGGCTCTTTTTCACGCAAAAAGGCCTCCACCTCATCGAAAGCTGCTCGTTTATAATTGGACTCCCACGACTGGTGTTGGAGAAAATCGGACTTAAACGATTCGTAATCGGAATCACGAATGTCGGGCGATGCGTGATTTTTCCATGCTTCAGTGGTCAGAACATACTCGATTCCATCGCCTGTTGGGTAAGGTTCTTTGGCCAAAAAATAGTCGAATGCTTTGATGGAGAGCACCATCCATACAATCCACTTTAAGGCGGAAAACCAGCGTTTATCGGACATACAAATAAAATACTAAAATCACCAAATAACGCAAGAATTTACCTACGAATATGAACAAAAAACTTACTTTCCAATCTGCCCGAAAAAACCCTAATGCCACGGCCATGATGTCCCCTACAAAGGGGAGCCAAGAAAACAAGGCCAACCAAACTCCGTAGGAATTCACCTTGTCGTTCCATCGGTGTATTTGGGCAGGCTTTACACGAATTCTCGCCAACCATTCAGGATTGCCAAGGTACCCTAAGCCGTAATTCAACCATCCGCCCAAGGAATTTCCTGCCGTTGCCACGACGAGGCAAATCCACGGGTCAAAATGAAATAACATGAGCACAAACAAGGCCTCTGAAGACAAAGGAATGACCGTCGCAGCCAAAAAGGAAGCCACGAACAAACCAAAATATCCCCAGTCAATCCACTCCATAAAAAAAGGCCGGCGAACCGGCCTATTTCAAAAATACTTTATGCTTACTTTTTTACAAAATGCTTGGTTACTACTCCCTCTTCTGATTGAAGTTTCACAACATACATTCCAGGCGCTAAGTCACTAATAGTTATTTGTTGCGTTTGAACACCGTTCATTGACGTAAAGCTCAAATCAGCAACTACCGCACCTAAATGGTTGTAAATAGCTCCTTCAACACTGTTCGCGCCTTTAAAGTCCGCTTTAATGTTCAACACATCGTTTGCCGGGTTCGGATAGACAATCGCGCCAATGTTCGATCCATTTTCATTGATTCCAATGCTTGGGTCAAAGTTCAATCGCACCCATGGAGTAGAGGTTTGATAATACCAAGTTTGATCCGCATAATCAAAGAAGAACGAAGTTTGAGGAGCAGAAGTACCTGCATTCGACACTCGTAATCCTGGACCGCCTGCACCGATAACCGCTAAATAGGTTGTGTTTGGTTGAAGAGTAACCGGAACATTTAAGGCCATCATTTTATTCACGTTCAGATCTGCAGCCGTCACAATCAATGGATCTGACTCCGATTCGAAAACGAAATCTCCCGTTGTTGTGTCAACGGAGTAAAGCTTCACGAATACTTCTGTACCCACCGTAGTTCCATTGGCACCACCTAACATGCGAACATCAATTCCTTTAAGTTCTTGCTGGTTCCAAATATCGTACAAGTTACCGGCTTCAAATCCATCTGGACCGTTGGTGGTTGAACCTGCTACGGTTCCGTTGTCACGGGCATAAATATAATTGGTTACCGAGAAGTTGGTGTTAGCAATGCTGTTATTCGCAGGGACGTCGTCGGTTGAATCTGCACCTAGCGTGTGAACCACGGCATAGTTTCCTAAACCTGAAGGGGTGAATGGATTGGTAACCGTTAGGGTAACTGTATCCAATGAAGCTACGTTTACCGTTGAGCTTGAAGCGGTGAATGCTCCCGCGTTAACATTGATGCTGTAATCTACACCAGGTTGCGCGTTGATTCCCCCATTGAATACATCGATTTGAAAATCAATCGGTGCCGTTTGTGTTACTGGGATTTGATAATAGTTCAATCCTGCCGTTCCCCAGTATTTAGAGGTAATGCTCAAGTCGTTCGTTGGATTGGTTTTGATTTTAACGTTATCAATGTACCACCCGTAGGTAATCCAAACGTTAGCGTTAGAGACTTGTGCAGGATAGTTGGTTGTCCAGCTAAAACGAACCCAAATGTTGCCCGGATTTACAGGTAAAATTGTGGCTAAGTTGATGATTTTTAAATCAGGATTTGCGTAGGCAGATCCCCCTGCTTGAGAAAGAACGGATTTGTCTAAATTGTTACCTACCGTTGTCCAGGTATTTCCATTGGTGCTGATTTGAATTTCTTGAAGGTCGTTGAACCTCGCGCCGAATTGTTCAAATTCCAAGCTTACATGGTTGGTTCCACCTAATGCTGCGATGTTAATGGGATTCGCTGTTGTCAAGGTGTAGGTAACACCCGTGGCTTGTGTCCCCGGGGTAGCGGTAGGATCACCGTTAACCAATTCAGCGTAATTTCCCCCGCCCGTTGAGCTGATTCCATTACCACTCCACCATCCGTCAGACACATTGTTAATATTCCATCCAAAATCAATTCCTGCTTGCCCGTCATTGTCGATGGTCCAATTCGCCGCGTTATCAAAATTGTCTGACCATAGTGTAATCCCTAAGGATTTCGTTGATGCTTCTGGTTTTGCCGTATGGGCATTTGCAAACGGAGCCAAACTGTTAGAAGGCATCACGCGTGTGAGTTTCTGTCCGAAAGCAATCGTGGCAGATAACATTAAAACAACTGGTACTATTCTTTTCATATTTATTTTTTAGAAGGCCTAAATTAACAGAATTGAGGTTTATCTCCAAATATTACTCAAGAAATGAGAGTTTCTGTCGGTAATTTTGTAATTCCTCCGCGCTCAATGCACAAGAAAAGACCCCCTCTTTGTTTTTCGGAACGATCAACCTCTCGATACCATCCATCGCTATAACCCATGAATTTCCTGAATACGTTAACTGGTTTGCATCTTGACCGATGCGGTTTACTCCGGCAACGAAACACTGATTTTCGATAGCCCGAGCTTTTAACAGTGCGTCCCAATGAGTAATTCTCCTTTCCGGCCAATTCGCAACATAGAGTAATAAGTCGTACTTCGGGATTCCCTGAATCAAGTAGTTTCGTGTTAGTTCAGGAAACCTCAAGTCGAAACAAATTTGGAGGTTGATATTCCATCCATTATAGGACACAACACGCTCCTCTTCCCCTGAAAGGTAATAATGATGTTCGCCCGCCATTTTGAACGTTTTTCGTTTATCATACACCTCAACCTTTCCGTCCGGCGTTACAAAGACTCCTCGGTTAACGTTACCTGCCTTTGTCTTAGCCATAACAGAGGTGTACACCGCACCCTTTATTCTTTTTGAAAGATCCCTAAGGAAAACCAGTGACGAATTAGAATCCGACCATTCCTCGGCCAAAACGGTGTTCATGGAAAACCCCGTATCCATCATTTCGGGGATCAACAAAATATCGGTGCTTAATCCCTGGGTTAACTCGGTTATTTTTGCTCTGTTGGCTGCTTTATCTTCCCATACTTGGTCGAATTGAAGCAACGAAAGGGTTAAATCTTGCATAATCGTTCTGTGGCTTCAATTAACGTTTGTTCCATTTTAGCAAAGCAAAACCTTAAATGTTTTAAATCCCTACGGTCTTGGTTAAAGACGGAAAAAGGAATGGACGCAACCCCCGCCTCTTTGGTCAGTTGAATGGCAAAATCAACGTCGTTCTGTTCGCTAATTTGACTATAATCAACGGTTTGAAAATACGTGCCCTCACAGGGTAATAAGCGGAATTTGCTTTTTTCTAATCCGGAACAAAAAAGCGCGCGCCTAGAACGGTAATCACGATTTACCTCCTCTGCTGAAAATTCAGGGAGGTAATCTGAAATTCCTCTTTGCACAAAAGAATTTACGGAAAACACTAAAAACTGATGCACCTGTAATATCCGATTCATAAGCGCTTCCGGAGCCGTTAAATACCCCATTTTCCATCCTGTTGCTTGCAAGGACTTGCCAAACGACGCCATAACCACGGATCGCTCTCTTAAAAAAGCGGAATTTCGAACGGAATAATGCGGGCGGTCAAACGCTAAATACTCGTAAACCTCATCGGAAAGGATATTGAGGTTGGAGTATTTGGACAGAATTCTTTCCAGTTCTAGGTATTCTTTTTTTTCCCAAACCCTCCCGCTTGGATTGTGTGGAGAATTTATAACGATGAGCCTTGTTTTTTGTGTTATTGCCGCTTCTATGCAATCCCAGTCCGGCAAATAATCCTCGTTCAGTGGAACATGAACGGGTTTTGCCCCCACCAAAACCACCGGCAAATCGTAACAATCATAACAAGGGTCCAATAATATTACTTCGTCCCCTTTACCTACGAGAGACTGTACCGTTGTGAATATGCCCTGGGTTGCGCCTGCGGTTACAAGAATTTCTTGGGGGTTTATGGCTATTCCCGAGGTTCGTTGTATGAGTATTGAGATTTCTTCTCGCAATGCTGGAATGCCTTGATAGGGGCTATATTGATGGTTTTCCGATTGAACAGCAGCAGTAATGCATTCTTTAAGGCGTGGGTCGATGGGCATGTTGGGAAAGCCTTGCGCTAGATTTATAGCGCTGTGTTCCTGAGCCAACTGCGACATTTGCGAAAAAATACTGGGGCTGTTTTTAGTGGCTTCAACCATGATTATTAATGTTTTAAGGCAAAATTCAAAACGCCGTCTACCTCTTGTTTCAACTCTTCGATGGTCGGAATAATTCGGTGGTTAGGCACCAAGGGAACTTCTTTTTGCCCAACAGATAATAAGTTAATTTTCATGGTGGAAACAGAAACGGGTAACCCTGTGTTCGTTAAATAAAAGGTATACGGATTAGCAAAGGTTCCGCCATTGGTTCCGCTTGCTGGCGCGCCAATCACCTCTCCTCTTGCCCGATCCATAAACCATGCAGTAAAATTAGCGGAGGCCGACATGGAAAGTTCATTCACTAATACGTCGCAAGGTCCCCAATATGCCAATCCTTGTTTATTCTTCAATACGGGACTATTCTTCACCGTATCCAAAGTTCCAAAAGGCTTGTTATAAAAATCATACTCTCTCGAGATAGCTCCGTTTGGATAAAAGCGTTTGGCCGCCCTAACAAAACGCTTTCTTTCAAGTTTTGATAATTGAGAAAACCTATCGTATAGGCTTCTTTTGTACACATAATCCGCAGCGTAAACCGTGTTTTTAGGTACCAAAAAGCTCATTAAATATTCCTGTAGTACAATGTAGCCTCCGGTGTTATTGCGCAAATCAATGATCAACTTATTTACTGGTTTTTCCGTTACCTCCTGGAAGATTTGGTCCAGTTTTTTTTTGAAACCCTTGATGTTTCTCGGAGAAAAACTGGCGATTTTTAGAATTCCAACACCATCTTTTCGTTCGAAAGAAATTTCGATTGGTTCGCCTTTGAATATTTCACCTTGTTGGGTCTTGGAAATTCTTGGACTTCGAATGATGCTGGTTACCGTATCTTGGCCATCAAGCCACGTAATGCTATTCAACTTATTGGGATGATTCAAATTCATTAGCGCACTGGTTACATGAGGCATCATTAAATGAAAAGCGCTGTCCGCAAAGGATTCAACCGGCGCATATTGTGGGGCCTCTTGTAAATAGGTTGTTGCACGGGTGTCGTTAATGCTCAACAAACGAACTCCTGGGGGGATTTTATTTTCCCAGGATCTTACGACCAACACTTGGCCGTTATTTTCTATTAAGCGCAACGGTAAATAATGCCTTGAGAAAGCTCGGTACGACAACAATTCTCGAACACTAACAAAGGTGTGGGAGTCTTTCAAAAACTGTAAAAATTGGTTAACCTCTCCTACAAATGAAAGTAGGGTTAAATCCTTTGAACAATGATTAACCAAACGCAAATAAGAAGAGTCTAGCGTTTCTTTGTTAACGTTTCTGTATAAATCTGGGTGTGCTTGCTGAATATTAGAATAAAGTTCTCTAATGTCTTCCAATAATGCCGAAGAACAAATTTTCTCGGTCACAGGGTCCGTAAAAACACGGAGCACAAAGGGTTTACATTGGCCGTTAACCCAAGTCGAGTATAATACCAAGAGCAAACCTAAACAAACCTTCATTCCGCTACAAAATTAAAAAAGCAGGAAATCTTGGGGCTTTTTAAGCGAATATAAATTTTATGTGAAGCGGTCTCAGTGAGCCTAATTTCATTAATTTCAACCAAACTTTAGGTTAATGCAGGTATTGATTGCTGGAGGAACGGGATTTATCGGTAGGGCATTGAGAGTTTATTTAGAGGGGATGAACATCGACACCAAGGTCTTGACACGAAAAGCAAGCGAGTCCTACCATGTTGCATGGACACCAGAATTGAAAACATGTGACATTTCCCAGCTCCGTGACGTGACCCACATCATTAACTTAACCGGTGAAGGGATTGCCGACAAACGTTGGACGAAACAACGAAAAAAAGTGCTGATTTCCTCCCGTATTGAAACGACCATTTTCCTGCACTCCCTTGCCCAAAAGCATTGCCCAAAGTTGATTGGATATGTTGGTATCTCCGGAGTGAATGCCTTTGGATTTGGCGATGAAAAAATCCACCAAGAAAACGAGCCGTTTGGAGCCGATTTTTTATCGCAACTGGTCAAGGACTGGGAAGAAGCCCACAAAGCCTTTGATTTCCTTCCCGTATTTTCGATTCTTCGTTTGGGTATGGTATTATCACCGGATGGAGGGGCCTACGAAAAAATAGCAAAACCCATGCGATTGGGATTCGGAGCGATCCCTGGAAAAGGAAGCCAATGGGTTCCTTGGGTTCATTTAAAGGATGTGGTTCACGTTATTCATATAGGGCTCACCCAATCTCAAGGCTTAATCCATTTGGTCGCTGAAAACTCCAGCATGAAAGAGCTGACCGAAGCCATTGCCCAAAAGGAGCAACGCAAAATATACCTTCCAAACATTCCTCCATTCATGATTCGCTTAATTTTTGGAGAAATGGGCGGTTTACTGACGGAATCGGTTCGGATATCCAACGAAAAATTATTGTCCTTTTACGCGTTAAAACATCCCCACCTATCTACCCTCTAATATGAAAAAGAAAACTAAAATATTTGTCCTTGACACCTCCGTATTAATCCATGACCATCATGCCATAACCAACTTTAAAGAGCATGATTTAGCAATCCCGATTACGGTCCTCGAAGAATTAGATAAGTTCAAATTAGGCAATGACACCAAGAATTTTTCAGCACGTGAAGTCATTCGATTCATCGATAAATTGGTGGGAAACAAGAACCTGCAAGAGTGGATTGAAATCAACA
This sequence comes from Cryomorphaceae bacterium, assembly GCA_027485415.1. Taxonomy (GTDB): domain Bacteria; phylum Bacteroidota; class Bacteroidia; order Flavobacteriales_D; family Crocinitomicaceae; genus UBA952. The sequence goes on along the minus strand of JAIXRC010000051.1, from coordinate 6,373 downwards.
AGGGATTAGGTAAATTCAAGGTGGTCATGGATACCGATCCAAAAACCTTGAACGCAGAAAAAATTTATGCTGCAGGAAAAAACGATCACAAAATCATCAATGCCGCCTTACTGGTCCAAGAAGAGTTTCCTGGCCGAACCGTTATTTTGGTTACCAAAGACATTAACTTACGCATCAAAGCAAAAGCTCTAGGGGTTCCTGCGGAAGACTATGAAACGGGAAAAGTTTATGAAATCAAGGAGAAACTAGAGCCCAACAACACCATCGATGATGTTGACAGCGAGGTAATTCGTGAAATATTTACCCGAGGCGTTACCGAAGAACAAGGCATACTTGGGGACCGCAAAAAGACTAATGGGTACTACATTCTAAAAAACGGAAAAAGTTCTTCTTTGGCCTTTTACAATGAAAGTGAAGGCACCTTGGAACGCATCGAAAAGGAATTTGTGTACGGAATAAAACCCAAAAATGCGGAGCAAGCTTTTGCCTTACACGCCTTGCTAAACCCTAATATTAAACTGGTGGCGGTTCAAGGAGTGGCAGGAACCGGAAAAACGCTTTTGGCATTAGCAGCGGCGTTAGAACAGGAAAAGAAATTCAACCAAATCATACTTGCTCGGCCTATTGTGCCTCTTTCCAATAAAGAAATTGGCTATTTGCCGGGGGACGCCAACGACAAAATCAGCCCCTACATGGAGCCCTTGTGGGACAACCTCAAATTCATTAAATCGCAATACGGAGAAAACGAAAAAAAACACAAGGCCATCAACGAAATGGAGTTGAACAAAAAAATCATAATTACTCCTTTGGCGTTCATTCGAGGAAGAAGTTTTTCAAATATCATGTTCATCATCGATGAGGCCCAGAATCTTACCCCGCATGAGATAAAAACCATCATTACGCGTGCTGGCGAAAACACGAAGATAATCTTCACCGGAGACGTACAACAAATCGATACGCCTTACCTAGACGAATACAGTAATGGGCTCGCTTACCTTATTCAAAAAATTAATGGAAAATCCTTGTTCGCACATGTGAAACTCGAAAAAGGTGAACGTTCTGAGTTGGCGAACTTGGCGAACGAACTTCTTTAAGGCCTTAATACTATGTCCTAAAATGGTTAATGCCTCTAGTTTTCTGTTATTTTCCCATCTTCGACGAGGAGTGTTCTTGCGGGAAACTTTTGGATCATTTGCACATCATGCGTGGCCATTAAAACCGCGGTATTCTCTTCTCGTGTTAGGGCTACCAACAATTCCATGATTTCCGAAGAGGTTTCAACGTCGAGATTACCAGTGGGTTCATCGGCAAGAATTACTTTGGGTTCATTGAGCAAAGCCCTCGCAATACAAACACGTTGCTGTTCGCCTCCCGAAAGGGTGTTGGGCATTTTACCCGCCTTATGTTCAATTCCCACCAATTGAAGAACACTCATGGCTCTGCTGTGAATTTCGTTTTTATTTTTCCAACCAGTAGCGCGTAAAACAAAATACATGTTTTGAATCACCGTACGATCCATGAGTAACTGGAAGTCCTGAAATACAATACCCAATTGCCTTCGCAAATAAGGGATTTCTTTTTTCTTCAAGTTAGTTAAAGAATATCCCGCTATCGTTCCACTTCCCGACTTCAATTCAATCTCCCCGTACAAGACTTTCAATAAGGAACTTTTTCCGCTTCCAGTTTTTCCCGTTAAAAAGACAAACTCCGAAGGGTTAATGGCTAAATTAACCTCCGATAAAACCTCTTTGTCGGCTTGCACAACAGATGCATTGATTAACTCAATGATTTTTGGACTTTGAGGGACTTCTTCAAATTCAACCATGATTTTATATCGTTTATGCAAATATGTTCATAGCAACGGTTTTGAAAACTCTTTGGCAAAATTTCTCTTAACAGAATTGCGTGTAAAACTTTTAACCTAATCAAGCATGCTTCGTTCTGAAGTAAATACTTTTGAGCCATGGTGCGGTATTTATCTTTGATCTTACTAGTGTGGAGTTCTTTTGGGGATGTTTTGGCGCAAGAAACGCACAAAACGAATTCACCCTATGAGCTTTATCTGAATGCGGTAGAATTGTATGAAAAAGAACAGTACAGTGCCGCGAGAATTGAATTTGAAGGTTTTTTGCAACAAAATTTAAATACAAACGACCCCTATGTTATAAAGGCCTTTTACTACAGAGGAATGGCTGCTTTAAATCTGTTCAGCGATGACGCCGTTTCCTTATTGTCGGAATTCAATACGCACTATCCTGAAAACGTTTATAGAAATGACATTTCACTCGAGGTCGGTCATTATTTTTTTCAAAAAGAGAATTATTCAGAAGCCCTTTTTTACTACAATGAGGTGAATAAATCGCTGCTGGACTCGATGGAATTTGAAAAGATTTGTTTCAAAAAAGGGTATTGTTATTTTCAGGAAAATAATCCCAAAGAAGCGGTGGGGGAATTTAAATACGTTAAAGACTCCAAAGGACAGTACGGAATCATTTCGCTGTATTACTACGCTCATTTAAACTATATATTAGGAAATTACCAACAGGCCATGCCTGGATTTCAATATTTAAAATCGGAGCCTGATTTTGCCACGATAGCGCCTTATTACATCCTTCAAATGTATCACTATCAGGGGGCATATGATAGCATCATTTCCTATGCTCCGAGTATTTTGGATTCATCGGATCTAGGGAACTACAATGACATTTTACACCTTCTTGGAAATGCCCATTATCAGCTTAAAAATTACCAAGACGCAGCCACTTTTTTAAGCCAATACAACCAACGCGTTAAAACAACTCGAGAAGAGGACTACCAATTGGGTTTTTGTTATTTAAAATCAAATCAATGGGACAAAGCTCTTGGATATTTAGAGCGTTCATCACGCATTGACGATAGTTTAGGACAAATTTCCCTTTATCAGATAGGTTTGTGCTACCAAAACCAAGAAAAATGGCTTCCTGCAAGAAATGCCTTTGAAAAAGCAGCAAACCGAAAAATTCATGCGGCGATTCGAGAAGATGCATTGTATCAATTCGCCGTCATCTCCTACAAAATAGACATAAATCCCTACGATGAATCGGTTCGAGCGTTTGAAAAATATTTAGAATTGTATCCTAATTCTCCCAGAAAAAACGACATCTACAAATACCTAATCAATGTTTACGCATCTACCAGTAATTACGAGCGGGCGCTAACTTCGCTAAATAAAATCCCCAACAAAGACGCGCACTTAAAAAGCGTATATCAAACCGTTGCCTATAATTACGGCGTCGCATTGTATCAAAGTGGAAACTTAGATTCCTCGTTTAATGTCATGTCTTTTGTAGATAAATATTCAGAAGAGCATGAATTGATGGCAAAATCGCGTTTTTGGAGGGCGGAAATACTGTATTCAAAGCAAAAATATAAAGCCGCTATTGCTGAATTTAAAAAATTTCTTGGGACTCCTTCTGCCAACTTGTTGGAGGAGAAAAATGAGGCATATTACTCTATGGCATATGCTTATTTGGAGTTAGACCAGCTTTCTGATGCTTTGGAATATTTTGGATTATACTATCAGTCTCCCACTAAAAACGCAGAAAAACAACTGGATGCGCTCTTTCAATTAGCGGACGGAAATTACCAACAAGGGAATGATGAACAGGCAATTTTATATTATAAAACCATCGCCTCTAAAAATTCGGACCTCAACGATCGTTGTTTATTCTATCTGGCGAAAGCATATGGCTACAACAAACAACCTGCACTTAAAATTGCTACCCTTGAGAAAATTCTTCAACAATATCCCAAATCTAAATACCTTCAAAACACGACCTACGAATTAGGTATGAGCTACAAAGCGGAATCCAATTTCGATCGTGCCTATGACTATTTTAAGGGTTTTATAACCCAATTCCCAAAATCTCCAAAAGTCATTTCTTGCCAAATTGAAATTGCAGATATTTACTACAAGCAATGGAAATATGATCTATCAGAAAGCAGCTATAAATCAATTCTACTTGAACATTCCAACAAACGTGAAATTTGTGCGGTTGCTGCGAAAGGTTTAATGGATGTTTATGTAGCCATGAAAAACCCGAGCAAAGCAGAAGAAGTTGCTAACGAATATGACTGTGCAGGATTGTCGGCAGACGATAAAGAAAACCTTTATTTTAATCCCGCCCTGCAAAACTATGTTGACAGTAATTTCGTCGATGCTGCAGAAAAATTCGAACAATACCTCACCAAATTTCCTGCAGGAAAGTTTCATCAAGACGCTCAGTTCTATTTAGGAAATTCCTATTTAAAACTGAAGGATACTGTTCGCGCAATGGATCAATATATGGCTTATTTATCGGGACCATTGACTGGTTTTTTCGAACCAATATCCTTGCGAGTTGCCTCTTATTTTTACGATAAAGACAATTACCCGCAGGCTAAAACCTATTATCTAAAATTAGAGCAATGTGCATCAAAACCCAACAACATCACGGCGGCTAAACTTGGGGTCATGCGTTCTTCATTCCTTGTAAAAGAGTATGCAATGTCAAAAACCTATGCTGAACAAGTTGTTGCCCTTCCGGGAATAAGTAACAATTTAAAGCTTGAAGCGCAATATGCTCTTGGAATAAGCGCCTACCATATTGGGGACTTCTTAGGGGCTGAGCCCGCACTTCGATGGGTCGTCAAAAATACAACAACTGTAAAGGCCGCAGAATCTAAATATTGCCTTGCCGATATACAATTCAAAAACTCCCAATTAGACTCTTCATTGATGTTAATCAAAGAACTGGTAAAAATGAAACCAACCTATAATTATTGGGTTGCAAAAGGCTTAATACTTCAAACCAAAATTCATGTTTTACAAGAACATTATCTTGAAGCGGATCAAACTATAACTTCCGTAATTAACTTTTATCCTACCAAGGAACAAGATGGTATTTTAGAAGAAGCAAATAGTTTAAAGAAAGAAATAGATGGGTACCTTAACCCGGAAAAAAACTTACAAAACGATCCTCAGAAAACCATTGAAATAAAACCAGAATAAAATGAAATCAGCGATTACTTTTCTTATTCTTGGATCGGTGTTTAGTTTATTCGCCCAAAGCGACGTGTTCGAAACAGATGGAAAAGGAAATCGAGAAATTGAAAAGCGTTCTCGCATTCTTTCCTATCCAAAAATCGTAGACACCATCAAACAAAGCCCTATTTCGACAAGACCTCTCATGGACCTAAAGGCAAGTGTTAAGGTAACTACAGATACGATACAAGCCGCTGAAATTGAAACAGAACAATTGCTCAATAAATTCTATCCCGCATACCTGAAATTGGGAATGGGTTCAGCGCTCAATCCGCTAGGGGAACTCTACATCAACTCTACAAGATCTCGTAACAACTATTTTGGCCTTCATATAAAACACAACAGTTTCTTTGGAGATATTAAAAATCGAGAAAAACAGTTGCTCGCGCCTGCTACTTTTGATAAAACATCCTTTTTGGGGACCTTTCAAAGCACCCAAAGCAAGTATACCTTCTTATCCCAAATAAACTACTTAAACCATGGGTTTCATTATTATGGATTAGTCAATCCTTCGGCGAACAAAGACTCGATTGCCCAACGTTATCAATCATTCGATGCTACCTTAGGCTTAGATTTACACCGAGGTGATACGGCAGTATTCAATGTGCGAACTACCGCTAAGTTCAGATTTACAGGCACTGCAAAACCGTATATTGATTCGTTGGCGGATTGGAAATCTAGAGAACGAGGCTTCTCATTGAACTCCATGGGGTATTACCGAACCGCACAACACGAGTTTTTCGGGCTTTTAGGATTAAGATACAATGGCTACAGCTATGGAATACTCGATTCAATGCTCGCTCCCTCAGACAGTGGCTTGATTTCAAAAAACACCATTTTCGATATCAATCCAGGAATAAAGAGCATATTTAACTCAAAAAAACTGTCCATTAATGCCGGATTCCTCGTCAGCATCGATAACGGGCCCGCCACCAAGGCTTATTTTTTTCCTGCCGTTTCCCTGCAATATGCATTAATCAAAAATGTCCTTGTTCCCTATCTTAGCCTTAAAGGACAAGTTAAACAAAACAACCTCTTTGCACTATACAATTCAAATCCATTCATTTTGACCAATCTTATTCTGCAGAATGAAGTAAACCCCTACGATATTCAATTGGGTATTCGTGGGAAAATAGGTTCTTCCATTAACGCAGGTCTTGGAGCTAATTTTATTAAAATAAATACCCGTGCGTTTTTCATTACCGACACGTTATTGTCAACCGGTAATCGATTTAATTTGGTGTATGATTCCTTGAACCAAACCACACTCGAGGCGTTTATGTCCTTCAATTACCGTAAAAAAATGCTCGT
>JAIXRC010000070.1 GCA_027485415.1 Cryomorphaceae bacterium | reverse complement strand
TGAGTCCGGGTTTTCTCGGATAAAATCGGTGATATTTGATTCCGCTGCGGCAAGGGTTTTCTCTATAGGTACTTCACCTAATTGATAGGCTTTTAAAAAGGTTTTGGCAACGATTTCGGAGGCTATTTCACCTTTCTGTCGTCCTCCAACCCCATCACAAACTACAAATTCTTGGTTTCGATTGGAGCCTGCAAAATCTTCGTTGTTGTCGCGTTTACATCGATCGGTGAACGAAACTTTGTGTTTTAATTGAATCATTTAGCAAAATTCTGAACTGTCGATATCGTTTGATTGGTCAAGATACGCATTGGGGTCGTCGTAGGCATTGAAATCGGTATGTTCTAGATGACTTGAGTAATCATCCATGGGTTGATCTTCGAACGATTCCCAATCCATGGAATCAAACTGCCCAGAAGTTTCTGTATCATCCATGGCAATTTCTTCCGAATCACTGTATTCTTCATCGTAGGTCGCTTCGATCGGTTGTTGATGATGGTGATGGTGATGCGGTGTTTCACTCCATTCTGCCTGCCATCCTTCATAGGGATTTGAAATATGGTCGTTTTCAGGTAGTACAATGTGTTCTCCCGCCATGATGATGTTCGGGTTTTCCAAGTGAGGATTAAGTTCCATTATACGAGCTACGGAGGTGTTGTGCTCTGCTGCCAATTCACTTAGTGTATCTCCATACTTAATTTCATAATCATGACCCCCACTTGTTGTCGTGCTGTATCCTTCTACGGAACCGTCATTGGCTGCTTCGATGTATTCTGTACCATGAGCATATTGAGCATTGTTTTCCAACATCATGCTATCAAGTATAGGACCTGAGGCTGTGAATTCAACATGGCTACCATCCACCATTTCTGCTTCTATGTGTATAGAATCGATACCATTAGGGTTACTGGAACCATGATCCATGGCGTTAACGTGATATATTTCCTCGTTTCCGTGCATAGAGTGAGAACCATGAAATGACGTTTGCGAAGATGCCTGGTCATCTAAATGGGCGTTATTGACCGTTTCATGGGGTGGAACACCAATTTCAGAAGTAGTGGTATCTGTTCCCGTAGAAGCGTTAGATGCGAGCTCAATGGTATTAGTATTCGAACTATGATCTTCATCATGTGAAATACCTAATCCATCTTTTATTTCTTGCGAAAAAGCGGTGCCTGCAGCCACTCCACCAAGTGCAGCGGCTCCAACTCCTGCTGCTAGTATACCCGGATGAACTCCTTTCTTTTCACTTTGTCCTGCTGTATTTAGAGGGTCCTGAACATTTTGATCCGCATCGTTCGTTTCATTTTCAGGAGAGAAAATGCGTGTTTTATCGTCGTTATTTTCTGAAGTATTCATAGGTTATATAATATAGTGTTAATCTAAGTTAATGGATAATTTTGTTAATCCTGCTATGTAGAAATCGTTTTTTGTAAAAGGGTACTTTAAATTTTTCTTGATGGGCTTTTTTTCGCGATTAAAGGTCCCGTTACGGCTGCCTAGATCTTCGATGAAGATGAACATTTTTCCTTTTTGTTCTTGAAGTGTAATGGCTAAATGCTCGCGGCTAATAAAAGCATCGTTAATTTGAATAGGACAAGCACTGTTATCTGTTGTTCTTCCTACTTTATTAACTCCCATCTTTAAAGAAAATTTGCCTTTATATTGAGGGTTTTGAATGACCAACACAGGCCCAAATTCAATGGCGTTTTTTGCTCCACATGCGTTGCATGTTACGAGTAATTTCGAACGGGTAATTGAATCCTCACTGATTTTATAATTTTTGGCACATTTGCCGCATTTGAAGTAACGCATGCTTATTTAAATTTGAGTTTGCATTTAAAACAATCTTGAATGGTAACCCAAGGTTTTTTCTGAAATGATTCTTTGCAACGAGGACAAGCATAGGTAAGCAAAAACATATCTTCCATCGTCAAATCACCACGAATTTCATTCGATTTTTGTTGCCCAAAATACCTACCTGCCAAGCCTAAACCACCTCCAACAACAGCACCACCAATACCTCCGGTTACAACGCTGAGTGCCAATCCGACAGCCGTACCAACCATTCCATAACTTGAAGAAACCTTGTTGGCTTTTTGTTGTCGTTGCGCATATTCTTTCCAAACGTTTTCTAATTCTTTAAAAGCCGCAAGTTCTTCTTTCGTTATGGGCGAATTTGTAGGCGGAATGGAACCGGGTTTAGGGGAAGACTGCACATTTTTGTCTTTGGTTACCAGTTGTATATTGGGGAAAAGTTGTTTTAAGTTGAGTAGATACGATTTAGAAAGGAATATTTCCACCGAATTGATGAACCTGAACGGTTTGTTAGGCTCAAGCTTTTTACCATCGGCGTAGGTGCCATTCGTAGAACCTAAATCTATCAGCTCAATAATTTCAGGGCTAAGCATTCTTATCTTGAGGTGCTTGCTGGATACGTTTGGATGTTCAACTGTAAAATCGTTTTGTGCACTTCTTCCGATAGTTTTATAAGGTGTTCCGTCAATTTCTGCAAGATCAGCGATGGCTGTTTTTTCAGGGTCAAAAGTTACGGTTTGCGTTCCTTTATTGACGGTTATTTGCGGGTTGTTTAAAATTAAAGTTTGGTCTTGTTGTGAAGCGCCAATGTTAAAGTGTTCTTTCAAATAAAAAGCAACATCGAATTGATAATCATTCGAAAGGGTTACTCGATCTTTAGGGGTAATTGGATGGGGTATGCCCGAAGGAATTTTTTGTCCATTAATGAAGGTGCCGTTGGAACTATTGCTGTCTTGAAGGCTTACTTTTCCACCTTCAACAATAAGAACGGCATGCTCTCTAGATACCCTATTTTTTGAGTCTAATATTATAATGTCGCAGGTTGAACTTCTGCCAATCGTTTTTTTCAAATGGAAGCAATTTCGTAGAGCAAAGTTATGAAAGTACTCATCAAAAAAAAAGCCGCCCTAGGGCGGCTTTCAATAACTTTCAAGCAATTATTTTTTCGCTTCAGTTTTAGTTTCAGTAGCAGCAGCATCAGTAGTTGCAGCTTCAGCAGTCGAATCTTCTGTAGTTGCAGCAGGCTCAGTAGTCTCTTCACCAGCACCTTCAGCAGTAGCTTCAGTTTTTGTAGAGTCTCCATTTCCTTCAGCTTTAGCACCTTCTTCTTTTTTACCACCACAGCTTGTGAAAGAGAAAGAAGCAAACAAAACAGCACAGATAATTAATGTAGTTTTCATTTTAAAAAAAATTAAAAGTTAATATATATAAAAACAGTCTTAAATCAATTTTATCGGTATTCTCGTGTGAATCACCTGTTTGTTAAAAAACGTTAACGATACAAAATTAATGGTTTTTTTTAAAATGCAAACAAATGTTAATTTTTTTTTTGTTAATTTTTTTTTTTACTTATAAATAGCAAACATTTAAAAATTTAAATAATTGAAAATCATATGGTTGACATTTGGATTTAATTAAATGTTTTTTACTTCTTTACAAGAAATATTATAGTGTGTCAGGCTAAATTTGAAATACGATAGCTAAATTTAACATGAAGAAAATTCCATATCAATCAGTTTGTATAAAATCCAATAGGTGCGTTTCGTTTCAATGACGATGAAACGTTGAACGTTTAAAAATGACTTTGAATTAAAAAGGTAGCAATTCTTCCGATTCAATGAATTAGTTAACAGCACCAGAAACGCTCAAGCTAGTGAGCTAAACTTTCGATGATGGTTTGATGCTACAACTTCGTAAATGCTACAAATACCCCTATTCCACCCCCGATGGAAAGGATAACATTAACAGCAAGCAAAACCCATTGTCCTTGGTCAATTAACTGAACATTCTCGGCCGAAAAGGTGCTGAAGGTGCTAAAACCACCGCAAAATCCAACCCCAACCAATGGTAACAACCACGCAGGTTTGTCTCCGTATTTTAAATACATAACCAACAAGGCAAGGAGGGCCGTAGCAAAAACATTACTCACCAAGGTAGCCCAAGGAAAGTGCTTTGATTGCACTAGCTGTTGAGCAATGAAGTAACGAAGCATGCTGCCCATACCACCGCCAATAAATACTAAAATCCAATTCATAGCCTAAGCATTTTTTTAACCAATTGCTGAACGCTCCAACCAAGCAAACCTCCAAAGATCAAGCCTGCAAAAATATCGCTCGGGTAATGCACCCCTAAATACATCCGGCTGTAACACACCAAGATGCCCCAAGCCCCCAGGACCCATAACCAGCGATTTGCCTTCCGATAAAGCAAGGGCCAAATTAAAAAATAAAAACCTGCATAGTTCGCTGCATGCGACGAAAAGAATCCGTATTGGCCTCCGCGATAAAACACCCCGGGGGATTCCTCGTAATAGTGTAGTTGTGGCCCTATCTCCGCATGGTGGGATGGACGGTACCGTTTTATACCTTCCTTGAAAATTTGGGTTGAAATTACATCGGTAAGCGCCACGGTAACCAGGATACATCCCAAGAGGATGAGCGCTCTTTTTACTTGGTAATGACGGTACAGCAAATAAAAAGAAAGGATATAGAAGGGAATCGATATCCACGCTTTGCTTACGTACCAAAAGAAATCATCGAATAGGGGGGAGTTGCAATGGTTAATCGCGATGAGCAATGCCTGGTCGATATGCTCCAGCGTTTCGATCATTCGTTCAGTACCTTCCAGATGAGGTCTTTCAATTCGTTGATGCCACTTTGCGCTACGGAGGATATGAAACACCACGGAAGATCTTTAGGTAATTCCTTGGTCATTTGTTGCATCATGATTTCATCGAGCATATCACTTTTCGTAATGGCCAACATCCGCTTCTTATTCACCAATTCAGGGTTGTATTTTTTCAACTCTTTCAACAGGACTTTGTATTCTTTTTTGATGTCGTTGCTGTCAGAGGGAATCATGAACAACAGGGCGGAGTTGCGCTCAATGTGACGTAGAAAACGAAGCCCTAATCCTTTGCCTTCATGAGCGCCTTCGATGATTCCGGGAATATCGGCCATCACAAACGAGCGGTGATCGCGATAGGAAACGATGCCCAGATTTGGGCGAAGCGTGGTAAAGGGATAATCGCCAATTTCGGGTTTAGCAGCAGAAACGACCGATAACAAGGTGCTTTTTCCGGCATTGGGAAAACCTACTAAACCAACGTCTGCAAGAATTTTGAGCTCGAGTATTTTCCAGCCTTCCATTCCCGGTTCTCCCGGTTGGGCGTAACGGGGGGTTTGGTTCGTAGCGGATTTGAAATGGTTGTTCCCCATGCCACCTCGACCACCTCGTTCAATGATTTGTTCTTCGCCGTCTTCCGTGATTTCAAAAAGCAATTCCCCAGTCTCTGCGTCTTTGGCCAAGGTTCCAAGAGGAACGTCAATGTAGGTGTCTTTACCTTGAGCCCCAGTTTTCAAGGCACCCGAACCGTGGACGCCATGGTCGGCTTTGATGTGCTTGTGGTATTTAAGATGAAGCAGGGTCCAAAGTTGTTTGTTGCCCCGAACGATTACATGACCTCCACGACCACCGTCACCGCCGTCGGGCCCACCTTTGGGAATGTATTTTTCTCTGCGGAAATGGGTTGATCCTCCTCCGCCATTTCCGGATTTGGTGTGGATTTTTACGTAATCAACGAAGTTATCAGATGCCATTATTTATGAGAATCAATTGCGGCAAAAAGCCTTTCTGTGATGGAATCAATGGTGCCAATTCCATCAATGGCAACGTATTTATTTTGTGCTGCGTAAAATTCCTTAACTGGAGCGGTTTCGCGATGGTAAACCGCAATTCGATTCGCGATTATCTCGGGGTCGGCGTCGTCGCTTCTTCCGCTGCTGAGTGCTCGTTGCGTTAAACGCGTTTTCAATTCCTCCTCCTCAACTTCCAATCCTAACATCAGGGTAATCTGCGTGTTGAGTTCAGAAAGCAATTGATCCAAGGCACCTGCTTGAGGGTTGGTTCTTGGAAAACCGTCGAAAATAAATCCCTTAGGTTCCTTGTGTTCCAATACAGCTGATTTAAGCATATTAATAGTTACCTCATCTGGAACTAAATGACCATGATCCATGTACGATTTTGCGAGCTTTCCGAGTTCTGTTTCATGCTTCAAATGATAACGGAAAAGATCACCTGTAGATAAATGAACTAGCCCGTATTTTTCGATGAGCCTTTCTGATTGGGTGCCTTTGCCCGCGCCCGGAGGTCCAAAGAGTACGATATTCAACATAATCTTAATTTTTCAATTGGTAAATGGCTGGTAGATTCCTTCCGTGTTGGTCGTAGTCTAATCCGTAACCGACCACAAATTTATTGGGAATTTCAAATCCGAAATACTTGGGTACGTTGGTGCCGATATGCGCTTCTTTTTTGTACAGTATGGCGCACACTTCGATGGATTCAGGACCATTCAATTCAAGCAATTTGATGATTTTATCAATGGTTACTCCAGTATCCACGATGTCTTCTAGCAGAATCACATGTTTTCCCGCAATAGGACTGTTCAGTCCAATGAGTTCATCAACACGCCCCATGCTTTCGGTTCCTTGGTAAGAACTGACCTTCATGAACGAAATTTCACAAGGCAGTTGAATATGTTTCATTAAATCGGCAGTGAACATGAACGAACCGTTCAAAACTGAAAGAAACACAAGGTCTTTTCCCTGATAATCCAAGTTTATCTGGTTCGCGAGACGAACCACTGCATCATGAATTTCTTGTTCAGATAAGTAAGGGACAAATGTTTTGTCGTGTAATTGAATTGAATCCATAATGATAAGGATAAATGCAAAGGTAATAAAAAAGCCGTTGAATGCTTGGTTTTGAAGACGCGAGGAATCTTTATCTTTGTCACAAATTTAACGCATTATGCCGCATCGAATTGGGGTTCTTGGGGGTGGACAATTGGGACGAATGTTGTTGCAAGAGGCCATGAACTTGAACATCGAACTGCATTTTTTGGATGCTGATCCAGAGGCTCCGTGTTCCAACAATGCCCATGGATTTTGTGTGGGTGCCATAACGGACTACGATACCGTGCTCAATTTTGGCCGAAACTTCGAGGTGATAACCGTTGAAATTGAAAACGTTTCGGTGGAGGCCCTCAAGCAGTTAGAACACGAAGGTTGCAAGGTTTATCCCCAACCCCGCGTATTGGAGTTGATTCGCGATAAAGGACTTCAAAAGCAATTTTACCAAGATAACGGAATTCCGACGGCTCACTTTGCGTTGTGGGACGAAGGTCAACCTATTCCTAGCGGATTTAATATACCTTTTGTTCAAAAGCTTCGAAGGGGAGGATACGATGGAAAAGGAGTAAAAGTGATGCGGAGTGATTTCGAATGGGATAAGCGTTTTACGGAACCTTCGGTTTTAGAGGCAATGGTACCTTTCGTGAAGGAATTATCGGTGATTGTCGCCCGAAATGCGAACGGGGTGATTGCTTATTTTGATCCAGTAGAATGCGAATTTAACGCAGAGGCTAATTTGGTGGAATTCCAGTTTTCACCGGCGGACATTTCGAAGGAAATCGCTTTAAAAGCACAAGAAATCGCGAGGGAAATTATTGCAAAGCTTGACATGGTAGGACTTCTAGCGGTAGAGTTTTTCCTCACCGAAGCAGGCGAACTATTGGTTAATGAAATGGCACCAAGACCTCATAATTCTGGACACCATACCATTGAATGTTGTTACACCTCGCAATTTGAACAACACTTGAGGGCGATTTTGAATTTGCCGTTAGGTGATACGGGCTTGATCATGCCCGGGGCCATGTTGAATGTTGTAGGTGAAAAAGGATTTGAAGGTCCAGCAGTGTATGTGGGCTTAGAAGAGGTCTTGAAAGTATCAGGGGTTTACGTTCATCTTTACGGTAAAACCCAGACCAAGCCCTTTCGAAAAATGGGGCATGTGACGGTGTTGGGACGAGAATTGGCTGAAATAAAATCGAAAGTTACCGTTGTTAAACGCCATTTACGGTGCATTTCAACACAAGATTAATCTTCATCGGTTGAGCTCGTAAATTACCTTAAAGACTCCATCGGAGTCCGACAATTACAAAAAATATCGCTTATCCAGCCCCAACCATTCCATGGTTGCATTGCAGAAAATATCCTCGATTTCGTGTTGCGATAAATCACTTTTTTCGATAAATGCGCCAATTTCTAAATCGCCTAAGGGAAATGGATAATCGGAACCTAAGCATACGCGTTTGGATCCCTGCATCCTTAATATATACTTTAAGGCATCGATGTCGTGCGTAATGCTGTCTACCCAAAATTTCCCGAGATAATTCCGAGGATTAATGTCATTATCCACCGCTACTAAATCCGGTCGGCAGTTGAACCCGTGCTCTATGCGTCCGAGGGTAGGGAGGAAGGACCCGCCTGCATGGGAAAAGCATACCCGTAAGTTGGGCAAGCGCTCCAAAACTCCTCCAAAGATCATGGAACACGCTGCTCTCGATGTTTCGGCTGGCATGCCAACGAGCCATGGGAGCCAATATTTTTTCATGGAATCAAAACCCATCATCTGCCAGGGGTGAACCATAACGGCTAAACCAAGCCGGCTGCATGTTTCAAAGATTGGGAAGAATTCTTCTTCATTAAGGTTTTGATCGTTGATGTTCGAGCCGATTTGAATGCCCACTAAACCGATCGATTTTATTCGCTCCAGCTCTTTCATTGCCTCGTCTTGGTCTTGCATGGGTACCGTACCAAGACCAATGTAGTTTTTGGGAAAGCGTTGCACCAATTCCGCAATGTGGTCGTTCAAAAAGCGAGACAATTCTGCACAGTCTTTTGGTTTTGCCCAATAGGAAAACATCACAGGAATGGTGCAAACCACTTGTACTTGTGTGGCAAATTTTTGGTATTCTTCCATGCGCATGTTTTCATCCCAGCAATTTTCCACAATGCGGCGGAAAAAATTACTTCCTTGCATCATATTCGCTGATCCATCGGAATTGGGCTCCAAATGAATGAACTTGCCATACCCAAATTTCTCCGTCCAATTGGGCATGGTTTTCGGCAGAATGTGGGTGTGCATGTCAATTTTCAACATAGCGCGAAGGTACTAATTTTCACCAATCAAGTTGCATGATGAAATCGTCCATGACAAATCCGTTGCCGATGTCGAAAACAGCCTCTTCACGAACGTACATTCCAATTTTTTGGTAGAATTGAACGGCAGGATTTCTTTTGTTCACCTGAAGAAACATGGATTGGCATTTGGATTCGTCGGCCAAGTTTTTGGTTTTCAACAAAAGTTCTCTACCGATACCAAAGCCGTGAAGGTTGGGTAGCACGTAAAGTTTGTGCAGCTTACAAAAATTCTTGTCGGGCGTTCCAATCTCAAAGCCTGCATAACCCACGGGTTTTGAATCAAGATAGGCAAGTAAGAACCTTTGTCCACTCTTATATGCTTTTTCGAGGGCAGGCAAGGAATACATGTTCTCCAACATGTACTTGATTTGCGCTTCGGTTATAATGTTCGCGTAACAGATGGGCCAAATGGCGTGGGAGAGATCCCGTACAATCGACAGTTCTGTCGATGGAATTTCGACAACATGGACCTTCATCAGTTGACTTTAACGAAGGATTCGGATTGCATTTTACCTTCCAGAAAAAGCTGTAGAATGTACTTTCCGGATGCAAGATGCTTAACATTAACGGATTCGTTTTGTATGTTCAATTCAAAACGCTCACCGCATTCGTCAATAAGCCAACATTTGGAGGGTAATTCATCTACAAGGGTGAAGTGTAAGGATTCGGAAACGGGGTTCGGGTAAACCGTCCAAGCATTGTTTAGAGTTTTCTCGGGAATTTGAACCAGGTTCAGTGCTGCTTTTACGGCCGCGTAGGCATTAATTTTTCCCTTACCCCAAAGTGGACTTCCTTGAACGGGAATAACTCCTGTAAAGTTGTCTTGACGTGCGGTCTCTTGGATAATTTGTTTGACTTGATAAGCGGTCAACCATGGATTTGCCTGCAGAATAAGCGCGCAAATTCCAGCAACCACTGGACCCGACATGGAGGTTCCTGAAAATTTTGCAAAATCATAGGTTTTATTATTGAAGTTTACGCTGGTAACGGTAGTGTACGCAACATCGGTATAAGAGGAAATAGCGCTGCAAATGGAAACTCCAGGAGCAGCAATATCAGGCTTCATGACGCCGTCGTAGCGAGGACCGTGGCTGGAAAAATTGGCAAGACCACCTCCGACCATGGAACCCCCAGCCGTGGCATATGAAGGGGCGTAAGCGGCTACGCTGATAACATTATCGGAGCAAGATGGTTCAGATATACCATGGTCATCGTCTCCACCAACGGTACCGCTACCCGCATAGGAAAAAGGCATACCCCAATTGCCAACGTCGTTGGTAAGTTCAGTGACGTTCCAATAATGAACGGTACCCGTGTCTGCCGTTGATTTTAATAGAATTTTGTAGGCGGTATTCGTGCATTTTACCCGTAGCCGCATCTGCGGTTTTTGATTCAACGGGTGAGCAGAATCCGCAGCAATGTTGTAAAAAATAGTATCAATCCCAACGGTTAGAAAGGTGTCGATGTAGGTATTGGTCGTATTGGTAGAATAGTAAGGTGATTCAATCAGTGTTGAATTACTCGCATTTTTGACCACGATTCCGTTCGAAAAAGATCGCCCAACCTCGCCCCAAGCATGAATGCTCTGCCCCCACATGTTGGGGTTGGCCGCATAGGAATAAAATTCCACTCGCGATTGAACGACGTCGTTGTTGAAACTCTTTTTAAGGTGGAAATTAACGTTTCCGTTGTTGCCTGCGGAGTTCACGAAAACAACACCTAAATCCGTATAAGCGGTAATTGCTTGGCTTAATAAGGAATTACCGTCCAAAGTACCAAAGTGGTAAAGTCCCCAACTCATGTTGATAACCAAGCGTTTTCCGGCAGCGCTCGCTTTTTGGTACATCCATTCCCAAGCATCGAGTACGGCGGACTCATCCACCAAAAAGGTGACAAATAAAAATTGAGCCTCGTACGCCATGCCTCTGTAAGGAGTTCCTGCTCCCGTTCCCCCGGCAATCGAGGCCACGTGCGTTCCATGCGTTGAATAACTGTAGATGTTCGAGGTGTCGCTTCCTGCATTTAATAGGGCATTGGCCCCCACATATTCTACCCCATAATTAAAACCGGCTGGCGAAGTTCCTGTCGTTTTGTATTGATCCCACGCTGCAACAATGCGTGTTTGATTCATCGCCGTATCGTAGAATACAGGATGCGTGTAATCAAAACCCCAATCGGTTACGCCGATATACACGTTTTTACCAGTAAACCCCTGAGGTAAATCGATGCCTTGATGCACACTATCGGCACGGGTGTCTTTTAGCGTTTTGTCCAATTGATGGCTAATCTTGTCGGCCATGGCTAATACCTCGATTCCTGGAATGTTGAAATCCTCAACACGATCCGTTAGTGGAATTTTGATGCTTACGATGTCCCGTACCGGGTTTCCAATAATACAATTTCGTCGCTCCAAAGACGGTTTGTCAAAATCTCGGTTGATTTTTGCCAAAAACGATAAGTAATAACGGTCTTTCATGATGTGAATTGGATATTTCTCCAAAGTGCTGGAATCCAAGCATCCGTCTGTAAAATCTTGCTGTAAATAATTTAAGGCAATACAATCAGCGCGAGAGATGCGGGTTTGGGCAAACAAAAAACTGTTCATACCCAGCAATACCATTAAAACCAATCCGACCCTCAGCATCATCCAAAAATAGGTAAAAAAGTTGAAATCTTCTGTTTTTGACAGCTAAAAATAAAGCTTCTTTATCCACGAAACGTTGTTAGTTTAAATGGTTATAAACAAATCCTGCGAGGATTTTCTGACTTTTTGGAGGGATGCATACGGGTCCTCCAAATGACGGTAACCCATAGGACATAGCAACGATGCTTGGAATCCTTGTTTTGGCAATTCGAGCAGTTCGTTTAGGGCTTGTGCATCGAATCCTTCCATCGGAGTAGCGTCAATTTTTTCCAAGGCACAAGAGAGGAGCAGTTGCCCCAGAGCAATGTAGGTTTGTTTGGACGTCCATATGGCCCGTTTTTCTTCTCCCATACCCTCGAGGGCTTGAATCACATGGTTTTGAAATCCCTCCAACGATTCCACCGGTTTTTGTCGTGTGGTCGCCATCCGCTCCACATGCTCCTTTACTTCTTGCTCGCCCGGATTGGTTTGGTAACAAAATACCAATAAGTGCGAAGCATCCACCACCTGTTGCTGGTTCCATGCAATGGGTTTTATCTTCTCTCGCAGCTCCTGGTTTTCAATATTCAAAATCTTTATCGGTTGCATGCCGTAGGACGATGGGGTAAGGCGTATCGATTCCATCAACAACTCGAAAGTTGCTTGCGGTATTTTTCGGCTTGGGTCGTAGCGCTTGGTTGCATAGCGCCAATTTAATGCGTCAAGGAGGGAGTTTTGCATAAGGTTAAAATTGCATCGGGACTTCTATAAGTAATATCCTTCCGGTTTCTGTTGCTAGGATTTCGATTTCGTCGGTTTCCCAAACCCCCAAAGCATCTCGGGATTCTAAGGGATGATTAAGAATGGTTTTCTTGCCTTCAATGTTCATGAGGTAAACACCGTTTCCAGGTTGCTTCATTGCATATTTTTTTGAGGAGTGCGCCGACATGTCTATCAGGTGAATCCAAGCGTTTTGGTGAATCCAAAGCCCGGGTCCCTCTTGATCGGGAGAAACCAACTGTAAGAAATGATCTTTTGCATCGACGATGTCGTAGGCCATTTGTTGATAGCGCGGTTCTACTTCCTGCTGATTAGGAAAAATCCAAAGTTGAAACAGGTTGATTTCTTCCGTATTGCTCGCATTGAATTCGCTGTGGTATATTCCAGTTCCAGCGCTCATTACCTGTACCTCACCGGCATGAATCACCTCAGAGAACCCCATGCTGTCTTCGTGTTTGAGCGATCCTTTGAGGGGAATCGTGATGATTTCCATGTTGTCATGGGGATGTTTTCCAAACCCCATTCCGGGGGCTACGATGTCGTCGTTGAGTACGCGCAATGCACCAAAATGCATGCGATGGCGGTTAAACCAAGAGGCAAAACTGAAGGAATGTTTGGCATTGAGCCAACCGTGGTCCGCATTTCCCCGGGATGATTCTGAATGAAATTCAACTTTCATAAGGATTTTTAACACAAATGTAGCCGCATTGTTCAGTTCTTAGTCGTGTATTCAGTGGAAGTTGTTGATATCATTTTTTTCATAAATGTTAGACCTATTTGAATTTGTACGATTTTTACCTCCATGGTTTTAAGTAGGTTTTGGCTGATAATTTTTATTTCGTCCTTGGTTTTTATTTTCCTCGGGTTAACCTTTAACGAGCATTATAACATCGATCGCATCGTTAACGGAACCAAAGACAGTCCGATATTGGTAGAGCAGTTTTACCTCAAGGATTTACCGAAAGGGCTTCAAGATTCTTTGAAGAAAACCTCGAAAATCGAATTTAAAATCCAGGCAAAAGACAGCGATACGATTTATGAACGGTCCAAGGATTCAGTTGCTTTGTTTGAGGGATCTAAGGATTATGATTATTTGGTGAAATACTATGTTGGCACGGAAAAAACGGATGGGATTTTACCGACCGCGAAAAATACAATCCTCGATATAATCATTCCTCTATTGGCCTATTTGGCCTTGTTCGCAGGGCTTATGCAATTGCTGATTGATTCAGGTGCTGCCGAACGAATGGCGAAATGGTTAAGTCCCTTTTTTGTCAAGGTATTTCCTTCGGTACCCAAAAATCACCCAAGCATATCCTACATGACCTTAAATTTTGCCGCGAACTTTCTCGGTTTAGATTCGGCCGCCACACCATTCGGTTTGAAGGCCATGGAAAGCTTGCAGGAAATTAATCCGGATAAAAACAAAGCAAGCGATGCACAAATCATGTTTTTATGCTTGCACGCTGCAGGTCTTACCCTCATTCCTACATCAATTATCGGGTATCGTGCTGCAGCGGGTGCTTCTAGTCCAGCGGATGTAATGTTGCCCTGCATCGTTACATCGTTTATTGGAACCCTTGCGGCATTGATAATCGTGGGTATTCGTCAAAGGGTGAATTTATTAAGCACCATGCTTATTGCTGTGGTATTCAGTTTAATTGGTGCTATGGTCGGCTTGTTGTTTTACATCAATTCGCTCGATATTTTGTCAAAAAATCAGTTTACAGGCAATTTTTCGGGAATCCTACTTTTGGGAATCATTCTTTTAATCTTGGCTTATGCTTTTTCCAAGGAGCGGAAATTTACAGAGAATAATACCACGGTATTTGATTCCTTTGTCAGTGGAGCCCGTAATGGTATGCAAACGGCCGTAACCATTTTCCCGTATGTTTTGGGAATGCTCGTTGCGATTTCCGTTTTCCGTAACAGCGGTATGTTTGAAGTCTTGAGCAAGGGAATTGCTTGGTTGTTTTCCAACGCTGGCCTGTCAAAAGAGATTACGGACTCCTTACCTGTGGCCATGCTTCGTCCTTTTAGCAGCGGAGGGTCGCGCGGTTTCATGCTCGATGCTATGAACGTATACGGTCCTGATTCATTTACCGGAAGGTTGAGTTGTATTTTCCAATGCAGTGCTGAAACGACGTTTTATGTGGTGGCCGTGTATTTTGGGTCCATTAAAATTACCAATACCCGCTACACCTTATCGACGATGTTGTTGGTGGACTTAATTTGTGTTATCGCTGCAATATTTGTGGCATCCTGGTTTTTCTAGTATGTTGTCTTGGTTTAAACGATCCAAAAATAAAGGGCTTCAAGTGGAGGAAATTGCATTAAAGTCCATCAATTTTCCTGCGAAGATTATTTTATTATGGGCTAAGGCCATTGAGGGCGATAAAGAGGTGCAACTATGGCTCCGTGAAAACGGTTATGAGGCTTTGTTTCACGCCACCAATGCTATTTACTTAATAGAACCTTCTAGAAATTGGTTGATGGAAAATGGTTATGCACATTTGATGGCCATGATCAACGCATCGGAAGGTTTGGTAACCGCGCAGGAGTGGTTAGCAAAGCATAACATGGAGCTTTTATTTCATGTAGGAAGAGCGGTGGATCATGAGGAGGAAAGTTGGCAATGGCTCACACGAAATGCACCACCTGATTTGGTTATTTTGACAAAATCCATACAATACGTAAAAGACCAAATCGAAGAAAACCACAACGACATTCATTCTTTCGGAAAAGATATTTAGTCCACAAAAAAAGCCCGCCGAAGCGGGCTTTAATACGTTTTTCTGTAAATCCTTAGATTTTAGAAACTTTTCCTTGAATCACTTTTCCAGTAACCGTAGTTACGCTGTAGTGGTACATGCCAATTGGTAAAGCCGAAATGTCAACGCTATTGCTGTTGGTAGTAAACGCCAATTTACCGTCCATTCCGTAGATGCTCACGACTGAAATTTCCTCCGTAGCGTCAAAGTTCAAGATACCGTTGGTAGGGTTAGGGTACACGTTTACGCTCGCCACTTCTTCCAAGATATTAGCACCGCTTGTTCCAACCGATACGTTATCAATCCAAAACTGCGCGTTAGGAACAGCTGGCAATCCTGCAAAAATGGCGTTGTAAGAACTGGTTGCAACAACGGTCATTAAATTTGCCGTTCCAACAGCTCCCGGAATTGCGGTCATTGGTACAGAGGCACTTGCCCAAGTTTGTAAATTTCCGGTGTAAGCACCGTAAGCTTGGAACAAGATCACATCGTCGTTCATGCCAGCACCCATCGTGTCCGAGAATTGGCATAGAATGATTGCGGTATCCCCAGCAGGAATTAATTGTTTATGGGAAAAACTAAAGGTCATATTTGCAACATTCGCCCAGCTACCAGCAACTTCTTGCACCATTAATCCTGGAATCGTATCAGATCCGAGCCCTAATTGTGCGTTAAGCGCAGCATCAACAATGGTACGCATTTTAGCGGATTGAGTACCCGCAAAAGGAGCCATAACATCCATGGTGTAAAAACCGGGGCCCCATCCCGGACAGTCGGTTGCAACACCTGGTAATAAAGGAGTAGCCGTTTGTTCAAAATCCCCGTTTACCACAAGGTTTTGAGCGTTCACAGCGCTGAAAGAAGCTACTGCAACTAAAGAAAGTAATAATTTTTTCATAACGATTGATTTTAAAATTGAAACGAAGTTACTGATTTATTTATAAGTAAACGAGCGGTTGGTTTTTATTCGTTCTCTTCATATTCTTCGGAATCGATATTTTGAAGGTTTTCGCGATCTTCAAATCCGGGTTCAAGGGTGTAGATTCCAGGTTTTATATTGCAACAGACTTTATTCGATTGAACTTTAATTTCGAAAGACACAAACTCTTGGAGAACCTTTAAGCTAATGGTCTTATCGTCGCTTTCAAAGTTTTCAATTCTCCCTTCAGGTTGATTGTCCGAAGGATGGATAAAAAGTTCAATCGCGCCTTCACATTGGCATGAAAAATTTGTTGGATCCACGTAAATAACATAGGGGATTTCCATGGTGTTTTCTTGGATCAGTAAATGGTTGCCTTCTTGATTCGAAAACTCACCGCATATGACGCATTCGCCACTCAACCAACCGTCACCATCGCCCTCCCCTTCAGAACACGATTCTTCGTAGGGGCTTAAAAAGTCGAAAATGATTTTTTCTGCTTCGGGTCGTAAATCGCGGGTATAACTGGGTTCCATTCGTTTTTCATTCGGGATCATGTATACCGAACACCAGTCACTTTCCATTGCTGCCTGAGCATAAACCAACGAAGAAATCAAGGCGACTGCATAACTTTTGGGCATTTGTTCCTCTGCCAAGAACATAAAAGTTGTTGCATCGTGAACATCGAAATAGTTGTCCATCGCCAGTAAATAACCATAACACATGAATTCATCCGCTTTGCCCAACTCTAAAAATTGCCCAATGTCTTCATATCCAAGCTTCTTTTGAAGGTGGCTAAAAAACAATTCCGCGTTGTGAAGGCCCTCTGGATTGGTTCCTAAGGCATTGATGGAAGCCAACCTTTGATCTATTGGATTTAGTTCATTGCTCAAGTATTGCATGTGCTGCGCACTCAACAAACCACCGGATTTTGCAGCAGTGGCAACCATTTTCACTTCCTTGTAAGCTTGATGGAATGGAGTGGAGGTTAAGGGGGAATCAGCAAAAGCTCGAACAAAAAAAACTGCAATAAGACACAGAGTGATCAGTTTTTTCATGGTATTAAGGTTGAGTTATAATAGTAACATCAACTCGGCGGTTCGATTTTCTTCCATCGGCGTTGGCATTATCTGCTACAGGCTTCGTTTCACCGTGGTGTTGCGGTACGATTCTGTCGGGTGAAATGCCGTTCATGATTAGGAAGTCACGTACAGCATTGACGCGGTTTTTGGATAAACCAACGTTGTAACTCTCCGTTCCCACCGCATCCGTATGCCCTTCCAAGGATAGTTTATAGTTTGGGTTCATTTTCAACAAATTGATCATGCTCTCCAATTCTCCGTAGCTGTCTTTTTTTACTAAAGATTTATCGAATTCAAAGAGCACCGTTTTGGAAATATTCCCATTTATAGGATTATCTGTAGGCGGAGCAACATCGTTTTTCCGTTCGATATACACCGTATCAATTTTGGTTTCAGTAATGCGTATAGTATCCATTTTCCTTATTTCTCGATAAATGGTATCAACTTTCACCTTCGAAATGATGGCTCGCTCAGGTTTACATAAGGTCATCTTCAGCATCAGTTCATGCGAGCCGCTGCTGTAGGAGGCAATATTGGCGATGGGAGCCTCGTAAGCATATCCAAAGAAAAACCTCTCTTTCAATACAATCCCAGCACGCGCGACAACTCCAACTTGCGTTCGGAATCCTGCACCCAAATGCAGGAATTTTTTATACTGTGCATCTACATTGACGTCGACTTGATTCACATTGTTGATGCTTTTGTACAAGGCATTCGGTCGCAATCCCCATGCGTTGTTGAGTTTTATTTGATATCCCGTTCCAAGCATAAAGTGCGGTCGTTGACCATATCCGGGAAGGTTGGCGTAACCGAAATTCGAATAGGTTTTGACCAGCTGTTTAACGGTACCAAAAAGTTCCAAGGCACCGTTACGGTAAAAAGCACCAAAATCCGAGGAAATCGCCCCAGCACTCTGATTGCCACCATTGACGATTGGATCGAGCAGGTCAAAGGCCACCGCATTCGAAGGGTTGACCCGATAATTGTTATAACCAATTGATATTCCTAAACGCAAGGTTTGGTTTCCGTTCAGGATGCCGTAGGATACGTTTCCCAATGCTGATATTTGTTGAAGCATCCCAATTTTATCCATCATAAACTGTCCTCCAATGCCCCAACGGTCTTTAATTCTTGTGGAAACCAAGAGATGATTGGTAATCGGTGCGCCTTCAATTTTCACCCATTGGTTATGGTGAGCAACGGTAAGCTCCGTGCAGTTGTTCAATCCAGAGGAAGCAGGATTGATTAGAAAAGTGTTGTATCCGTATAAATAGGATTGCGGAACTTGTTGAGCATAGCCCAAGTGAACCACCGCCGTCAATAAAGCAATTATAGGAAGTTTTCTCATGGCTTATTTTTTTAATCGTAACAAGTTGATAGCTCCTTTATAGGTCTTTTCGCCGCATTCGATGGAATAAAAATAGACCCCGTCCGGTAAGGGTTCGTTGTTCTTCGATCCGTCCCATTCGTTTTGATAATCCGTCGTTTCGTACAAAGGCTGACCCCAACGGTTGTAGATTTTAACCGTGCAACCTGCAATTTGGTAGGGATTATCAATTTTCCAGGTATCGTTTTGACCGTCGCCGTTCGGAGTTAAAATGTTCGCAATTTCAAAATCACCCGCACACGTAGCAACCGATAATTCCAATTGAGCAATGGAATCGCAACCGTTTTGGTCGCTTAGCGTGTCCGAATAGATACCACTTTGTGTGTAGACGTTTCCACCGAAGGTGTACGATTCTCCTTCACATATAGAAATGTTGATGGAGTTTACCGTAGGCGGATTGATGTAAAGGGCCAATATGACCACCGAGTCGCATCCGCCGATTCCGCTGAGGGTATCGCTGTAAATCCCTTCCGATGTGAGGTTGATACCGTTAAAATTGTAGTTTCCTCCAGAACAAATCGTTTGGTTGACGAGTGAAGTAAGCAACGGTGTGTATTGGAGGTTGGTCAATATCACCGAATCGCAACCGTTGGCGGTAATTAAGGTGTCTAAATAGGCCCCTGGTTGCGTGTAGGTATTCCCATTAATGCTGTAACTGCCTCCAGAGCAAATCACGATGTTTTGTTGCGCTAACGGAATTGCCGCTAAGAAATTCAATTGAGTAACAATAACGCTATCACATCCTAAAGCCGTTAACAAGGAATCGGTGTAGGTTCCTGATTGCGTTTGAACCGCTCCTTGCAAGAATACGCCCGTTCCTGCACATGCGTTTAAGGTGGTATTCACCGTTACGGGTAGGCAAGGAGTAGCACAACCCGAAGCATCAAAGGTGTAGGACTGCGAGCACGATCCATCCCCAATAACCACCGTGTAATTTCCTGCAATGGCTCCGGTGTAATTCACCGTTTGATTCGCATTGACGGTTCCCGTTGAAGCGACATTTCCAAGAGGATTGGTAATGGTATAGGTGTAGGCATTTCCGATCCCTCCCTGTCCTCCTGTCGCGGAGAAGCTCACGGTACAGGTATTGTTGTTGTAACTGAAGTTGGCCGTTAAGGATTGCAAGAAAACAACCGGTATTCCATTTTCCACCGTTGCGGTTTGGCAGTTGAACGCACCCCATGAAGCAGGTTGATCGGCAGCAGGGGAAAGATAGTACACGGTATTGAAGGATGGATTTCCGAAGGTACCGTTTCCGTTGCCATTATTCACAAATGTTCCGTTTCCTTGAATCGAATCAATGTAGGTGAATCCGGAATTGATGACCGGATTGGGAGCCGGGTTGGATTGATGCAGCACATAGCCGGGGATCAAACAGCTTGGAATGGAGGCGGTAGATTGCCCGATTCCGTTCAATAAGATTCCCGGACTTACAGTATCTCCGTAGCAAACGTAAAGGGTATCTCCGAGGTTGATGTCGGAGTAGGCTCCGTTGCTGGAATTGGCATAAATGTCACCGGCATCGCTTTCCAGTTCTTGAATGTACTCAATGATGTATTGACCTTCATCCCCCGGGGATCCACCGTCGATTTGAATCGCGTAGATTTTTCCTGAATCAAGGCAGCAAAGCGTTTCTTGATGTCCGTTGTAATCGGCGGTGCCCGATACTAAGGGGGTAATGGTCGGTGTGAACCGTGTTCCATCCACCGTGTACGTAGCAGGCCCAAGTCCACCGTAGCAATTGGTTCCGTTCAACAGTTCGAAGACGTTGAACCGCAATAAGTTCATCCCAATGTAGGCTCGAATGCTCAATTCAACCGCCCCGGAAGGTGGTCCAACAAAGTAATGCCACACGGTTTGATCCGCTCGGTTTGCTTGGTTCGGATGCAGCGGCGGTTCTCCAGCAAGGTATTCGCGGCACGCTAGGATGTTGGTCCCGGCTACTGCTTGAAAGGTCGGGTTGGAACCTGCGGCGATCACAGGAACTTCGTACAACGTATCTTGCAGCGCAAGGCATAGGATGTCGTTTCCTGGCGCATTGTTGCTTGGGTCAGAAATAGCAGGATTGAACACCCAAGAATTGATATTTTGAGGACTTAAGGGCGTTACCGCGTCGGAAGGGTCAATCATTCCAAAATACTTGTATCCGGGTTCTAAGCAGGTTCCCTGAACGATGGCGGAAGGATCGCCACCAAGGAAATTGTTCGTTCCTCCTTCGTCGGATGCGATGTATTTGAGGTTGGAACAGAGGTAGTCGTTGGGTACTCCCGGGCCGAAAGCTTTATCGTAGCCGAACAAGGCTGCACTTTCTCCGTAGAGGGCATTTTGATAGTCGGCTTCGAAGGTAATTCTGCCGGAGTTGGGAGCCACGAAATTCAACCAGACACTTTCGTTCATGGACGTATTGCCCAATCCAATGTGCTGGTAATCGTAGGCATGATACTCGTTGGGGTTAGGCGAAGTGTGTTGTTGTCCGGATTCTCCTGCACCGTTTCCACCGTCGAAAGCACATCCAAAATTAAGGTTGGTGCTTGGAGCACTGTTCGCAGATGACGAAATTGCATTGGTACCGAAGGCTACCGTATTCGATAAGCATGGGATATCCTCCAGGTTGGGCGCACCACCCCCGAGGCCATCAACCCGTAACTGATAGTATCCGTGCTCATTGGGACCGTCGGCGGTAAATTGAATGTAATATGTTTGACCAGGTATCAGTTTTTGATAGGAAATAAAAGGGATAGGGTCGCAGGCGTCGAAGGTGATCTCTGCCTCGGGATCCACCCCTAAGAAATCAATTCCGTCCGAAAAATCAACGTGGGAAAGGTATTCGAATTTGTTTTTAATCGTTTGACCGGTCACGACGTGGATACCGTCGGTACAGTTCATGCCGTCGGCTGCGTGATAAACTTGGAAATACGTGCCAATGTCGGTACCTCCCAGGTCGGAAGTAATATTTACACTTCCCGAGGCGGGTGCCACAAACTTGGCCCATAGAGAACCTGCATTTTGAACGTCTTGCGCTGCGGGTTCGTTGGGTTCGAGGGTTGCGTTGCAAAAACCGTAGGTGTAGGTGGTATTCAAATTAAGTTGTTGCGCCGCACAAATGTTGTCTTGCATGTAGTTCACCACCAAGGGCAAACGTTCCACTTGAAGGTTGATGGTGTAGACCTGACCGCATCCTCCGTCTTGGCTGGCTGCGGTAAAGGAGTAGTTCAAAATACCCACCGCCGCAGGAACAGGCATGGTAACATTCTGTAAACCTGTTTGACCGTCGATGAAACCGAGCACGTCGTAATTCCCTGCGTCGTCGTTTTCGTAGGCTTCCCACGCTAAATTAATGGTGGAAGGAACATCGTTGACGCAAAGGTAGTTGTGGTTAAAAAACAAACCGTTGTTGGGGGAAAAGGTTCCTCCGGGAGCTGCCATGGTGTAGGGACCGTTGTCGTTGTTTTTGTAGGCGTAATTAAACCCGAAAATCCCGAAGAGTGCTGGGTTATTGTTAGTAAGCCCTAGCGTGTTATCGGTGGCTGTAAATTCCCAAACAAAGTCAGAGTTTCCTAAAAACAATCCATCGCAATCCACGTTGGAAAGCGTCTGAACGCTCAAGACCTTGACTTGGATGGTGGCTTGAGAAAAAACGAGAAGGGGTAGAAAGAGGCTCGCGAGTAGTATTCTTTTCATAGGTTAAGCATGTGCCTGGCAAGATACGAAAAATGATTTTAATGTCAATACTCAGTTGCGAAGGTCAATTTTATCGGCGGCTTCTACAACTCGTTTCGTTGAAGAACACAACAGCTAAAGTTTTGGATTGTACCAGAAGGAGTAGGGTGGTCGGTGGTAAAACAACGTAAAGGTGTGAATTCCTCCTGAAACAATGCGGAAAGGGATTCCATGGAATATTGTTGAATCGGTATTCCGCTGCATTTCAGAGGTCCGTTTTCGGAGAACGTCCCTACGAACATAACTCCGGATGGAGCCACGGCTGCAGCCGTCAACTGCCGGTAATGGTATATTTCGCTGGGATCGGTTAGGAAATGGAATGCTGCTCGGTCATGCCAAAAGTCGTACCTTTCCGAGGGTTGGAATTCCACAATATCGGAGCAAATCCACTGAACTTTTTCCGCATCTTTACCCAGCCTTTGTTGAGCTCGATGTAGGGCTGCGGAAGAAATGTCGAGTACGGTAAGGTTGGAATAACCCCGACTCAATAATTCATCTACAAGAAAGCTGTCTCCGCCGCCAATGTCGATGATTTTTGCGTTTAAAGGTAAGTTCAATTCCAGCATGACGTCCAATGAGGTTTCAGGTACGGCTTGGTACCAACTGAATTCTTGGATGGACTTCGTTTCGTAGATGGTTTCCCAGTGGTTTTTTCGGTTCATTAGGTTTCCGAATATTGCGTTGGTAATGGCCTCAAAGTTACGCATTATTTAGGGACCGTTTTTTGCTTTTTGAAACGCTGATACAAGGGTTATCGCTTGATCGCCTTCAACGCATACACCATGGGAAGGTGATGTTGCATGGAAGGGATTCGGTACTTACCGGGTTCAAATTCTATCGTTTGACGGAAGCAAGGATAGGGCGAATAATCGAACTCGTGAAACGACTGGATTTCCAAACCATGGGCTAGGAGGGGAGAAAGCACTTCGCTGATGCCATGGTTCCACATGACGTATTCTTGGGTGAGCGGTGCTCCTTGATCAGCGTACGTTCCCGTGTAGGTTTCGTGGATTGGACCGTTGTTCATGTAGGCGTAGCGCACTTCCGTGAAATCGTCATCGAACATCCATACTACGGGATGAAACTCGACGAAAATGAACGATCCATGGGGTTTTAAAAAGCGCGATATTAGGTTCGCCCAACGGTTGAGGTCTGGCAACCATCCGATGGTACCATAGCTCGTAAATACGATATCGAAGGTTTCGCTTAAGTGCTGAGGCAAATCGTAGATATCGCAACAGATAAACCGTACATCGGCTTGGGATTCTTGAGCGAATTTTCGAGCAGATTCAATGGCCTTATCGGAAAAATCAACGGCGGTTACTTGGGCTCCAAGGCGTTGAAGGGAGATGCTGTCCTGTCCAAAGTGGCATTGAAGGTGTAGAATCGTTTTTCCTTGAAGGTCGCCTAAAAGCGCAAGCTCGATGGATTTTAGCGAGGATTTACCTTTCATGAAATTTGCGTGGTCGTAAAAATCCGAGGCAATGTGGATTTCGGTTTTATGATTCCACGCGGTTCGGTTGATCTCTAGGTAGTTTGAGGTTGGATCCATGAAATAAAGATAACATAAATGTACATAGTACAATTAATTCCCTGGGATCTTGAGGTTAACGGTTCGCGGATTGACGAAGGTGCCTTGTATTGTCCCGGATGTGTGGGGGCAGGGTTATGGCACTTGCACGCTGTTATGGGCTGATTAATAACTTCAAGTTAAAATCTTAGATTAAACAAAAATAGTAATAATGACTAATCAAATTCTTCAAAATCATGGTTTCTACTAGTTTTTCCACATCCCCCACAAATACTGCAAGGATACAAATATGTAATGAAACCACACTTTCTGCATTCTGCTTTTGGAGATTTCCTTGTAACCTTTTGCCAGTCATGATTTCTATTTTCTTCACAACCACCGCAAATAGAACATGGTTGTTCATTCCTGTAACTTGTCTGATGACATTTTCCACATTCCCATTTCGGAGATGTTGAAGAACTTCCAGAATTGGATGAAGAATAAGAGCCCTCAGAATATTTATTGGAACTTTCAAAGATTGCAGACAAAAACATTAATGCCAAATAACTGCTTAACAAATCATCATTAGACTTTTTGACTTGGCTAGAGGATGGTTCTATGGGCTTATTTTTTTCATTATTTAAGACCTCATTTTTTTTGGTTACAGTAGAAACTACTTCTTCAGGATTTTTTACAAATTCAACCAATGAAAAAAGTGGCTTCGGCATTATAAAAGAATTTAACATAATGCCATTTTCTTTTACTTTGTAACCTTCCCATGATAATGCTCTGCCACTTATTAAATAGATTTTATCATCAATTTTAAAAAACTTAGTATTTACATAATCGTCCCCAATTTTGTAACTCCAAATGATAGTTTTCTTTTCTAGATCATAAGCATAAACAGTACCACTACTATTTGAAATAGCTATGTTCTCATCGTTATTTAAACTATATAAATCACCTTCTATTCCATAATGTAATTTATTTCCTAAGTAAATTATGGTGCCAGATTTTACCTTGTTTAATAAATAGGTACCGGTTTTAGAAAAGTTGATTTCTTCGTACAAATAGCATCCCTTTTTACTAAAAACATTGGAAATTACCTTTAATGTACTTAATTCATAGTAAGATAAAAATGTTGAATCTTTATCTCCATAAAGCAAAGCAATTCTGTCATTTTTTTCATCAACATCAAAATCATAAATATTGTAATTTAAAAAATCAACGTTATTCATAATCTCATGATTACTGTTAAATATAACAAGGCTAGATCCTGATCCAGGCGAACCTTTAAAATTGCTAACACTTTCTATATATGCCTTACTATTAAATATTTTAACATAAGAACTATCATTAAGAATTTTGTATTTATCAAGACTCAATAGTGTTGAAGTTACAAGGTCTTTATAGGGTGTTGCTTTTATTTTTTCAATGTATTTTTTTTGAGATGTGAGTTCGATAGGTGGTGAGTTCAAAGAAATAACAATACCAGTTGAAATGTCGAGTTGAATGATTTTACCTGAGCAATTATAAACAGGTTTATTTTCTTTATTAAAACCTAAAAATGATGGGCCATCGTTAACGGTTAAAGGCTTTAGATAAGAACCGAAAGTGCGGATTATTTTATTTGATGATAAATCAACGACGGTTAACCAATATTTTCTATTGCCTGCAGAATTATATTCTCGAGCAGATGTGTAAATTATAAAATTACTATTAAGAATTAAATTACATTGCGTTTTATTCTTTGATCCATATCCATCTGGATCGCAGAATACAGTATTTAACTCAAAGTTAGGTTTAGGAATTTGGAATAAATCACTATTCCCCCTGTAATATCCGTTTTCATAATTAGCTAAAGAAACATAATTATCTGAGATGCTAATGCAGGGTCCATGGAGGGCCGACTCTTTGTTTGGACCAATGATTAATCTTTTACTCTCTGAAAAGAAATATTCAATATTATTATTTTGGATTTTATTATCCACGAATAATCCTTTTAAAATATTGCCACTCTTTAGGTATAATTCTCCCCATCCATTTGCTTTATTATTTTGACAATCCCCTGTATATTTAATACAATCATTATAAAAGAGCTTACCATCAAGTTCACATTTGTTTGAAAAGGTTTGCGCGAAGGTTAATACAGAGAATTGTATAGCATAAATAAAAAATATTGTTCTTAAATGCCGATTAATTAATTGTTTTTGTAAGTTTTTTTTTCCTGTTTTCATTTGTAAATTTTTTAATATTTAGTTTTTAAACTTACCCATAACGTTTTGCGGCTTGGCGAAGGTGGCGATTTTACCACAAATGTTCATACGAAGCACTGAACCGCCACTTTTGCCAAACCGCTGTTATCAGCTGCCCTTCTGTCTGTCCGATGTGATGTCGGTTGGGTTTTGCAGGGTCTGTCTGTTGCGAACGGGTGCGGTTGCTTGCACTCTCTTTTGCTTTTGCAGCGTTGGCTTGTGTGGGGTGGCAAAAGCAAATGTGAGTGCAAATGTGTGGGCTTTGTATGCACTGTCGTTACGATTGCAGGTTTCACTGTCCGCTTACAATTTTATTTTCAAATTTCATCAAATTCAAACTTGTCAAAATTACTATTAGCGTTACTCCAACGTCTGCGGCTATGGCGAAAACCAAATTGCTGTAACCGATAAATGCAAGTGTTATGAAGATAAGTTTTACGGCTATTGCACCAATGGTGTTGAATTTTATTCTGCGTAAAGTTTTTTGACTTAACCGAATTAAAAACGGAATGAGTGAAAGTTTGTCGTTCATCAATGCAATGTTTGCGGTTTCAATGGCGGTGTCGCTTCCTGCTGCTCCCATTGCTATGCCTACGGTGCTTTGTGCAAGGGCTGGTGCATCATTTATTCCATCTCCTACCATTGCTACGAATTTATATTGCTGCAACAACTCTTTGATTTTTTCGGCTTTGTTTTCGGGTAGCATATTGCCGAATATATTTTTGATGCCTACTTGTTGTGCTACATAGTTTGCTGCTTTTTCGCTATCGCCTGTTAGCATTACAGGTTCTATATTTATTGTTTCAATTTCTTTTAACGCTGCTGCACTGTCAGGTTTTATTTCGTCCATCAATCCTATAATTCCTGCAACTCCATTTCCGAAACTTACTACCACGCTTGTTTTGCCTTGTGATGAAAGTTGCTCTACAATTTTTACGGCTTCGTTGTCTATGGTTTGCGTTTCTTGTATAAAATCTAATTTACCCACATAAATTGTTTCGTCTTCACATACCAAACACTTTGCAGTTGCACCTTTTCCCATAATGCTTTTGAACGCTTCTGTTTTGTGTGGTTCAAAACCTTCTTTGCGGCTTGCATCCACTATGGCTTGTGCCAACGGATGTTCGGAAAATATTTCTGCACCTGCCGTGCAAGCCAACAGTTCTTCACGGCTTGTTCCGTTCAATGGAATTACATCACTGACAATTGGATTTCCGAAAGTGATGGTTCGTGTTTTGTCTAATGCAATCGCCTTGATTGATGCAAGGGCTTCAATATATTTTCCACCCTTTACCAATGCTCCTTTTGCAGATGCGTTGCCGATAGCTGCATAGATTGCCACTGGTGTAGATATAACCAATGCACACGGACAAGCGATTACTAAAAGTGTTATTGCCTGTTGCAGCCAATGATTAAGGTCTAAGTGCAAAATAAAAACAGGAATAATAAACAAAAAAACAGAGAGTGCAAGCATTACAGGGGTGTAATACTTTGCAAATTGCTGTATGAATTTTTGCGTTTCACTTTTGTTGGCAGCCGCTTCAAAAGTGAGGCGAACGATCTTTGAGAAGGTGGTGTCAACAGCAAGTTTGGTTGTTTCCATTTCTATAAAACCATTTTTGTTGAGTGTTCCTGCAAACAAATTGTCGCCTGTGCGTTTGTCTTTTGCAATGGGTTCGCCTGTGATGGCTGCTTCATCAACCAATGTTTCGCCTGAAACAATTTTGCCGTCAAGCGGTATCATTTCTCCTGCTTTCACTTGAATGATTGTGCCGACTGCAATTTTATCAATAACCACATTTGCATTTTCTGATTTTACAAATGCTGTTTTGGGTGCTTTACTTACCAATTCATCTAATGCGGATTTTGAATTTTCTATGCCAATATCTTCTAAGCGTTCGCCTAAAACATATAGCACTACCAAAACTGCTGCTTCGGGAAATTCCTTTAAATAAAATGCCCCTACAACTGCTATAAGCATTAAAAGATTGATGTTGCTGAATTGGAGTTTGAAGATTGCTTTTACTCCGTTCCACAAAACATTGTAGCCAATGCCTAAAATGAAAACAGCGAATACAAAAGGTGCATAAGGCATAGGAATATGTATGCCAATGATGGATAAAACTTCTAAGGCAACCACTATTGTGATTGCCAAAAGAAGAAAGAGAAATTTTTTGTCGTTGATTGGTAGTTTCATTTTTTGAATGTTTTTAATTAATTAATGTGCGTGAGCCTCTCCTTTGTTGTTCATTTTAGCCAATATAAAAAATGCTCCGTTTACCACTACTTTACTGTTGGCTGGAATATCTTTTATTAACGTTATTTCGCTGTAACCTACATCGGTAGTGCCTTTGCGAACGGGTATTTTTTCAAAGGTTGTTCCTTCTTCTGTGTGTTCGGGTTCCTCCTTTTCGCTGTGTTCGTGTCCGCGTTCATCGTGTTTATGCTCAGCAGTTTCGGTTTCGCTGTGGTGTTCTTCTTCCTTGTGAGCATCGGTAACAATAAAAATATAGTCTTGCCCTTCGTGGTTTACAATGGCATTTGTTGGCACTGCATCAACAGTAGCGTTTTCTAAACTTACCAATGCGGTGATACTCATTCCGTCAATCAGTCCTTGCTTGTTACCTTTTACCATTGCGTGAACGGCAACGGCTTTGGTGTTGGGTTCAAATGTGTTGCTGATGGCGTAAACATCGGCATCGTATTCTTTACCCGGATTGTTGGTAAGGGTAAAATGTATGGTTTGTCCGACTTTTAGTTTTTGTAAATCTTTTTCATACACATACAAATCCAAATGCAGTTGGCTGTTGTCCACTATTTCGGCTATGGGATTATTGGCATCTACATAGCTGCCAATGTTAACCATTACATTGCTGATTGCCCCGCTGATTGGGCTTGTGATACTAACGGCAGTCTGAATATTGTCATAAGTAAGCGTTTCGGTATTAATGCCGATTAGCTCTAATTGCTTTTTCAGACTTGCTCGTCTTGCTTTTAATGTTTTAAGTTCTGCTTCGGCTGATTGCAGATTTTTAAGTGCTGTTGCGTTGCCTTGTTGCAATTCTTTTTGTCGGTTAAATTCTAATTGGGCTAATTCTGCTTTTGATGAAACGCTTAAAAACTCTTCCTGCAAGGTGATGAATGAATTATTGGTGATGGTGGCAATTATCTGTCCTTTGCTAACAGTGTTGCCCGTTTGCACTAAGATTGATTTGATTACTCCGCCCAATGATGCCGTTGCATTGGCTTTATTCTGATTTGGCACTTTCAAAATACCATTGGCTCTGAGCGAGGCAGTGAGCTGCTTTTTCTCAATACTGCCCAACTCAATTTTTATGGTTTTCATTTGCTCGGCTGTAAGCATTACGGTGTTGGTGTTTTCGTGTTCATCGTGATGTTCGGTTTCCTCTCCGTGCGTTTCTTTTTTGCTGTTGCAGGATGCAAATACTAAGGATGTTGCAAGGGCTGCTATGAAGATTATATTTTTCATGTTTTGAAATTTTATTTGTTGATTAAGAAATTGATGTTGATAATGGACTGATTGATTTGATTAACCGATTGCAGATAACTCAACTGCACATCGGTAGCGGTTTGCAAGGCTTGTAAGTATTCAATATAACCAATGTCGCCACTTTTGAAACCAAGCGTTGCGGTGCTGATTATTATGTCAGCATTGGGCAAAGCGGTTGATTTGTAATAATTGTATTGCGACAAATTTTGGTTGTATTGCTGAAATGCGTTTTGCAACTGGTTTTGTAAAATCAGTTTTCCGTTGTCAGCTTCTTTTTGCAATGCTTGCTGTTTATAGTCAAGCGATTTTATTTTTGAAGCATTACTGAAAAAGGTAAGCGGAATGCTGATGCCAATATTAAAACCTTGAAAACGTTTGCTACCGTCAAAATTTACATCTGCTCCGTTGATAGTTTGAACACCGATTAATGACTGGTTGAAATAACCCACATTAAAATCGGGCAAGGTAGATGCAGTTTCTAACTTTTTGTTTTGTTCGGCAATAACGGCTTGCTGATACAAAACTTTCAGCGATGGATTATTTGCAATGAGTGTTGTGTCAAACGAACTGCTTAATACAAGTGGTTGCCAATTTTCATTTTCAGCTATTGTAAAATCTTCGCTTGTGTTCATTAGCGTTTTCAGCGAATTGTAAGCGGTTGTAAACTCCGTTTCGTTTTGTTTGAGCAACTGGGAAAGCTGTCCCCGCTTAGTTTCGGCAGTAGTTTTCTCTAATAAATTTGTTTCACCTATTCTGTATCTTAAATCGGTAGCACTTACAAAGTCGTTATACAAAATGTCTAAAGATTGCAGTTGATTTTTTGCCTTTTGTAAATACTGCAACTGATAAAACCAATATTGCACTTGTGCTTTTATTTCATTGGCTGTGGCTTGCTTTTGAAATTCGCTACTTTGCAATTCGGCTTTATACAATCCTGATTTTGCAGTAAAATAAGTAGGAAAAGGAATACTTTGTGAAACTTGAAATGCCTTGTCCTGATTAATACTGTTGTATTGCCCAAACTGAAAATTCACATTTGTTTTAGGCAACTCAAATGCTGATTTTTTTAATGTAATAGATGATTGCACATTGAGTTGTTGCGATTGCATTTCTAAATTGTTTTTCAATGCCGTGCTTATGGCATCATCAACCGAAATGGTTTTGGTTGTTGGCATTTGAGCATTTGCAGCATTGAATGAAAGTAAGGCAAAAACTATAATAGCCGTTGTAGATATTTTGCGTTTTGGCTTTCTGATTTTTGAAAACATCATATACAATAAAGGCAAAACAAACAAGGTTAAAAAGGTTGCTGTTATCAATCCGCCAATTACAACAGTTGCCAAAGGTTTTTGCACCTCTGCCCCTGCACCATGCGAAAGTGCCATTGGTAGAAAGCCCAACGATGCAACGGTGGCAGTCATTAACACGGGTCGTAAACGGATTTTTGTTCCTTCCTTTATGCGTTGGATTATGTCTGTTATACCTTCCTTTTCCAATTGGTTAAAAGTTCCAATCAGCACAATGCCATTTAAAACCGCTACACCAAATAAGGCAATAAAACCAATACCTGCCGAAATGCTGAAAGGCATATCACGAATAAGCAAAGCGAATACTCCACCTATGGCACTCATTGGGATTGCGGTATAAATTAAGGTTGCTTGTTTTACAGAACTGAATGTGAAGTAGAGCAACATAAAAATGAGAGCTAATGCCACGGGTAAGGCAATCATCAGGCGTTTACTTGCTGCCTGTAAGTTTTCAAATGTGCCTCCGAAAGTGTAATAATATCCTTCGGGCAATTTTACTTTTTCGTTCAGTTGCTTTTGAATATCCTCTACAACGCTTGCTACATCCCTGCCTTTAATGTTGAACCCTATAACTATTCTACGTTTCCCGTCTTCACGGCTAATTTGTGCAGGACCTAATTCCATTTTTATTTCAGCTACCTGCGATAAAGGAATTTGTGTTCCGTTAGCAGTTGGGATATACAAATGGCTAACATCGTCAATGTTGTTTCGGTGTGTGCTGTCCAAGCGAACAACCAAATCAAATTTGCGTTCGTTTTCAAAAACAACTCCTGCCCCTCCACCTGCAAAGGCAGTGCTTACAATGTGGTTTATATCCTCAATGTTTAGACCATAGTTGGCAATTTGCGAACGGTTGTATTTGATGACGATTTGCGGAAGCCCTGCAACCCGTTCAACACTTGGTTCGGTTGCACCGTCCACACTTTGCACTACTGCGTTCACTTTATTGGCGTAGCTTAAAAGTGTATCCATGTTTTCGCCAAATATTTTTACTGCAACGTCTTGACGAATACCTGTCATAAGTTCGTTGAACCTCATTTGAATGGGTTGGTTTTTTTCAAAGAAAACCCCGGGTATTGTGCTTAGTTTTTCTTCAAATTCTTCTGCCAGTTCATCATACGAAACATCCCGTTTCCATTCGCTTTGTGGCTTTAGAATTATCATCATGTCTGTTGCTTCTGGGGGCATTGGGTCGGTGGGAACTTCGGCTGCTCCAGTTTTTCCTACAACCATTTTTACCTCGTCAAATTCTTTGATTAGCCTTGATGCCTGCATAGAAGTTTCTAAACTTTGTGAAAGTGATGTGCCTTGCGGCAGAATGCAGTGAAAAGCAAAATCGCCTTCCTGCAAGGTTGGGATAAACTCACCGCCCATTCTTGAAAATAGAAACACCGAAACCACAAATACGGCAACGGTTACACCAACAATTACTTTTTTGAAACGGATTGCTTTTTCTAATAATGGAGCATAAATCCGCTGAAAGAAATTCATCATTCTATCACTCAATGTTTGCTTGTGCGAAATAGTTTTTGGTAAAAACGCTGCACACATCATTGGAATGTAGGTAAGCGATAAAATCAATGCCCCGAAAATGGCGAAACCAACGGTTTGAGCCATCGGGCGGAACATTTTGCCTTCAATGCCAATAAGCGTAAGAATAGGAATGTAAACAATGAGGATGATTATTTCTCCAAATGCTGCGCTGCTTCGGATTTTAGAGGCGGATTGAAAAACTTCCTCGTCCATTTCTTCCTGTGTTAGTTTGCCAAGGGTTTTTCTTAATCCTAAATGGTGTAAAGTGGCTTCTACTATAATTACTGCCCCGTCCACAATTAACCCAAAGTCAATTGCACCTAAACTCATAAGGTTTGCACTTACCCCAAATACATTCATTAAGCCCAATGCGAAAAGCATGGATAAAGGAATGGCAGAGGCTACAATCACCCCTGCACGAAGGTTTCCAAGGAATAAAACCAATACGAAGATTACTATTAATGCACCTTCAATCAGGTTTTTTTCTACTGTGCTGATGGCTCTGTTTACTAAATCTGTTCTGTCCAAGTATGGTTCTATTACTACATCTTTGGGCAATGATTTTTGAATGGTTACCATTTTATCTTTAATTCGGCTAACCACATCGGCACTGTTCGCACCTTTTAGCATCATTACCACTCCACCAACTGCATCTACTTCACCATTGTAAGTCATAGCACCATAGCGAACTGCACTGCCTAAACGGACTTCGGCTACATCTTTTATCAAGATAGGAATGCCGTTAGGATTTGTTTTTACAACAATATTTTTGATGTCGTCAAACGAACCAATCAAGCCAATGCCACGAATGAAATAAGCGTTTGGTTTTTTGTCAATGTATGCACCGCCCGTGTTTTCATTATTTTTTTCTAAGGCGGTAAAAATTTCGGGAATTGTTATTCCCATTGCAATTAAACGGTCAGGATTAACAGCAACTTCATATTGTTTGAGTTGTCCGCCAAAGCTGTTTACTTCTGCAATACCCGGTGTGCCATAAAGTTGTCGGGCAACAATCCAATCTTGCATTGTCCTCAAGTCCATTGCTGTGTATTTACTTTCACTGCCTTTTTTCGGGTGAATAATGTATTGATATACTTCGCCCAAACCTGTGCTAACGGGTGCTAATTCAGGTGTGCCAACTCCTTTTGGGATTTTACTTTCGGCTTCCTTTAATCTTTCATTTATGAGTTGTCGGGCAAAGTAGATGTCCACTTTGTCGTCAAATACAACGGTAATTACCGAAAGTCCGAAACGGGAAATGCTCCGCAATTCCTCCAAGTCGGGAAGGTTGGCAATGCTTTGTTCGATGGGGTAAGTTACCAACTGTTCCACCTCTTGTCCTGCAAGGGTAGGGCAAACCGTTATGATTTGCACTTGGTTGTTAGTGATGTCGGGAACTGCGTCAATAGGCAGTTTGGTTGCACTCCACACTCCCCAAACAATGAGTGCAAGTGTCATCAATGCAATGATGAATTTATTTTTTATGCTGAAAGCAATTATTTTGTCTAACATTTTTTTAATCAGTTTAATGAATACACGATTACTTGCGGTGCGTTAGCACCGTAAGTAGTTTTGTTTTGTTCCGCTGAAAGCGGAACCTCATAAATTCATTAACTGATTTTTGGCGGTTGCCAAATTTTGGAGAAAGCTCCTGAAACGAAAGAAGCAGAATAAATGGAAAAGTTTTTAGACGGATACTTAACAAGGGAAGTTAAGGAGACAAAAAAACCGGGTGCAGTTACCGAGTGTCCGCAACAGGAGCACATGCAAAAAGGAGAGCAATTCTCAGTATCGTTGTCGTGGTCTGAGTGGTCGGTATTTGCGAAAGCAGATTGGTCTGAACCCTGATATTTACAGTCGTCCTTGTCGCTGCAAGGCATAACTGCCAGAGCAAAAAAGTAAAAACTGAATATGAGTGTCAAAACTTTTTTCACAGAGCAAATGTAGGTAAAAAAATTGTCGGTTTAGCACAAAACTGTCGGGTGGCACTGGTGCGGTTGGGCAAAATAAAATGTGCTGCAAAAGCGGGGCGGCTTGTGGGTGGCTTTGCAGCTCTTTTTATTTTGCGAAGGGATAGCCAAACGGCTTTGCCGAAAATTGCACTGTCTGTCGGGTTTTGTCTATCGGTTGATGGTTGCACGGTCGTTGGTTAGGGTTGCTGATAACTAGCTTATACGCGCTATAAACCTTCCTCAAGCACACGGATTTGGGTGTATTAGCGCAGGTTTGTTGCGTATATACGAATATACGCTTATTTCTTATAAATCATCAAATGGTGATCGGATTTGCTGTAGGCTTTTCGTTGTCACATGGGTATAAATTTCAGT
Source organism: Cryomorphaceae bacterium (assembly GCA_027485415.1). Lineage (GTDB taxonomy): Bacteria > Bacteroidota > Bacteroidia > Flavobacteriales_D > Crocinitomicaceae > UBA952. Next base: position 88,791 of record JAIXRC010000070.1, on the reverse strand, counting down.
TGTTTTACTGCTACTGTGTCCAAGTAGTTCCTGAATGTACCGTAGGTCTGTACCGGATTCAAGCAAATGCGTGGCATAACTGTGCCTTAACCAATGCAAACTCACAGGTTTTTGATTACCCGCTTTTTTCAATGCTTGTTTCAATACTAATTGTAAACTTCGTTCGCTGTATTGCTCTCCTGTATTTTGCCCCTCAAACAACCATGTTTTTGGTTTGTGGGCTTTATAATAGGTCCGTAGCATTTCAATGATTTTATCACTGATAGGAACCACACGGTCTTTTTTACCCTTGGATTGTCGAATAAACAATAAGTTCCGATCCGATAATACATCCTTCAAGGTTAAATTCAATAATTCGCTTCTTCGTAATCCGCAAGCGTATATTAAGCTCAACATGGCACGGTGTTTTAGGTTAGTAGGGGCTTCTATAATTGCTTTGATTTCCTGCTTACTCAATACATTGGGTAGGCGCTTTTCTCGTCGCGGACGTTGTATGTTATCAAGGTTCATGAACCGATTAAAACGGTTTCGATAAAATAACTTGATGGCATTGATTACCTGGTTCTGATAACTTGCTGATAGATTTTTACGAAGAATATACCCAGTATTGAAGTGAATGATATCTTCGATTTCAAGTTGCTCCGGGGCCTTGTTACTGTGAAATTGAAAAAATACCCCTAAGGCGTCCGTGTAGGTTTTAATGGTGTTAGGACTATAACGTTGGGATTTCAAATAATTCTTAAAGTGCTCTAAATGTGGGTTAATTGTCATATGATCATTTTTTAAACCCAATTTCCTTTCGCGTGGCTTGTTGCACTGATTTTTGGTCTTTCTGGATGAGGTAATTCAAAACTTGCTCGATGTCCTTGAATTTTTGTCCGTATTGTTGTTCAAGCGCGGTGATTTTCTCACTCAAATCTTGATGGTTGGCCTTCGGTACACCCCTTCGGGGCACTCAGTCCACCAGGAATTAAAGCAGGCTGAGTAGTATGCCGAGGCATGCGTATCGAAGTCTGCGATTAAAGTAATGGCCCATTGCCTTATCATCACAAAGGCCCGCATGATTTGAATACTTGCTTGAATTGCTCGTTGAGAATTCAATATTGCACTGAGCATCGCAACTCCTTGTTCTGTGAAGGCGAAAGGTAAATACTTGGGGTGATTTCCTTTTCCTCCTTCAAAGGTCACAGATTGTGACCTTTGAACTACCCATTCCTCTTTTGTCAATTGAAACATGAAGTCTTCTGGAAAGCGGTTGCTGTTTCTTCTTACTGCTTGCTTCAATGCTTTTGTTTCCACATCATAAAGCTTTGCTAAATCCATGTCTAACATGATGTTCTTTCCTCTGATTTCGTGAATGCTGTTTTTAATTGTAGTTAATTCCATATTTCTATTTTTTTAAAACCAATTTTCTTTCGTGCGGCTTGGTGGCTGATGGCCTTCGGTACAAACCTTCTGGGAACTGAGTCCACCAGTAATTAAAGCAGGCTGAGTAGTACGCCGAGGCATGCGTATCGAAGTCTGCGATTAAAGTAATGGCCCATTGCCGCATAATTACGAAAGCGCGTATGATGGAGATGTTTATTTGGATGGCTTTTTTACTTTTCAAAACACTTGATAGCATTGCAATGCCTTGTTCAGTAAAGGCGAAGGGTTTATGTCTCTGGCCTCCCCAACTCGATGTCACAAAATGTGATGTCAAGTTTTGTAGTTCATTTTCCGTAAGTTCAAACATAAAATCATGAGGAAATCTCTCAATATTCCTCCTTACGGCCTGTTTTAAAACCCTTGTCTCGACTTCGTATATTTTGGCTAAATCCATGTCGAGCATTACTTTATGTCCTCTTATTTCAAGGATACTGTTTTTGATGTGTTCCACTTCCATTGGGGTATTTTACATGCCCCTTAACGCAATGCAGTTGAACGTATTGTGTGGAATATTCCGACGAAAAGTAAGCATTCGGTAGCCGATCTTGTTGTTATGGTAGCCGAGCCTGTCGATTGGTTAGCCGAGCTTGTCGATACGGCAGCCGAGCTTGTCGATTGGTTAGCCGAGCCAGTCGAGGCTATAGCACCAAGGTGATACTCCCCGTCACACGATGCGTGATTTTGTCGTTGTCCACCCAGTCGATGATGTAGGTGTAAACCCCCATCTGGCATTTGTTTCCCTGATAGGTCCCATCCCACGGATCGCCCGTTGAGGTGAAAATGCGCTGCCCCCAACGGTTGTAAATGTCAAAGCTGTACGATTTGACATTTTGCAGGATCGGATACCACAAATCGTTGGTTCCGTCCGCATCCGGGGTGAAGGAATTCGGAGCATAGACCGTTAACATGGAACAATCCAATAAGTATAAATCCAAGGTTACCGTTGAATCACATCCGTTGTCCGCTACCAAGGGGAGCACATAGGTCCCAGAACTGTTCAAGGTATCGATGCCAAACACATAAGGCGCACCCAAACAAGCGGTGTCGTATAGGCTGGTTTCATATGCAGCGTTCAGAAACAAACTCAAGACATTGATGGAGTCGCAACCATTGACCGTGGTAGTGGTGTCAAAATAAACGCCCTCTTGCGTGTAGGTATTGCCATTAAACGTATAACTGCTGCCGTTGCAAATATGAACTTCTTGGTTCACCACCACAGGCGTGATGATAAAAACACTTGTTGTAAGAATGCTGTCACATCCATGAACGCTTTGCAAGGTGTCTTGGTATTGTCCGTTGGCACTGTAAACGTTGCCATTTACCGTTACGCTTTCACCTGCGCACAAAGTGATGGATTGAAAACCATAGGTTGGGTTAGGGTAGAGGGTCAAGGTGCTTACCAGAACGGAATCACATCCCATCACCGATTGCAGGGAATCGATGTAGGTTCCCGGGTTGCTCTGCATGCTTCCTCCCAGTAAGATGCTATCGCCTTGACAAATGCTCACGTTTAAGGGTATGGTTTGAGGCGAACATGGGTTTTGGCAGCCACTCGCGTCAAATGTTAAGACCAAGGGACAAGGCTCATCGTTGATATTGACCGTGTAATTTCCGAGAATCGCTGCCACATAACTCACGGTTTGTCCTGCGGCGGTCGAAGACGCAACCACAACTTCCCCTAAAGGATCGGTGATGGTGTAGTTATATCCTTGATTGAGGTATCCCGAAACGCCGCCGCTCACACTGAAACTCAAGGAGCACGAAGAATTGTCGTAGGAACTTACGGCTGCAAGCGGTGACAGGAATACCACAGGAACTCCTTCCGCTACGGTCGTCGTTTGGCAGCTGAAATTTCCCCACGCATTGGGCAGGTCTCCAGCAGGGGAAAGGAAATATACCGTATTGTAGAGTGGATTTCCAAAACTGCCGGAGCCGTCTCCTGAATGGATGAAACTGCCTTGTGATTGCAGGGAATCAATGAAGGTGAACCCTGAATTGTAGACCGGGTCGGGTACGTTGGGATACGAATGCAGCACATAGCCGGGATGCAAACACCCCGGCAAACTTTGGGTTGAGTTACCAATGCCATCGAGTAGGATAGAGGGTTGTAGGGTATTGCCGTAACATACCAAAGCGGTATCGCCAACCCATACATTCGCGCTTTCTCCGTTGGATACATCAACCGCTATATCTCCAGCATCCGCCTCGATTTCATGAATGTACTCGATGATGTATTGGCCTTCATCGCCTGGTGAACCACCGTCGATTTGAATGGCGTAAATTTTCCCTGAGTCCAAGCAGCAGAGCGATACCTGTTGCCCAGAGAAGGTTGCGGAACCGCTAACAACGGGAGTTATTACTGGGTCAAAGCGTGTTCCATTGGTTGTGTAAGTTGCTGGAGCCAAGCCCCCGTAGCATCCGTTCCCGTTCAGCAATTCAAAAATATTGAAGCGCAGCAAGTTCATTCCAATGTAGGCCCTGATGCTCATTTCAACGGCTCCGGAACCTGGAGCGACAAAATAATGCCAGACGGTTTGGTTCGCGCAGTTAGCAGGATTTGGGTCAACGTTGGGCTCACCCGCCAAGTATTCCTGACATGCCAATACGTTGGTTCCCGCCACGGCTTGAAAAGGAGGATTGACCCCAGCAGGTATCACAGGAACCTCATACAACGGGTTTTGTAGGGTCAGGCAAAGAATGTCGTTTCCTGGTGGGTTTTGCGTTGGATCCACCACGCTCGGATCATGAACCCAGGTCTTTATGGATTGGGAACTCAAGGGCGTTAAGGCATCGGATGGGTCCACCATGCCAAAATATTTGTATCCAGGTTCTAAACAAGGAGCTTGAACTATGGCACTTGGGTCCCCTCCAAGAAATCCGTTGGTGCCTCCTTCGTCGGAATCGATGAATTTTAGGTTCGAACATAAATAATCGTTAGGAACTCCGGGTGCAAAGGACGTGTCGTAGCCGAAAAGCGCAGCACTCTCGCCATACAAGGCACTTTGGTAATCGGTTTCAAAAACAATGCGTCCTTGATTGGGAGCAATGAAGTTCAACCACACGCTTTCATTCATGGTAGGATTCCCAACCGCGACATGCGGATAATCGTAGGCGTGGTATTGATTTGGATTAGCACTGTTGTGCACTTGTCCGGTTTCACCAGCATTGTTGCCTCCGTCAAAGGCGCACCCAAAATTCAGTACGGTGGTTGAATTGCTATTTTGCGCAGAGGATATGGCTGCGGTTCCGTAATTCACGGTGGTTGAAAGGCAGGGAATATCCTCCAAATCCGGTGGCCCACCGCCTAAGCCGTTGACCCGCAATTGAAAATAACCGTTATCGTTGACTTGATCCGAGGTAAACTGAATGTAGTAGGTTTGTCCCGGAATGAGCTTTTGATAGCTGATTAAGGGAACGGGATTGCAGGAATTTAAGGTGATTTCTGCCTCAGGATCAACCCCGAGTAAATCGATTCCGTCCGAAAAATCCACGTGGGATAAGTACTCAAATTTATCCTTGATCAACGCTCCTGTTACTGCATGAATTCCATCGGTACAATTCCCGCCATCCGCTGCGTGATAAATCTGAAAATAGGTTCCAATTTGCGTTCCAGCTAAATCGGAGGTTATTTCCACGCTGCCCGAGGCAGGCGCAACGAATTTTGACCAAAGAGATCCTGCATTTTGCACATCGTTGGCGGCAGGTTCATTGGGCTCCAAGGTGCCAGGACACCAGCCAAAAGTATAGGTCGTGTTGAGCGCCAAAGGATTGGCATTGCACACGTTGTCCTGCATATAATTCACCACGATTGGAATGCGATCGACGCGTAAATTGATGGTGTAAATTTGATTGCACCCTGGGTCAACGGAATTGGCGGTAAACGTATAAAAAAGGGAACCCGCGCCAACAGGAACCGCCATTACCGCATTTTGCTGATTGGTTTGACCATCGACGTTGTTGAATACGGCATAATTTCCAGGTTCGTCGTTGTCGTAGGCTTCCCATGCTAGGTTGATGGAGCTTGGAACATTCGTAGGGCAGAGGTAATCGTGGTCAAAGAACAGGCCGTTGTTGGGCGAAAAAGTCCCCCCCGGACTGAACATGGTGTAAGGACCGTTGTCGTTGTTTTTGTAGGCGTAATTAAAGCCGAAAATCCCAAACAAAGCTGGATTATTGTTAGAATATCCTACGGTGTTATCGGTGGCAGTAAATTCCCACACAAAATCGGAATTCCCCGTAAATAATCCATCACAATCTTGGTAAATTCCTGTTTGAACCGAAAGTACGGTTACCCGAATCGTTGCCTGTCCTTGGGCCATCCATGTTAACAAACATAGAACAGCACAGGGTAGGATTCGTAGTAAGTTCATGCGTTGATTTTACAACAACATCGACACAGGATTTTCCATGCATTCCTTGAAAGATTGCAGGAAAGCAGCTCCGCTGGCACCGTCAACCACTCGGTGGTCGCACGATAACGTAACTTTCATTACGTTGCCGGGAACAATGGCTCCATTTTTTACAACGGGAACTTCCTTAATTCCGCCGACGGCTAGAATGCAGCTATCGGGTGGGTTAACAATTGCAGTAAACGATTCAATGCCAAACATTCCGAGGTTCGAAATCGTGAAGGTGTTACCCTCCCAATCGCTGGGTTGTAATTTTTTGGTTTTTGCCTTTTCTGCAAAGTTCTTTACCTCGCCGGAAATTTCCATAAAGCTCTTGGTGTCCGCAAAACGTACCACAGGTACTAAAAGGCCTTCATCCACGGCTACTGCCACTCCGATATGCACGTGTTGATTTCTACGTATGAAATCTCCCATCCATGCCGAATTAACTGCAGGATGCTTCCTCAATGAAAGCGCAACCGCTTTGACAACAATATCGTTGAACGAAATCTTATACCCTTCCACGTTATTCACCGATTTGCGAAAAGCAATGGCATTATCCATGTCGATGTCCAAGGTAAGGTAAAAGTGAGGGGCAGTGAATTTACTCTCGGCCAAACGTCGTGCAATGGTTTTACGCATTTGCGTAACAGGCTCATCGGTAAAGGTCTCAGTGGTTAAGCCGGAGCGAGACCCTGTGGCGACCACGGTGCCGTTAGGGTGGGGATGGTAGTGTTCAACGTCGCGTTTGACAATTCTTCCATTTTCACCACTTCCCGCCACGTACTGAAGATCGATGCCTTTTTCGTCGGCCAGTTTCTTTGCAAGGGGAGAGGCATACACGCGGTCGTTGTTGGTTACTGCCGTCACCTTTTGTACCACAGGTGCAGGCGTAGCAACGGGCGAAGGCACAGGCGCAGGGCTTGGAACAGCAACGGGAGCAGGGGCTGCAGCCGGCTCCGGTGCCGATTTTTCTTCGACAGCGGGGGCACTGGTTAAAAGTCCGGAAATGTCTTCACCTGCTTGACCAATAATTGCCAAAAGCGAATTGACCGCAGCGCCTTTGCCGGCTTCCACTCCGATATGAAGTAAAACTCCGTCGAAAAACGACTCAAATTCCATGGTCGCTTTATCGGTTTCAATTTCAGCGATAAGTTCTCCTGATTTAACGGAATCCCCCACTTTTTTTAACCACGCAGCCACCACACCTTCGGTCATGGTGTCGCTCAATTTGGGCATGTAAATTACTTCAGCCATATGCTTTTAATACTCTTTAATGTAAGGATAATCGGTTTGAATGTACACATCTTGGTACAACTCTTCTGCAGCAGGGTAAGGTGAGTTTTCGGCGAACTCAACGCTTTCCTCCACTTCTTTTCTCACCCATTGGTCGATCGCTTCTATTTCTTTGTCGGTTAACCACTTGCGGTCCTTAATGATATCTAACACGTGGTCGATGGGGTCTTTATCCATCCAGTCGTTGACTTCTTCTTTGGTGCGGTATTTTTGAGGATCCGACATGGAGTGTCCTTTGTAGCGGTATGTTCGAATGTCCAACAAGGTAGGACCATCGCCTCTTCTCGCCCGATCAGCTGCCTCTTCAATTGCGTTATGAACGTCCTCGGGACGCATTCCATTGACGACTTTCGAGGGCATATCATAGGAAAGTCCAATTTTTGAAAGGTCCGTCACGTTGGTGGTTCGTTCCACGCTCGTACCCATTGCGTAGTTGTTGTTTTCAATGATGTAAATCACAGGAAGCTTCCACATCATCGCCATGTTGAACGTTTCGTGCAAGGCGCCTTGACGTACTGCTCCGTCTCCCATGGATACAATGGCAACGTTATCGGTTCCATTGTACTGTTCGGCGAATGCTACCCCCGTTCCCATGGGAATTTGAGCACCCACAATTCCATGACCTCCCATGAAATTCTTTTCCTTGTCGAAAAAGTGCATGGAACCTCCTTTTCCCTTCGAGCAACCCGTCGTTCTTCCATACAATTCTGCCATCAATACCCTTGGATCAGTTCCCAAGGCAATGGGATGAGCGTGGTCTCGGTAGGCTGTCATGTGCTTATCTCCGGGGCGTACAGCGCTTGCAGTTCCAACTACGATAGCCTCTTGACCGATGTATAAATGGCAAAATCCACCGAATTTTTGTTGGATGTAGAGTTGTCCCGTCTTTTCTTCAAAACGGCGAATTAGGAGCATGTCTTTGTACCACTTAACGTAGGTGTCTTTTCCGAATTTTTCACCAGGCGTTCCGCCTTTTACAACTTTGGTGGTTGCTTGTTTTGGCATAAGGTAAATATTTCTACAAATATACGGATCAATCCAATGAATTAACTAATTCTAGATAGTTGGCAGGCTGTTTTTTTTGTTGATAGAACGCACCAATAAAAAGATCCCAGTAAGGATTAACGGAAGGCTTAGCCATTGCCCCATATTAAGTCCAGTATTCGAAAAAACCGAAGAATCACTGTCCGTTTGGCTTTCCTTCAAAAATTCGATGATAAATCGAAATCCAAAAATTAGAAGAAGAAAAGTTCCAAAAATGAACCCAGGTTGCTGCCATTTCTCTTTTTTCCAGTAGAAGAACATCAATACAGCGAACGAAAGGAAATACGCCAAAGCCTCATACAAATTTGCTGGGTGTCGTACTGGAATCGTGGACCAATCGCAGAGGTATTCGCCATTTTCGTTCGGACTGCAGTCGTTTCGCAAAAACCTAAAACCCCAAGGAACATCGGTTTTATAACCTACCATTTCGTGGTTCACCAAATTCCCAAGTCGAATAAATGCACCTGCGATGGCAATAGGAGCTGAAATTTTGTCGAGAATCCAAATGAATGGTTTTTGAACGCGGTATTTAGAAAAATACCATAGTGCCATTAAGATGACAATCGCAGCTCCGTGGCTTGCAAGTCCGCCCTCCCATATATATAAAATCTTAACGGGATCTGTAAAATAACCTTCAGGCCCCCAATACGGACCATAAAATAAAACATGCCCTAATCTTGCTCCAATAACTGTTGCAGGTACCATGAACAACACCAGTTGGTCTAGCACTTTTTCGCTGATGGCTTCTTTCTTGAACATTTTTTTAATGACGAAATATCCAAGGATCATTCCGGATACAAAGAGCAATCCGTACCAATTGGGCGTTTTTTGTCCGTCTATAATTTCAGCATCAAAAGACCAATTAACGTAGAGAAATGGATTCATAAGGGAATTTTATATTTCAAAGATAAAGGAATAAATCTTATCCAATTTTAAAGCGGCCTTTTTTGAATACTAAATTGCTTTTGGTGAGTTGTTGTCGTAATTTTTTTTGTTCCTCCTCTGGCAAATGAATGATTTCTTGGCAAGCCGTAGAACAACAGTTCTCTAATTTGCTTTTACATGATTCACATTGAATAAACAAGAGGTGACAACCTTCAAATGCACAATTGGTATGCTCATCGCACGGCGCTCCGCACTGATGGCATTGGCTGATGATGTCGTCCGAAATGCGCTCAGCCCTTCGTTCGTCAAAAACAAAATTCTTTCCAATGAATTTACTTTCCAAACCTTCTTCTTTGCAATCGTTGGCGTATTTGATAATTCCTCCGTCGAGTTGGTAAACGTTTTGAAATCCTTTGTGGCGAAACCATGCAGAGGCTTTTTCACAACGAATGCCACCAGTACAGTACATAATCACCTTGCGGTCTTCGTTTCCTTTGAGGATTTCTTGCTCTATGACAGGCAGAGAATCTCGAAATGTATCCACATCGGGTAATATGGCATTTTTAAAATGTCCCACCTCGTGTTCGTAGTGGTTTCTAAAATCCACCAAGAGGCAGTCCTCTTCGGAAGTTAATTCGTTGAATTCTTTGGCGGTTAAGTGTTTTCCTTTGTTGGTTACATCGAAGCTTTCATCGTTCAAGCCATCGGCCAGGATTTTATCCCTTACCTTAATTTTTAACTTAAGAAAAGGGAATTCGGTTGCTCCAGAGTCTACAGCCACGTTTAATCGAATTCCCTTCAAAAAGGGATAAGCGTAAAGTTTTTCTTTGAATTCCTCGAAATGCTGTTCAGGTACTGCAATTTGAGCGTTAATACCTTCTTTTGCGACATAGGTTCGACCAATGATGTCAAGCGACATCCACGTACTGAACAGTTCATTTCTGAAAACGGAGGGATCGGATAGATGTGCATACTGGTAAAAAGAAACCAAGGTATAGCGATGGTTCTTCGCGCGCAGTTGCTGCTCCAATTCCTCTTTGCTGTATTTATTCCACAGTTGCATGCTATGTATACTTTAAAGAGGTTACGAAGTTAGGCAATTAGCCCATTATCTCAAAAGCGAAACACAAGAACCTCCTAAATTTTACCTTGTAAGCTGGACCAGCCCCCACCGTTGTAAACTTCTTTAAATCCGTTGTTTTGAAGCATGGATTTGGCAGATCCGCTGCGCATTCCTGAAGCACAACAGGTGATGATTGCTTTGTCTTTTGGTAAATTTTTAAGTTGCTGCTGCAAGCTTTGTAAAGGAATGTTCTTGGATCCTTTAATATGTCCACCCGCATATTCTCCGGGCGTTCGGACATCCAAAATGATAGCACCGTTTTTTACCAATTGAGCGTAATCCACACCCGGTCCAAAAATTCGACTAAAAATTCCCATGGCTTATGAATAAAAACGATGATTAACCTCCATCCAACCGCCTCCGTTTTCACAATCTACTCCTAAAGATTTGAAATATTGTGCGGCTTGGCCACTTCGTCCACCCGATGCGCAGCAAAAAATGATCGGAGATTTCATGGCTTTAATTTTTTCGACATGGTCCATGATTTCCTGCAGGGGAATGTTGACTGAATGGGCCACGTGCCCACCACTGAATTCTGCTCGCGTTCTTACGTCCACGATGGTTCCGTTAAATTCACTCATGATTTTTTTGTTATTAAATCTTTAATTAAGGTACTTCCAAGAAAAAAAAGAATGCCGAAATAGAGCGTTGATCGCCATGGGTTACCCGTAATTGCGCAACCTTCAGAACATCCGTAAAATCGATAATAGGCATAACCGAAGGCCATTCCCAATAGGGTCATACTGGCTAAAATCAGGGTTTCTTTTTTCATCTTGGGACAAAGGTAATCCGAATGTTGCACTTCTTATGTAGCTTGAGTTACATAGGCATAGTCAATTTATTGCCCTACCTTTGTACCAATTAATATTATTAACATGCAACATATTCAATTTGAACATATCGACAAAGCTACACAATGGATTGATCACGTTACGGATGAACAATTTGAGGAAGCGATCACCCAATTGTCGGAAAAACAACCCATTTTATTGGATTATGTCCTTGCCGCACCCGCCGAGTACGAGAATGAGGCGCTAGAAGGCTACCTACTTTATTACTATTGGGTCATTCATGAAAGCTATGTGCAAGCAGGAATCCCTGTTACCATGGTTACGGAAGCCATGATCGAAGGTTTTGAGCAACCGTTTGAAGACATGTTGGAAGATTATTTCGGTACGGAAAACGACGAAGAAGCCAACGAACGCATCGAAGAATTTTGCGATCAGCCCGAATTGTTGAAATTCATGGCCATTGAAGTATCTACGGACGATGAAGACGGCTCTAGCATGGACGACGAAACAGCAACGCAACTTTACGTTACGTGTGCTGCTATGATTGCCTTGCTCAACGAGAGCGCAAAGGTTACAGCTTAATCACCCTAAATACGCGAACCTCTTCATTCCGCGTTACCCTAAGCATGTACATTCCTTGGGCAAATTGAGTGAGGCTAATGGGGTGGGTGGTTATCGGGTTTAAGGTATTCTCGACCGAACCTTCGGATAAGTACTGACCTCGGTCATTGAAGACCTTGTACGTGGTTTTTCCATCGCTCAACACGTTAAGGGTGAATTCTCCGCTGTTAGGGTTGGGGTAAATCCAAGCCCATTCCTCGTTCGGGATTTCGGGACAAGGACTAAAAGCTCTTCCCGGTGAGCCTCCAATGCACCCCGCAAACCATTGATCGGCTATGGTTTGGTTGGTGCCGAATTCCTGGTATTCGAAGGTGTAGTCTTCGTTGAAAGGAGCTGTCAACCAAGTACCCAAGGTATCGATGAAAACGCTCTGAACAATCAACCCGTTCGGGTCAAAAATGCGTATCGCATCGTTTTTTGATATGCCAAAAGGAATTTGATATAAGGCCTGACCGGTGAAATCCAAATGACGTTGGTGGAATAAGGATGAATCTTTCACCAATACGGCATAGGCTCCAGGTTGTAAGGAAATACCGGATAGGGTAAATTCATGCTGGTTGCGTTCGTCCTTTAACACGTAACCGTTCAGGTTCAAAACGTCAGATGTATTATTTTTAATTTCAATCCAATCCTCTGCATTGTGCAGAATTTCCATCTTACCTAGGTTGAACTCGCTCACGATGAGTTCCTCCTTGCACGGTTGGTAAGCTTCACCAGGGGATCCTCCGATGCATCCGCAAAACCAAGAATTGGAATCCAGTATTTGTACATCAGTGAATTTGTTTTCCATCGTACGACCATAACCATCTGCGCAACGAGGATAGGGGGCATCGTCGTGGTAATGCATGGCAACGATGCTTTCGTTGTGCGGACCAAGAACGTAAATGGAGTCCTCGTTGTTTTCCCAACCAAAAACAGTTCCTCCGGTTACGTTGTGGACCTCGGGGTAAAGGCCTTTGAAAAGCGCTGTGTCTTGGGCAACGACCAGGTATCCATTTGCCGGTAGGGCGGTTCCATCCTGAAATTCAAACTTGTCGTAGAAGTTGCTGCTTTTAATGCTGTATCCCGTTAAATCGATTGCGTGGTCGCCATAATTGTGCAATTCAATCCAGTTTCCACCGTCCAATGAAGGATCAGGGTTGTAGTGGATTTCGGAAACGGTGAGTGTTGTATCCCTAGAGGTACCTTCGAATATCGCATGAAAATAATCATCCGTAGCAATGTTCAATACCACACTGGATTGAGTTAATTGATTGGGATCCAAATTGATGTTGTATTCCCAATGATCAAAGGTGAAACCTGGATTTGCATGGGCACTAATTCTAACAGGATTCCCGTTAAAATAAACCCCAGTCCACGGTAGAGAATCCGGAATGATCGTACTAATTTTGATGTATCCGGCATTTTCGGGGATGGTTTTTAAGGTGACATTCACGGTGTTGTCAAGGCCAAAATTCCCCAACATCTGACTTCTGACCACAGGGCTTCGGTTATTAAAATGGTAAAGAATGTTGTTTTTTTGATTTTCGTAATTTGCCATTCCTCCCGGTATATCTCCTGTCCACAAAGCAAAATGTCTCGGCATTTCAGGGAGTAATTGTTCGTACATTCCATTCACGATAGGGTTGTAGCTGTTCGGATGGAGGGTGGTATTCATGAGATCCGCAAAGCGATTGATAAAGTAATTTCGGTAAGTACTGTCTTGAATTAAATGACTGTAAATGGTGTAATAATAATTTGGTTGATTTGCATTTTGGAACCAATCGAACATGTTGGCATCGTAACCTGTCCATCCACCTAAGCCCCACTCAACATCCTGTAAGAAAAACCGCCATTTATTGTTGTAGGTCCTAGGCCGTGCCATTTTCATGTTGTTGTAAATCCAATCGGTATTGGCGTACCATAATTCTCCGATTAAGTAATCCGCATAGTTTTTCGTGTCCAGTTTCCGATCACAGTAAAAAAGGTATTTGGGATCGGATTTATCCAAGGTCGAAATGCTGGAAATCATATCAAAAAAGGATGAATCGGATCCTTTAACCGTTCGAAGCACCATACCGTACCAATAACTCACGGACAGCAAATCCAGGCTGTCCATGTGGTTGCCGTAGTTTTCATTGAAATAACCTTCATTCGCTTTTTCACGAAGTTCGTATAAGCCAAAATACTTTCCATTGATGAATACGTGAGCGGGTTGATACGCTTGCGAATTGGCATTGGTTTTTCGCATGACCCTCATGAAGGTGGCATCACGTTGATGGTATTGATTCCAAAAGTTGCTTCCGTTGCGTATGTATAGGGCGTAATAATCATCCACATAGGGTTTTTCCGGTATTATGGGGAAATGGATGGGGAGGCCGGTTCCAAATGTGTTGTTGGCCGGCTCAACGGTAACGCTGTGTTGGGGATTAGAGCGGCTGCCTCCGGCACCTCCGTCCGGTTTTACCGATGCTTTGCTTTCAAATCGTTTTACCCCTAAGGTGTCGAAATACTCAATGAAGCACGGACGCTTCCAATCCGTCCACCAATTGTCGAAAATGCCTTCTGGGCCAACAAGGTCGTTGGAATCGATGGTTAATGCGATGATGGGAATGGTGCTGCTCTCGTTGAATAAAAAGGTCTCTGCCTCAATGGGACTTGGGAGAAAATTGGTGCCAACGGGAAAACACCGTACTTTGATTACGCAATGGGTATCCAGGAAAATGGGGCCTGTGTATAGCGTTGAATTGGTGTCAGGATCATTCCCGTTCAAAGTGTAACGTACGATGCCGCCATTGGACGAGGTATTCGTTACCGTAACGCTTAGGCTTTGAAGGTAAATTCCACCCGTTTGTTGGATGATAGGCATCGCTTCATACCCGCTAAATCCGATACCAACGTTGTTGCTGGAATTGGGAGTGGGAACAGGGAAAATAACCGTTGGGCCCGTCCCGTCTTGGTTTTTACCGACCGACATTTCTGCCTCAAGGTCAGGAACTACCAAGGAATCTAGAATTCCAGAAGCGTTACTTAGGTAGAGCGTTTCTCCAGCAGTGGCAATTCCAAAATTCGTTTCGATGGAACCTCCTTGGTTACCGTTGTTAAAATACGGATGCGTGGTACCATTGAATTGGTTTTGAGCAGATCCAAATCCAAAAGTTAAAAAGGGCCAACAGCTTAAGTCAGAACTGTTGGGATCGCTGTTATGCACTTCAATCGCTAGCACATTCGTGCCATTGATCAAGACGTTGGCCAAAACGCTCATGTCGATTTCAATATTCGTCAGTGCACCTCCTTGGTACAATTGAGACTCATGGTCTGCGGAAAGTTCATCAAAATTCGGTGGAGTACCGGCCAATCCGGCTCTTGCAATTTCCGTTCCGTTCAAATACGCCACGAATCCATCGTCGTAATCGATATCCAAAATGGCGCGAACGATGTCTTGGTATTGACTTATTTGAAAGGTACTTCGGGCATAATAACTGGTGATAGGCCCTCCAAGCAGGGTGCTATCATCGCCGTCGCCATATCCAATGCTCATTTTTCCATTTGACCAGCCGGAATCATCAAAACCCAATCCTGTCCAGTTTGGAATGTTGGCGTTGGGTATGGAATACTTCCAAACCATGTTGTGATCAACCGCTGTTTCAAAATGGTTGACCAAAAACGTGCTGCCTTTGCCGTTCGCCAACAGGGTTAAAAATTGCTGGCTTCCCAAGCTGTAGGGAGGGAAAATCCACTTCTGGAGAGAGTCTCTCCGATCGCTTAAAAAATGTCCTTGGAGCGAATAAGTAGAAACTCCGGCATTGTAGATCTCAATCCAATCCGGGGAACTTCCATTGGGGAGAACATAGTGGGTTCCATTGGAATTACTCGCTTCGTTGATGACCACTTGCCCATAAGTGACCTTGGCACAAAGGATCAGCAAAAAAGCGGTTGAAATTTTTAGCATGTACCAAAGGTACGAATTGTTAACTGAATATTTCCTCGAACGAAATTACCGATAAGCTTAAGGCTAATAAACATAGGACCATGCCCCAACCTTTTTTCCAAGAAAATGGTTCTTTGAAAAGCAAAAAGCCGACGAGAGCGGAAGCCAAGACCACGCCAACATTGGCAATAGAAAGCACTTGTTGAGGTTCTATTCCCAAAGTGTTATAAGCTTTAACCAACAAGTAAATAGAAAAGTAATTTGGGATTCCTAAAACAATGCCTCCTAACCAACTTCGAAGGTCAAATTTCAACTTTTTATGAAAGCTAAGATAGATAAGATACAGTAAACCAAGGCATCCTGCCATGCCAAAGCCAAGCGAAGCAAAAATGCCTTGATGAAAATTCGGTAGCCATGAATCTTGAACAAAAAATAGTACAAGGTCTAAGCAGGCGCTCCCAAGGAAGAGAACTCCTAACATCCAAAGAGATCCCGACCCTTCCTTCGTTTGACCTTGATAAGAAACCAAAAACACCCCAGCTAATGCTAAAATGAGTGGAATTAAGTTGTTGAAATTTATTACGTTAAATTGAGCTATTAAAACAAATAATACCGATAAAGCCATAGACATTTTTACGGCAATGGAGGTGGTGGCAACTCCGTTTTTTTGAGAGCTGATGCCCATAATGACGAAAAGTGAAATAAACAGCACGCCGCACATAAATGCATAGGGGCTTGCTTGCATTATTTCTTGGTTTTTCAAGGTGCTTAAGTCGTTAGAAAATAACATTATACCGCAAGTAAATGCGACAAAATAGTTAGCAACTACCGCTTGAAGTATATCTATTTTAAATCCTGGAAATGAACGAAATAAAATGAAAATCAATGAAGAGGAAAGGATGCTTAAGATTAAATCCATGTTATTTGCGTTGGTAATAATATACTGTGTCCGAAGGTCCAAATGGATGCGATCGAATCGGTGTCTTGGTGAGTACGGGAGCACGCATGCCTTCTTTAAATTTGATGGGACTCACAATAACCCTGGCTTCATCCCAAACGTTGTCGATAATGAAATACTGAAGCGTTCGGCTTCCGCCTTCCACCAAAACACTTAAAATATTTCGACGGTAAAGTTCCTCGAGAATATGCTGTGTGGAGGTTTCGGGAATTTTAATCCATTCGACGTTTTCTTTTTGAGCACTTTTTACACGGTTAAATACGAGGGTAGGCGCTTCATCTGAAAACACCCCTACATCCGAAGAAAGCTTGAGATTGCTGTCTATAACGATGCGCGTGGGATTTTTACCAGAAACTTGACGAACCGTGAGGGAAGGGTTGTCGTTCAAAATTGTATTTCTTCCTACCAATATTCCAGATTCTTCTGCCCTCCATTGATGGACCAGCATTTTAGTTTCAACTGTTGAAATCCAATTGATGCCCGTTTCGTCCTCTTCGCGGTTACGGTCGAGGAACCCATCTTGGGTTTGGGCCCATTTAAGAATGACATAGGGTCGTCGTTTTTCATGGAAGGTAAAAAAACGCTTATTCAGTTCCCTGCATTCTTCCTCCAGGACACCTTCCACTACGTCAATTCCTTCACGTTGTAATCGGTCGATGCCCTTGCCAGCAACGGTGGGATTCGAGTCCCTGCTACCGATGACTACTTTTCTGGGTTTTAATTCAATCAGTGAAGCTACGCAAGGCGGTGTTTTTCCAAAATGCGTGCACGGTTCTAAAGAAACGTAGACCGTTGCTCCTTTGATGGCCGCATTATCTCCGACGTTCTTAATAGCCTCTATTTCTGCATGCGGTGCTCCAAAGGCTCTGTGATAGCCTTCGCCAAGGATCACCCCGTCTTTAACGATCACGCATCCTACCATGGGGTTAGGTGCTACATGACCTAAACCGAGATAGGCTAAATCAATGCAGCGTTGCATGTAGTGCTCATCAGAATTCACGCTACGAAGTTAGTAATTTCGACGAACTGGGCGATTAATTCGGCTTTACGCCTGCAATTGCCTACCTTTGCACCTTATGGCGCATAAATCAGGTTTTGTGAACATTGTTGGAAGTCCAAATGTGGGAAAGTCCACCTTAATGAACGCTTTGGTGGGCGAAAAACTCTCCATTGTTACGTCGAAGGCTCAGACCACACGCCACCGTATTTTGGGCATCGTGAACGATGAGGAATATCAAATCGTTTTTTCCGACACTCCGGGAGTTGTGAACTCCGCCTATAAACTCCACGATAACATGATGGAGTACGTTTCGACATCGCTTCAAGATGCGGACGTTTTGTTGTTCGTTACCGACACGCTCGAAAAGAAAATGAACCACGAGGAGACCCTGGAGCGCATTAAAAAATTGAAAGTTCCCGTGCTTTGCCTGATCAATAAAATTGATCTATCGAAACAGGAAGTCGTGGCAGAGAGGATCGCATATTGGCAAAATGAACTTCCATCCGCCGAGGTTTTTCCAATTTCCGCGCTGCATAAATTTAACTTGGATATTGTTTGGGATCGCATCCGATCCATGATTCCGGAAAGTCCTCCGTATTACGATAAAGAGGAATTATCCGACCGCCCCATGCGTTTTTTTGTCTCGGAAATCATCCGTGAAAAAATATTCAACTTTTGCCAAAAAGAAATTCCATACAGTTGTCAAATTGAAATAGAACACTACGAAGAAACTCCACATATCATTAACATTCGCGCGATCATTGTAGTAGAACGTGACTCGCAAAAAGGAATTGTTATCGGAAAAGGCGGGGAAATGCTCAAGAAAATCGGAAGGCAAGCACGCATCGATATTCAAAAGTTCTTGGATAAAAAGGTGTTTCTCGAATCGTATGTCAAAGTAGACAAGGATTGGAGATCATCAGAAGCTAAACTAAAAAAATACGGATACTAATGAGCAATATTATTGCAATTGTGGGAAGGCCAAATGTGGGGAAGTCTACTTTGTTCAATCGTTTAACGGAATCCCGTGACGCCATAGTTAAAGAAGTGAGCGGTGTTACTCGGGATCGAATCTACGGAAAAGGGGAGTGGAACGGTTATAAATTCTCCGTAATAGATACCGGAGGTTACGCTACTACGAAAGAAGATATTTTCGAGGGCGAAATACGAAAACAAGTGGAATTAGCGGTGGATGAAGCGTCCCTTATTTTATTTATGGTTGACGTTACTACGGGGATCGTAGAAATGGATTTATTGGTAGCAGAACTTTTGCGTAAAAGCCGTAAAAAGGTCCTGGTTGTTGCGAATAAAGTAGATTCAAATGATCGTATTGGATTGTCGGCGGAGTTTTATTCCTTCGGATTAGGCGAGGTATTTGATTTAAGCGCTGCCAATGGAGGAGGAACCGGTGACCTGTTGGATGAGGTCGTGGTACATTTGGACAAAGAAGATGAGAACGTCTTGGAACAAGACAGCTTACCCCGAATTGCCATCGTTGGTCGTCCGAACGTGGGGAAATCTTCCATGATCAACGCGTTGACCAATCAAGATCGAAACATTGTAACTGACATTTCCGGAACCACCAGGGATTCCATTCATACCCGCTATCGTGCCTTTGGTCATGATTTTTTATTAATCGACACTGCGGGAATCCGAAAAAAAGCAAAAGTTACCGAAGATATTGAATACTATTCCGTGCTACGCTCTGTCAGGACCATTGAAAGCAGCGACGTGTGCTTCATGATGATTGACGCTGCCGAGGGACTTCAAAAACAGGACTTGTCCATCTATTACATGATCGAGAAAAATTCCAAGGGCGTAGTGGTTTTAGTCAATAAATGGGATTTGGTAGAGAAGGATCAATCGACCATGAAAATATACGAGGACAACCTTCGAAAGGAATTGGCTCCTTTCAACGATGTACCGATTCTCTTTACCTCTACGATCACGAAACAACGCTTGCACAAGGCCGTTGAAACGGTCATGGAGGTTTTTGCCAACCGAACCAAGAAAATTCCTACTTCGAAGCTGAACGAGGTGATGTTGGAAGTTATCAATAACAACCCTCCTCCTGCGGTTAAAGGGAAATACGTGAAGATTAAGTTTGTTCAGCAATTACCAACGCACGCACCCTCGTTTGCCTTTTTCTGCAATTTACCGCAATATGTGAACGATTCTTATAAGCGTTTTCTGGAGAACAGGTTACGTGAGTCCTTCAATTTTACAGGAGTTCCTGTAAAAATATTCTTCAGAAAGAAGTAAAGTTACCGCAGTACGTTCACAAAACCTGTTACCACCTTCTTTTCGTCGGTTTCTTTGTTTGCATATCGAATGATCCAAGTGTAGATACCTGATTGTACTTTGGTTCCGTCAGCACCGTAGGTACCGTCCCATTCACCTTTGGAATCGTTGCTTTCCCATACGGTTTCACCCCAACGGTTGTAGATTTTCAAGTTAAAGTTGTAGGGATCGTAACCGGTAGTAAACACGGGAAACCACGTTTGATTGTGCTCGTCTTGGTCAGGAGTAAAGGTATTCGGAACATAATATATCGGATCGCTGATCACCGGTAAGCTGACTTCGTAAGATGTGGCACACCCTAGAGCGGTAGATCCTGTCAACGTCACAAGAATGTTTTCGGTAATTCCATTGTAGAAATGAGGGCCTTCAAATTCTGTAGAGGTTTGACCGTCACCATATTCCCAAAAGTAACTAATTGCACCTATGGTGTTATTGCTAAAATTAATGGTTTCTGAAGTTGATGACAAGACATTAGGAGCAGCCGTAAACGAAGTGTTCGGATAATTCTCCATACAGATGTAATCGGTGTACGTGGTGGTTTCGATGCATCCTTGTAAGTTGTACTGTAGGGTGATGGTATGACAACCAGCGGCCGTGAACATGTAGTCAATGACTGGACCGGTACCGATGGTATTTCCATTCCATAAATACGTGTAACTTGCTCCGGGCACAGGGTTCGTTGTGAAATTTACCATGAGTGGATTGCAACCTGTTATGGTATCAGCAACAAATGATGGTGGAACCGATGGAACCACAATAACATTCATGGAGATAGAATCGGCGCATTGGTTTGGATTCGGTGTAAAATCGAACGTAAAAGTTCCTGGGAGTGAACTATCAATCGTAGGAGGGTTCCATGTACCAACGATTACAGGATTATTATTAGAAACCAAAGGGAATACGGGAGGAATATCGCCTTGACAAACCAATGGCATTGGTGTAAACTGGGGAATAATTAATGGGTTGATGACAATGACCATGGATGCTGTATCCGAACATTGAAAAGGGTTTGGAGTAAAATTATAGGTAAATATACCGGGCTGTTGAGTGTTAATGTTCGCTGGCGACCAGTTACCAGTAATAGGAGTAATATTCGTACTTGATGCCGGCAATTGAACACCTTGGGTATACTGGCATAAAGGTCCTATTTGCTGGAAGGTTGGATAGGTGTAGTTCAAAATGTTGATGTCCATGGTTGTGGCTACAGCACATTGTCCCGCAGTAGGTGTAAACGTATACGTGTAGGTCCCTGCTGCTGCAGTAGTAATGGTAGGGGGAGACCAAGTACCGGTATAGGGTGTAGCGTTCGTGGATGGATTGGGTAAAACCGGTGGCACTGAGTTGATGCACATAGGGTTTATTTGGGTAAAAGTCGGCGTTTCATTGGGGAGAATCGTGATGTTCATCGTCGCGGTATTGGCGCAAAACTGTGCGGCCGGGGTAAACGTATAGGTGAATGTTCCCGGGGATGCCGATGAAATCGTGGGTGGGTTCCAAGTTCCTGTTATTGCTGTAGGTACGTTATTGGAAGTTCCTGGCAAGGCAGGTACCGCACCGTTATGACAAATCGGATTGATTTGAGTAAATGCAGGGTTAATCGGAGTGTTGACTACCACAAGGGTAGAAGCAGTACCGTTGCAATTGGGAGTAGTATAGTTTAAGGTGTACGTACCGCTATCAAGAGGAGTAGCGTTCGGTATCGTTGGGTTTTGTAGGTTGGAAGTGAATCCATTAGGACCCGTCCAAGAATAAGTGGTTGCTCCCGCAGTTGCAGAAAGCGAAATCGTTTGACCAGCGCAATATGGACCAGTATTGCTTGCACTGATGTTGATACCTCCTGCTTGGTAGTTGATCGTTACGTAGCCATGGTTGTTGTTGTTATTGGCAAGGCAGGTTCCACCGGCAGGTACTAACGAAGAACCGGCACCACCGCCACCGCCGCCGTTCGCGCCAGTACAGCAACCGTCGTTTCCACCGCCACCGCCGCCATAATAGCCGCCACCGCCACCACCACCGGAAGCAGTTTGCCACACTCCTGCTTGACCTCCGTTTCCTAAAGTACCCGGCGAACCACCTGGAGGCGTTCCTGCCCAGGGAGTTCCCCCAGCGCCACCCGCGACTTGCGTTCCTCCTTGACCTCCTTGACCGTACGTGTTACATCCCGGGGCTCCGTTGTTGCAGTTGGCTGCTCCTCCGCAAACGGGCGAAGACCCACCACTGCGACCGCCTCCACCACCTGCCACAATTACGCGGTTGGCAAGAGCTGTTCCTCCAATGCGTATATCCGAGGCTCCTCCGCCTCCCCAAGAATTGTAGGCTGCATTTCCATTGGTCGAAGCATGACCTGTTCCTCCACCGTTCCAACCTCCAGAATTATTACCGCTCGTTCCCATGCCTCCGCAATAAATATTAAGTATTTGACCAGGAGTTACTGCAATGTTCGCAGTAATTCGAGCGCCATTTCCTCCATTGGCACCTCCGCCTTTTGCTCCAGCAACAATAACGTTAATAGTATATACGCAAGGTGGTACGGTCCAAGTTTGGACGGCACCCGTGTAATTGAATGTAACCGATTGAGAAAACGTTGAAAAGGTTGTTAAACCAAGAAGTAAGAATAACCAAAGTTTCATCTTTTGGGTTTTTAGGGTTTGCAAATATAATAACGAATCGTTAATGTTTGTAAAAAGAGAATTATCCAGTTATTTCAGCAAGTTAACATGCCCAACGACTGCTTGATATTCATCGTTTTTTAATACTTTAAAACGAATTCGGTACGTATACGTTCCGCTAGGTACTTGGTTGCCATTTAAGCCGTAACTACCATCCCATCCCTCATAGGGATTCAAACTTTCAAAAATCAATTCACCCCATCGGTTGTAAATTTGCAGGCTGTAATTGAAAGGGTCAAATCCAGAGGTAAATACCGGTTGAAAATAATGGTTGCTGGGATCACCGTCAGGGGTGAAGGTATTTGGAATGTAGTAAATCAGTCCATCTTGAAGGGGTATGGTCATGCTGGTACTATCTACACATCCGAGTGGACTGTAGGCATAGAGCATGATGGTGCTACTCCCTGAAACTCCTGAGAAATTATAGGACGGGGAAGTAGCTGTGCTTGTACCGCCATCTTGGAACAACCACAAATAGGTACTACCCCCAACGCTGGTGTTGAAAAAGTCTACCGACTGCGAAGGCTCCGTAAAATAGGCAACGCTCGCATCGAAATTGGCAATAGGCGGATTCTCAGGGCAAAGATGATCGATGTAGGTTGTACTGGTACTGCAACCGTTTAAGGTGTTCGTGAGGGTAATGCTTTGGCAACCACCGCTCATAACCGTTCCTGTAATGGAATCGCCCGAATAGGGAATTCCTCCAACAGACCACGTATAGGTGTCATGGGCAAGCGACGTATCTGCGATAAACGCATAGGATAAAGGAATGCATCCTGAAATTGCGGGCGTTAACACAGTAGCAACGGGAAGCGGATTAACGAAAACGTTGCGGCTAACAGCATTGCTCGTGCATCCGTTCAAGGTGTATGTAACGCTTATCGAGGTGGTGCTTGGCGGAGTAAATACTGCAGTCTGTGGTCCAGGTCCTCCAGGAGACCATGTGAATGTGCCTCCAGCTTGGCTTGGTATAGCCGTCATCGTCGCTTGTTGACCTTGACAAATAGTAGTATCATCCATAACCAACACCGGTAATTGGGTAACCGTAATATTGGAGGTTGCAATGGAACTGGTGCAGTTATTTAAGGTGTAATCTACGGAAATACTGGTCGAGTTGCCCGGATTTACCGAGATGCTTTGAGGTCCAACACCTCCAGGATTCCAAGTATAGGTTCCTCCAGGGGCACTGGGCACAGCATTTAAAATTAGGGTATCTCCAAAACAGATGTTTCCACTGTTCAATGTCACTGAAGGAACAAGGTTCACCACTACTGTGGCATTGGCTGTATTGATACAGCCGTAATAGTCGTATAGAACATTGTAGGAAGAAGTTTGGGCAGGACTAACGGAAATTGAAGCAGTCGTTTGTGCTCCGGCAGACCATAGAAAACTACCTCCATTGACATCGGGGACAGCCGTAAGAATACTGGTTTGACCAGCGCAAACGGTATCATTGGCAATGCTAACGTTTGGAATAGGATATACCGTAACACTGACCGTTTGAGGTGCACTTGAACAGTTATTCGCGGTAGAAGTAATCGTATAACTGACATTTCCAGTTGCAGTACTGATGGTGTTTAAAACATCGCCAATGGTGCCACCTGAACCGGATGTTGCACCCGTGGTTTGCGATTGACTTTGGGTCCAGCTGATGGTAGCGTTTCCTACGTTACTCGAAAGTCCAATGTTTACTTGGTCTCCGCTGCATAAAGTGGGCGAAGCCAGGGTAGTGATCAGCGAAGGGATAGGGTTGACCAAAACGGTTGCGTTTGCAGCAGGACTCGCGCAATTCGCTCCGCTTGAATAGATGACCGAATAAATGGTAGTAGCATTCGGTGAAACGGTGATGTTTTGTGTGGTTTGTCCTCCGGGGCTCCAAAGGTAAGTTCCGCCAGGAAAGGAAGGTGTTGCCGTGAGCGTAGCGCTTGATCCATTGCAAATCGTATCGTCTAGGACACTAACCGTCGGAACAGGATTCACCGTAACGGTTCCTGTAACCGCTGCATTTTGGCATCCCGTAGGAGCGGTGTATACCAACGTGTAAGAACTTGTGGTGTTCGGACTTACCGTAATGTTGGGAGTGACGGAACCGTTAGACCATGCGTACGTTCCTCCGGGAATAGAGGTGGTGGAATTTAACGTCGCATTTTGTCCATTGCAAATGGCAGCATTGCTAACCGTAACCACTGGCAAAGGGTTAACGACCATTGTAGCAGGAGTGCTGGCACTCACGCAACCGGCCGGTGAGGTGTAGAGCAAGTTGTAGGTTGTTGTAGCAGCTGGAGAACCAGAAATGGAAGAGGTGGTTTGTCCTCCCGGGCTCCATGCAAAGGTTCCGCCGGGAATGTTCGGTGTGGCAGAAAGCGTAGCGGTTTGCCCAGCGCAAACCGTATCATTCGGGATATTCAAGGTGGGAATGCCGTTCACAGTGACGGTAACGGGTTGAGCTTGAGCTGCACATCCCGTTGCTGCTGAATACGAGACCGTCCACGTGGTAGTAGTGTTCGGATTAGCCGTGAGGGTTGGTCCGTTGACGTTTCCTGGATTCCAAGTGAAAACTCCACCGGGAATATTCGATGTGGCAGTTACGGTTGCGGTTTGTCCTAAACAGATCGCAGTGTTCGAGACGTTAATGGCGGGATTAGGATTGACGGTAATAGTTCCGGATACAGGGGCACTTGGACACTGAAGATTGCTCGTAAACACCACCGTGTACGTGGTGGTCTGCTGAGGGGTGTCTTGCATGGTGGCAGTGGTAAATCCTCCGGGATTCCACAGATAAGTTCCGTTAGGAAGGGAAGAAACAGCGGTAATTGATCCGGTTTGACCAAGGCAAATGGTATCGTTGTTTACGGTTACAATGGGTGTTGGATTCACCGTGACGGTTCCTGTTGCCGTCGGACTTATGCAGCCTGCTCCCGACGTGTATACAACCGAGTAAGAGGTTGTTGCATTCGGTGAAACCGTAATAGAAGGAGTCGTTGCTCCGGTGTTCCAAGCAAATGTTCCCCCAGGTACGGTTGGTGTAGCTGTCAAGCTTGCCGAGTTACCGTCGCAAATCGTTACGCTGTTCACCGATACCGCAGCCACCGGATTGACGGTAACGGTCCCAGAAGCTTGGTTTGCAGAACATCCAGCCCCTGAAATATAATCCAAGGTGTAGGTTGTCGTGGTTTGAGGACTTACGGTGATGGAACTGCCCACTAATCCGCCTGGATTCCAAGTAAACGTTCCTCCCTGGGTATTCGTCGATGCCGTCAATATAGCTGACTGGCCTGCACAAATAGTGGCATTTGTTGAAGTAATGGTTGGCGTTGGGTTTACGGTTACCGTTCCGCTCGCCGATTGTGAAGGGCATCCCGCCGCAGAGCTGTAATTTACGGTGTAAGTTGTAGTAACGGATGGAGTAACGTTGATGCTCTGGCTGGTGCTTCCGTTGCTCCAAGAATAATTACCTCCCACAACCGTAGGTGTTGCAGTCAAGGTGGCGCTTTGCCCGTTGCAAATGGTCACACTATTTACCGTAACTGAAGGGGTAGGATTGACCGTGACGGTTGCGGTTGCATTTTGTGCAGGGCAACCTGCAGGGGTAGAATAACTAATGGTGTAGGATGTTGTGACGTTAGGCGAAACCGTTAATGAAGGGCCTGTTATAGCCCCTGGATTCCAGGTAAAGGCTCCTCCAGGAATCGTTGCAGTAGCGTTCATGGTCGCACTTTGACCGCTGCATATAACTGGGCTATTCACTGAAATAACGGGAGTGGGGTTGACGGTAATGACTCCTGTGGCAGTTCCTGGACAGCCTCCAGTAGCCGTAAAAGTAACCGTGTAAAGGGTCGTGCTATTCGGTGAAGCGGTAAGCGATGCCCCAGTAGCACCGGTATTCCAAGCATACGTTCCTGGAAGGGGTGGGTTAACGGATGCCGTAATGGTTCCAGGTTGTCCTGCACAAACGGTCGCTGAACTCACGGTTACGGTCGGAGAGGGATTGATGGTTACGGTGGTGCTTGCTGTACCGATACATCCTCCAAGATTTACCGTAACGGTATACGTTCCCGCATTCGCTGCTGTTGCGTTGGGTATGGTTGGATTCTGTAGGGAAGAAGTAAAACCGTTGGGACCCGTCCATGAATACGTTCCCTGAGCGCTTGTGTTGAGTTGTATGGTAGATCCAGCACAAACAGGACTATTACTCGTTGCCGTAACCTGCGCTGCACCTCCGGAAAAGGTAATGGAAGCATAACCGTGGTTCGTATTGTTATTAGCAAGGCAAGAGCCACCAGCAGGCATAAGCGATGATCCCGCACCACCTCCACCGCCGCCGTTGGCACCGGTACAGCATCCATCGTTTCCTCCACCTCCTCCGCCGTAATATCCTCCACCACCACCTCCGCCAGAAGCAGTTGACCATGCACCTCCTTGTCCGCCCTGACCGAGGCTACCGGCTTGACCACCCGGAGGTACTCCCGCCCATGGTGCGCCTCCGTTTCCTCCGGAGAACTGCGTTCCTCCACCTCCTCCAGCGCCGTAGGTATTGCAACCTTGTGCTCCATTGATGCAATTGGCCGTTCCCCCGCATACTTGCGAAGAGCCCCCACCTCTTCCTCCGCCACCACCGGCAACAATGACCCGGTTGGCAAGGGCTTGTCCGTTAATCCGAATATCGGTTGCCCCACCTCCTCCATAGGAACTGTATCCAAAGTTGCCTCCGGAAGCATGCCCTGTTCCACCACCATTCCATCCGCCGGAATTCGATCCTTGGGTGCCCATTCCACCGCAGTAAATATACAAGGTTTGACCAGGTGTTACAGCAATATTCGCCGTAATGCGCGCGCCATTTCCCCCGCTAGGACCTCCGCCTTTAGCTCCGGCCACCACGGCGGTAATGTTATAGACGCACGGCGGAACAATCCACGTTTGAACGGCGCCGGTGTAATTAAAATTAACGGTCTGTTGAGCCATTGAACGGCCCAGAAAACAAAACGAAAGCAGCAGTAGTATAAAATATTTCATAGGCTGAAAATCAGAACAATGTACGAATAAAACGTTAAAATAGTGGCCTCGTAAATGGCATTTTTTTTAATTTTGAGTACAACTTTTTTGCATGAGCTTAATTCCTTATTTAGGTCCTTGGACAAGAGCGCAAGCTGCCCATTTATTGCGCCGAACGCTTTTTGGGCCCACCCATCAACAGATTTCCTATTTCTCAGGGATTTCAATGAACGATGCCGTAAATCAATTGTTGGCAGTTACCCCGGTTTCACCACCTTTGGCATACGATGCTGGAGAGACGGTAGTTGCACAAGGTCAGCCTTGGGTGAGTGCCTTATATCCTGCCAATCCTGTGAGCAATCAATTGTGTGAAATGGCCAGGGTAAAGTCCCTTTCCGCTTGGTTGATGCGCAACATGAACTATGAAACGGCAAACATTGGTCAGAAAATGTTCTTCTTCTGGCACAACCATTTTGGCGTATCTTTTTCGTCGGATGCCCGCGCTGCATATACTTATTTTGAATTGATTCGCAGCAATGGACTTGGGAATATCAAACAGCTGGTAAAGGATGTAACGCTTGATCCCAACATGCTCATTTTTCTCAACGGAAATACGAATTCGGAGGCGCATCCCAATGAAAATTATTCACGGGAATTGCTCGAACTTTTCACCATTGGTAAAGGTGAACAAATTGCTCCGGGCGATTATTCCAATTATACAGAATTGGACGTGGCTTCGGGAGCCAAAATTTTAAGCGGTTACATTGTTCAAGGGATTCGAAGTTCTACCGTAAGCGCTGCCTCCGCAACTTATTTCAATGCACTGCACGACAGCAGCACCAAAACCTTATCCTATCATTTCAACAACGCGACAGTTCCCAATGCAGGAGCTCAAGAATACAGCAATTACATCGATATTATTTTTCAGCAACCCCAAGTAGCGTATTATCTGTGCAAAAAGTTGTACCGTTTTTTTGTGAATTACGACATCACGAATGACGTGGAAGTTAACATACTTCCGGAAATGGCTCAAACCATGATCGCCAACAATTACGACGTTTTACCGGTACTGCAAGAATTGTTTACCAGTCAGCATTTTTACGATAACGCTTATTTGGGAAGCATCGTGCGCAGTCCTTTGGAGACGGTTTTTAGCATGTTGAATTCTACGGAAACCCAGCTTAATGTTAACCTAACCACCGACTATAACGTGTACTTCAACATGTTTTTTGCATGTGGAAATATGGGACTCGACTATTTGAATCCCGCAAGCGTGGCCGGATGGGAGGCCTTTTATCTGAGCCCTGCCTTTTCAAGGCTATGGGTGAATTCAACGACGATTAAATTCCGGTTCGACATTTCCTCAGGTTTGAACGTTTACGGTATTCCGATCAATGGATATACCTTGAAAATCGACCCGATACCGTTTTTAAATAATTTGAGTATTCCTTCAAGTGCTGATGCCGTAATCGATGACATTTGTGAATTGTTCATTGCGAAACCCGTTGATGCAGCCATGCACAATTCGCTCGTTAATGTGCTCACCAATAATTTACCGACGTTTGAGTGGACGTTGCAATACAACGATTATTTGGCAAATCCCAATACACCTGCCTTTGTAGATCCTGTTCGTCAAAGAGTTAACCTGGTTTTGGACCGTATATTCAAAATGCCGCAATATCAAATGTTCTAAAAAATTGCCATGAAAAGAAGAGATTTCGTAAAAAATGTTGCATTGGCTTCTGCAAGCCTGCCCTTTGTTTCGAATGGTTTTGGAATGCAAGCGATTGGTGATAAATTGTTCAATTTTTCAACCGGTGCGGAGGATAGGGTTTTGGTTATGATTCGCTTAAATGGCGGCAATGATGGTTTGAACACCGTTGTTCCGATCGACCAATTTGCTAACCTCATGATCCATCGTTCGGAGATAATTGTTCCTCAAAATCAGTTGTTACCCGTTACGCCAACCGTTGGCTTTCATCCCGTAATGCAAGGCATGAAAAACCTGTTCGATCAAGGTAAATTGGGCGTTGTTCAAAACGTAGGTTATCCCGATCAAAACCGTTCCCATTTTCGTTCGATGGATATTTGGACAACGGGTTCAACGGATATTGATGAGACCCGAGGATGGTTGGGTCGGTATTTTGATTCGTACAATCCGAATTACCCCGACGGTTATCCAAATGCAAGCTACCCCGATCCTTTTGCCATCAGCATGGGGAGCGAGGTGACTGCTACGTGTCAAGGCATTGCTGCCAATTTTTCGCATGCAGTCTCCAATCCGAATAACTCTGTTAACCTTTTTGAAGGTAGCTTTGTTAACGACGGTTCTTATTACGGTAATCACGTTGAGTTTGTAGCAACGATCATTGAGCAAACGAACAGCTTTGGACAAGTCATTCATGCTGCAGCTCAAGCGGGAAGTAATTTGTCCACTATGTACGATCCATCGAACGATCTGGCTACCCAATTGAAATACGTTGCTCAGATGATTTCAGGGGGATTGAAAACGAAAGTCTACGTGTTGTCATTAGGTGGTTTTGATACCCATGATAATCAAGCAGATGCTTTGGATTTAAATGCGGGCCTGCACCGTGGACTTTTGCAAAAAGTATCCGATGCCATTGCTGCATTTCAAAACGATCTTCAATTGCTTGGACTGGAAAACCGCGTTGTTGGTATGACGTTTTCGGAGTTTGGTCGGCAAATTGCGTCGAATGCAAGTTTGGGTACCGATCACGGCGATGCTGCTCCCTTATTCCTTTTTGGTACTTGCATTCAAACGGGAATCATCGGACCTAATCCCGTTATTCCAAGCGCCATTCCAGATCAAGCAGGAGTTCCCATGCAAATTGATTTTCGCGATGTTTACGCCTCCATCCTTCGAGATTGGTTTCAAGTACCAAGCAACGAAGTTCAGCAACTTTTTGGTCATACAGTTCAATACTATTCGTTGGCAGGGTGGTGTAATGTGGGGATCGAAGAGCAAACGTTGGAACAAGGGGGAATATTGGTTTATCCTAATCCAACTCCAAGTGCATGTAAAATCAAAGTGCATTTAGCGGAAGGGAGAACCTCCATTTCCTTGCGTGATATTCATGGAGCAACGGTAAAAGAAATTTTCGACCTATCGATGGGGGCTGGAATTCACACCATTGATTGCGACCTGGATGGTTTGAGTTCTGGGACGTATTTTGTGGTGGTAAGGAATCACGGAAAAACTACGGTTGAAAAAGTGGTTAAAACCCGTTAATTACCTCAACAAATTGACGGTTCCCGATACTTGAATTTTTTCATCTCCTACTTTCGTTCCAAATACGATTTCCCAGGTGTAAATTCCAGTTTGAGCTTGGAAACTTTTGCCGTACGTACCATCCCAACCTGTATAAGGATTAAAGGATTCCCAAATTAACTCTCCCCAACGGTCAAAAATCAAGACGTGGTAATCGTAGGGTTCAAATCCGCTGGTAAAAATGGGTTTCCAAGTTGGATTGAATTGGTCTTGATCCGGTGTGAAGGTATTAGGAACGTAATAAATCAATGGCTCTTGATAACCGATGAATTGGGTAATGGAATCCATGCAACCGGAAGGGCTGCTCACCGTTAACGTGACAAAGTAACCGTTGCTCGTATTGTTAAAGGTATGGGGACTTTCCATGCTCGTGCTTGTGTTTCCGTCGCCGAAATCCCAAAAATATTGCGAACCACCTTGGGATCCATTATTAAAACTCACCACTTCCGATGGCGCTGTAAATTCCCCAGGTGAGAAGGAAAAACTTGCCACAGGATCCGCTTCTACGCATATATAGTCGCTTACTACGCTTGTTGCAGAACAGCCGCTGATGTCGACTTGAAGTTCGATATCGTAACAACCGGGATTGCTGAAGGTATAATTAACACTCGAATTGGTTCCGATTTGTTGCCCGTTTGCCAACCAATTATAGGTTGCCCCGGCAATGGGTGCGGTACTCAAGGTACCTTGAACGGGTGAGCAACCCAATAAAGTGTCTGCGGTAAAACTTACACCGGGATTGTCAGATATCAGTACGGCAATGCTCGTAGTATCGGAACATTGACCAGGATTTGGCGTGAAAACGCTGTTAAAAACTCCTAATTGTTGGGTGTTAACGCTACCTGGAAGCCAGGTTCCAAATATACCATTGTTCGATTGAACGGGAAGTTGCGGGGAAGGGATTAACCCAAGGCAAAGGGGACCCACTGGGGAAAATAACGGTTCAATTAACGGACTTACACTCACGGTGATGCTATCATTGCCACCGCAGCCATTTCCAGCGGTTGAAACATAATAGGTAAGGTTCTGTACGTTATTGGAGGTGTTGGTTAGAACTTGATTGATGCTTCCACCAGACCCTTGCGCCGCTCCCGAAATATTGGGGTTATTCGAAGGGACATAATTAAATATCGAAACCGATGGATTGCTGGTAATGGTGGCGAAGAAATTCGTCCCACTGCAAATCGTATCGTAGGGAGGAAGGTTGATTTGAATGGGTGAATTTACCTGGACATTGACAACGTCGACGGTTTGACAACCGGTATTGTCAATTCCATTTAAAATGGCCACAAAATTCCCAAGGTTGGGATAGGTAATGGAATGAGGTCCGATACCGGAAGCGCTGTTAGGTTGGGCATTGGGTGTAAAGTTCCAAGTGTATGCATTGCAAAACTGCGAGGAGCTAGCATCGAATACCACAGAATCACCTTGACATATATTCAAGTTGCTGGCGGTTATTTGAGGTGCTGGACCTTGAAAGGTGCCACCGTTGGGATTGTTGTTATTGAAGGTCAAAGTAAACCCGGTGCTCGCGGAGAAGTTATTCACCAACAAGGCATAACTCGTTCCGGGGGTCATGGTAATGCTTTGAATGTAGGCATTGAATCCTGCTTGACAACCTGGCCATTCGTTCACATCCACCTCGTTAAGGCTCATTCCTGTCGATCCTGTGGCATTTAAGCAGGAGCTGGAACAACAGCGAACCGGTGTTCTTGGACCGCAAGGGTTATTGGTGTTGAGTTGGTAAAATATGAAATCGATGTCGTCCATTGGATTAATGGGAGTAATATCAAAGGTGAGCGGTCCACCTGTCGCACAAGTCCAATAAAACCAAGAGGAATTAGATTCGTCAGGTCCGGGCATGTCTAGGCAAGTTCCAGGTTCTGGTTCGTCATTGTTCAAGCCACCTCCTCCGAGCGATGCCACGCTAACGGGATTGGAATTGCACAAAAAAGCAGCGCCACCGCAGTCCGCACCGGGATTCGTGGTTGGCGTGTAACTGTTGATGCAGAGTTCAAAAGTCCCTTCATTGTTCGGAGGTGTTGAAACCCGGATATAATAGGTATTACCTGGAACCAAGGCTCCTTCGTACAATTGGGTGGTGCCAAAACCTGGTGTGCCGTTACTGCAGTTTAATTCATTCATCAGGCCTCCGCAAATCCCATCATAAAGGGCAAGTCTGGGCTGTCCCATGCTACCACCGCCTCCAACACCGCTCGCCGAAAGAAGAACGTCCGTTCCAAGGGCAGTAAAGGAAAACCACACATCCTCTGTTGCATTGGCTCCCCAACAGGTGGGAAGTCCGTAGGAACCAACGGTAGAACCTACATTGGTATAAAAACCGTTTCCGGAGCAATAATTAAGAACGTTGTTGATGGGAGTGGCCGTTGCGCAATCGTCTCCTTGGCCAAACAAAAGGGCCGGAGAAAGCAAAAGCAATAAGAGCAGTATTCGATTAGGCATCGGGTTGACAGACGAAATTTAAGCATTTTCGTTGTCAATTAAGCCAATGTTACGCTAATTTTTTATAGCGTCTACTTTTTTCTGACGTTGCATGGGGTTGTCCTTTGAGGGATTTTGTTTAAATAGTTGGTATCGAGAAGGTTGAACTACCTCAGGCCAAGTATTGTTATTCAAGTCAACGTCAGCTGTTTCTAGAAAAGGATCCAAGCGTATTTCTTTTACTTCTTTATCGAAAATAAAGACTTTGGAAACTTTATCCTCGTATTGACGCCATATCTCAACAGGGATGCGTTGTATTTCGGTGCTGTCATCAACGAAGGTAAAACGCAATATCAGCGGCATTACCATTCCACCAACATTTTCGAAATTCACCTCGTAAAAATGTTTACCTGCATTCAGGAGCGCTAAATCTTTCGCGCTCGTCTTGGTTTTGAAATCTTCATACTCCTGACGGTCCAGGGCGTCAACAAGGTAGATATCGCGCTTTCCGTAGAAGTCATCGATGAGGGTGTCGCGTTCATTGACGGTTTCTTTGATCGATGCCTCGTTTCTCCCGACCCCAATGTGGACGTCTTTCCCGTCGGCTTGTTCTTTAAGAAAAGCTTTTTCTGTGGTAGGATTTTGAGTGTTCAATTGAAACCATTTGACCTCTTTAATGGCGATGTCAACCGGTTGCGTACCATAGAACCAACCACGCCAAAACCAATCCAAATCCACCGCAGAGGCATCTTCCATGGTTCGGAAAAAGTCGGCAGGACTTGGGTGTTTGAATTTCCAACGTTCACAATAGGTTTTAAATGCATAATCGAATAACTCGCGTCCCATGATGGTTTCTCTTAAAATATTCAAACCGGTTGCGGGTTTCCCATAAGCATTGTTTCCAAATTGAAAAATGGACTCCGAGTTTGTCATGATCGGAGAGATGAATTTTTGGTCGCCACGCATGTAGTCCGCGATCAAATGGGCAGGTCCTCTTCTAGACGGGTAGCCTCGTTCCCATTCCTGTTCGGTAAGGTATTGCACGAAGGTGTTGAGTCCTTCGTCCATCCACGTCCATTGACGTTCGTCGGAATTGATGATCATGGGAAAAAAGTTATGTCCAACCTCGTGGATAATCACTCCCCACATGCCGTATTTTTCCCCTTCGGAATAGGTTCCGTCTTCTTCCGGACGACCCCCGTTAAAGCAAATCATAGGGTATTCCATTCCAATCCATTTCGAGTGAACGGAGATGGCCACAGGATAGGGGTAATCTACGGTGTATTTTGAATAAGTTTTAATGGTGTGCGCTACGAGTTTGGTGCTGTACCTTTCCCATAAGGGATTTCCTTCCTTCGGGTAGTACGACATGCATAAAATGTCTTTGCCACCCACCGTTACCTTTTGGGCGTCCCAGATGAACTTGCGCGAACTTGCAAAGGCAAAATCACGTACGTTTCGCGCCTTAAAAACCCAAGTTTTTGTTGTTTTCTTGTGGTCTTTTTCTGCCATTTCTGCTTCGGATTGCGTGACAATTAGTACTGGTTTATCGGACTTTTTAGCTTGTTCAAAACGCTTTCGTTGCGCTGAGGTAAGCACGTCGTTGCCGTTTTGGAATTCTCCCGTTGCAGCGATAATATGGTCGGAGGGCACGGTAATGTTAACCTCGTAATTGCCAAAGGGAAGGGTGAATTCTCCTCGACCTAGAAATTGTTTGTTTTGCCAACCGGTAACATCGCTGTATACGCACATTCTTGGAAAGAACTGCGCTAAAGTGTAGAGGTAATTTTTGTCTTTTTCAAAGTACTCGTAACCGGAGCGGCCGCCCACTTGCATGCGGTCGTTGATGTTGTACCACCACTTTACGTTAAAACTGATGCTGCTTTTAGGTGCAAGCGGCGTGGACAAATCGATGCGAAGCATGGTTTTATTGATGTAATATTTCATGCCTTGACCTGAAGTGGAGGTGATGCTCTCTACTTTGAAACCGCCATCGTAATGAAAGAAGCGTTTTTGGATATCTCCAATCGATTTAAAATCCTCCATTTTTTCCACTTCAATCAGTTTGGTATCCGAATATTCGTCGTAAATATTTTGGTCCAATTGCAACCACAGATAGGGTAGTGGGTCGGGCGAATTGTTGGTGTAGGTAATAGTTTCGGTGCCATAAAGTTTTTGAAGGTTGTCGTCCAAAACCAGGTTCATTTTGTAATCGGCTTGTTGCTGATAATATGCATGACCCGGAGCTCCTGCGGCATTTCGGTATTCGTTCGGCGTGGGAAGCTCCATGTCCAGCTGTGCGAATTTTTTTTGCGCAAAATGGGAGGTGGTAAAGGTTGTGATTAAAATGAATAAAAATGTTTTCATGGTGCTACGTTTAATTCTTTGCTAGTGTCTGAAAAGAGAAAGGTTAAGGTGTGATGTTTTCCTTGTTTTAGAAAGTCTACTTTATTTTGCTGATCAGGGAAGTAGTCAGTAAGTAAAGGGAAATATATTTTCATTAATCCGCTCATTTCGATTTCTTCCGATGAAAGGTAAAAGATTAGATCGCCGTTCTCGTTCAATTCATGGCCTTCCACTCTAAAAAAAACTTGTTGGGTATTTTGAAAGAGGCTAAATCCTGAAAGTAGGTATTGTTCTAATTCGAACCGCAAACTATCGGTTCGAAGGATTTGATCCATGGTGAAATCTTGGTCGTGTTTTTTAGAGGTGATGAACGCAAGGTCGTGGGCTGTTACCTTCAAGGATGCTTGAAACTGCTGATCGTTTGAATTATATTCAATCTCCAAAAAGGCGAAATGGTAGTCGTGCGTAAATCCGATGAATTTGGTCCATAGAAACACAAAGAGTACAAAAAACTTTAAGTTCATAGGCCTTAAAATTACTACTTTTGACGCAATGGCACAACGTATACTTTGCTGCGCAGTCTTGTTAGGTTGGTTTTTGGTGTCCTGCGAAAATCCGTCGCCGAAAGAAGATTTACAACCTGGAGATATTGTATTTCAAGACTTGGATTGCGGTCCCATGTGCGATGCCATTGAGGCCGTTACGGAGGGAGCCAATGGTAAAGATTATTCGCATTGTGCCATGGTGATTCGTGAGAACGATTCTTTAAAAGTGATAGAAGCCATCGGTGAAGGGGTGGTGGTTACCTCACTTCAGGATTTTGTTCGTCGAAGTTCAAAAATCCAAGTAGCCCGGTTCAAGCAAGCGGATAATGCGTTTTTACAACGTGCAATTCGCTTTGCAATTTCGCTAAAGGGCAAACCTTACGATGAGGTTTTTCTTTTAAATAACGATCGATATTATTGCAGCGAGTTGTTATATGAAGCATTCAAAGCTGCTAATTATGGAAAAGCGGTGTTTGAATTGTCCCCAATGACCTTCAAAGAGCCCAATACCCATGAGTATTATCCTGTTTGGGTGGACTATTATTCCAAGTTAAAATGTCCAATTCCTGAGGGAAAGCCAGGTTTAAATCCTGGAGGGATTTCGCGAAGTTCAAAGTTGGAATTAATCGATGTTATATTAAAACCATGATGCCTCTACTGTTATTTAACTTGAATCTCTAACTTTGGAGGCATGAAAAGGTTGTTATTTCTTCGAGGCAAATTGAAAGGTCTCTTCTTTCTATTCCGAGGGCATTGGTTTTTTTCGTCGCATCTTTTTTCTTTTATTGGGTCCATGTCGGCTTTATCGAAATGGATTCAGCAACATAGAAAATTAAGCTACAACGATTTTTATTCGTTCAAATTTGACTATTCGAAGAGGGAACAATTGTTTGAACATGTAATTCTCCAGGAAGGATTAGAAGGGCCCATCGATTATTTGGAATTTGGCGTTTCAAAAGGTGATTCTTTTCGTTGGTGGACCGGTCGATTAAAGCACCCTGAATCTCGGTTTTATGGGTTTGATACGTTTACTGGATTACCAGAAGATTGGGGGCCTTTCAAGAAAGGGGATATGAGTTCAGGAGATTCTTTGCCAGAAATCAACGATACGCGCTTTCAATTTTACCAAGGATTATTTCAGCAAACCTTGTTGCCGTTTTTGACCAACTTTGATCCCAGCCGTAAAAAAGTGATCCACATGGATGCAGATTTGTACACCGCCACGCTTTATGTACTTACTTTGATAACGCCTTATTTGCGGGAGGGAGATGTCATATTTTTTGACGAATTCAATGTTCCTCAGCATGAGTTCAAAGCCTTTACCGAATGGGTTAATGCCTTTTATATCAAGTATGAAGTGATAGGGGCCGTGAATAATTATTATCAAATCGCTGTAAAAATTGTACCATGAAATATTTCCTAATTCCAGTAATTCTACTTTCCTTGGCCTCTTGTAAACAGAAAAAGGATGCTTGTTCTTGCATGAAGGCTTCCCTTGCTGATGCAAAATCTAAAGAAGCGTTAGATTGTGGTGATTATTTCCGCACCCTTGACCTAGAAGAGCAGAAACAGTGGTCCAAGGAGCTTTTGGATTGCAAGTAAAGTTTAGTTCAAAAGAAAGTCTCCTTTCGGAGACTCTCAACAAACAACAACAAACAACACTCATTTTGCCTATTTAAGGCGAATTTCTTTCCCTTTGGAAAGGGTTTCATCGGCGGTTACTCCTTGATTTTTACGCAGCAATGATTTTACCGTAAGCGCCTCTTCTTGTGCGATCTCACGCAAGGTCATGTTTTTGGTGAGTGTAATAATTGCTTTGGTTTTTGATCGTTTTCTTCGAGGGTCAAGGTATATTTTATCCCCTTCTTTGAGAATGTCTCTTTGATGAAAAGATTCGTTGTAAAGCCTAAGTTGACGAAGTGTGAGCCCCGTTCGTTGAGATATTTTATAATAGGTATCCCCTTTTTCCGCTAGAACATACCTTACTTTATTTTCATGAATATGAATAACTGAGATGTTTTGGGTTGGCTTGATCAAAAGCGCTTGATCCTCTTGGTCAATTTCATGAAGTGCGGATTCTTCGATGAGGCTGATTAATAGGGTAGCATATTGGGGGTTGGTTGCATAACCCGCCGATTTTAAGCCGTGAGCCCAGCCTTTGTAGTCTTTTTTATCAAGTTGAAATAAGGAGGCATAACGTTTATTCTTTAATAAGAACTTTGAATGATCTTCATAGCTATCGCCAACGGTAGGGTACACGCGGAAACACTCGTTGGCTTGATCGTCGTTGGCGTATGTGCGTCCTCCTTGCCAATCTGAATGACATTTAACACCAAAATGATTATTGGATTGCTTTGCTAAGGTTGATTCTCCGTAACCCGATTCAAGCATGCCTTGCGCTAATGTGATGCTTGCAGGAATTCCATAAAGTTTCATTTGTTCAACAGCAAGAACTTTATAGGTATCGATATATTTCTTTTTGAGCGAAGGCTCGTTGCTTGAAATCATTGCATAAGGCAACGTATACGTGAATAATAGAACAATACCAAGGAAACTCTTATTCATGCTTAGCTTCAACGGATATTTGTTGCTAAGGTTTCATTCGAATTCGATTTTTTATACACGACATATTGACATGATTTACTTAACTGAATTCGCTAATTCATGACATAATGACACTTCACATAATATGGTTTGTATTTTGAAGTGCTGCGTTAAAAACAATGGAATCATGCAATTTGACAAGTTAACCTCACGAACGCAAGAAGCCTTGCAAAAGGCTCAAGATATTGCCCAAAGTTATCAGCACAAGGTATTAGAGTCTTCTCATTTGTTTTTAGGATTGTTGGAGGTGGATAAAGACATTGTGCCTAAATTATTAGAACAACAGTCGATTAAGTTGAAAAACATACATGATGTTGTTAAAGCCTTAGTCGATCGTTATCCAAGAGTGGAAAGCGGAGAACTTCACGTTTCCAATGCCTTGTCGGCTGTATTGCGCAGCGGAATCCAAGAGTTAAGTCAATGGGGCGATACTTATTTAGCGGTTGATGCTCTGTTTTATTACCTCTGTCAATCGAAGGATACCTTTGGATCCTTAATCAAAGATGCTGGAATCAATGTAACACAACTTAAAAAAGATATACTTATGATGCGAAAAGGAGAAAATGTCCAAAATTCTGGGCAAGAAGGCACCTTTCAAGCCTTGGAAAAATTTGCCAAGAACTTAAATGAAATGGCGGGAAAGGGAAAATTAGACCCGGTAATCGGACGCGACGAAGAGATTCGTCGGGTGCTGCAGATTTTAACAAGAAGAACCAAAAACAATCCCATATTAATTGGTGAACCTGGGGTAGGAAAAACAGCGATTGCTGAAGGTTTGGCTCATCGAATTATTAGTGGAGATGTACCTGAGAACCTGAAAACAAAAGTGGTTTATTCCTTGGATATGGGGGCGCTCGTCGCGGGTGCAAAATACAAAGGGGAATTTGAAGAAAGGCTTAAATCGGTCGTTAAGGAGGTGATTAATTCCGATGGGGAAATTATTTTATTCATCGATGAAATCCACACCCTTGTGGGCGCAGGAGGCGGGGAAGGAGCCATGGACGCAGCTAATATTTTAAAGCCTGCACTAGCGAGAGGTGAGTTGCGAGCCGTAGGCGCTACCACCTTGAATGAGTACCAAAAGTATTTTGAAAAGGATAAGGCCTTGGTTCGGCGTTTTCAAACCGTGCTCGTGGATGAACCTGATACCGAAGATGCCATTGCTATACTTCGTGGAATCAAAGAAAAATACGAGAATCACCACAAGGTAATTATCAAAGACGCAGCGATTATTGCCGCAGTGGAATTGTCGCAACGCTATATTTCCGATCGACACCTTCCGGATAAGGCCATTGACCTAATCGATGAAGCGGCCTCTAAGCTTCGAATGGAAATCAATTCAAAACCCGAGGAATTAGATGAAATCGAGCGAAAAATTATGCAGCTTGAAATCGAACGAGAAGCTCTAAAGCGAGAAAATAATACGGCAAAATTGGAAACGGTTGAAAAAGACCTAGCAGATTTTAATGAAAAACGACAAGGGTTGACCTCCAAATGGCAGGCAGAAAAGCAAATTTTGGAGGCCATTCAGCATTCGAAAGAGGAAATTGAGCTTTTGAAGTATGAAGCAGATGCGGCCGAACGCGCCGGTGATTATGGGAAGGTTGCCGAGATTCGCTATGGAAAAATCCAAGAAGCTGAACGAAAATTAGAGGATTCTAAACAAACGCTGGCCGAGATTCAGTCCGAATCGAAAATGATTAAGGAAGAAGTGGATACCGAGGAAATTGCCGAGGTGGTTTCCAAATGGACTGGAATTCCTGTACAGAAAATGGTGGAAAGTGAGGTCAGTAAGATGCTTCGATTAGAAGATGAACTAAAGAAACGCGTTGTTGGACAAGAAGAAGCCATTGAGGCCTTGTCAGATGCGGTACGAAGATCACGGGCCGGTTTGCAAGATGCACGACGTCCGATTGGATCGTTTATTTTCCTCGGTACAACTGGAGTTGGTAAGACGGAATTAGCAAAAGCCTTGGCTGAATTTCTCTTCAATGATGAAAATGCCATGACCCGCATCGACATGAGTGAGTATCAAGAGAAGCATAGCGTTAGTCGTTTGGTGGGGGCGCCTCCGGGATATGTGGGGTATGATGAGGGAGGACAGCTCACAGAAGCCGTTCGAAGAAGGCCATATTCTATCGTTCTTTTGGATGAAATAGAGAAAGCGCATCCGGATGTATTTAATGTATTACTTCAAGTATTAGACGATGGACGCTTGACTGACAATAAAGGAAGGCTTGTAAACTTTAAAAATACAATCATCATCATGACTTCTAATTTGGGATCCCTCATCTTGCAAGAGGCTTTTGAGGATGCGAAAGAAGCTGACTTCCCGAAATTAGCAGCCAAGGCAAAAGTTCAAGTATTGGAGTTGTTAAAGCAAACGATACGACCTGAATTTATAAACCGAATCGACGAAACCTTATTGTTCTTGCCATTAACTCGTTCGAATGTGAAAGACATCGTGCAAATTCAACTGAATAATTTGAAAAATCAGTTGAAGGAAAAAGGAATCAAATTATTTGTTGCTCCAGATGCTTTCGAGCACATTGTGGAGCTCGGCTATGATCCCTTCTTTGGTGCACGTCCGGTGAAACGGGTCATTCAAAAAGAGGTATTAAATAGCTTATCTAAAGCCTTGCTCGCTAAAACGGTGGACATGAACCAAACGGTGGTGATGGATATGTTCGAAGGACAAATCGTGTTCAGAAAGCCGGTGTTGGCAGAAGAGGAAATTTTGTAGGTTTTAACAATTTTAAACGAGTGATAGGTTTTTTAATTTGTAATTATTTATTATATTTGAATTTTATAAATAAATTATAAACATATGTCAACCTTCACGAGTTCGCTTCCGGATGATCTTCTTCAGGCCCTTGCTCAAAAAGCCAAGGAACTGTCAGTTCCTAAAAATACCCTCATAGAACGAGCGCTTCGCATCTATCTAGAGCAACTCAATCGCGCTGCGTATGTTAAATCCTACAAGCAAATGG
Organism: Cryomorphaceae bacterium; assembly: GCA_027485415.1. Lineage (GTDB taxonomy): Bacteria > Bacteroidota > Bacteroidia > Flavobacteriales_D > Crocinitomicaceae > UBA952. The sequence continues at coordinate 47,166 of JAIXRC010000070.1, read as the reverse complement.
CGGCAGACACCGATCTTCAAATACTTGCTGAAGAAGGAATGGCGGAGTATTTAAGCCAACTTTCGGAAGAATGAAACAAGGTGAAATTTGGTTCACGGATTTAAACCCCGTGAAAGGCAGCGAACAAGCAGGTTATCGTCCCGTTATTGTTATTAGTGGTAATTTACTCAACGTTCATGCACAGGTAGTGGTGTGTGTGCCCTTGACCACCCAGCTCAAGCATTACCATGGAAACTTGGTGTTGGAACCCTCTCCATCCAATGGATTAAAGCAAACTTCCGAGGCCTTAACCCTTCATGTGCGATCTATTGCTAAAGACCGGTTGTTGGAGCGAGTAGGGAGTATTTCGAAAACAGAATTGAAGCAGATTCATACGTGCTTGAATGAAATTTTAACGTATTAAGCTATGATTATGGATTTTCTCGAAAACAGGGCACAAAAAAAAAGCGGTCCCTGAGCTTGTCGAAGGGCCGCTTTTCGTATAATTCTTTAATCCTAGTATCGGTAATGATCCGATTTAAATGGACCTTTCACATCCACGCCAATGTAATCAGCTTGTTCAGAAGATAATTCTTCCAACTCTACCCCAATTTTTGATAAATGCAGGCGAGCTACTTTCTCATCCAAATGCTTCGGCAAGGTATATACATCGTTTTCGTACTTGTCGGAATGATGCCATAACTCCAATTGCGCTAGGGTCTGGTTGGTGAAGGAATTGGACATCACAAACGATGGGTGGCCGGTAGCGCAACCTAAGTTTACCAAACGTCCTTCAGCTAATACAATGATGTCGTTTCCGTTTACATTGTACAAATCAACCTGTGGCTTAATTTCCATTTTGGTAGATCCGTACTTGCTGTTCAACCAAGCCATATCAATCTCGTTGTCGAAGTGACCGATGTTACATACGATGGCTTTGTCTTTCATCGCTTCGAAATGTTTTCCAGTTACAATGGATTTATTTCCGGTCGCGGTTACAATGATATCAGCTAACCCAATCACGGTATCTAATCGTTTTACCTCAAATCCATCCATGGCTGCTTGAAGTGCACAAATCGGATCGATTTCGGTTACAATAACACGAGCACCTGAACCTTGCAACGACGCTGCAGAACCTTTACCCACATCGCCGTATCCGCAAACAACGGCTACTTTACCAGCCATCATCACATCCGTAGCACGACGAATCGCATCTACTAACGATTCTTTACAACCGTATTTGTTGTCGAATTTAGATTTGGTAACGGAGTCATTCACGTTGATTGCCGGCATAACCAAGGTTCCGTTTTTCTTACGCTCGTACAAGCGGTGAACTCCGGTCGTGGTTTCTTCAGACAATCCTTTGATTCCTTCAGTTAACTCTGGGTAACGATCGAAAACCATATTGGTCAAATCGCCACCGTCGTCCAAAATCATGTTCAGGGGCTGACCGTTTTCGAATGCGAACAAGGTTTGCTCGATACACCAATCAAATTCTTCTTCGTTCATCCCTTTCCATGCATATACAGGAATTCCTGCTGCGGCTATGGCTGCAGCAGCGTGATCTTGCGTGGAGAAAATGTTACAAGATGACCAAGTAACTTCTGCACCCAATTCCACAAGGGTCTCAATCAAAACTGCTGTTTGGATGGTCATGTGTAAGCATCCTGCGATTCGAGCACCGCTCAAAGGCTTCGATGCACCGTACTCAGCACGCAATGCCATTAAACCTGGCATTTCAGCTTCCGCTAATTTTATTTCTTTACGTCCCCATTCGGCAAGGGATATGTCTTTTACTTTGTAGTTCAATTTTTCAGAGGTGTTATTCATAGTATAATTTTTCAGTGCAAAAATAGGGATAAATCAAGGAACTATTGCTAAACACCTAATCCCTTTAATTGGTGTTTTAATGCTTGGATGAACAACGGGTGATCGTTGTTGCTCGGAACTAAATCCACCTTTTCGCCTCCGTGTTCCTCAAAAATTTCTTGGTATTCGCTACCAATCTCAATCAAGGTTTCGAGACAATCCGCAACAAACGCAGGACTAAAAATCAACAAACGTTTGGCTCCTTTTTTCGCATGTTCTTCCACAATTTTATCCGAAAAGGGCTCAAGCCATTTTTTGTCAAGGCGCGATTGAAAGCAAACGGTATACTGATCTTCTTTAAGACCCATTTTTTCAACGATCAAGCGAGTGGTTGCATAGCAGGTGGCCTTATAGCACATTTTGTTCTTGTCGTTTAATTCGCTTTCGCATGGCTGATCTCCGCACAAATCGGTGCCTTCGTAGACCTTGTCCACTTGACGTTCGGGTAAACCGTGGTAGGAGAACAAAATATGGTCGTAGGAATTGAGGTCAAAGGCCTTTGTATTTTCAACGATGTTTTCGATGTAGAGGGGATTGTCGTAAAACTGACCAGCAACCACCACCTCAGGGATAACCCACCACGAAGAAATAATGCGCATGGCTTTCTCGATGGCCGATCCTGAAGAAGCACTTGCGTATTGTGGGAACAACGGGAATAGCACAATGCGATCGTAGTTGGCTAAGCGAATGCGTTCCAGCACCGAATCCAAGGAGGGGTTTTGATAACGCATGGCGAACTCTATCGTTACTTCGTCCTTTGAGTATTCCTCTTGCAAAAGTTTTGCAACGTTTTGGGTGTGCGTCAGCAGGGGTGAAACACCGTTGCCAAGTTCCCATAATTCTTTATAGATCTTGGCCGATTTAGGGGCACGAAAAGGAACGATGATGCCGTTCACTAAAATTTTACGCGCCAACCATGGAATGTCGATTACTCGTGGGTCGTTGAGGAATTCGGAGAGATAACGTCGTACGTCAGAGGTTTTGGGACTATCAGGGGTGCCAAGTTGGATGAGGAGGACACAGGTCTTTTTCATGGTTTTGAAACAATTCGCAGTTTGGAAAGTTCAAAGGTAGGGAAAACCCATGATTCCTTCAGAACTTCTTACTTTTGTAATATGATCAATCCATCGCGCATTTTTGACGTTGCAAGCGAAGCGGAATTCCGTTCCTTGGCGCTAGAAATTGCGCGTTTTCAGATGGAAAACTGTGCAATCTACCGCGACTTTGCACGGCTTATGAAGGTCGAGGCTGTTCATTCATTGGAGGACATTCCTTTCCTGCCAATCCGTTTTTTTAAAGAGTTAGAGGTGGTTTCTACACCAGTTTCTGAAAAACCTTTGGTCTTTATGAGCAGCGGTACAGGGGAACAGGGTAGGAGTAAACACATTGTAACCGATCCTAGCCTCTATCAACAAAGTTATTCCCTTGGGTTTAAGCAATATTTTGGGGATCCTAAAGACTGGGTGATTTTGGCCTTGTTGCCGAATTATTTGGAACAAGGCAATTCAGGGTTGGTGAATATGGTGGAAGGATTGATTGCGCAAAGCGAGCATCCCTTGTCGGGGTTTGTCCTGAACGAAATGGAGCATGTCCACGAACGGTATGTTCAAGCGTTGGCTTCAGGAAGAAAATGCATGTTGTTCGGGGTATCTTATGCTTTATTGGATTTGGCCGAGCAGGGTAATGATTTTTCAAACGCCGTGGTGGTAGAGACGGGAGGCATGAAGGGCCGGCGCAAAGAGCTCACGAAACCGGAATTGCACGAAGCTTTGAAGCAGGGGTTGAACACATCCGAGATTCATTCCGAATACGGCATGACCGAACTCTTATCGCAAGGGTATTGCGGACCGGATTTAATATTCCGCACGCCATCATGGATGCGGGTCGTGTTACGCGACGTGAGTGATCCTCTTGCCCATGTGCCCGAGGACCAGCGCGGCGCCATCAATATCATCGATTTGGCCAACCTCAACAGCTGCAGTTTCATTGCCACCGACGATTTAGGTAAACTCGTTCCGGGAGGTTTCCTGCTCGAAGGCCGCGTAAATCATGCGGATATTCGCGGTTGTAACCAGATGGTGGGGTAGGAGTGAACAACCTTACGTTATTCTCAATTGAAGAAATTTAGCTAAAAAACTTCAGCTTATTCAATGAATTTAGCTAAAAAACTTCAATAGGAAGAAAAAAATCGATTGGAAAGTGTTAACTTAGCAAAAATAGAAATTACCATGTTACAACTTGAACGGTACATTTTTGCTCAATTAAAGGAACAGATTTTACCGGGGCGTGTATTGATTTTACTTGGGGCACGTCGAGTTGGGAAGACCTCTTTGCTTAAGAAACTGAGTGATAGTTTCCCTACAGAATCAGTACTTACCTTAAACGGAGACGATCAAAAAACACTGGATCGTTTGGCCGTAAAGTCGGTTGATAATTATCGCTCGATGTTGGGTAATGTTCAATACCTTATCATTGATGAGGCGCAAAACATTCCAGATATTGGGTTAAAACTGAAACTTATGGTGGATGAGTTGCCTCAGGTTGCGGTAATTGTTACCGGTTCGTCGATGTTTGAACTCTCGAATAAATTAGGAGAACCCTTGGTGGGAAGATCTTATGTGGTCCAATTATTTCCTTTGGCTCAATTAGAATTCAGTCCGTATGAAAACCTTATTGAGACGGATGCAAGGCTCGAACAGCGAATGGTTCTTGGTTCGTATCCTGAATTATTGCATTTGCCATCTGAAGCCGATAAAATAGATTATTTGGAAGGCATCGTAAGCAGTTATTTACTCAAGGACATTCTCGCCTTTCAAGGGATTAAGAAAGCCGATAAAATCATGGATTTATTGCGTTTAATTGCCTTTCAACTTGGGGGAGAGGTTAGCCTCGACGAACTAGCTACCAGTTTAAAGGGTATCAGTAGAAATACTATTGAAGCATATTTAGATTTACTAACCAAGGTTTTTGTAATCTATCCTGTTCGAGGATTTAGCCGGAATTTACGCAAGGAAATCTCCAAATCCAACCGCTGGTATTTTTATGATAATGGCATTCGTAATGCGTTAATCCGAAACTACCATACCTTGAATCTGCGAAACGATACGGGGCAGTTGTGGGAAAACTACCTCATGGCGGAACGCATGAAACTAAATGCCTATAAGAAAAGACGTGTGAACACCTATTTTTGGCGCACCTATGATCAACAGGAAATCGATCTCATAGAAGAATGTGGCTCCGATTTGGTAGCCTATGAATTTAAATGGAATAAAACCAGTGTAAAAGTCCCTAGCGCCTGGAAAAATAACTATCCCGATGCGCAATTTGTTTTGGTAAATCAAAAAAACTATTTGGATTTTATTACCGGTAAAATCTAAGGAGGTTTCCTGCTCGAAGGCCACGTAAACCATGCGGACGTGCGTGGCTGTAATCAAATGGTGGGGTAGGATGGGTGTTATTGCGCCCCTTCAGGGCTAACATATTTCGCTCCTTCAGGGCTAGGATGCAATGATTTATACTAATTATCAATTGTACGCGTTTTGCGTTAGCCCTGAAGGGGCGAGCTCATTAACCGATGGCGTTTAGCCATCGGTTAAATACGTAGTATCTAATGTTAGCCCTGAAGGGGCGCAATACCTTAATCAAATGGGACAATCGCTCGTAAAAAATTACCTGCACATCGTGTTCAGCACCAAGTACCGACAACCACTTATACATGAATCAATCGAAGATGAACTCTACAGCTATCTCGGTGGCATCTGCAATAACCTCGAATGTCACGTGATTAAAGTTGGAGGGTACACCGACCACATTCATATTCTGTGTATGCTGTCCAAAAAGGTGGCTTTAATGAAATTGTTGGAAGAACTGAAATCCCATTCTTCTAAATGGATGAAAACCAAAGGTGCGGCCTATGCTAATTTCTCATGGCAAAACGGCTACGGCGCGTTTTCCGTAAATCCTGCCCAGGTTGAGCGGGTTATCCAATATATAGCCAACCAAAAAGAACACCACCGTAAAAAAGCCTTTAAAACCGAATACCAAGAATTTCTGGAAAAAAACGAGGTAGCCTACGATGAGCGGTATGTTTGGGAGTAGGGGTGAGGTAATAAACCATTTCCCTTAGGTCCTTTTGCGTTCCTCGATCTATATCTTAATGTTAATAGAAGTTCGTTTAATCCTTAAAAACTATCAACTTTGGTTTTTGGCTTTCTAATGCCCGAAGAATTTTCAAGATACCGCGTTTTCTTTGAAGAAGGGATCGTGGTTTTGAGAAATTACATCAAATACTCATCAACACACGCATAAGTTTATCTATGAAATGTGAAGCGAAAAAAAATCAATTTTATTTTATGAAATAATGCCGTACAGAAAAAAAATCGTTAATAAGAAATCACACAATATCCATCTTCGCCATTATTTGCGTTAGGTGGATAGAAAGCATTTGATCCATTATCATAACCTCTTTGTCCACCGCTACCACCTGAGGCGGAATTCCCTGGTATCGCCAGTAAATAAGAAGCAGGAATATAACTTCTATTTCCGTAGTTTATTATTGGATAGTTATAGTTATTTATGGGTGCATTTTGACCTGAAGGTCCTGCGCTATAATTGTTATTAGATCCTGAATTGAAATTATTATAAGATTCGCCTCTTGTTCCGCCGAGACCTCCTGAAGCAGAAATAATGTTTGAAAATAACGTTGCGCCTCCATTACCGCCATTATTTCCAAAAGAAGGACAACCTTGAGAAAAACCAGAAGCACCAATACCCCCTTGTCCGATAGTAATTAAATAACTTTGTCCAGGAATTACTTGAATTAATGCTGAATTATAACCGCCATTGCCCCCATTACCACCATGTTCTCCGTGATAAGTGTTACCAATTAGCACTCCACATTGTAAATTATTCTTTCCTAAGCTTCCAGTTGCACCACCGCCACCAGCGCCCCAAACCTCTACTTTTATTTGATTTACATTTGCTGGACAAGTCCAAGTTGTAGTTGCTGAAAACCCAATACGAATTCCTCCAGTGGTTGAGGCCGGTCCTTGCGGTCCAACCAAGGAAACACCCGCTGGCCAAGCACCGTTTGCTTTGGGTCCAAAAAGTGTATTAGTAGCCGTGTTGATGTAAAAATCACCATTGACACCTGTTCCTGCTACGGGGTTGGTAATTCCGTTTAGGACAGCGGTTCCGTTGGTTCCATTGGTTCCGTTCGTTCCTGCAGGACCTGTAGCTCCAACTGGACCTGTTGCGCCCGTGGCTCCGGCCGGACCTTGCGGACCCGCTGCGCCGGCCAAGCCTTGCGGGCCGGTTAATCCGGTAGCTCCCTGAATACCTTGTGGTCCAACCAAAGAAACGCCAGCAGGCCAGTTGCCGTTGGCTTTAGGACCGAACAATTCATTGGTGGCCGTATTGATGTAAAAATCTCCATTTACACCTATTCCAGCAGCGGGGTTGGTGATTCCGTTTAGGACAGCGGTTCCGTTGGTTCCATTGGTTCCGTTCGTTCCTGCAGGACCTTGGATTCCCTGAGGGCCTTGTGGACCTGGAGCACCCGTTGCTCCGGTAGCACCCGCTGCGCCGGCCAAGCCTTGCGGGCCGGTTAATCCAATTGGACCTTGTAGGCCAATTGGCCCCGTTGGACCTTGTGGACCGGCTACGCCAGCTGGTCCTTGTGGACCTATTAACGAAACTCCTGCTGGCCAAGCACCGTTTGCTTTGGGCCCGAATAAGGTATTCGTAGCCGTGTTGATGTAAAAATCACCATTTACGCCAGTTCCTGCAACGGGGTTGATAATTCCATTGAGAACAGAAGTTCCATTGGTTCCGTTTGTCCCATTCGTTCCTGCTGCGCCGGTCAAACCAGTAGCACCTGTTGGACCCGCGGGACCTTGTGGGCCGGTCAAACCAATTGGTCCTTGCGGACCTATTAACGAAACTCCTGTAGGCCAAGCACCGTTTGCTTTGGGACCAAATAAGGTATTAGTAGCCGTGTTGATGTAAAAATCACCATTGACACCTGTTCCTGCAGCGGGGTTGGTAGTTCCATTTAATACTGCTGTACCATTTGTGCCATTCGTGCCGTTCGCTCCTGCAGGACCTTGGATTCCCTGAGGGCCTTGTGGACCAGCAGCACCTGCTACGCCGGCCGGACCTTGCAGGCCGGTTGCTCCGGTAGCTCCTGATGGCCCCGCCGGACCTTGAGGACCTTGTGGTCCTGCTAATCCGGTTGGTCCTTGAGGGCCCGTTGCACCTTGAGCTCCCACAGCGCCATTGCACACATACTTGGTAAGCCCAGGAACAATTTCTCCCGCATCTAACAAACCGTTGCCGTTTACGTCAGGCCCAAATTCTAATTTTACGCCCCCTGTTGCACAATTTGCTCCAGCAGGTTCCATCGTAGTAAGAGTTGCTGCGTTCAATCCGTTGGTTCCGTTTGTACCGTTCGTTCCCGATAGACCTGGTACTCCTTGAGGACCAACGGGACCTGTCAAACCAATTGGACCCTGAGGTCCCGCAGCCCCTGCTGCGCCGGCCAAGCCTTGCGGGCCGGTTAATCCAATTGGACCCTGAGGACCAGCTACGCCAGCAGTGCCTTGGGGACCGGTAATGTTTGATATTAAAACCCATGTAGTTCCATTGGTTTTCGTGTACACATTTCCTGTTGCGTTATCCAAATAATAATCCCCCGTGGTGCCAAAACTGCTTTGAGGAACACCGTTTCCTGAACTCCACTGGTTCAGTAAATTCCCAGAAGACTTGGCATACAAGGCATAGGGTACGCTCATCATTTGCTGGGTTCCATAGGGCATGTACAGCACAGGGTTGACCTGGTTGGTGAAAGCTACGCCCAATTCCAAGAAATACGGTCCGTTGCCCCAATTCAGGTTGGCAAATGGGTTTCCGGCAAGGAAAACTCCGTTTCCAATCACAAAATTCACCAATCCAAATTGATCCGTGGTTAAGTTGTGGCGTTCGGAATAAACCGCCGTTCCATTCGCAGTAGTTTGAAGAATTCTCGCCCTGATCACCACCGGTTGGTTGCTGGCCAAGGTTCCGGTATTGGTTCGAATCACCGCTTGGTAGTTGATTCCGTTCGGAGCTTGAGCGTTTAACGAAGTAGAAATAATGGATACCGATAGGAACAGCAAAAAGGATAACGTTCTTTTCATGGTTTAGGATTTAATGAGTTTTACTTGCTCTATGAGGGTACCCGACATGTGATAGATGTTTAAAAAATAGGTTCCAGGAGCGAGACCAGTGGAGTAATCCGCTTTGTGGCGTGCACCTTTCATGATTTCATCGTACACCAGTTTCCCGTTGGCGTCTATGAGCTGCAGTTTCAATTCCTGTTCCTCGTATTCCTTGGGAGCTTCAACGATGGAATAGGCATCAAAAGGGTTGGGATAAATCTTAAACACCGGTTGCGTGGGCATTTGCACCACCACGCCTGGACCCACAGGAACTAGCGCATCGGGTTGCTGAAAACCGTTACACACCCGAGTGCTCGCATAACCCAAGGGCGTATTCACGTAAATGAAGGGCTCCCCCAAGGTGTACGACATGATGTAATTGGTTCCAAAGGGCGAAGGTTGGAGGTTCTTCGCTATTCTTCCCGCACTTGCCATCACTCGGCGTTTGTCCATTTGGGCTTGGATTGTTGCGAAAGGAAGCGTTAATAGGAGAAGTAATACAGCTTTCGTTGTAAAGGTTTTACCTTGACTAAAAATCATTTTTTCAATTCTTTTAACAAAGATACCGAGTAAATCACATAAACGTATATTTAATGTATAAAATATATGGCAAATATGGCGTCACCTTTGTTGAATGATTCACCGCGGAGAAATCGTAGAACAAGCCGTTCGGGCCTCAGGACATAAGTTGAGTCAATTGGCCCTTAAAATGGGTAAAAGCCGAAAGTGGCTCTACGATGCCTTCGAAAACCCCATGCTGAGTATAGAGCATATTTTGGAGATTGGCCGAATCATACACCACGATTTCACCCAAGATATTCCTGAACTACGTAGGAACTACCTACAAACCGACAACGCACCCGAAGTTGAGGAGGTAAAATGGAAAGACAAGTACATTACCTTGCTCGAAGAACACCAGAAGTTGCTTGAGCGCTTTCTAGCCATGCAGGAGGGGAAAGTAATCTAGTGTTTTCAAGTGCATTCAGCTTAGTTAGTGAATGGAATCCAACGTTTTTGGGTGTGAAAGTTGTCATCCCCCTTTATCCCCCTTCAAAGGGGGAACCAAGTACCATTGATGAATCTTATTTTTTCCTCCCCCTTTAAGGGGGAACCAAGTATCATAGACGAATTTTATTTTCCTCCCCCTTTGAAGGGGGATAAAGGGGGATGACTCTGACGAGTATAATTACTACCCGTACAATTTCAAAGTAACAACCATGTAATTTCAAAATTATTACCCGTGTAATTTCAAAGTTAGTACCCGTGTAATTTCAAAGTTGGTACCCGTGTAATTTCAAAGTTGGTACCCGTGTAATTTCAAAATTAGTTGTATATTTGTTTAATATTTATAAGGGTTATGGATAGAATTCGAATTATTAAAAAATCAATGGATATTTATCTTAAAAAATATCCCGTTCTTGTACTGACCGGACCTCGTCAGTCAGGTAAAACTACCTTCCTGAGAAATCAGTTTTCTGACTATACCTATGTGAATTTAGAGAATTTAGATTTCAGGAGATATGCAATGAATGACCCGAATGCGTTTTTAACGGAATTTCAAGGGAAGGTGATTTTAGATGAAGCGCAGCGTGTGCCTGAATTATTCTCCTATATTCAAACAAAGGTTGATGAGGATCGTGTCATGGGGCAATACATTCTTTCGGGTTCACAGAATTTTCATTTAATGCGAAGCATCACCCAAAGCCTTGCTGGTCGTGTAGCCTTGTTTAAGTTGTTACCATTTGATCAAGAAGAAATGCACAGTGCCGGATGGCTAGATGCTGATTATTCAGTGAATTTACAACGCGGATTTTATCCAGCCTTGTACGACCGTGACATCCCCTCTAAGGTATTTTATTCAAATTATTTGCAAACCTACGTAGAACGAGATTTATCAGAATTGATTCATGTAAAGGACCTCAAGCAATTTAGGAATTTCATTGGGCTTTGTGCTGCTAGGGCCGGGCAATTGCTTAATTTGAATTCGCTGGCTAATGAATGCGGGATTTCTCAACCCACTGCAAAATCTTGGATTTCTGTCTTGGAAACAAGTTACATCGTTTATCAGCTTCAACCCTTGCATTCCAATTTTAATAAGCGCATCACCAAAAGTGCTAAGCTCTATTTTTACGATACGGGATTGCTTTGTTTTTTGCTTAAAATCAACGATGCGTCCAGTGTAAAAACAAGCAACTATAAGGGTTCGCTATTTGAGAATTTTGTAATCAATGAATACTTGAAACAAAATTATCACAACAACTTGATGCATGATTTTTGGTTTTGGAGGGATGCGGTTGGTCATGAAGTGGATTTAATCTGGCAAGATTCTGATAAACTTAATGTGGTTGAAATAAAAGCCAGCGAAACCATTATGCCCAAAATGTTCAATGGCTTGGCATACTTTGATAAATTGGCCTCAGATCGTATTGCCAGTAAAACGTTAGTGCATACAGGAAGCTTTAATCAACAACGAACCGCAGCTCGGGTGCAAAGTTGGAATAACTATAGTCAACGGTTTGTTTTGTGATATTAGAACAACCTTTTTCAGCCTTGTTTGTTTTTGAAGCATGTATCAATTGAAACGCACGCAAATCGTTAAAACCGACCTCGCAACCTGTTGGGATTTTTTCTCCTCACCGCACAACCTGGCTAAAATCACCCCCGCGTCTATGGGTTTTGTAGTGAAGACCGAAATTCCCGAGAAAATGTACGAAGGCCTCATGATCGAATACACGGTTAAACCCTTGCTCAACATTCCTATGCGTTGGGTCACTGAAATTAAAACCGTACGTGATCATGCCTTTTTTGTTGACGAACAGCGCGTTGGGCCTTACAAAATTTGGCATCATGAACACCACTTCAAAGACCTCGGCGGTTCGGTAGAAATGACGGATATCGTTAGTTATGAGCTTCCGCTCGGATTTTTAGGTCGTCTCATGCACGGTCTTGTGGTTCGCAAGAAATTGGATTCCATTTTTGCGTTCCGCTTTGAGGCGGTAGAAAAGCTTTTTAACCAATAAGCTTCGGATTCCGTACCTTTGAACCATGAAGTTCAAGGATTATCCCGTCCATCCATCCATTCTACAAGCTATTGACGATCTGGGGTACAAACGCCCTACCGATATTCAATACAAGGTTATTCCTCACATACTAAACGGTGAAGACGTCATGGCTGTGGCGCCCACCGGCACGGGGAAGACGGCTGCTTTTGCCATTCCCATCCTTCATCAGGTCCAGGCCCATGCCCACAAGAAAGGAGTGCAGGTTTTGGTTATGGTGCCAACGCGCGAATTAGCGCGGCAAATTGAACAGGTGTTTCTCGACCTCAGCAAGCATCTATCCATTAGCATTCTTTCCCTTATTGGCGGTGTGGAACAGGACCAACAAATTAAAAAATTGCAAGAACGAACTCAGGTGCTGATTACAACCCCGGGTCGCATGTTTGATTTAATTGCCCAAGGTTTTTTAGATCTATCAACCGTTAGCACCTGGGTGCTCGATGAGGCCGATGTCATGCTAGACCTCGGTTTTGCTCGGGACATCGTGGACGCCAAACGCAAGCTTCCTAAACATAAACAAACACTTTTCTTTACAGCGACTATTAACAAGAAAATCAAGTCATTAGCTTATGATGTTGTGCGCGATGCCATTCGCATCCAAATCACTCCGGGGAATCCTGTTTCTAAGAATGTGGACCATCAGGTGTTGATGGTGGAAATGGACGATAAGCGCTTTTTTCTAGAGAACATTTTGACGGAATATCCCGACGACCGTTTTATGATTTTCGTTCGGACCAAAGTCCGTGCGGAAAGGGTTCAGAAAGCTATGGAGCGCGTTGGGTTGACGGTTGAGATACTGCACGGAGGAAAAGCCCAAGAGGAACGTTTTGTGACCCTGGAACGCTTCCGTCAAGGAGAGAACAAAATCCTAGTGACCACCGACGTTGCCTGCAGAGGGATCGACATTCCCGAGGTGGAATACGTGATCAACTACGATCTGCCCGACAATCCCGAGAATTACGTGCACCGTTGTGGAAGAACAGGGCGAGGTAACCGACGTGGACAAGCTTTGAGTTTTTGCAGTACGGACGAAATTCCCCTGTTGGATGCGATTGAAACGTACACCGGTACGGAAGTGGAGCGCTACACCATGAGTTCGGAAGAATACACCGAAATCCTCAAAGACCGCTTAGATCCCGATGAAAACTGGCACAAACTCCTCAAGGAAAACGATTCCGAAGAGTGGGATTAGTTATTGTTTTTCAGAGAAATAGATTTTGCTTCTTTTACCTTTTCTTTAAGCAAGGCCAAGTCCAAAACCTCTTTCATGGTACTCACAAAATGTAGCGTTAATCCCTTAAGATAACGAGCTTCGATTTCGTCCACATCTTGTTGGTTTTTTTGGCTCATGATGATTTCCTTGATTCCCGAACGTTTTGCGGCCAACAATTTCTCTTTAATCCCTCCAACCGGTAACACATCACCTCGCAGCGTGATTTCCCCCGTCATAGCAAGTTGTTTTTTGACTTTCCGTTGGGTAAACAAAGAAGCAAGGGACGTCAGCATCGTAATTCCAGCGCTCGGTCCGTCCTTTGGCGTTGCGCCTTCAGGTACGTGCAAGTGGACATCGTAAGCGTTGAAAACACCGGAAGGTAGGTTCAGCCAATCGCTGTGCGATTTCAAAAAGGCTAAGGCAATTACCGCGCTTTCCTTCATGACCTCTCCGAGGTTTCCAGTTAAGGTGAGTTTCCCGGTTCCTTCTGCAATCGATGATTCAATGAACAGTACGTCCCCGCCGACGGAGGTCCATGCCAAGCCAGTAACAACTCCTGCAACCTCATTGTTTAGGCTTTTGGAAGGATTTCTTCCGGCCCCCAAGTACGTGAATAGGTCGGATTCTTTAACCACAACCTCATACGTTTCATCGTTGGCGATTTGTTTGGCCCTGGATCGCACCAATTTCGCAATTTGTTTATCCAAGCTTCGAACCCCTGATTCGCTGGTGTAAGAAACGATTACTTTTTCCAAGGCCTCTTTTTCCATGGAGAATTGCTTGGCATTCAGTCCGTGTTCCTTTAGTTGCTTGGGAATTAGGTGTTTTTTACCGATTTCGATTTTCTCTTCCACCGTGTATCCGTTCACTTCGATGATTTCCATACGGTCCCGTAAAGGACCCTGAATGTCGCTGAGGCTGTTGGCTGTTGCTATGAAAAGCACCTTGGATAGGTCGAATTCATTTTCCACGTAATTGTCGTAAAAGGCGGAGTTTTGTTCCGGGTCCAACACTTCCAAAAGGGCAGAGGACGGGTCGCCGTGGTGGCTTCTGCCTAATTTATCGATTTCATCCAAAACAAATACAGGGTTAGCCGATTCGGCTTTTTTCAAACTTTGGATTACTCTTCCCGGCATGGCCCCAATATAGGTTTTCCTGTGTCCACGGATTTCTGCTTCGTCGTGCAGTCCCCCAAGGGACATACGCACATACTTGCGTCCTAAAGCTTCGGCAATGGATTTTCCCAACGAGGTTTTTCCAACCCCCGGAGGTCCGTAAAAACATAGAATCGGAGATTTCATGTTGCCGCGAATTTTCAATACGGCAAGGTATTCCAGAATCCGTTCCTTCACTTTCTCTAAACCGGAATGGTCTCTCTCTAAAATTTTCTTGGCCCGTTTGAGGTCTAAATTGTCCTTGGTGTATTCATTCCAAGGCAGGTCGAGTAAAACATCCAAGAAATTCATTTGAACGGTGTACTCTGCCCCTTGCGGGTTCATGCGTTGCAATTTGTCCAGTTCTTTGTAAAAGGCTTTGGCGACTTTCTCGCTCCATTTTTTCGCGGAAGCACGCTCCTGAAATTCAGCTACGTCCTGATCCTGAGGGTTGTCGCCAAGTTCATCCTGTATGGTACGCATTTGTTGGTGCAAAAAGTACTCTCGCTGTTGCCGGTCTAAATCGCGTTTAACTTTGTTTTGAATTTCGTTGCGCATTTCCAGCATTTGTGCCTCCAAGGTTAAATGCTCCATGACCATAACAACGCGTTTTTTCATGTCCATTTCTTCGAGCATTTCTTGCTTTTTTGCCACATCGGCGTTCATGTTCGAGGAAATGAAATTGACCAAGAACGTTGGGCTGTCGATGTTGCCAATGGCAAATTGTGCTTCGGAAGGAATGTTGGGGCTGTCGCGAATGATTTGAAGCGCCAACTCTTTCACCGTACTGATCATGACCTTGAATTCTTTGTCCTTCTTGTCGATTGAAACTTCGTTAAGAATGTTCACTTTGGCCTTCATGTAGGGCTCGGTTTGGAGCGGGGTTACAATTTCAAAGCGCCGCTTCCCTTGAATAATGACGGTAGAACTTCCGTCCGGCATTTTTAATAAGCGCACAATTTCCGCTACCGTTCCAACGGTATTTAGATCGCTGAAGTTGGGGGATTCTTGGTCTTGGTTTTTTTGCGAAACTACGCCGATGATTTTATTGCCCTTGTTTGAATCTTGAATGAGCTTGATTGATTTGTCGCGTCCTACGGTAATAGGAATGACCACCCCGGGGAAAAGTACGTTATTACGGAGCGGTAGAATGGGGAGCTCTTCAGGAAATGCCTGACGGTTGACTGATTCCTCTTCCTCGGCGGTAATGAGGGGTATGAATTCAGAATCTCCATCGATGGGTGCCAGGTAGGGAAAAGGGGACAAATGTTCGTTCATGGTGTGTTGTCATTTTGGCAGAAAGCAGCTTTGGTGAAATGGTATTTTCCTTAGAGATGCTATTTTGCAAGTGCTCACATGCTTTTGCAATCGGCATGCCAACCCAAAGTAACGGAAATTTTGTCATAGCTTTCTCATCTCCCAATAAGTATTGTATTTTTGTTCAAAACATTCACCATGCGCCGTTTAATTATCGCAGTCCCATTCATTTTCATGGGATTTTTTTCGTTTGCTCAGGATACCACATGGGTTCAAACGTTCACCTTTGATTCCATTACCAATCGGCACGACCAGTTCCTTTTTCCAGCTTCGTTGGATACCCTTCGGTTTGAGAAAGTGTTGATGTATTATAAGTTGAAGTGTAGCCCACTGACCACTTGGGATCAATACGATTGCGGAGAATGGGATTACCTTACCTACACCCGTGTTTTCGACCATACCGGGGATTTTGATTCCGTGAAAAGGGAATCGGGGAAGTACCTCGCGAATTTCGCTACACCGGCGATTATTCCTTACAACACCGCTCAGGCAGCTGCACAGTGGTTCAATGTGCAACAGCACGTTCAGTCGTTTCGATCGGGGGAATTGTTGCAAGATTATACCTTGAATGCAGGCAACGGGACCACCCAACTTCCCTTCCATACGCAAAGCCATGGAGGCATCTATCAATTCGTTGTTACGGCGCAAGAACTGATTGCAGCGGGCGTGCAGCCTGGAGACTTACAATCGCTCACCCTTTTTGTGAATAACCTTGGTTTGAATGAGGGTCTTCCTTTCCCGAAAATTGCGCTCAGGGGGACCAATCTCGCTTCTTTAAGCACCTTAGCATCGGGCGGTTTCACCGAAGTATACAACCGAAATATCTCGGCCGGAAACTTGCAATTGGGATCGAACCGCTTCTTGTTTTATCAACCGTTTACTTGGGATGGTCTTCAGAACATCATTGTTCAATGCACCTTCGACCAAGATACGCCCCTTCAAAGTCAAGCTTCATTCGATGCGGAAAACGGTCCTTCCGCAAGCAGTATCTATTTTGAAGGCAGCAACGGTGTGATGGAATTCGATGGAACCAATTATTCCATGCTGGAACTTTCCGATACCTTGGTTAACGGCGACGTGACCATTGAATTTTGGGCGAAAGGAAACGCCAACAACGGAACGAACACGACCATCTTGGAAGCATACGATACCTTGAACAACCGAATCTTGAACATTCACATGCCTTGGAGCAACAACAACATCTATTGGGACGCGGGCAATCAAACCGGTTACGACCGCATCAATAAAACCATGAGTGCTCCTGAAATTGATAACAACTGGAACCATTGGGCTTTTGTGAAAAAGCAAAGCACGGGACAAATGTTCATCTACAAAAACGGTCATACCTGGCATTCTGGCGGCAACTTGAACCGGACAGTAGGGTACATCCATCGATTTGTCTTGGGCGCAAACCGCGACTATGGTCTCAAATGGAAGGGGCAAATGGATGAGTTTCGCGTGTTCAAAACGGCCTTGGATTCTGCCACCATTTTAGCGAACTATCAAACGAAAATCGATAACAGCCATCCGAATTACAACGCATTGATGGTGTATTATGATTTCGATAATGAAAATTACGCCGATGACCGTTCACCAAACGATTACAAGTTGATGTTGAGCGACGGTTTCGATCCCGTTTCCGGAAGCATGATCAAGAGTGCAGCACCCCTTGCAGGGATCAAAATCTTGAACGAACGTCCTGTGGTTGCCTTTGGTCAAGGGACGGTGGCTGGCGCGGTTCAAACGCTTCCTGTGCTGGAACAAAAATCCATGGAACCCACGGTGATTTTCGAAATAGCTCCAGTGAACCGTCATTTTGAAATCGTGAACTCCTTCCGATATGCGACAGCTCCATCGGTGTATGAGTTCAGTTCAACAGGTGCCGTTCAGACCACGTTGCCCGTGGCTTACGGGCAGCAATTGATCAATGACACCGTAGTGTATTATGAACAGCCCTATGAAATCATCAAAGACGTTGAGATCGCTCGCTACATTACTCCGTATGGAATCAATTTTGACTTAGGTCCTAACGGTTTCTGCTGGATTTACGATGTAACCGATTACCAGCACTATCTTCACGGTTTGGTGGATTTAGCGGCGCACAATACCCAAGAGTTGTTGGATTTGAAGTTTGCCTTCATTAAAGGAATTCCTCCTCGGGACGTGCATGCGCGTCAACCAATATGGTCCGATTGGCGTTCGTACAATTTCGGTCAAATGGCAGGCGATGCCGTGCTCCAAAACAAACCGGTTGTCCTTTCGGACACTTCAGCCATGTTTAAAGTAAAAACCCGAATGTCCGGTCACGGACAGGTTGGGAATTATGCTTGTTGCGAGTGGGTCGCCAACGATCATGGAATTTCCGTGAATGGCATTCCTCGGTTTAATTGGAATATTTGGCAAACTACGGAGTGCGGAGATAATCCTAATATTGGACAAGGAGGTACTTGGCCCTACGCCCGAGAAGGCTGGTGCCCGGGCGACCGCGTTAAAGAGCATGATTTTGAATTAACTCCGTTCGTTCAGCCGGGCGATACCGTTTCGCTGGATTACACGGTAAACGCAGTACCTGCCGGAGATCCCGGTCAAGCTGGAGGAAACTACATTGGCGCCTTCGATTTAATCTCTTATTCTGCGCCGAATTTCCAAAACGACGCGGCCATTGCTGATGTTCTAAATCCGAACAATTGGGAATACTACAGCAAGTTCAATCCAACGTGCTCCAACCCACGGGTTGTGCTGAAAAATACCGGTTCAAATCCGCTAACTTCTTGTTTTATCCGATGCTGGATTACCTACGGAAATGAAATTCAGTTGAATTGGACCGGGAATCTCGGTTTCCTTGAAGAAGAAGTAGTAGAAATTCCTGTAAATGATTTAGGCTTTTGGATGGACTTGGATTCAACCGAGACCTTTACGGCCTATGTAAGCAATGTCAACGGAACCTTCGGGAACGACGAGTACTTAAAGAACAGTGTAAAACAAGTGAAATTTGACGCGCCCGAGGTGATTAACGGGCCCTTCTTTGTGTGGTTAACCACCAACAACAAAGCGGTTGAAAATTCATACAAACTTATTGATGCCTCAGGAAATATTATTTTTCAACGCAATCAACTCGCCAATCAAACGCAATACAAGGACACCTTTGATTTAGCTCCAGGTTGCTACAGCGTCATTATTGAGGATACCGACAACGATGGATTGTCGTTTTGGTATTCAGCTCAGGTGGAAGGAGAATCGAATGGGCAAATGCGCCTCCGCTATGTAGGAGGAAGCTACATCGAGATTTTCCCCGGCGACTTCGGGCGTTACCATCGCTATGATTTTTCCGTTGGTTTTGGGGTAGGTTTGGATGAGGCAAAACTCGACCATGACATTGCTGTTTTCCCGAATCCAGCACAGCAAGAAGCAACGGTTGAAATTTCCGGTTTTGTAGGTCATAAGGCCACGCTTCAGCTGTTCGATATTATGGGGAAACTTTGGATAGAATCTCCGATGGAGGCATCTGAATCTTTTGCCAGCGTTACTTTGGATTTGAAAGACTTGCCGATTGGGACCTATGTCGCCAAAGTGCTAACGGAAAAACAGGTGTATGCCAAAAAAATCATCAAACAATAACATTTAACAGGGTTTCCATAAAACGCAAGTTGATACCTTCGTTGAGCTAATGAATTGAACATGAAGAAAATACTATTGGTTGCTTTTGTGCTTACCATGTCATGGCATCTTAACGCTCAACTGAACATTGACTCGTTGTCGCATATTAATTATCAGCAGCTTCATGGTGCAGATTTGAACGACGTTTGGGGTTATGAAGATGAAATGGGCAACGAATATGCCATCGTTGGAACCAGTAAAGGAACATCGATTGTTGACATCACCAACCCAACGGCGCCGGTTGAAGTTTTTTGGTATCCAGGAACGGAATCAATTTGGAGAGACCCCTGTGTATACGGGGATCATGCCTACGTTACCACCGAAGCCGATGACGGCATGTTGATCATTGACTTATCGCCGCTACCTCAATCTACCAACTTGCCGGTATCAGTTTACACGGGTCCGGCAGGTCAAACTTGGACCTCGGCACATACCTGTTTTTGCGACAGCCAGGGTTTTGCGTATATTTTCGGAGCAAACCGCGGCAATGGTGGGGTAATTATACTGAATTTGAATGCTGATCCGATGCAACCCGTTGAGGCAGGAGTCTTCGATAATTGGTACTGCCACGATGGATACGTTCGCAACGATACCATGTACCTTGGTCATATCTACGATGGTTTCTTTAGCATTGTGGATGTTACTTTTAAAGCTAATCCACAACTTTTAGCGACCCAAGTAACCCCAAGCCTTTTCACACACAACATTTGGCCTTCAACCAGTGGGCAATATGTATTTACCACGGATGAAGTCTCGGGAGCCTATATTGCCGTTTATGACATCTCCGATTTAAATGCCATTCATGAGGTCGAACGGATTCAAAATTCACCCGGTGCTGGCGTAATACCTCACAATACGCATGTTAAAGGCGATTATTTAGTAACCAGTTATTACTCCGACGGCATCGTGATTCACGATTGCACCAATCCAGAAAATTTAGTAAAAGTAGGGGAGTTTGATACCTACAACGGTCAAACGACCGGCTTTGACGGTTGTTGGGGAGTTTATCCTTTTTTTACCAGCGGAACTATTGTTGCGGCGGACATTACTGAAGGCTTGTTCATATTAGGACCAACCTATTCCAAAGGGAGTTATTTAAGAGGAAACGTTACCGAGACTGGAACGAATGTGCCATTGAGTGGGGTGGAGGTAACCTTGTTCAACAATCCGCAACCCGATAATACTAACAATTCTGGAGATTACATTACAGGGATTTATCATACCGGACAAGCTAACGTGCTATTCGAAAAAGTAGGTTATGCTCCCTTCAGTACTACGGTCAATTTGGTGCAAGGTCAAGAGGTTGTCTTGGATGTACAATTGACTCCTTTGCCTCCTTTTAATTTACAAGTCAATGTCGCCGATGCTTCCAATGGGGCGCCAATTTTCGATGCCAAGATTAAATTAAGCCATCCGTTAATTGATCATTCTGGAACGACGAATGCTTTAGGTGAAGAACAATTCACGTTGTTTTATCAAGAACCGTATCAAATATTTGTAGGAAAGTGGGGTTATTTACCCTATTGTTCCGTTCAAACCATTGACTCAAATACAGGGGTGATAAACCTTGTTCTTCAACCAGGTTACGGCGACGATTTTGAATTGGACTTGGGATGGAGCGTCAACAGCACTGCCCAAACCGGAATTTGGGAGAGGGGGGTGCCCAACGCAACTTCTAGCGGAAGCACCGTACAAGGCGATGTGCCATGGGACTGTGGAAGTTCATGCTATGTAACGGGCAACGATGCCAACTTGCATCCTGACTTCGACGACGTGGACCAAGGGAATACCGTTTTGGTTTCTCCTCCGATGGATTTAACCAGTTTGACCAATCCCCATTTCAATTATGCGAGAGGATATTACAATTATTATGGACCCCAATCGGTGGATGACACCTTGAAAATTTTTGCGAGCAATGGGAGCCAAACGGTGTTGATTGACCAAGTCGTTCCACCGCAATCAGACTCGATGCAATGGGAATACAAAAGCATTGCTTTAAACGGTCTTTTGCCCATCACTTCAACGATGCAAATATCACTAGTGATTTCCGATGAAGACCCCAATATCAACATCACCGAAGCAGCCTTTGATGAATTCTATGTGACGAATAATTCTGTCAGTGCTTTGGAGGAATTGTCGCACACGATTAAAGTATATCCCAACCCGGCTTCTACAGAGGTAACCTTTTTAGGGGATTTTACGAATGAAGGGTATGCGCTTTACGATGGAATGGGTAGGGTAATTCAAACAGGACAAACAAATAGTAATACGTTAACGATTAATGTAAGCCATTTGGATTCTGGAATGTACCTGCTTATTCTTGGGGATAAGCACCTTAGATTTTTAAAAGATTGAAAGTAACATGCTAGCACAGCGTCCTAATATTTCCCTTGTCATCCCTTTATTGAACGAAGAAGAATCGTTGAAAGAACTTCACCAATGGATTGTTCGGGTGGTCAACGAAGCTTCCCTTTCCTACGAGATTATTTTCGTGGACGATGGGAGCAGCGACAAAAGTTGGGACATCATCAACGAATTATCGGCACTGGATTCCCAGGTTTACGGGATAAAATTTCAGCGGAATTACGGCAAATCCGCCGCCTTGCAAACCGCATTTCAAGAGGTACAAGGCGAGGTTGTAATCACAATGGATGCCGATTTGCAGGATTCGCCCGAAGAAATACCGGAGTTATATCGAATGATAACTGAGGACGGCTACGACTTAGTTTCCGGTTGGAAAAAGAAACGCCACGATCCGCTTTCAAAAACGTTACCCACCAAACTTTACAATTGGGCAGCTCGAAGAATTACAGGAATTTACCTTCATGATTTTAACTGTGGTTTAAAGGCTTATCGCAGATCAGTGGTTAAAAGCATCGAAGTTTATGGCGACATGCACCGATACATGCCGGCATTGGCTAAATATGCGGGGTTTAAGAAAATAGGCGAGAAGGTAGTACAGCATCAAGCGCGCAAATACGGTTATTCTAAATTTGGTCTCAACCGTTTTCTCAACGGCCCCTTGGATTTAATCACCGTTGCCTTCATGGGTAAGTTTGGGAAAAAACCCATGCATTTTTTCGGGGCACTAGGAACCCTGATGTTCCTTGTTGGTGGTGGATTTACCTTATATCTTGGTATCGATAAGTTATTCATTCATACCCATGGGGTGAAATTAGCCGATCGTGCAGAGTTTTATGTCGCATTGGTTTCCATGCTCATGGGCTTGCAGTTTTTTCTAACCGGATTCATTGCGGAGTTAGTCAGTAGAAGTTCTTCTTCGCGCAATAATTACCTTGTTGAAGAAAAAACGGGATGGAAATAAGCTCTTGGGGGGTAGATTCAACGTGGACCTTGTTCCTCGACCGCGACGGAGTAATCAATGAGCGCATTTTCGGAGGTTATGTCTTGGATTGGAAGGATTTCCATTTTTTACCTGGAGTCCTCCAAAGCCTTGCCCATGTCCGTGAAAAATTTGCGCGAACCTTTGTGGTGACCAATCAGCAATGCGTTGCGTTGGGAAAAATATCTCAAGAAGAACTTGGGCTTATCCATGATCGGATGTGCCAACAAGTGGCAGATAGTGGTGGATGCATTGATATGGTTTTTGCGGCCATAGAATTGAAAAACGATCCAGCATCTCGAAGAAAACCTAATACGAACATGGCATTGGAGGCACAGCGACAATTTCCAGAAATTGATTTCTCAAAAAGCATAATGGTGGGGGACACCGGTACCGATTTGCTATTTGGTCAAGCCTTGGGGATGAAAACCGTCTTGATAGAAAGTCAGGAATTGGTAACCGTTCCTTCAGATTTTCGTTGCAGTGATTTGAGTACTTTTCTACATAAAATATGAAGAATTTATTGATGTTTGTCCTTTTCCTGGTAGGTGCTCATTGGTCAGTACTTGGACAAAATAAAACCGACGCTGCAGGCAGGAAGCAGGGGCCGTGGATTAAATACCAGGGCGATGGCACCACTCCTTTGTATACAGGGACCTTTAAAGACAATATCCCAGTGGGTGAGTTCAGGTATTTTTATCCATCCGGTAAAGTAAAGATGATTGTTAAACATGAAACTAAAGATCGCAGCTATGCTTGGTTTTATTCTGAAAAAGAGGATCTTATGAGTGAGGGCCAATACTTGAAAATGAAGAAGGATTCGGTTTGGAAAAACTACGCCTACGACGGAGCACTATTATCGACGGAAACTTACCGATCTGATCAATTGCATGGAGAACGAAAGGTATTTTACACCCAAGGACAAATGGAAACGGGCGAAATAAAAATTTACACCGTGGAACGCTACCTCAACAATCAGCTTGACGGTTCTTTTGAGGCGTATAAAATGAGCGGATCGCTAGAAGAAACCGGATTATATGTGAAAAATCTAAAGGAGGGTTATTGGTACAGATACTATCCGAACGGACAATTATTATCAAAAATTCGTTACAAAGGCGGTAAGGCCGTGGGATATTCATATTCATTCGACGAAAAGGGGAATGAAGTGTACAAGGGGTATTGGTTGGATGGTGAGCGATTGAACAAGGACGAGTTGAAAAAGTATTTAGAAAAATGTAAAAAGAACGGGACGATTCCCGAAGAATAGGTATTTTTAAGCATGGTATCATACCGTTTCATAGTTTGGGTGTTCCTTTTAAGTGCCTTCGTGTCTTGCCAAAAAGATAAGGCCAACGTTACTTCAGGGTCCTTTCATTACAATTATTATCCGTACGCTCAAGGTTCCTATTGGATCTATCAAGCGATAGAAATCACCCATGATGAAAATGCTAATGTTCCTCACGACACCACCTTTTACGAACTAAAAACGGAAATAGGAGATACTCTTTACGACAATGAAGGCCGTTTAGTATACCGCTTCAACCGCTACAAACGCAGTGGAATCTTTAACCCATGGCAATTAACCGATGTTTGGACAACGGTGGTGTCCGAAAATCGTGCAGAGATTGTGGAAGAGAATATTCGAAGGGTGGCCTTACGATTTCCTATTAAATCGAATACGGTTTGGGATCCGAATCAGTTTAGTTTTTTACCGCCTCAACAAGGCTACTATGAACGAATTCATGAGCCATATTCAACGGGTTATGTCAATTCAGACAGTTCGGTTCATGCTTTTTCAATAAAAGAATTAACCTTGGTTTCCTACAAGAATCAGTATGAAGTGTACGGTAAAAACATTGGCTTGATGAAAAAGTATTTTAAAGATTTACAAATTAGTAATTTCGATACACTAAACGTTAAACAAGGCAAGGAACTGTTTCTAACGCTTTTGGAGTACGGCCAATAATACTACCTTTGATGCATGGAATTTAACGAAGTTCGCAGGGATTGCCGCCATTTTCGGGGACACATACCTTGTAAACCGAATAAACAATTCGGAGCTATTTGTCAAAGTTGTGATCATTATTCTCCCATAGAGCAACGAATCTTAATCATAAAACTAGGGGCCTTAGGGGATGTTATTCGAACCACACCTTTGCTTGATCGTTTTAGGAAAAAATATCCTAAGTGCCATATTACTTGGCTTACTTTAAGTCCTGAAGTGTTGCCTTCTCAAGCCATTGATACCATTTATTCCTTATCGGGAACTTCGCTTTTTATTCTTGAGAATAGCTTATTTGATATTGCAATCAATTTGGACAAAGATCCTGAGGCTTGCATTTTAATGTCAAGGATTGAGGCGGTTCAAAAATTTGGATTTACTTGGGAAAATCATGCTGTGTCGCCTTGTACTCAAGCGGCAGAGCATAAATTGATGACAGGTTTTTTTGACCAATTATCCATAGCGAACACCAAAAGTTACTTGCAAGAAATTTTTGAAATTTGTCATGAGACCTTCGAAAAGGAACCCTATGCCTTGGCGTTGAATAAGGAAAAGGCGGAGGAATGGAAGGCAGAATTGATCGAAAAAGCTGAAGGGAAAACGTTAATCGCTTTGAATACAGGATGCGGTCCTCGGTGGAATACCCGTCTTTGGAGTGAAGATAAGTGGGTTGCCGTGGCACAGCACTTAAAATCTCGTGGATTTTTCCCTGTATACCTAGGGGGGTCTTTGGAGCATGATAAAAACTTAAGGATGTCTCAAGCCGCTGGAATTTATTATCCAGGTCATTTTGATTTAGAGACATTTATCAGCTTGGTGAGTGCTTTTGATGTTGTGGTTACTCAGGTAACGATGATGATGCATATTGCTACGGGTCTTCAAAAGAAAATGGTGCTAATAAATACCATTTTCAATCCACATGAGTTCGAGCTTTATGGCCGAGGAGTCATTGTCAGTCCGCCAAATCCTTGCGAATGTTATTTTGGGAATACCTGTGCGAAGGGAGTTCCTTGCATGGAATCTATTCAGCCCGAAGAAGTTGTACAAGCCGTTTTGAGTCTTGGGTAATTCAAAGAAAATAACCTACCTCTCCACCTTTTATCCGTACCGTGGAGGAATTGCCCAGTTCAATGCGTTGCTGTACCGTGAATTGGAGAAACAACATGAGGTGGAAGCGGTAACCTTTACCCGTCAATATCCTAACTTTCTCTTTCCTGGAAAAACCCAATTGGTTACTCCAGAGGATACTGCAGACCCTATACCTTCCCTTCGGTGGTTAGATTCCATCAATCCGTTTAGTTATTGGAATTGTGCTCGAAAAATAAGACGAAAAAATCCGGATGTAGTTTTAACGAAATATTGGATGACTTTTTTTGGGCCATCTCTGGGTTTTGTGTTAGGTCGTCAGAGGAAAACAACAAAGCGTATCGCCATATTGGATAATGTAATACCTCACGAACGAAGGTTTTTTGACCACTGGTTCAACGCTTATTTTATCCGCAGGAATGACGCTTTTATTGCGATGACGCAAAAAGTTAAAAACGATTTATTAACGTACCGTCCAGACGCGAAGTGCCTGATAATTCCACATCCCGTGTATAATCATTTTGGTGACAAAATCCCGAAAAATGTGGCCCTCGATCAACTAAACCTGGGCCACCTTGCTGATAAAAACATTTTACTGTTTTTTGGGATTATTCGGGATTACAAAGGCTTAGATATTTTATTGGAAGTGCTTTCTCAGTTGGATGATAGTTTTCATTTGATCCTAGCTGGGGAGAGTTATGGTGACTTCAATAAGTACGAACAGCAAATCGATTCATTAAACATTCGAGATCGTTGTCATTTGTTTCAACGGTACATCTCTGATAGTGAGGTCGCAACTTTTTTTGGAGCAGCCGATGTGTGCATGCTCACGTATAAATCAGCTACTCAAAGTGGAATCACTGGAATTGCACAGCATTTCGAACTTCCCATCGTTGCTACACCCGTTGGAGGATTAGCAGAGACCATTATTCACGGAGAAACCGGACTTATATGCGATGATATTGAAGTTTCGAACATTGTATCTACGGTTAACACTTATTTTAAAGAACATGGGGCGACACCATTTCGAAAGGCTATTGCCCTGCAAAACCAGCAAAATTCTTGGCCTGAATTTTCTAGACGTCTGTTGGAATTTATCGATGAATTACCTTGACCCTTATGGAAATTAGCCTTGGCTCACGCAAATAAGTTGATATTAATCAACCTAAGTGCTATATTTGCACCCTTTAAATTAGATAAACTAAACATCGATGAGAAATAAGCGTTTCTTTTGGGGATTGACGATACTATTGTTGGTAGTATGCTTGTACCAGCTTTCATTTACTTGGTATGCCACTTCTGAGGAGAAGTTAGCGGCTAAGGAGGCTGAGGCAAAAGTGAAAAAACTTAAGCTCGAGGCAGGAACCAAGAAATGGGATGTGGCCGTTGAATTCCGTGATAGTTCTTTAACAGGTATGGTTTCGGATACCTTAGAATATAAGTTTTCCAGTGACAAATCTTTTAAAAAGTTGATTCCTGGTAAAAAAATATTGTTTTCAAATTTAGAAAAAGGTTCTTACAACCTTATCGTTAAAAACTCAAATGCTTCGCTTGGCGAGTTTCGATTTGAATTAGGAGACTATAAAAAAAGCTCAACGAAAGAGGATTCTTCGGTTCAAAAAATCAGCACGCTCGGTTTAATTGCTAAAATTCAAACATCGAACCGTTACAACCGGGCGATGTTGCCTAATCAATCCGAAGTTGATTTCTCCAAGCAAGGTGCAGATGAATTGGCGCAAGCCGCTTACGTTAGTCAAATATTAATGGACCGTGCTGATAAAACGGTGGATCCTATTTTTGGATCAACTTTCGCTACAGCGAAAAAACGTTCCATCTCTTTTGGATTGGACCTCGTTGGTGGGATGAGCGTTACGATGGAAATTTCGACGGCTGATTTGATTTTAAATGCTTCCAGAAATCAAAACGATCCGAAATTCAAAAGTATTTTCAACAAGGCTAAGTCGCGTGCTGATCAGGGCGGTGACTTTTTAGATATTTTTGAAGAAGAAGCTCAGGCGGAAAAAAGATCTTTAAGTTCTTTATTAAAGTGCGAGGGATTGAAGAACCCTTCGGATTCCGAAGTTAAACAATATTTTCGCGGCATCTTGAAGTCAGCAATGACAGGGGTTGAGGAGGTAATGGAGCGTAGAATCAACCAATTCGGGGTTGCTCAACCGAATATACAAAAAGAACTTTCCACTAACCGATTATATATAGAGCTTCCTGGTGTTTTGGATGAAAATACCGTTGCTGAGAAATTGAAGTCTACCGCTAACTTGGAGTTCTTCGAAACGTTTATGCCGAATGAAATTTCGACTAAACTGACCGAAATTTACGAAATGAGTAAGCAGCCAAGTTCCCCATCGGCGAATGATGCCGCTTCCCAAGGGTTAAATACTTTAATAGAAGATGTGGGCGGTTTTTGCATTGGTATGGTTAGCAAAAAGAATAAAGAACTGGCTACCCGAATTTTGGAGCGTTCAGATATCAAACAAGCCCTGGCCGAGCAAAACATCCGTTTGATGTGGGGAGAGAAATTAGAGGAGTTAAAAGCCAAAGGGAAAAAGGCTAAGTCAGGATATTATTTGTATGCCTGCGAAGTGCCGGAAGGTGGAGAAGCACGCGTAAACGGTAAGCACATCGCTCGCGCTGATCAAGGGTATGACAAAGGGAAGATTACGGTCAATTTGAAAATGACCGACGAAGGAGCGATACAGTGGGGAGATATGACTTCGGAAAACGTGGGTCAAATCGTTGCAATTACGATGGATAATTTGGTGTATTCAGCTCCAACCGTTATTAACCCGATCCGAGATGGTAACACCCAGATCTCTGGTACGTTTACGTTTGAAGAGGCGGAAGCACTTGCGGGGCTCTTGAATGGTGGAGCGTTGCCAGCGCCATGTATCGTAAAGGAACTTAACCGTGTTGGTCCCAGTATTGGTTCTGAAAATTCACGCGCTGGTTTGATTTCCTTTGTCGTGGCGTTTATTGCGGTACTTTTCTATATGTTCTTTTACTACGGCAAATCAGGTCTTGCTGCCAATATTGCCTTGCTAGCAAACGTCGTGTTCATAATGGGTTGTTTAGCTTCGTTTGGAGCAGTATTAACGTTAGCAGGTATTGCCGGAATTATCTTAACCATTGGTACTGCCGTCGATGCGAATATTTTGATTTTTGAGCGTATCCGCGAAGAACAAAGGGCTGGAGTTGATACCGCAAAAGCAATAAGTGTTGGTTTTCAGCGTGCCTTACCGTCTATTATCGATGCAAATATGACCCACTTGTTGGTGGCGTTTATTCTTTTCTATTTTGGAGTAGGTGAAATTAAATCGTTTGCAACCACCTTAATCATCGGTATTTTTACTTCTGTTTTTTCAGCCATCTTTATTTCACGTTTAGTGATCACTTGGTGGATGGACCGCAATAAAGGAGTATCCTTCGACACCAAATATTCTCGAGGTTTATTCCAGGGATTCAAGTTTGATTGGATGGGTAAGCGAAAATATTTTTACATTTTCTCCCTCGTTCTAACCATTATTGGATTAATTGGTTTTTTCAGCAGAGGATTGAAAGAAAGTGTCGAGTTTACAGGAGGTCGAACGTTTAAAATTGAATTCACGAAAAAAGCCGATATCGAAAAGATTCGAAAATCCTTGGAAAGCGCTTTTGTGGAAAATAACGAAATCGCAAGTATTGACTTGAAAACCGTGTCAAATGAATACACGGTGGAAGTTACCACCAATTACATGCTTTCGAATGCAAAAGGTGATTCCATTGTGAAGACTAAACTGGATAGCACCTTGAATACCTTGAAGGCAGATTGCGGTGATCATGCCATTCCTGAACAACGTACGGTGAGTGCTTCGGTTTCAAGTGAATTATGGGATTCAAGTATCATCTCAATGACCGTGGCATTAATTGCTATTTTCCTCTACATTTTGATTCGATTCGGTCATGTTGAATATGCCATTGGTACACTTATCAGTTTGTTCCACGATGCTTTTGTAGTGATTGCTGTATTCTCGTTGCTCCACGGTATTTTACCGTTTAGTTTAGATGTTAATCAAGCGTTCATTGCGGCAGTACTTACCGTTATTGGTTATTCGATGAACGATACCGTCATTGTTTTCGACCGTATTCGGGAGAACCTTCGAGGGGTTAAGATCGATACGCAAAACGCAGAAATTATTAACAAATCGCTGAATACTACGTTAAGCAGAACCTTTAATACTTCTATGATTTTATTTGTGGTGGTATTGATTATGTTCATTTTTGGAGGAGCTTCTATCAAAGGATTTTTGTTTGCCCTTCTTGTCGGGGTAGTCATTGGTACCTATTCTTCCCTGTGTGTTGCCTCTCCGATCATGTACGATTTTTCGCGTTGGAGATCTTCATTGAAGAAAAATAAAGCAGCAACCGCCAAAACGAAATAAACCATCGAACAGGGATCTGTTTTATAGGTGCTCGTTAACTCATCTCTGCGAACGATGCTTGTTATTGCGCTTGATTGTAATTTTTGTCTCTGCAATAAAGATTAGTTTGTTCATAAATCCTTGTAGGTGCAAGTTTTCCGTCACCTTAGAACCTTTATTTTTGTTCGTTACGAACAGAAATGTCAGAAAATCAATATACTGAAGATAATATACGTTCCCTTGATTGGAAAGAACACATCCGATTAAGGCCTGGGATGTACATTGGTAAGCTGGGCGACGGCGCTGCGGCGGACGATGGTATATATATTTTGGTGAAAGAAGTCATTGACAATTGTATCGATGAATTTGTCATGGGCAACGGTAAGCGTGTTGACATCAAAGTTAAAGACGGCAAAGTATCGGTTCGGGATTACGGAAGAGGCATTCCCTTGGGGAAAGTAGTTGAAGTTGTATCACGAATGAATACGGGTGGAAAATACGATTCAAAAGCCTTCAAGAAATCGGTTGGTTTGAACGGGGTGGGTACCAAAGCAGTCAATGCGTTGTCGTCCCATTTTCAAGTATATGCGGTGCGCGACGGACAAAAGAAGTCTGCTTCCTTTGCCATGGGCGATTTAGTTTCAGAATCGGAATTGGAGGCCACAACGGAACAAAATGGAACCTATGTTGAATTCATTCCCGACGAAGTAGTTTTCAAGAAGTTTGCTTATAAAACGCCGTATTTGCAAAAAATGATGTGGAATTATTGCTACCTCAATCGAGGTTTAAGCATTTATTTCAACGGTGAGAAGTTTCAGTCCAAAGACGGTTTAAAGGATTTGCTCGAAAACAACATGGACGGCGATCCGCTTTATCCCATCATTCACTTGGAAGATGAGGATATCGAAGTGGCTTTTACCCACGGAAGAACATACGGAGAAGATTATTATTCCTTTGTAAACGGTCAACATACTACCCAAGGCGGAACGCATCAAAGCGCTTTCCGTGAATCGGTGGCTAAGGTTATTCGCGATTTTTACAACAAAAATTATGAAGCTTCGGATATTCGACAGTCGATTGTGGCTGCGATTTCCGTGAAAGTTATTGAGCCCGTTTTTGAATCACAAACCAAGACGAAACTTGGTTCTTTGGAAATAGAACCCGGTGGTAAGTCCATGAGGGCCTTTGTGAACGATTTCTTGAAAGATAAACTCGATAACTACTTACACCGCAACCCAGAGGTAGCGGAAACAATCGAGAAAAAGATCAAACA
The DNA here is from genome assembly GCA_027485415.1 of Cryomorphaceae bacterium. Taxonomy (GTDB): domain Bacteria; phylum Bacteroidota; class Bacteroidia; order Flavobacteriales_D; family Crocinitomicaceae; genus UBA952. The sequence goes on along the minus strand of JAIXRC010000070.1, from coordinate 15,603 downwards.
GGCCGAACGTGAACGAAAAGAACTTGCGGGTATCCGTAAAATTGCCCGAGAGCGTTCGAAAAAAGCCAGTTTACACAATAAGAAGTTGCGCGATTGTCGCATCCATTTGACGGATTTAAAAGATCCCCGAAGGGAAGAGACTACCTTATTCATCACAGAGGGAGATTCTGCGAGCGGTTCCATTACCAAATCCAGGGACGTGAATACTCAAGCGGTTTTCTCGCTGCGAGGCAAACCCTTAAACGTGTATGGGCTCACCAAGAAAGTGGTGTATGAAAACGAGGAATTCAACCTTGTGCAGGCGGCCTTGGACATTGAGGAAGATTTAGATAACTTGCGTTATAATCGTATTGTTATCGCCACTGATGCGGACGTCGACGGGATGCATATTCGCATGCTGTGGTTGACCTTCATTTTGCAGTTTTTTACAGATTTGGTAAAACGCAACCATGTTTACGTGTTGCAAACTCCATTGTTCCGGGTTAGAAATAAAAAGAAAACCATTTACTGCTATTCCGAAGAAGAGCGCAGAAACGCCATTCAGGAATTAGGCAAAGCCCCAGAGATTACACGATTTAAGGGTTTGGGTGAGATTTCACCGGATGAATTCGTTCATTTTATCGGAGCTGATATTCGGCTCGAACCGGTGTTGTTGAGCAAGGAAGCTTCCATTGATTCCATCCTTTCCTATTTTATGGGTAAAAACACTCCAGAGCGTCAAGATTTCATCATTGAAAACCTACGTGTAGAAAAAGATGAAGCAGGGGAGGCTCCCATAGCAACAGAAGACAATTCAGAACAAGAAGTAGCATAGACAATGGCGGAAGACGAAATCGATCATAATCCATCCTCTGAAGAACATAACCCCTTCGAAAACAAGAAGGTGGACGAGACCATTGTGCCGGTAAGTGGGCTCTATGAAAACTGGTTTTTGGATTATGCCAGTTATGTAATTCTGGAGAGAGCCGTTCCATCGTTGCAGGACGGTTTGAAACCTGTTCAACGCCGAATCCTGCATTCCATGCGCGAAATGGAAGACGGTCGTTACAACAAAGTGGCCAACATCATTGGGAATACCATGAAGTATCACCCGCACGGCGATGCCTCTATTGGTGATGCCTTAGTGCAGATAGGTCAGAAGGACCTCATGATCGATTGCCAAGGAAACTGGGGAAATACCTTAACAGGAGATGGAGCAGCTGCGGCTCGTTACATTGAAGCGCGCTTGTCCAAGTTTGCGCTGCACGTAGCGTTCAATCCCAAAACTACCACTTGGCTTTCTTCCTATGACGGGAGAAACAAAGAACCCGAGAATTTGCCGATGAAATTCCCATTGCTTTTGGCACAAGGTGCTGAAGGAATTGCGGTGGGGATGGCGTGCAAGTTTCTTCCGCACAATTTTATAGAACTCATCGATAACTCCATCAACCATTTGCGCGGACGCAAGGTAGAAATCGTTCCTGATTTTCCGAACGGAGGTATGGCCGACTTTACCAACTACAACGACGGTTTACGCGGCGGAAGGGTAAGGGTAAGAGCCAAAATTAAAAAAGCAGATACTAAAACACTCATTGTTCACGAGATTCCTTTTGGTACAACAACCACTTCCTTGATCGAATCCATTCTTAAGGCCAATGAAAAAGGAAAAATAAAGGTTAAAAAGATTGAAGATAACACCTCTTCTGAGGCGGAAATCATCATTCATTTGACCCCTGGGGTTTCTCCGGACAAGACCATCGATGCTTTGTACGCGTTCACGGATTGTGAGGTGTCGATTTCTCCCAATTCCTCGATCATTGACGGCGACAAGCCAAGGTTTTTAGGGGTGTCAGAGATTTTAAAAATCAATACCGATCATACCGTCGCCTTGCTCAAACTTGAGTTGGAAATACGTCTGGATGAATTAGAGCGGCAATGGCATTTCTCGACTTTAGAAAAGTTGTTCATTAATCATGAAATGTACATTGATTTTAAGCTTTACAGCGATCGAGAGTCCTTGTACACGTACCTTTATGATCGTTTTAAACCCTTTAAGAAGCAATTGATCCGCGAAATAGTCGATGAGGACCTGCATAGATTAACGCAGATTCCTATGATTCGAATCACGCGTTTTGACGGAGCGAAAGCCGATGAAGCCTTGCTGAAAATCGAAGAAGAAATGGCTCAGGTAAAACACCATTTGGAAAATTTGGTGGATTATGCCGTGGAGTATTTCAAGGATTTAAAGAAGCGTTTTGGACAAGGAAGGGAGCGTAAGACGGAAATTAAAGTCTTCGATACCATTAGTGCTACGAAGGTCATCATCGCAAACCGTAAACTATACGTTGATACTGAGGAAGGATTCATTGGTTATGGGTTGCGTAAGAATGAGCCGGTGGGGGACTGTTCTGAAATCGACGACATCATTTGTTTTTTCTCCTCAGGGAAAATGATGGTAACAAAGGTCGCCGACAAGAAATTTGTAGGGAAGGGTTTGGTTTATGCGGCGGTTTGGAAAAAAGGAGACACCCGTACCATTTACCATATGTTCTATCAGGATGGAATAGGAGGGGATACCTACATGAAGCGTTTCTATGTTAATTCCATAACTAGGGATACCGAATACGATTTAACCAAAGGAACGAAAAGTTCCAAACTCCTGTATTTCTCCGTTCATCCCAACGGCGAACGTGAAGTCATAACGGTATTGCTTCGCCCTCGTCCGCATTTGAAACGCTTGAAATGGGACATCGATTTGGGGGAACTGTTGATTAAAGGAAGAAATTCTGCAGGCAACAGAGTAACTAAGGAAATTGTGCAGAAAATCGTGCAAAAAGAAGTAGGGGGAAGTACTTTAGCAGCACGTAAAATTTGGTATGACGAGGTGGTTGGGCGCTTAAATGACGAAGGCCGAGGTCGCTTTTTAGGTGATTTCAAAGGCGATGACCGCATCCTAACCCTTTATAAGAACGGTGATTATCGATTAAGTTCTTTCGATCTTTCCAACCATTTTGACGAGGACATGATTCACCTCGAGAAATGGGTGCCACGACGGCCTATTTCCTGCGTTTATTTCGACCCAGAAAAGGAAATTAATTTCGTTAAGCGATTCTTGTGTGAGGTGCTTTCCGACAAACGGGTTTCGTTCATCAGCGAGACAGAAGGTTCGTATTTACAGGCGGTATCAACTGCCTACCGTCCCGAGGTTCGCGTGGTCTTTAATAAATTGCTCAAAGAAACCAAGAACCTTCCCGATTTAGTCTTGAACTTGGCCGACATGATTGACGTTAAAGGGATGAAAGCCCAAGGAAATCAAGTTACCAAAATGAAGGTCAAGGAAATCATTCTTACCCACCCTATTGGCGAAGGCAAAGAGCCATGGCCTATGGAAGAGGAGGTGCCTTTTGAGATTGAAGGCGAAATTGAGAAGGGGGCAAGCAATGAGGAATCGGTTGATGGTGAAACGTCGGTAGAATGGGATTTCACCAAGAAAAACGACGACGGTACGCCAACGCTGTTTGATTAAAAGGATACAAATACCTTTTGATTGCTTGATCCGTTACTTAGCCAATAGATTCCTGAAGCCAAACGCAATGGAAGTTCGTTAGTTCCTGCGGGAAGTGTACCTTTCCAAACGATCCCACCTGCGGCATTGCATACCACCAAAGCGTTCGCTTTTGGAAGGTTGACTTGGATGGATGTTCCGTCATACCAGGTGGACCATTTATTATCCAGTTCGCTCAATTGAGCAGCCCCCAAATTAACCTTGCTAACATAGTTGATAATGGTCTGACAGGAATCATCGTAGATGGCATAATTGACCAAGCCTCGTGTGATGTCGTCATAACCGTCAAAAATTCCGTTTTCGATGACCGCAGAGTCTTGGGAACAGAAGCAGTTTAAATTGACTTGGAAGTTTTTGTCGGTAAGGTTTTCCAAGTTGTGAATGCTGTTGTAACAAAGGCTGTTGTCGTTGATTTGTGTGGTATTCGGATCGTAGGCTAATACTTGAATTCCAATCGCATTGTTGTTAATCTCGTTTTGCGTAACGTTGCATGCGTCACCCATCTTCAGCGCGACATTGTTGTTTACAAAAGTATTGTTATTGATATTGCAGGAGGATGTTCCTTCAATGCCTGTCGCATTACCATCGAACAAACAGTTGGTGACGGTAATTCCTGCAGTTTCCATGAATCCAAAAGTGTTGTTGATGAATTGGCAGTTGGAAACGGTTCCAGATGAACCGATAATGTTGTTCTGGTTACCCATGAAAAGGCAGTTGTTTACATTGATATTATTGCACCAAGTAACCGAGCAAAAGTTGTTGATAAACTGCGAGTTATTGGCCACCATAGAGCCTCCGATGAGTTGAGCTGCTTGACCAACGCCGTTGGATTCGAACGTACAATTATTGTAGACCAAGTTCGCGTTCAGCTGAAGTGCATAGTTGTTGGAGCGGAAAACACAATGGTCAAAGTTATAGGTTTCACCTACTTGAGCCACATCGTTGTAGATTCCATACCAGGTGTTGTGCAATTCAAAGTGATTCATCTGCACATTCCCGCCTTGGCTACCTTTGATGCGAATGCCCTCCCAGTTGTAAAATCCTAAAGAGGTGTCTGAACTGGTGATTACTATGGGGGCATTGATGGTTCCGTTGGCTATTAGGCTTCCACGGACTTCTAAGTATAAAAAATTACCGGTATTAAATGAATAATCGGCACTTACAATAACTTCTACACCTGGTTCAATGGTAAGAGTTCTGTTAGGGAAAACGACAATAGAACCCGTGACCAGGTAGGGACTACCCGCTAAAGTCCACGTAGTGTTTTGATAAATCCCTCCCGAAACCGATGTTTGGGCCGAAACGTTTGTTATATAGACAAAAAGAAGCGAAAGCGAAAGAACGATATTTTTCATGGGTTGTAAGTTTAAATTTTAATAATTCGTCGAAGAATGTTGGTTTCGTTGATACTTGACAAAAAGTAAATACCCTGTGGCAAGTCGCTCAAGTCAAAAATATTGATCGAATTAAAACCCAGTTGATAGGTTTTTCCTAAAGGGTCGATTATGGTAATTGCCCGAATTTCAAGTCCGTTGTTACTTAAAAAAATCAGTTCATCGCCAACAGGATTCTGAAAGGCAATGTCCAGGTTCGTTATATCATTTAAACCAACCGGCGCATTGAATTTCATCACGGTTTGAAACACATTGTTGCAGGAGCTGTCGAAAATTTGGTAGTTGATGAGCCCTTTCGTGATATCGTCGTAACCGTCAATTAAATATTGCTCGATGGTCGCAGAATCTACACCGCAAAAGCAATTGGTGAGGAGGGAATAGTTTACGTTGGTGTTATTATCAACGTTAAAGTTGATGTTACCGCAAATTTCGTTGTCTTGAACCGTCGGCGCATTAGCAGAACTGCTGATGTCGGAAATACGAACACCTCCCATGTTGCTGTTAATTAGATTGTTGGTAAGTTCGGTATGTACCGAAATATTGACCCCCAATTCATTATACTCAATGACGTTGTTTTTAATTTGACAGTCGTAAGAACCTTGAATCCCAACTGCATTGTCAAGCAAGGTACAATTTTCGATGAGGCCGTTATTGGGACCGCTGATGCCTGATTGGTTGTTTTGAAAAATACAGTCGGCTATGTACATCGAATCGAACACACCGGAGGCAAAAACAACGCCGCTCGCATTTTCGATAAACGCTGAGTTGGTTAGCGTAAAGGCCGTGCTGTATCCGAATATTGCCGTATTATTGTCCTTGAAGTAACAGTTATTGATGTTAAAATAACTCCATCCGTAAATAGCCACTTCGTTTCCTCTGAATTGACAGTTGTTTAGAATGACCTCATTTGCGACCGAAATGGCCTGTCCGCAATGGGAAAAACGACAATCCGTGTATTGATACAAAGGCAAAGCTGACTCATAAGCAAATGGTGTTAAAGCATTCGAAACATGAAAATAATCCGCATTAAGGATCCCTCCTTGAGTAGAAGTACATTTAAATCCTTCCCAACCAATGTTCGTGGTGTCCATCATGGTTTTGACAATAATCGGTGCTTGGTTGGTTCCCACAAGATTTAAGGTACCTCGGGTTTCGATGTAGAGGTCCTGCGCGCTGGTGTTGTTGATCAACAAGGTAACACCGGGTTCAACCGTGAGCGTCACCCCCGGAAAAACCACCACCGACCCGTTTATCTGATAGGGACTGTTCGCCAACGTCCAGGTGGTGTTTTGGTAGATGCCTCCCGAAACAATGGTTTGAGCATGTGACCCCTGAAATAATAGTAGGTAAAATACCACCAATAGCTTTGATATATTTTTCATTACCTTGTAACAAATTTGATTTCATATGGTTCGTTATTGGAGAAAGATTGGGCTTGGGTTAATATTTTGGTGGGTTATTGCTGCTTCAAGCCTATTTGCCCAACCAACACCTCCTTCCTTTTCGGTGAACTACAGTTTTGGAATGCAACGAATGGACTTCTTTCATCAACTCGGTTTATCGCTTTCAACGCGATGCTTCAATGTTGAAATCCAACAAGCCTTCGGTCAGCGAAGTGCTGCTTCTGGAATCTTATTCGCCCAAACGGGCCTTGAATGCTCGTATGCTTTCGCCCGAAAGGCGGTCGAGTTTGCGCCGTATATTCGGCTAAATTACGGTAGGATCGCAAGGCCATTTGCCTTCAATCATTACCGCATGGAACTTGGACAGCAGCTCAGTTTGCCTTTGAATCGAATGCACATTTTTCCCCTGGATCCCTTTCTTTCAACGGGTATTTCCCAAGCTTGGGAAAAGCAAAATATAGCCCTTCATTCCTTTTTAGATTTTTCCCTTTACCTCGGTATTCGTTATGCGTTTGATTAGTTTATTGTTTGCTTTCATATTGGCCGTGGGATGTAGTAAGCGCAGCGAGAGTTCAACCCAAATTTTCGGTCATGCGGCGACAGGGCTGAACATATCGAATGCGATTTATCATGACAATTCCAGGGAGGCGATCGATTATGCCTTGAGCTTGCCTCATTGCAGCGGGGTAGAGGTCGATGTAAGGATGGACGCCAACGGTCAGTTATGGTTATTTCACGATGAAACCTTGGAGGCTTCCACCGATTTAAACGGTGCCGTAGAAACCTCCACAACGGCTTACTTGGCATCGGGGAGGTACCGTACCATGAAGAAGGAACGGTTGACCGCTTTTACCCCGGATTTGATCAAGGTGTTATCGAAAGGATCTACCTTTCTGGACATTAAAGGTAGTTCAGTTACGAACAAAGACTCCTTGCTTGTTTCCTTGATGTCCTTGAATTTGGATACTTCCAAGTATCGCATCATCGTTCCAAATCACGCATATTTTGATGTTTTCAAAAGTGATTTTCCCACCTTTCTTGCCCTTCATGATTTTTCTGATTTGAGCAGTTCATTTCTTGAGAACGAACCCGAACTTCGGGGTATTTGCATTCGGAATGAAAAGATTACCCGAGAACAGGTTAATTTCCTTAAATCCATTCATAAAAAAACCATTATATACGAAGTCCGATCCCCTAAGGGAATCCGTTCCGCACTCGAAAAAGACCCGGCATTTCTGTTAACGGACGATTTGAAGCTTACCTTAGGGATGAAATACTAACGTTTATTTCGTCGCATTTGGATGTTCAGAAACTCGACGAACATGGAAAAAGCAAATCCAAAATAAATGTAACCCTTGGGAATCTCGTGGCCAAATGCTTCAGCTACTAAGAAGACCCCAATCATTAATAAAAAACTAAGCGCGATGGTTTTGATGGTTGGATGTTTTTGTATGAAGTTGCTAATCACTGCTGCAAATTTCACCATTAAAAGCATGGACACAATAACGGAAAAGTAAACGATTGCCATGGGATTTGCGTTCAATTCTTGTTCCATACCGTTGGTCATTCCTATCGCTGAAATGACTGAATCAAAACTAAATACTAAATCAACCAGCACAATTTGAAGGATTACTTTTTTGAACGATAGAGGTTTTTGAGTTGTTTCTGAATGATGATGTTGGATGCTACGGTGCATTTCAAGGGTGCTTTTATAGATTAGGAATAATCCTCCCAATAGCAATACGAGGTCTTGGTAGTTGAATTCTCCAAACCATGGGCGATATATCGGTTCAATAAGATGGACCAGCAAGCCTAACATGGCTAAAAGAATGAATCGAATTATTAAACTTAAGGATAACCCAAGGGTTCGTGCTCGCTTCTTCATCGATGCATCCTCCATTTTATCGGTAATGATGGAGATGAAGATCACATTATCAATCCCTAAAACAACTTCAAGTAAAGAAAGTAGCAACAGGTAGAGCCAACCTTGAACGTGGAGAAATATTTCTAGATATTCCATTATTTGATAAAGTTAAAAAAATCTGAAAGGGTTATCGGTGATAAATGGTCATCTGTTGTAACTTCAAGGCAGTTGATTTCATGCGAAAAAAGCAAGGATTTTAGAGCATTATCAAGTTGAATTCGGTTGTTTATTCGAGCGTATTTCCAGCCAAAGGCGGCAGCAACCGATCCGTTACGAGAATGTTTCGCTTCAAAGTACTTTTCACGCTGAGGAGCATCTTTTGAACCCTCAATGATGTTGAAGATACCGCCTCCTTGGTTGTTGATCAAAATGATTTTTAAATTGGGTGAAAGCTCTCTGAGTTGTAAGGCGTTGATGTCATACAAAAAGCTGACGTCCCCGATGAGGAGCACATTCAGCCGTTGGTCTTTGGAAGCATAACCAATAGCAGTACTCATACACCCGTCGATTCCGCTGGTGCCTCGATTAGCCAGGAAGGTACATCCTTTTTTCGAGTTGAATAATTGAGCGTAACGAATAACGGAACTGTTGCCTAAGTGAACGACCGAACCCTCGGGTAGCATGTCGAAAAACTTTCGAAAAACCTCAAAATCAACCAGCGCTTCATGGGGTGTTTCGAACATTCTGGCTTTACGTTCAGCCTCCAAGTCGATGTCTTTCCATCGCTTAAAATAGGTAGAGCCTTGAGAAGGTTTTACGATCTTATTCAAGCCTTGAAATATTTTTGCAGCCGGGGCTTTTACCGAATGGGTCATTTGTTGGTAGGTGTCCATTTCTGGAAAATCCAAGCCAATTCGAATGTGGGCAATGAGCGGAGTACGTCGCCAAAAGGATTTAATCCTTTTAGAAACCACGGCTCCGCCAACGGTTATTAAGATTTCTGGCATGAAATCGGTTTCCATGGAAGCATCTATAGAGTTCAACGAACGATCGATGCAGGAATTAAACCGATCGGAAATAAGGTTCGAGGTATTTTCAGTAAGCACTACCACGTGGTCGTTGAGGGCAAAAGTTTCCAGCGCCTCTTGAAGCCCTGGAGTAGGTGGCTGCTGTCCGCACAAAACCATCACCTTTTTGTCTTTCATTAATTCAACCAAACTTTGAAGAAGTAATTGATCGATGAATGGTTGATCGAATACGGAGATTTTTCGATGATAAAATCGTTCTTTGTTTTCCGTTGAGTAGAGCGGTTCAGAAAGACCTAGGTTGATGTGAACTGGCCCATTGCGCAGTTGATTCATCAAGAAAGCAGATGATCGTTGGTATTCCCACAAGGTGTTGCTGTCCTCTCGACCGTCTTCTATGTGAAGGAATCGGTGCGTAAAGTCACGGAATATTCCAAGTTGGCGAATGGTCTGTCCATCCCCTTGATCGGTCCACGCCGAAGGTCTATCCGCTGAAATTACGAGTATAGGAATTGAGCGATAAAACGCTTCGGTAATGGCGGGAAGATAATTTGCAGGAGCTGAACCCGATGTGCAACACAAAGCTACTGCTTGACCTGTTTGTTCGGCAAGTCCAAGTGCAAAAAATGCGGCGGAACGTTCATCGTGAATCACAACCGTTTCTATCGAAGGGTGATGTTCAGCGGCAATAGCCAAAGGAGCGTTTCTGGAACCAGGGGAGAACACCCATTGAACGACGCCGTGTTCTACGCATTGGTCAACGACCAATTGAACCGTCCATTTATTGCTGGTAATCATCGTTCAAAGGTACTCAATTAAGCAAAGATATAAGGGTGTTGCTCTTGTTTTCCGTTTCAATCCATTCTGCTTCTGGATTCGAATCTGCCGTGATTCCAGCTCCTGCATAAGCATGCAGTTCCCCTTCAATAATTTGTGCGCATCGGAGATTGACATAACAATGGGTTTGTTCTTGGCTTACGTATCCAATAACGCCGGTGTACAATTCACGGTCGTGTTTTTCCAGAGTTTTGATCGACTCTTGAGCAAGGTTAGGAGGAATGCCACATACCGCAGGTGTGGGATGCATCCGGGTAATGAGTTCTTTGGTGATGTTTCGCGTTGATTCAAACGTTATGTCCGTTCGTAAATGGGTCACCGGTCCAGCAACGTGATTATACGGTCCAATGCATTCATAATTCAGTCGCATTTTTTGCAAAATATCTTCAAGGTAGTCTGTGACAATGCGCTGTTCTACTATTTCTTTGTTATTCCATTCAGGAGCTTCCGAGCTAGGACGAGTACCTGCTAAGGACATGAGAAAATATTGATCCTTGATTTGTCGGAGCAGTATTTCTGGACTCGCCCCAATCCACTCACCCAGTGTTAAGTCGTTAAAATAGTATACAAAAGCATCCGGATACGCATTGCACAACCTTTCGAATAGGTCCAATGCCTTCATGTTTTCCATCGGTTTACTGCTAACGCGGGAAATAACCAATTTAACCAATCCCAAATGTTTGATGGCTTGTTGGATTTTATGTATCACCTGGGTGAAAGCCGTTTGGTCCATGTTGTGCGGCTTGATTTTTTTTGGGTGCAGTACCTCTCGGGCATGCTTCATGGGGTGAAAAACATATAAATGAGTAGCGTCGGCGTTACTGAGAACAAATCCGTTGAAATCATGCAAGGTCTTAACTGGGAGAAAAATTCCATGAGAACGTACGACTTCTTGACCGGGAATTCTATAATGAAGCATTACGACTGTTTTTTAATCCTCATAATGGTCAAACGTCCGGTGCAGACCAATTGTTCAGTGGTTTGTTCGTGAATATTGACCTCCCATACATGGGTAGATCCTCCAGCATGCACGAGGGTGCCTGTAGCCACTACTGTACCGCTGCGAACCGCCTTGAGGTGTTCGGCATTTACGGAGAGTCCTACAGGTCTTTCGCCAGTGCCTTGAGCCATTAAAAAACTTCCGAAAGAACCTACGGTTTCGATGAGGGCCGCTGAAGCACCTCCGTGCAAAATGCCCATGGGTTGATGGGTTCGATGGTCGACAGGCAAGCTGAATTTAAGGTAGTTTTTCCCAAGTTCAATGCATTCTATGCCCAGGGATTCCATGAGGGTGTTCCGGTTCAGAGCATTAACTTCTTCCAATGAAAAATGTGAAAAATCCATGCCGTAAAAGTAGTCAAATTGGAGAGAATTTAAGTCGAACGATACGCTAACTAAAACCTACCTCGTGTAAACGTAATACAAAATATTAGCCCCCATTTTCAGGGCTTGTTGTCGTTTATCCTCGGGGTCGTTGTGCACCCTTTGGTCTTCCCAGCCGTCGCTTAAATCTGTTTCGTAGGTATACAACAAGACTAACCTTCCCTCGTGAAATATACCAAAGGCTTGAGGGCGCTTTCCGTCGTGCTCATGGATTTTGGGTAAGCCACCGAGTTTGTAGTGTACCGTGAAAATTTCATGGTTGGATGGGATTTCTTGTAAATCATGTTCGGGAAAGACCTTTTGAATCTCGCTTCGAACGTATTCATTCATTCCATAATTATCGTCGATGTGTAAAAATCCACCAGCCAGCAAATAATCGCGAAGATTCGAAGCTTCAGCTCTGGAAAACACCACATTTCCATGACCTGTCATGTGCACAAAAGGGTAGAGGTATAAGTCTTTCGAGCCTACCTCAACGTACGGAACGTCTTTTGAAATTTGGGTGCCTAGGTTCTGGTTGCAAAATTGGGCCAGATTCGGTAATGCTGTAGGGTTTGCATAGTAATCGCCTCCACCGTTGTATTTAAGTACAGCAATTTTGTAGGCGCCATTAGTTTGAGCGAAATTACTCAGGATTAGGCTGATAACGGTAAGCAAGATCCACGGTTTCATCTGACAACAAAAATAAGGTTTTCCAGCTTCGGTTACATCTTTAAGCGGTCTTTTATAAATTGTGTAAAAAAAATCCAAATCAATTCCTACACAGTAGAATTTTGAAGTAATTTTATCCACCCATTCGAGGGTTTACAAACCTGCAAATATGCCCAAAAATTCTTCCATTAAGTCGGTCTTAATCATTGGTTCTGGCCCTATTGTTATTGGCCAAGCATGCGAATTCGATTACTCAGGTTCCCAGGCAGCTCGCTCTCTGCGCGAGGAAGGGATTGAGGTTACCTTGATCAATTCGAATCCTGCTACCATTATGACCGACAAACTCGTGGCGGACAACGTATACCTCATGCCTTTAGAGCCGGAGAGCATTCTTGAAATTCTTCGGCAACATTCCATTGATGCCGTTCTTCCTACCATGGGAGGACAGACAGCACTCAACCTCTGCATTACCTGCGATGAAATGGGGATTTGGACCGATCATCAAGTAGAGATTATTGGAGTGGATATCAAGGCCATTGAAATTACCGAAAACCGCGAGGCTTTTCGCGATTTAATGGGGCAAATCGATGTGCCGATGGCCCCGCAAAAAACGGCTAAATCGTTTCTGGAAGGAAAGGAGATAGCGCAAGAATTTGGTTTTCCTTTATGCATCCGTCCCAGCTACACGCTTGGAGGTTCCGGGGCATCTATTCTCTACAAACCCGATCAATTCGATAACCTACTTGAACGGGGCTTGCAACTTTCTCCTATTCATGAAGTGATGATCGATAAAGCATTGATTGGATGGAAAGAATACGAATTGGAATTGCTTCGAGATAATAACGATAACGTTGTTATCATTTGCTCCATTGAGAATTTCGATCCAATGGGAATTCATACTGGGGATTCAATTACGGTAGCCCCCGCCATGACCCTTTCCGATACCACATTTCAACGCATGCGCAACATGGCCATTCGCATGATGCGCTCGATCGGGAATTTTGCCGGTGGCTGTAATGTTCAGTTCGCCGTTTCTCCGGATGAAAAAGAAGACATCATCGCTATTGAGATCAATCCTCGTGTTTCGCGCTCATCGGCCTTAGCCTCGAAAGCTACCGGATATCCCATTGCAAAGATTGCCTCGAAATTGGCCATTGGTTACCGTTTGGATGAATTGCAAAATCAAATCACCAAAACTACCTCTGCGCTCTTTGAGCCAACGTTGGATTACGTGATTGTGAAGATACCGCGTTGGAATTTCAATAAGTTCCCGGGAACCAACCGTGAATTAGGGCTTCAAATGAAGTCGGTAGGTGAGGTCATGGGCATTGGTCGTTCGTTTCAAGAAGCTTTGCAAAAAGCCTGTCAATCCCTTGAAATTAACCGCAATGGTCTTGGAGCCGACGGTAAAGAATTGACCAATCAAACCGAAATATTGAATAGCCTCGAGAAACCCAGTTGGAACCGTTTGTTCCACATTTACGACGGGTTGAAATTGGGTATTCCGTTTAAAACCGTGGTGGAGAAAACCAAAATAGATCCTTGGTTCTTGCGCCAAATCGACGACCTAATAAAAACAGAACGACGTATTGAACAATTTAATATCGGCAATCTGCCCTCGGAGTTGCTTTTTGAGGCAAAACAAAAAGGGTATGCTGACCGACAAATCGCACATCTTTTGCGCTGTTTGGAGTCCGAGGTATATAGCAAACGACAAGATTTAGGTATAAAACGCGTTTATAAGCTCGTTGACACCTGCGCTGCTGAGTTTGAAGCACAAACGCCTTACTATTATTCCACCTTCGAATGGGAAAATGAGAGTAGGGTGAGCGATCGTAAAAAAGTGGTGGTACTAGGTTCGGGGCCTAACCGCATCGGACAAGGTATCGAGTTTGATTATTCCTGCGTTCACGGTGTATTGGCTGCAAGGGAATGCGGTTATGAAACCATAATGATCAATTGCAACCCAGAAACGGTATCGACCGACTTTGATACCGCTGATAAATTGTACTTTGAACCAGTATTTTGGGAGCACATTTACGACATCATTCAGCATGAAAAACCCGAGGGGGTCATTGTTCAGTTAGGTGGGCAAACAGCCTTGAAATTGGCGGAAAAGTTGCACCGTTATGGCATTAAAATCTTGGGTACCAGTTTCGAAGCCCTCGACTTGGCGGAAGACCGCGGAAGGTTTTCTAAAATGTTGGAGAAATTGGATATTCCATTTCCAAAGTACGGTGTGGTGGAAAGTGCAGAACAGGCGCTTGAATTGGCAGAAGATTTAGGGTTCCCTTTGTTGGTTCGTCCCAGCTATGTGTTGGGAGGGCAGAAGATGAAAATCGTAATCAATAAAGAAGAATTAGAGCATCATGTGGTAGATATCATCAATGAGATGGGCAGCAATCAAATCTTACTCGATCACTTCATTGGTGGGGCCATTGAAGCGGAGGCCGATGCAATTTGCGATGGGGAAGAGGTTTACATTCTTGGCATCATGCAGCACATCGAACCAGCAGGAATCCATTCCGGTGATTCCTACGCCGTCTTGCCACCCTACAATTTAGGTGATTTCGTGATGACGCAAATAGAGGACATAACCAAAAAAATTGCGTTAGCTCTTGAAACGGTTGGACTCATCAACATTCAGTTCGCCATCAAGGACGATAAAGTTTATGTTATCGAAGCAAATCCGAGGGCTTCGCGAACGGTCCCGTTCATCGCAAAAGCGTACGACGAACCCTACGTGAATTACGCCACGAAGGTCATGCTTGGGGAGAAAAAGGTCAAGGACTTTACTTTCAACCCCCGAAAAGAGGGCTATGCCATCAAAATCCCGGTGTTTTCCTACGAGAAATTCCCCGACGTAAAAAAAGAACTCGGTCCCGAAATGAAATCCACGGGAGAAGCCATTCAGTTCATTAAAAATTTAAAAGATCCTTTTTTCACCAAAGTTTACTCCAAAAGAAACATGCACCTTTCGAAGTAAGCGATGGGCATTGTAAAAAAGGACGCTCTTCGAACCACCATCCTTTCCTACATTGGGTTGGTATTGGGTTATTTAAACAAAGCTGTTCTGTTTATAGTATTGTTATCAACGGTTGAAATAGGTATAGTCAACTTATTAATAACGAGTGGTTTGTTCTTTGCTCAAATGAGTAATTTGGGCACAATTTACGTTACTTGGCGCTTTTTTCCATTTTTTCGAAATGAAGCCAAACAACACTACGGTTTTTTACTGTTAAATTTTTTGGTGGTACTGTTCGGGTCCGTCTTGTTTACAGCGCTTTTTCTGCTCTTTCAGGATCCAATTAACGAATATTTTGCCAGCAAATCTCCTTTATTTATTCCTTATGCTTGGTGGGTAATTCCTGTGGGAATAGGTCATGTTTTTTTCTTGTTGTTTTACCTCATTTTGTGATTTTTTCCTCCAATTCTATTTTGTGGAACTGTTACTTTGACTTTTCCCTTTAAAACGTCCAATTACTCTTGCATGCATTTTTTT
>JAIXRC010000115.1 GCA_027485415.1 Cryomorphaceae bacterium | reverse complement strand
TTCCGGATGTAGCGTTCCTTCAAGCTTTGCGCGAACGCTGCACTGCAACGGGTACTTTGCTGGTATTCGATGAAATTCAGTGCGGTTTGGGTAGAACGGGGCGTCATTTTGCCTTTGAATATTTCGGCGTAATTCCCGACGTGTTAGTGCTTGGGAAGGCTTTGGGAGGAGGTATGCCCATCGGCGCCTTGGTAACCTCGCAAGAGCTCATGTCCGTCTTTAAAGACCATCCCAAATTGGGCCACATCACCACTTTTGGCGGCCATCCTGTAGCTTGTTCTGCGGCGGCGGCCTTTCTTCAGGTTTTGAAATCGGAAATCAATTTCGATCAAGTAGAAGCATCGGCCTCAATTTTTCGTTCCATCATTGGTAGTCATCCTGAAATCCTTGAGGTACGCAACCTCGGACTGATGTTTGCTTTTGATATGGCCTCCGCTGAAAGGGTGGAACGCGTAGTAATGCGGTGTTTAGAAAAACGAATTTTGACCTTTTGGTTTCTTTCCCATCCCTACAGTTTTCGACTTGCTCCACCTTTAACCATTACTCCGGAGGAGGCAAGGTATTATGCTCAAGAGATTTATCAAGCGATTGAGGAAACAAAGGCTTAACAGAATCGTTTGAGATGTAGTATCTTTGTAACCGCAATGAAAGTAACCGAACACCTTAATGCATCGAAAGGAACCCTCTTCTCTTTTGAGATTTTACCTCCCCTCAAGGGCAAGGGAATCAAAACGTTGTACGACGGCATAGACCCTTTGATGGAATTTAAGCCAAAATTCGTCAACGTTACGTACCATCGAGAGGAGTTTGTTTATAAAGAAAGGCAAAACGGTTTGCTCGAAAAAATTGCGGTACGAAAGCGCCCGGGAACGGTGGGCATTTGTGCTGCAATCATGAACCGTTACGACGTCGATGCCGTGCCCCATTTGATTTGCGGTGGGTTTAGTCAAGAAGAGACGGAGAATGCCCTCATCGATTTACAGTTTTTGGGCATTGATAACGTTCTAGCCTTGCGCGGGGATTCCATAAAATCTGAACCCGTGTTTGTACCCGAACCAGGTGGACATCAGCATGCCAATGAATTGATTTTTCAAATCCATCAAATGAACCAAGGCCGTTACTTGATGGACGATTATAAAACGGACCCCACTGATTTTTGCATCGGTGCGGCGGGATATCCCGAAAAGCATTTTGAGGCCATGAACATGGAAGACGACCTTTACCATCTGAAAAAGAAGGTGGAGGCTGGGGCAGATTATATTGTCACACAAATGTTTTTTGACAACAAGAAGTACTTTGACTTTGTGGATTCTTGCCGCAAGGCTGGGATTACGGTTCCCATAATCCCCGGATTGAAACCCCTTAAATCCCTTAAGCACATTACCTTTATACCTAAGTATTTTTTCATTGACTATCCAGTAGAATTGTCACGCGCCTTGGTCAAATGCAAAACCGATAGCGATGTTGAGAAAGTGGGTATTGAGTGGTGCACCCAACAGTCTAAAGAACTAAAAGCAGCGGGTGTCCCCTGCATTCATTATTATACCATGTCCAATTCTTCGTCGGTGCGAGCCGTTGCATCGGAAGTTTTTTAATTTAGAAGATGAAAATTCTACTTGCGTTGATTTCTGCAATTTTCTTAAGCAACATGCTGGTTGCTCAGAACTTTAAATTGAAAGAATGCGTTGTTATTGGTCAATTCGACAAGCCCGAGGACCGATACGCGATCGAAGTTACCTTTTGTGAATTGTTCAACGCCTTAAAAGTAAAAGCAGTACCTTCTTCCAATTACCTTAAACAAGGATCCGGAATTACCACCCTCTTGTCCGATAGCCTGATGAACGATTTAACCCATAAAGGGTTCAGCACGTATTGCCTCATCAACGTGAAAGGATACGACAAACGTTTTAAGAAAAGCGTGTTATTGCCCGGTTTCGATGAAGCCTTGGAGCGAGCAAGTATTTATAACCTGTACAAAGACGATATTGCATCAGTGACTTTGGAATTCATTTTTTACCAAAATAAAACTGCGGTTTACAGCGATGTTTTTAAGATTTCGAACATTGGGGAGCGCGACGATGTTATTAAACGCATTAAAAAGAAAGCTCCCAAGTATATCTTGAAAAACTGGAACCTTTAGTGTTTATCGTTAAAGTCCTTGTTCCGCTGCATGTCTTCGGCGTCCCCATAAGCTCCGCATTTCGGTGATCGTTCAAACAGTTTGATGAATTTGAGTTGTGCTTGAACCGGCCAGTAGGTGGATTGAAACCAGTTCATGCGTGCGTTGAAACCGTTCCATTCGTAAAAACTCACAAAAGGGATACTAACTCCGGGGATCATCATCCATGCCCTATTAAACCTTATACCAACACCTATCGAATAATGCATCTGAACCACTAGAGGATGATAAAAATTGAGTTTTTTTACTAACGGGGAGTACGATGATGTATAAGGTTCGTACGTGGTAGATCCTCGAACTAAGTTGTAGTCAACATTGATACCCAAGGATTGATCAATAAAATGCTTACGGACTTTATCAATTTTCTTTTTACCAAAATACAAAAGGGTATGCGCATCAAATCGCCCTACCACAAATCCGTTGGAGTACGTACCTGTAGATTCAAATCGATTGGTAACATCTCCCATAGCATTCGTGAATTCGGTAGTTACAGTTTCTATTCCTCGGTAATGACGATATCCGAGCGTAAAATCCATATAATCGAGTAACCGTGATTTTTTGAGCGCTTTGATTGGCACTAAGGCTTTCCATTTAGGGAAGATGACCATGCCAAATTCCCCATAGAAACCCAGTCTTCCGTCCGGATTTAACGTCGTAAGCCCTCGGCTCCCTGAATTGTCGGTAATTTCAAAGGTTTCAGTCTTTGGGGTAAATTGCCACGTTGGTCCGACCGAAAACGTAATTCCTTTATTCCGTACCATCAAGTAGTCGTTGTCCTTGGATCCTTTATTGAAGCGATAGTTTTGCCCTAAAAGGCACCAGGGAAGAAAGAGAAAAAGACGGATGAATCGTGGCATAATATTAAAAGTTAAAGTGAGCACTTTTTTCGTACAATAAACCCATCACCTCGTCGGATTCCCATCGATGCTCGATGTTCTCAAGCGCCATGATTTCATCCATGATGCCGTTTTGCACTTGCCCTTGCCGGTAGGCATCGCTGTAACGGATATTGCTAAAAGTAACCTGAGAATACAACGGCATCCAGCGTTCCGGGTACAATTCGCTGAACTTGGCCTCGATTTTTTTACGCAAAATAAACGCCGGATCTGCCACGTAGTCCCGCATTACCAGGTAATTATCCAAGGATAAATCCTGTAAGGCGTCGCCGTCGGGTTTACGAACCTTGCTGTATTCTTCAAATACGGCCGGCCAATTTTCTTGGTGTTTTTCCATCAGTTCAAAGAGCACCCTGCAATCTTCAAATCCCGCGTTCATTCCTTGCCCGTAAAAGGGCACGGTGGCATGGGCAGCATCGCCCATTAAAGCAACTTTTCCTGCATGCCATGGCTTACATCGTACAATGGCGAGCGATGACAAGGGATGGTCTTCCCAGGAATCTGCTACATGCGGCATCATGGTGTAAAAATCAGGAAATACCTCTTTAAAAAACTCTTCCACCTTTTCTTTGGATGTTAGCTGATCAAAGGAATATCGGTCGTTTTCATACGGCATGAAGAGGGTACACGTAAAGGAACCGTCTTCGTTTGCCAAGGCGATGAGCATGAATCGTCCACGCGGCCAAATGTGCAGGGCGTTTTTGTCCATTTTGTAACTACCGTCGGCATTGGCAGGAAGTAATAGTTCGCGGTATCCGTCCTCGATATAATTTTGGCTGTACGTAAAACGGTTGCGTTTTTGGAAGGAGTTGTAACGCACGCTGGAAAAGGCACCGTCGGCAGCAAATACCACGTCTGCCTTCACCGTAAAACGCTCGTTGGTCATTTCGTTGTGGAGAAAAGCCTCTCCCGATTCTGTATTAACTCCCTCACACGCATGGCGGTAAAAGATCTTGGCCTTGCCATACGTTTCGGCGATGTCCATCATCGTGGCATTGATTTTTCCGCGGGAAACGGAGAAAATTGCCTGATCCTCTTTACCGTATTGTTGATAGGTTAAATTTCCCTCCAAGTCATGCATCATTCTTCCATACATGGGGATGGCAATTTTTCGAATTTCATCACCGACTCCCACCTTATCCAACGCGGTCCATCCGCGAACCGAAAGGGCCAAATTAATAGACTTTCCCGCTACAATGTCTGCCTTTCGAATATCAGGCCTTCGTTCGTAAAGCGTTACCTCGTAGCCGGCCTTGGACAAGTAGACGGCCCAAAGGGAACCTACGAGTCCCGCGCCAATAATCGTAGCTGTTTTTGGTTGTTGCATGGTTCGTTTTACGGATTAGAACAAAAGTAAACACTTTTTGCTCGTGGCCTTCGACCTTTTTTTTGGGTTTTCCACAGCGCTTCGTGTTCAATTTAGGCGCTTTAATGTGCTTTCCTTAATTTTGAGCATAATTTGATGCTATGTCGGTTCACAAAGAAGTTAAAAAAGTTACCACCCACACCTTGCAAGAAATGAAACTTGCCGGCCGAAAAATCACCATGTTAACCGGGTATGATTTTTCCTTGGCACGCATCATCGATGAAGCGGGGATTGATGTAATCTTGGTTGGCGATTCAGCATCTAATGTAATGGCAGGTCATGAAACGACCTTGCCCATTACCTTGGAACAAATGATTTATCACGGGGCTTCGGTGGTTCGCGCCGTTGAGAGAGCACTGATTGTTGTAGACCTTCCCTTCGGAAGCTATCAAGGGAATTCAAAAGAGGCCTTAAATAGCGCCATTCGGATCATGAAAGAAACCGGTGCCCATGCCGTTAAACTTGAGGGCGGAGGCGAGGTGGTTGAATCCATTCAACGCATCCTTTCTGCGGGCATTCCGGTCATGGGGCATTTAGGCCTAACTCCTCAATCCATTTACAAATTTGGCACCTACGCGGTACGCGCTAAAGAAGCTAAAGAAGCTAACCGACTGATGGAAGATGCGAAGGCTTTGCAACAAGCAGGTTGTTTTGCCCTGGTTTTGGAAAAAATTCCGTCAACGCTGGCAGCGCAGGTCGCAGCATCCTTGCACATTCCAATCATAGGAATTGGAGCAGGAAATGGCGTGGACGGTCAAGTGCTGGTCGTACACGACATGCTGGGGATAAACAACGAGTTCAACCCGCGTTTTGTACGGAAATACAGAAATCTACATCAAGAAATGCTGAACGCGTTCCAAGAATATATTACCGACGTTCGTTCGGGCGATTTCCCGAATAGCAAGGAACAATATTAGTTCAAGTAAATACGCTGTGTTTTTGCTCCTTCTACCTGCAACAGGTAGATACCTTGGACGGAATTTGGACAAGACAATTTCACCTGGTGCGCTTGGACGAGGTTGCGTTGGATGGAGCGCCCCAATAGATCGTTCAAACGGATGGTTCCTGTATACGGATTTTTAAACGTTATGTGCAATTCGTTCAGGTCTTTATCGTAAAACCATTGATAATCCATGGTTAGGTTGGATAGATTGCCTTGAAGCGTAATGAAGGAACTGACTTCACAACCCGAAGAAGAAAAAACCGAGACGGAATAATTTCCCCCTAAATCCACCGGTGGTATCAAGGTGTCGTTGGTTTCTCCCAGCATGATCTGACCGTTCCAATACCATTGATAAGCGGTTCCCGGTGTTGTGGTCCATAAGGTTGACATGTTGTCGTAAAAAATGGTTGCAGTAGTATTTGCTGGGGTACATGTACCTTGATTTACCGTTCCGAGGGTGTTGTTCAGTTTTCCCTGAAAATCATTCAAAGCAAAGCAGTCATTACCAAGTATATATTGCAACCATGTATCGAGGAACCAAAACGTCTTCTCCTGTTGTTCGGCCCTTGAAATCGAAATTCCTTGGGAGGAGGTGCTTTCGCCGAAGTCGCAGTTGAAGTTGCTGTTGGCGAAATAGCAATGGGCTCCACCCGTGATGCTCACAAAGGATTTGCAGGTAGAAGCAATTCCTTGGTAAATGGGAAGGTGGTGTTCTGCGGGTGGGGTTACACCATCACTGGAACCGGAAAATATAAGGGCAGGTACCGAAATGTTTGTACAGACCCCGATGGCCGAAGGATTGGTTTCAGCGGGCGCGAGCCCCACAATGCCTGCAATGTTGGCATTATTCGCTGCGGCCAACATCGTTGCGCCTCCGCCCATGGAATGGCCCATGATAACAGATTTTTGCTTTACTTTTCCGTTGAATAAAGAACCCGCCGCGGCATCAAGGGCCAACATTTTGGTGGACACCAAGGCTAAATCTTGCCCAAAATCTCCATGGCTTGGAGCTGGGATTAAGCCGCCTTCTGTTCGGACAAAAGCCATAATATAACCTTGGGGGACTAAATGTTCCCAAATGTTTTGGTAGGCATCCCAACCCATGGCAAAACCGTGGCCAAAAACGATGACGGGGAAATCCGGAAAGGTGGCGACGGGTGTGTTTTCCCCGGCTGTATATGTGGGGTAATAAACCTCCGTTTGAATTTGACGGCCTGGCCCTCCACCGGAACCAAAGCCCCCGTTCCGCGTGGGGTCGTTAAAGGTGAGGGTGGTATGTCCGATTTGGTATTGGCAACATATATAAAAGGGTGAGAAAAAGAGAAAAATTAGAATTGATTTCATAGCACATTTTTCTCAAAAGTACTGAATTTTAAGGCTCTAACACTTCCATGAAAAATCTAAAACCAACATATGGAGATGGAAGGTTGATTTTTTCTTCGTACTTCTCATAGCTTGTTGGAGCCATGCAATGTTCTAAAATACTTGCAAAAGAACCACCAATTATAACATCAGTATCTGCCAAAGCCTCAGCAACATTCCCATGAATATTATGAATATTAATTCCCTTTTGAGAAAAGCTATTAACGGGCGCTGTTAAGCAATAACCATCATATTGACGGCTTTTCAATAGGTTTTCCCTCTGGTCTTCCTTATATGAGATGGAATTTAAATATGCTTCTATATCAAAAGGAGTTATGCTCGGTAAAGGATTGAAATTTAATAGGAATTCTCCATGTGCATCGCGGTCTCTTGGATACCTCCAAATAAAGGGTTTTTGCGGTTCTCCATTGGAGACAGAAAGAGTCCATTCATTTTTATCTGGAAGGCGTATGGAAACTTTATTCCAGGTTCGTTTTGGATCCATGTTGTATTTCTTTTCTAACCAAGCACAAAATGCAATCATACTTTGTTTTTCTATGTTTACCACAGGATGATTCGGAAATTGTTCTGTGTAATGTTGATAAACTAGTTCATCCGTTTCTTTGCTCCAAAGAGAATCAACGGGTTGGTGTTTTTTTCGTTCATTGGAATCCAATGATTCCAAAAAGCTCAAATAAAAAGCATTGGATACTTCGAAATTATATATCATTCCTCGGGTACAGATAACTCGCGTTGTAGTTTTCTCCAGTTGTTTCGCTGAAATCTTCATTCGATTCTCCTTTTTTTGGAAAGCCTCAATTTCTGCAAACACTCTGAATCCAACAAAACATGAGGTTGTTGTTTTTAAGGTATCACGGTAGGGTATGGTTAATTTATAGGAATAATCACCCCACGCCCCCCCTTTAATTATTCCTTGTTCTTGAACAAATTCAGCGACATTACCGGCCATTTGATATAATCCAAAAGTATTGGGAGAAAAGTTTTTGACCGCAGTGGTAGCGTCCAGGCCATCGGTTAAACTTCCTGCAAAGCCCATATAATCCTTGCTCGAGCTCCTATAATTTGCGAGAATCGGATTTTTGTGGGTTACATAGTCCATATCTATACGATCAGTTCCCCAGGGATACACAATCCCATGATTCTTTCCGCCATAAGCGGCGGTTTCCCATTCACTTTCGGTAGGCAACCGAAAAATGACTTTTTTTATGCGTTTATCGGGTAAACTATTATTCCATATTTTGGTAAGCCACTGGCAATAAGCAACCGCTTGATCATAAGTTACACCCACCACAGGGTATTCTCTGTAGGCGGGATGTAAAAAATAATAGGTTTTAAGTTTCTCACGGTATTCATTACCCGATACCCAAACATTCGTATCAGGAAATGCTTTTTTGTAGGCTTCTTGACTCTCATTGTTTTGCAGCCAAGTCAAGTAAGACATATAATCCGAATTGCTGGTTTCATAGGCTGATGCATAAATTGCTTTGTCGCTTACTGAATAAAAATGAGTTTTTTGCTTGTTTAAAACCAAGGGTTTTTGCAACCATGGTAAAAGATAAGTGCCTAGAAAAAGTATGAATAATTTAATTCGCATTGACTTAGAAAATGAAGCAATTAAGTTTCGTTACGAAAATGAGAATTAATTCTGCTTAGCGTTATCACCCCTCACCCGCCCAAACGGTTTTTGTCCAAGCTTCTATATTGTATAGCTTCCGCCACATGGGGTGTTTGAATGTCTAATGATCCCTCCAAATCCGCAATGGTTCGTGCTACCTTCAAGATGCGGTCGTACGCTCTAGCGGACAAGCCTAAATGTACCATGGCTTGCTTAAGTAAAGCCCTCGAGGCCTCATCCAATACACAATGCGTTTCAATTTCACTTCTGCTCATTTGAGCGTTGTTATGGGCCATCGAGCTTTTATAGCGCTTCTTTTGAATGCTACTCGCTGTTTCAACCCTTCCCCGTATGCTGCGGCTGTCTTCCTGTGGCAAGTTACCGGTTAATTCATCATATTTTACCGGCTGCACCTCAATGTGCATGTCAATTCGGTCCAATAAAGGCCCCGAAATTTTATTTAAATAACGGTCTACCATGCCCGGCCCGCAAGAACATCCCTTTTCCGGATGGTTTAGGTATCCACATGGGCAAGGATTCATGGCAGCAATCAGCATAAAACCTGCGGGATATTCAATGCTGAACTTAGCCCGCGATATATTCACCGTGCGGTCCTCCAAAGGTTGCCGCAACACCTCTAACACGGTACGTTTATATTCAGGCAATTCGTCCAAAAATAAAACCCCATTATGCGCCAAGGATATTTCTCCGGGTTGAGGATAACTACCCCCACCGATGAGCCCAATATCCGAGATGGTGTGGTGCGGTTTTCGAAAAGGACGTTGGCGGATGAGCCCTCCCGTGTGCTTTATTTTTCCAGCAACGCTGTGAATTTTGGTGGTTTCCAAGGCCTCCTCTAAGCTCATGCTGGGAAGAAGGGTAGGGAAGCGCTTAGCCAGCATCGATTTTCCCGATCCAGGAGGCCCGATCAAAAGGATATTATGCCCGCCTGCAGCCGCAATTTCAAAAGCCCGTTTCACGGCGTATTGTCCTTTTACTTCGCGAAAGTCGACAGGTATTTCAAAGTGGCTATGCTGATGCGCCTCTATGGCAGGAGCCGTTGCAGGAATGAACCTTTTTCCATTGAAAAAATCAACGACCTCCTTCAAGGTTTGCAGCCCAAACACTTCGAGTCCTTCGATGACGGCCGCTTCTGATGCGTTCTGGGCGGGTACTACAATGCCCTTGAATCCTTCCTCTTGCGCTTGCAAGGCAATGGCCAAAACACCCCTTGTGGATTGCAGGGAACCATCCAACGAAAGTTCCCCCACTACAAGGTATTGCGACAGCCGTTCCGCGTTCAGCTGCTTGCTCGAAGCAAGGATTCCAAGGGCGATAGGTAGATCAAATACTGAACCCTCCTTACGTAAATCAGCCGGTGCAAGATTTACGGTAATTTCCTTGCCGGGAAAATGAAATCCGTTGTTTTTAAAACTTGCCCGAATGCGCTGTTGGCTTTCTTTTACGGCATTATCGGGCAAGCCCACTAAATAAAAATTCAACCCGTTGTCAATGTTGACTTCTACGGTAATCGTTGTTGCAGTAATCCCAAAGACACTGCTGGAGTATAATTTTACTAACATAAGTTCCGTTGTTTTTGCTTTTCTATTTAAGTTAGCCACAAATTTTTGGTCCATCGCCCACTTTAACATTTTTAACAATGCTGCCAACCACCGTAGAGTCCTTATTTGCTATTGTAAAGGAACCTCTAGAATTGCCCGAAAAGGAACTGTTGACTTTGCTTTGGGATCAAGTGGAGCGCGATATCAACAGTGCAGGGTTTTCTATATCGAATCCCCCCTCCATTGCCTTAAGCGACCAACTCCAGCAACTATTGCAATTCTTGGAGGAACTTCCTTCCCATGCCTTGCCGGGCTTATTGTACCGCATTGATGTACCAGAGAGCGCCTTGCTTTCATCGATGGATGGCTTTCAAACCTTGGCGTGGAGCATCTTACATCGAGAAGCCATAAAGGTGGTCCTTCGGCTTCGTTATTCTTGAAATCACGTCGTTTAATTCCCTATCTTTGCCTACAATTTTTTCATGAGCGACTTACGTTCCAAACTCGAAGCCATCCATTACCGATTCATTGAAGTGGGTAAAATGATTACCGATCCTGATATTATTTCGGACATGGACCGCTTTGTGAAATTGAGCCGTGAATACCGCGAATTGGAAGAACTGGATCAATACTATCAGAAATATTCCAATTTATTGGCCAATCTTCAGTCGAGTAAAGAGCTATTAGAATTGGAAACCGATCCGGAAATGCGCACCATGGCGAAGGAAGAAATTGATGCTCTCGAGCAGCAAAAACCGCTCATGGAGGAAGAAATCAAATTCATGTTGATTCCAAAAGACCCTGAGGACGACAAAAACGCGATTGTTGAATTACGTGCGGGTACAGGCGGCGATGAAGCTTGTATTTTCGTGGAAGACGTATACCGAATGTACACCATGTACTTTAAGGAAATGGGCTGGCAAGTCGAAGTGATCAATTCTTCAGAAGGAACAGTAAAAGGATTCAAAGAGATATCCATGCAAATTACAGGTGCCGGTATCTACGGCGCATTGAAATTTGAATCTGGCGTGCACCGCGTACAACGCGTTCCTGAAACGGAATCCCAAGGCCGTGTGCATACGTCTGCGATTACGGTGGCAGTTTTACCCGAGGCCGAAGAAGTGGACTTTAAATTGGACATGAACGATGTTCGAAAAGACACGTTCCGTGCCTCAGGAGCAGGAGGACAGCACATTAATAAAACGGAATCGGCTATTCGCTTGACCCACATCCCAACGGGAGTCGTCGTGGAATGTCAAGACGGCAGATCCCAGCATAAAAATTTAGAACAAGCCATTTCGGTGTTGCGGTCTCGCCTTTACCAAGCCGAATTGGATCGGGTGCACAACGAGCGCGCTGCGCAGCGAAAAACCTTGGTTTCAACCGGTGACCGCTCAGCGAAAATTCGAACCTATAATTATCCTCAAGGTAGAATTACCGACCACCGTATTAACAAGACGATGTACAATTTGTCGGTTTTCATGAACGGAGACATCCAAGAAATGATCGATGCGTTGCGCATGGCGGAAAATGCAGAGAAATTAAAAGGAGAGGAAGCATGACCCGCGAAGAATTAATCTCGGAAATTCACCAAAAACAGTCTTTTCTTTGCGTTGGATTAGATCCCGAATTGGAAAAGATACCTCAGCATCTCCGAGCATTAGAAGATCCCATCTTCGAGTTTAATAAGCGAATCATTGATGCTACCGCTGAATTTGCCGTAGCGTTTAAACCCAACACGGCTTTTTATGAAGCGCAAGGGGTTAAGGGCTGGGTGACCTTGGAAAAAACACTTAACTACATTCCAAAAAACTGCTTCGTTATTGCCGATGCGAAACGTGGTGACATTGGAAATACAGCCGTGGCTTATGCTAAAACGTTTTTTGAAACCTTACCTTGCGACGCCGTCACCGTAGCTCCTTACATGGGTAAAGACAGCGTCCAGCCTTTTCTGCAATTTGAAGGAAAATGGGCGATTGTATTGGGTTTGACCTCCAACGAAGGGGCGCAAGATTTCCAAATGCTTCGACATGCCAACCAACAGCCTCTTTACGCTCACGTTATTGAAAAAGTGGCTAGCTGGGGAACCCCCGAAAACTTGATGTTTGTGGTGGGAGCAACCCGAGCGGAACAATTGAAAGAAATTCGGAGCCTTGTACCCCAACATTTTTTATTAGTTCCAGGAGTGGGTGCTCAAGGAGGTTCATTGGAGCAAGTAGTGGAAGCCGGAATGAACCCTGATGTCGGTTTGTTGATTAATGCCTCGAGGTCGATTATTTACGCAAGTTCAGGGGAAGATTTTGATCTTGCGGCCAAAAAAGAAGCGCTGAAACTACAATCCGAAATGGGCTTGTACCTTCAGCGCTTAATGCGTTGAGACTTCCGTATCTTATTTTCCAGCTAAGTCGTTGGAACGAACTTCCGTTTTGGTGGATCCGTAAGCATCGCAACCTGCTTTTCTAGAGGCACCACAAGAGCTTAAAATCACGGTAGCAACTACGGCCATTAAAATTAAAACATTTACCTTCGTTTTCATAGTGTTGTTTGTTTAGTGTTGTGTGACCTCTAACGGGCATTGACGTAGTAAAGTTACAAATTTTGTTAAGAAATTTACGGAGCGGTTAAAATTTAATAAACAATTAAAGCGAAATACGGATTTTGAAGCACGGGTTTTTACTTTTTTTTTGTGCAATGGCCGCCCTATTTTCGGCGCAAAAAACCAAGGTGCATTTTATCCATCCATCATCGGTACAACTTCCCAAGTATTTTCAAAAAGAGCACGTACTAAACACCAAAGAGTTATGGGCTTTTGAACGTGAAAAAGCCTTGTTGATTCTGACGGAATTGGGCTATTTTACAGCGCAACTTAAGGAATCGTCTTCTAAAGAAGCCATAAATGTTGAGGTTATACTCGGGGAGAAATTCGAGGGCATCTCGGTTCATTTTGATTCCTCATTGCTGCCTTTATTGCCTTCGGTTAAGGCCGACAACAAGGGAATAGTAAATTATAAACATCCCAATGCCTATGCAGCGGCCTTGCGTGGATTGGTGAATGAATTCCACAATAATGGTTACCCCTTTGCTGCTTTTCGATTCAATAACTTTCAAGCACAGGAAGGCCATCTATGGCTCGATGTTAGGATAGAAAAAGGTCCCTTTATGACTTGGCATGAGGTGCAACTCAAAGGCGATTCCACCTTGTCTGCGAAAACGGTTCTTCGTATGTTGGACGTGCCGCTTGGATCGCCATTTTCTTTACAAAAACTGGAAGAAATTGATCTGAAATTGAAACAGCAATCCTTCATTGAGGTTATTAAACCGGCGGAAATTTCTTTTGAAAAAGAAGGGGTTATTCTCTTTGTATACCTGAAAGCGACCAAAAGCTCCAGCTTTAACGGTGCCTTGGGTTTACAGCCCGATCCTGTTAGCCAACTCATTGGATTAACGGGTGACTTGCAGTTGAGGCTCATGAATTCCCTTCGCCGTGCCGAACAACTGGATTTCAATTGGCGAAGCATCAAACCTGCGACTCAGTGGCTCAATGTACGGTTTTCCTACCCCTACTTGTTCAATACGCTCCTTGGTGCCGACCTCCGATTTCAATTGTACAAGAGGGATTCAACTTTTTTGGAATTAAAGTCACAACTAGGACTACAGTACAGTTTTGCATCGCATTGTTTGGTGAAAGCGATGTACAACTTTTCCAGCAGCAACCGCTTATATGCCGCTGGATCTAATGCCCAATTTCCAAACGTCGCCTCCCTGCGAAATTCCATGTACGGTTTAGGTATCAATTATCGAAAAATCGATTACTTACCCAATCCCAGAAAAGGATTGCTCCTGAATGTTGAGGGTTTTGTTGGCCAACGCAAAGTACTGAGCGATTCAAATTCGGTGAGCACCACAGCCAAAGTTGCTTTTTCCTTGGAACAATTCATTCCCTTGCATCGAAGGTGGGTGTTTCGTTATCAACTTTCCTTTGATTCCTATTACGCGCCAACCATTTTTTCCAATGAATGCTATCGTTTTGGAGGACTAAATTCCCAACGAGGTTTTAACGAAGAGAATTTTTTAAGCACCACCAAATCAACGAATCAATGGGAAATTCGTTATTTACTCGACCGGAATTCTGCGGTTTTTGCATTCTATGATCAAACGGTTTTCGAAAACACAAGCGGGGCGAATTATAAGAACGACCGGCCTTTTGGATTTGGGGTTGGTGCCAACATCGGCTCGAAAGCTGGAATATTTTCCTTGGTTTATGGACTTGGAACAGAACAAAAGAACCCTTTAGACTTCCGTTCTGGGAAAATTCACTTCGGTTATATTGCCTATTTTTGAAGCATGAAGCCCAGGAATAAGGCACTTTACCTTTCGTACGACGGATTAACCGACCCTTTGGGACAGTCGCAAATTTTGCCATACGTCTTGGGCTTGGAAAAATTGGGGTGGGAATTTTGCGTCGTTTCCTTCGAAAAGCCTGCAGCTTTCAAACGGTTGAAAGGTCAAGTGGAAGAATCGATTGCTACCACAAAAATTCATTGGGTTCCGTTGATTTACTCGAAGAAACCACCCGTGATTTCAACGGTTTTTGATCTCTGGCGCATGAAACGTAAAGCGCGTCAATTGGACCTCAACCAGTTCTCAGTCATTCATTGCAGAAGCTACTTAGCCATGTTGGTTGGAGTCCAACTGAAGCAACATCAGCGTTTAATTTTCGACATGCGCGGGTTTTGGGCTGATGAGCGTGTTGAAGGCCGTTTGTGGCCTCAAAATTCTTGGATTTATCGCCTTATTTACCGCTATTTTCGTAGAAAAGAAAAAGATTTTTTACAACGCGCCGACTCGATTGTTTCGTTGACGAACGAGGGACTTCAAGCATTGCAGGAGCGTTACGATGCGTCATTCGATCAACGAAAAACAACCGTTATTCCTTGTTGTGTTGACACATTAAGGTTTAATACATTGGTTCCTTCGGTTTCGAAAAAGGACCTTGGATTCTCAGAAGATGCTCGCATACTAATCCATATAGGATCCGTTGGAACCTGGTACCGACTCGACCAAGAATTGGTGTTTTTCAAAGCCTTAAAAGCCGTCGATTCCAGGTGGTGCTTTGTAATATTAACTCAAGACATTGCAACCGCAAAATCCATTGTTGGAAATACGGACCTTTCCAATGATTACATTTTTGTCCAAAGCGTCAATTACCGAGAGGTACCCGAGTACCTCAACATGGCGGAAGCCGCCGTTCAGTTCATTGAGCCTTCGTTTGCCAAAAGAGCTTCTTCTCCTGTTAAATTCGCGGAGGCTTTGGCTATGGGTGTTCCGGTGATAGCCAACGAGGGTATTGGAGATGTGGCCGCTCTTCTGAAGGAAGCACAAGCAGGTGTGGTGGTAAAATCTTGGAATGATCTTGAGGAACTTGCACAGCAATGGGACCCTAACCGCTTCGATCGATCAGCCATTCGTGATTATGCGGTTCGAAACTTCGGTCTTGAAGTGGGTGTTCAACAGTATTTTAACGTATACAACGCCACTTCCCATGCTTAAAGTGGCGCTTTTATGTCCCTATCCCTTAGGAGAGGCTCCTTCGCAACGATTTCGTTTTGAACAATACCTTCCGTACCTAGAACATCAGGGGATTGAGGTCAAGGTATATCCTTTTCTCAACCAGAACGGTTGGAAGATATTTTACGCGCATGGAAAGCCCTTGAAAAAAATAGTACACCTCCTCTTCGGTTGTTTGATGAGAATGGGACATTTATTCAAGTTGCGTAACGCAGATTTTGTGTTTATCCACCGCGAGGCAGCCCCATTAGGTCCTCCGGTTTTTGAATGGTTGATTGCTAAGGTCTTGCGAAAACGAATCGTATACGATTTCGACGATGCGATTTGGTTGCCAAATTTTAGTCCGCAACACCGTAACGTTCACCGTTTAAAGGCCTATTGGAAGGTAAAGCACATGATTCGTTGGTCTTACAAAGTGTCCGTTGGGAACCAATTTCTAGCGGATTTTGCTCGCAGATATAATTCCAACGTATTGGTCGTTCCAACCACTATCGATCCTGCGTTGCATAGGGCAGAAGCTGACAAATCCTCGGGAGGTCCATGGATTATTGGCTGGACCGGAACGCACACAACGGTACATTACCTCATGCCTCTGGTTCCCGTTTTAGAACAATTGGCCCAAGAAATCCCGTTTGTTTTTCGGGTTATTTCCAACGAACCTCCTGCATTTGATGTGCCCAATTTAGAATTTATTCCATGGAAAAAGGCCACGGAAATCGATGATCTCGCCAAGTTTTCCGTCGGGGTTATGCCGCTTTCTGAAGACGATTGGACCAAAGGGAAATGCGGATTTAAAGCATTGCAATACATGGCTTTGGGTATTCCAACCATCGCCTCGAAGGTTGGGGTGAATCCTGAAATTATTGAACATGGAGTTAATGGTTTTTTGGCGAATTCTCCACAAGAATGGTTAGCGTGTTTACGGCAGCTGTATCACGAAAGTGAACGGAGTCGATTTATCGGTCATGCAGCAGCTGAAACGGTTCATAAACGCTATTCGGTGGCTGCCAATCGCGATCTTTACTTAAATTTATTTGAATTATGAAATGGGTTTTTGCTTCCAAAAACGAACATAAAGTTTCCGAAATTCGAGCCATGTTGCCCGATCGAATCATCCTGCAAAGTTTAAATGATATCGGTTGGGATGACGATATCGAGGAAACCGGCGAAACCTTGGAGGCTAATGCTGTAATTAAGGCCAAAGCGGTTTTCGAAGCCACCGGAATGCCCTGTTTTGCAGACGATTCAGGACTCGAAGTTGTGGCTTTGAACGGCCACCCCGGCGTGCACTCCGCACGCTATGCCGGACCGGAAAAGAGTGACTTCAAAAATTGCGAAAAACTGCTTTCTGAATTGAAGGGGGTGGAAAACCGTAAGGCGAAGTTTAAAACGGTCATTGCGTATGTGGATGATCAGGGTTCACACCTTTTTGCAGGAGAAGTACACGGGTCGATTCTCGATGAATCCCGAGGTTCGATGGGCTTTGGTTATGACCCCCTTTTTGTTCCTGATGGCTGGACTCTTACCTTCGCTGAGGTGCCCAAAGACGAGAAAAATAGAGTTTCGCATAGGGCTAAAGCATTTGAGCAGTTTTTGAAATTCTTGGCGACTGTGGAAAAATAGCCAGGTTTTTGATCGAATGTTGGTGGACAACACAAGGGTAAAACCGTAAATTCGCACAAACGAACTGCCATGAATGAAGCCATAGCCGAACGCTTTATGCGTTATGCACGAATCGATACCGAAGCCGATCCAAATTCGGCCTCCTTTCCTTCTTCGGAAAAGCAAAAAGATTTAGGAAGGCTCCTGCAAAAAGAATTATTGGCTTTAGGAGCTTCGGAAGTGGAAATGGATGAATGGGGGTATGTTTTTGCGACCATTCCAGCAACGTCAAAGCACGAAGGCATTCCGACCCTTTGCTTTTGTTCCCACATGGATACCGCGCCCGATTGCAGTGGAAAAGACGTGAAACCTTTATTGCACCGCGCTTGGAATGGGCAGGACCTTATTTTACCCGACGATTCAAGCCAAACCCTTACTTTGGAGAATGAGCCGTATTTGCGCGGAAAAGTAGGACAAGATATTATTACGGCCTCCGGATTGACCTTGCTAGGAGCTGACGATAAAGCGGGGGTTACCATTATCATGGAACTAGCTGCCTATTTATTAGCACATCCAGAAGTTACTCACGGTAAAATACGGATACTCTTTACCCCGGATGAAGAGGTGGGTCGCGGGGTAGAGCACCTGGACATGAATAAACTGAATGCAGATTATGGGTATACCTTGGACGGAGGTCCGTTGGGGTATATCGAAGATGAAACGTTTTCTGCTGATGCCATGACCTTTCACTTTCAAGGGCTTAGCGCTCATCCCGGCTATGCAAAAGGTATCATGCAACACGCCGCTAAAATTGCGGGAGAATTCTTAGTGAAAACGAATATTTCCGGTTGGTCTCCTGAAAGTACCGAAGATCGTCAAGGCTTTGTTCATCCTACAAGTATTTCAGGTGGCCTAGAATCTTCAAGTGTTTCGTTCATTCTCCGTGATCATCAAACGGCAAAATTGGACGACTATGCCCATCAATTGGTAACACTAGCCAACGAAACTATAAAGAATTATCCCGGAGCAACGATGACGTATGAGCGTTCGGAACAATACCGCAACATGAAAGAAATACTGCAAGGATGTCCTTTTGTAACGGATTATGCCGTGGAAGCCATGGAATCTGTTGGGATTGAACCGGTGCGACATATCATTCGTGGGGGCACCGACGGTTCCAAATTATCGTTCATGGGATTGCCATGTCCGAATATTTTCACCGGAGAAATGGCGATTCATTCGCGGCGTGAATATGTGGTGGTACAGGATATGGAAGCGGCATTAAAAACCTTGATTGCTCTTGTTCAACGCTGGGAAAGCCATCAATAATGGAATTTAAAGAACTCCATAGAAAGCTATTAGCTAAGGAATATGCTCCTTTGTACCTTTTGCACGGCGAGGAACCGTATTTCATCGACCGTATTACTAAGGAAATAGAAGAACATTTACTTGGGGAGGGCGAAAGGGATTTTGACCAAGAGGTCTTATACGGAAGGGATACTGAGCCTTTATCCTTAATAAGTTCTCTAAAGCAATTTCCCATGATTGCGCCTTGGCGCGTGGTTATTTTAAAGGAAGCACAAGAATTTAAAGGACTTGAACAATTGGAGTCATACGTGTCAAATCCATCACCAAAAACCATTTTCGTGCTAGCCCATAAATACAAAACGGTAGATGCCCGAAGCAAATTTTACAAGGCCATGCAGCAGCATGGTGTGGTTTTCAAATCGGAGAAAATCAAAGATTATCAACTCCCTGATTGGATTGCTTCCTTGCTAAAATCGAAAGGTTTTACGCACACCTCAAAAGTACCCCATATTCTTGCGGAATCGATTGGGAATGATTTACAGAGAATTGTCAATGAGTTGGATAAGTTGTCGATTGTGCTCCCAGGTGGTCAGCAAATCGATGAGGGCTTGTTGGAAAAACACATTGGTATATCAAAGGAGTATAACGTATTTGAATTGACCAATGCTATTTCGGTTAAGGATTTACCGAAAGCGATAAAAATTGTTCGGTACTTTGAGGCCAACCCTAAGGCAGGGGAATTGGTACCGGTAATAGCCATTCTATTTAAGTATTTTTCCCAGCTTATGCGCATTCATTTCTTGGAAAATAAATCACGTGAATCCGTGGCATCAGCTTTAAAAGTTCATCCTTTTGTTGCGGGTGAATTGTTGAAATCTCGTACAGAATTTCCTCCTAAAAAAGTGGCCGAAAATATTGAGTTATTATACGCATACGACCTCAAAGCAAAAGGGGTCGGTAATGCTTCTCAGGCGAATGGAGAATTGTTAAGGGAATTAGTCATGCAATTAATCCTCTGATGTTTTACGCACCTCAATTAAATCCGGAGTCACAAGAGTTTATTCTCAACGAAGAAGAGTCCAAACATTGCGTTCGAGTCTTGCGAAAGCAAGTTGGAGATTTAATTGAGTTGTTGGATGGAAAAGGTGGGGGATATGTGGCGGAGATCACGGCAGCGAATCCCAAAAAATGTTCCCTTAGAATAACCCGCTATATTTTTCATCCACCGACGGTGTCCGTCCATTTAGCCGTGGCTCCCACCAAGAACATGGACCGCATGGAGTGGTTGGTGGAAAAAGCAACGGAATTGGGTTGTACCCATGTTTCTTTTCTGCAATCCAAGCGAACTGAACGCAGCACAGTGAACCTGGAACGGTTAACGAAAATTGCCGTTGCAGCGATGAAACAATCTAAAAGAACCTACCTTCCTCGACTGGATGCCCCCGTACCTTTGGCCGACTTTGTTCGTTCTTTTCCCGGTGGGTGGGTGGCCCATTGCCTGGATCAAGAAAAACGTTTCGAATTCAACACCTCCATTGAACGTCGCATTTTAATTGGTCCAGAAGGTGATTTCACCGAGGAGGAAATAGCGACCGCATTGTCCAACGGTTACAAGGCGATATCCCTTGGCGAAGCAAGATTGCGCACCGAGACGGCTGCTTTAAAATCCGTTATGATGTTGGAGCTTTTAGGGGAGTGATGGTATGTTCCTAAAACTAATAAAGCCAATTAAAATATTGGTTGGCTAGTTCAACTTTCTTTTCAAGGATAAAATTCTTGAAGGCTTCGGCAACAGGGCCATGCCGTTTACCTTTTAAAGAAATCAATTGCCATTGGGTCCGAACCGGCAGGCCATCAATGGGAACGAGGGTTAACTCTCCTGCTTCCAGTTCGTGTTTCAATCCGATCAATGGCATAATCGACATGCCGAGACCCGCCTTTACCGCTTGTTTTACGGCTTCATTGGAGGTTAATTCGAGCTTTCTGCGTACTGCTATTCCGTGTTGCTTTAAAAAACGTTCCATGCTCTGGCGCGTCCCTGAACCTTTTTCTCGCAGAATTAAAGGATAATTTACCAAATCCTTTGGGGTCATGTTCAACGAGGTATCAACTTTAGGGGAACTAAAAAGATAAAGGGAGTTGTCGAGGATCGGTATGGAGTCAACCAATAAGCGGTCAGGCAAGATGGAAACCAAAGCAAAATCAACCTCGTTTCGATTTAAACTCTCTATGACCAATTCTTTATTGGTTACATCCATTTGCAAATCAACCCCCGGATGTTTCGCAAGAAAAGGTTGAAGAAAAAAGGGTAAAACGTATTTGCCGGTTGAGACAATTGAAAGACGTAAAGTTCCGGTTAATTCACCACGGTATTTTAACGCTTTGTGCTTCAATAACTCCGCTTGGAATAAAATTTCTTTGGCGGATGTCGCAATTTCATGACCGAAGGGAGTAATATGAATTCTTCTCGAAATAATTTCAAATAAAGGAATTTCGAACTGGTCTTGGAAGTTCTTTAATTGAATGGAAACGGCAGGTTGGGTCATGTGAAGTTGCTCCGAAGCTTTAGTAACGCTTTGGTTTTCAACGACCTTTAAAAAAACATGGAGTTGGCTTAAGGTGTAGTTCATAATACATTATTATATTTTTCATCAAATATATAAATAAAAACATATAAAAATATCCCTCGATATTTGTCAAAAAAATAGAACTATGAGAATTACCATTGCTAAAGGAGACGGAATCGGTCCCGAAATTATGGATGCCACATTGCACATTTTGCAAGCAGCAGGTGCTGATCTCCAAATAGACGAAATTGAGGTGGGTGAAAAAGTATATCTTGCAGGGAATACTGCCGGTATTTCCAAGGAAAGTTGGGATGTAATCCGGCGCAACAAGGTGTTTTTGAAAGCTCCAATTACTACCCCCCAGGGCGGAGGCTACAAAAGTTTAAACGTTACCACCCGGAAATTTCTGGGACTGTATGCCAACGTTCGTCCATGTAAAAGCTTACATCCCTTTGTGCAAACCAAGCACCCTATCATGGATGTCGTCATTGTACGCGAAAATGAAGAGGATCTATACGCCGGAATTGAACATCAACAAACCGACGAAGTGGTTCAGTGCTTAAAACTGATTAGCCGTCCGGGTTGTGAAAAAATCATTCGATACGCTTTCGAATACGCCAAACAACAAAACCGTAAAAAAGTAACGTGTTTTACCAAAGATAACATCATGAAGCAAAGCGACGGTTTGTTTCACAAAGTGTTTGACGAAATAGCGCTTGAATATCCAGAAATAGAAAATGAACATTGGATTATTGACATAGGTGCGGCGAAGTTGGCCGATACTCCTGAAGCATTCGATGTTATTGTAATGCCAAATCTTTACGGAGATGTTTTAAGCGATGTAGCTGCTCAGATTACTGGATCGGTTGGTTTGGCAGGCTCTTCCAATATCGGAGAAGAGTGTGCGATGTTTGAAGCAATTCACGGTTCCGCACCACGCAGAGCAGGACAAAATCTTGCCAATCCTTCGGGCTTGTTGCAAGGAGCTATTTTAATGTTGATTCATATCGGGCAAACCGAAGTTGCGGAAAAAATTCAAAACGCGTGGCTTAAGACCCTTGAGGATGGGATTCATACCTACGATATTTTCAAAGAAGGCATGAGCAAAGAGCAAGTTGGAACCAAAGAGTTCGCCGAAGCGGTAGTCGCCCGATTAGGTCAAATGCCGAGTACCTTGAAATCGGTTTCATACGACTCTTCGTACCAAATGAACTTGCCAAAGTACCAGCGTAAACCCGCTAAATCTAAAACCTTGGAAGGGGTAGATCTTTTTGTTCATTGGGCTGGAGAAGATCCGAACGAATTAGCCGAACAAGTAAGGCAATTAAACCATCATGGAGTGGAGTTGTCCATGATTACCAACCGAGGAATCAAGGTTTGGCCAGAAGGATTTAAAGAAACCTTCTGCACCGATCATTGGCGATGCCGTTTTAAATCCACCTCCATCTATAAAGAAATCAGCAAAGCAAGCATTGTTTCGTTGCTCATGCGTGCAGAAGAACTTCATATCGATGTGGTGAAAACGGAGAATTTATATGCATTCGACGGAACACCCGCTTATTCCTTGGGTCAAGGTCAATAAACCTCAATCAGTATGAAGTTACACTTAATAGATGGTACTTTTTCTACGGAAGATGCCAAAGCGTTGTTGAATAAGTTCATCGCTGCTAAAATTGAGTTTCTGGAGTCAAAAATTTCTCCATCGGTTCAGGAAGAGGACATCAAACAGCGCGAGCTTCGGATTCGCACGCTCAACGAGCACCGCACTTCCATTAAGCGCATGAATGAATCGGAGATCAAGACCTTGGATATTGACCTAATAGTTGAATGGGAGCAAGGGTGAAGTTGATCCTTGGAGCATTGGCCTCTGTGATATTACTAATGTTGGGCTTTTTATACCCTCATGATTGGTTTTCCGACTTAGCGACTATTGCATCCGTTACGTGTTCCTTATTAACCATTGCACACTTCAAACCTTCAACACATGAGTGAATTTAATGTATCCTTGATCAATGGAACGTTCTCTTCGGAGGAAGGCCAAAAAATTATCCGAGATGTGGTGGCCAGTAAAATTGCCTTTCATCAAAAGAAGCGACTCTCGTCCATGATTAAACATCAGGCCACCGATGATTTTTCAGATAAGCGCATTCGTGAATTGAAACAGGAAATCGAAACGTTAACCCAAGAGCTTTCCGTTTTAGCGAGCCATACCCGACTTACGATTCAATGTGACATAATAATTAAGGTAGAATCCAAAGAAGATTAACGCTTCTAGGAATTACTGGAACTCAAGGGTACGTGGGTGATATTGCCTTCTTCTACTAAGGGTTCTAGATGCATTTTAAGGTACACTTGTATTAAAGCTATCACGTCTTTTTCGCAGTAAACGGCAATGCGTTGGAGGTCGCGGTCCTCGTAGTAGACACGCGCCACATCCGCACCTGTAATGTCGTCTTTGGGCGTTGGAACCCCAAAAACATGGCATAGCAAAGCTAAACTGGTGAAGGCTTTATAGTCACCGAATTTCCATAATTCCATGGTGTCGAGGTGCTTGATTTCCCATGGCTTTTTACCGGCAATATTTAAGGCTTGAGGTAGGGAAATACCATGGATTAACATGCGTCGGCATAGGTAAGGAAAGTCAAATTCCTTGGCGTTGTGCCCGCATAAGATGCCATCTCGGTAATGGTCGTCCAATAATCTTTTGAATTGATTCAATAACGTAAATTCGTCATCGTGTGCAAAGGATTTAACGCGAATGGTTCTTCCGGTAATGCTGTTTTTTACCATTCCCACCGAAATGCAAACAATTTTTCCGAATTCGGATTGTATGCCTCCCAAATCTTGGTAAACCTGTTCCCCTGTTTTTTCTTCGTTGATTTTCATGCGGTTTTTCGCTTCGAATAAAGTCCGGGTATCAGGCATCAAATCGTTGTAGAAATAGGTTTGAGGAACGGTTTCAATGTCCAAGAAAAGCATGTTTTCGAGATGGTTATGGCTCATGGGCTACATTTTATTGCGAATTACGATAATTAATTGGAATTTTACGGGATGTCAGAAAACTTATTCGTTCATACCGGGCCCAAAAACGAAAAATACCAGACCTTATTGCAGCAGATTCCGTCCTTGTTAGACCCTCATGTGGATGTTGTGGCGAATATGGCGAATATCGCGGCAGCGCTTAAAGAGACTTTTGGTTTTTTCTGGGTGGGATTTTACCGCGTTCATGGCGAAACTTTGGTGCTAGGTCCTTTTCAAGGCCCCTTGGCTTGTACGAAGATCCCCAAAGGAAAAGGGGTGTGCGGTGCCGCATGGGAAACCTCTTCCACGCTAGTAGTCAATAATGTGCACGAATTTCCGGGGCACATTGCTTGCAGCGAATTCTCCAAAAGTGAAATTGTGGTTCCGGTACTGCGTTCGGGGAAGGTGTTGGCGGTGCTCGACATTGACAGCGACGAATTCGCTACCTTTGACGAGATTGACCAGAACTATCTGGAAAAAATTTGTACATGTTTAAGCGAATTGTATCCATAACCCTTTTGGCCTTGCTTTCGGCTTGCGCACAGGTAGGTGTTTTGACCGGAGGAGGAAAAGATGTAAAGGCACCCTTACTGCTCAAGAGTTCGCCTGCCCATGCAGCCATCAATGCATACCCTGCAAGGTTGGTCTTGTCGTTCGATGAATTCATCGAATTAGTGAACCCTATAGAAACGTTCCGCTTGGAGCCTTCGGATGCGAAATTATCGGTAGCGTTGCATAAAAAAGAAGTGGTTATTTCGTTAAAAGGAACCCTTAATTCCAATACCACCTATAGTTTGTGCATTGATGGGGGAATCAAAGATGTTTCGGAAGGAAATGACTCAATCTATCGAATTGCGTTCGCAACTGGTAGTTTATTGGATTCTCTAAAACAACATTACCGAGTAGGAAATGCCTACACGAAAAAATCCATGCAAGGGGTTTCCGTCGGGCTATTTGCCTCGGATACCAGTCAAAAAGCAAGGTATCTTGCAAAAAGCAACCAGGAGGGTTGGGCTTCTTTGGATTTTCTTCCAAGGGATTCATTTTATTTGAAGGCCTTTTTAGACCTTAACAAAAATGGGATAGTCGATTCATTTGAACCGCAAGATCAACTTTCCCTTCCCGCTACTCCAAACAACGATTCTTTGGCTTTTTTGCTCTCCGTTCCCAGGGATATCCAACGAAGTTATGCCTTTAAGGTGAAGCCTCCGGGGTTACTACTAGGACACCTTCCTGAGGAAATTGATGTAAAAGATCTTCGACTAAACGGCGTTCAACCACGTTGCATACGATTAGATCGAGATTCTATTATGGTACCTTTGGAGTTAACCGAATCGGGTCCCTTAACCTTCAGTACGCCATTCGATACCTTGAATCTATTGTACACCGAAAAGGATCTTAAGAGCTCGTTAAAGGGAGAAATGTTGCCCTCAGCGATGGGAAATCCAGTGCGCGTTGTTTGGAACGGATTTCTTTCCAACCAAATTGACTTGATGAAGATTCGCTTAATGCGTCAGGACTCTTCCAGCGTAGTATTGGATTCAGCGGTCGTTGAAAATAACGCGTTATTACTGTACAGCCATTCGTGGTCGAGGGGGAAATTAAAAGCCGTTTTCGCGCCTGGCGCCGTTCAGACCTCTATTGGTCAAAAAAATGGGCAACAAACCTTGGATTTTTCCTATGCGGGACAAGAAGATTTAGGCGTGTTAATGGTCAAATTTCCTTCAAGTTTAGGCGGGCAACTCGTCCTATTAGAAAAGGAAGGAAAGATCATTCAATCCCATTACTATTTGAAAGGATCGAATTTAATGCAGGATACCTACCGTAATTTACCTCCCGGAGAATATCACGTTGTGGTAGTTGATGATTTGAACGGTAACGGGTTTTGGGATGGGTACAGACCCTTTACCAAGGAGCCGGCAGAACCGGTGCGGCGGTACATAAAAGTCCCTAAAGTTCGCGCCAATTGGGAGCTTGATGTCAATTTAGAGTAATCGCTTTTTAGTTTTCAACAACGGTTTTCTGAGCGCATAAAGTTGCTAACTTTAAGATTCACAATTTTTACCATTTATGTATTTGATTTTTGATACGGAAACCACGGGTTTGCCGCGTAATTTTAAAGCGCCCATAACGGATACCGATAACTGGCCTCGCGTTATTCAGTTGGCATGGCAACTGCACGACGACGAAGGTCAATTAATCCGGCGCAACGACGCGTTGATTCAACCCAATGGGTTTACGATTCCTTATGACTCAGAGCGCATTCATGGCATATCCACTGCTTTGGCGGAGCAAGAAGGCGAGCCATTGGAGGTGGTGGTACAAGCGTTTTTAGAGGACTTAAAGGAGGCGAAATTCTTAGTAGGGCACAACCTTAGGTTCGACCTTAATGTAATGGGTTGCGAATTGGTGCGGATGGGATTGGATTCCCCGTTAGATAGCATCCCTGTATTGGATACCTGCACTGAGGAAACTGCTCGGATGGTGCAAATTCCTGGAGGTAAAGGAGGGAAATTCAAACTTCCCTCATTGACGGAGTTATATGCCCATTTGTTTTCAGAAGGATTTAAGGAAGCTCACAACGCAACAGCAGACGTTGAAGCTACATCCCGCTGTTTCTTGGAATTGCTTCGATTGGGTCATTTTACCAAGGATTCGCTCGGACAAGAAGCTGATTCTTTGGTTCGTTTTAAACGCCAAAATCCGGGTCAAATTCAGCTTTTAGGCATAGATCATAGAAATTTAAAAGCGGCCAGTAAGGCACTTAAAAAATCGAACAACCATACCATTACGCTCAGCGATGAAATTCCAGAAGTACTCGAGGAGGCTCCGTTTACCCATCTTCACGTACATTCCCAATATACGCTTCTTCAATCCACCGCGGAAATTAAGTCCCTCGTGCAAAAAGCCATAGAAATGGATTTGCCGGCCCTTGCGTTAACAGATAACGGTAACATGATGGCTGCTTTTCAATTTGAAAAGTTGATTTCGGAGCACAACAAAAAAATCGAAGAGCAACGAATCGAAGCAGAAGAAAACGGAGAGGTCTTTAACAAAAGGCCGATTCTACCGATCATTGGTTGTGAATTCAACGTGTGCCGCGATCGAAAAAATAAGTCGGAAAAAGACCTTGGTTATAAGATGGTGTTGCTGGCAAAAAACAAGCAGGGGTATCAAAATTTAATCAAATTAGCCTCCTATGCTTATACTGAAGGTTTTTACTATCTCCCTCGCATAGATAAAGAGCTTTTACAAAGTTATAAGTCCGATATTATCGTGCTGTCAGGCGGGTTGGACGGAGAAATCAGTTCCTTGATTTTGAACGCAGGAGAAGCCAAGGCCGAAGAGGCTTTGCTGTGGTGGAAATCCCAGTTTGGTAAAGATTTTTATTTGGAAATTAACCGGCACCAGTTAGAGGCTCAAGAACACGCCAACGAAGTCTTGGTCGCGTTTGCTCAGCAACATAAGGTTCGTTTGGTGGCCACAAACAACTGCTACTACATCCACCAATCCGATGCTAAGGCTCACGATGTCTTATTGTGCGTAAGAGATGGGGAATTGATGTCAACTCCGATAGGACATGGACGAGGGTATCGCTTTGGGTTTGCCAACGATGAATTTTACTTCAAGACTCCGGAGCAAATGAAACTACTTTTTGCCGACCTTCCGGAGGCTATTTTAAGCGTTGCTGAGATCATCGAAAAGTGTGAGCCCTACACGCTCTCTCGCAACGTATTGCTACCTAAGTTCGATATTCCCGAGGAGTTCATTGATGCAGAGGATGAGGTTAATGCAACCAAAAACGGAGAAAATGCTTACCTGCGGCATCTAACGTACGAGGGTGCACTCAAGCGTTACGGCGAAATTTCGGAGAGTCTTAGAGAGCGATTGGATTTTGAACTTAAAACTATTGAAAATACGGGTTATCCCGGTTATTTCTTAATTGTTCAAGATTTCTGTAACGCAGCGCGTGAAATGGGCGTTTCAGTTGGGCCGGGTAGGGGGTCTGCCGCCGGCTCTGCAGTGGCGTATTGTATTGGAATCACGAATATTGATCCAATTAAATACGACCTCCTTTTTGAGCGTTTTTTGAATCCTGACCGGATATCCATGCCCGATATTGATATTGATTTTGATGACGAAGGTCGTAGTAAAGTTATTGATTACGTGATTAATAAGTACGGTTCTAACCAGGTGGCTCAAATTATTACCTACGGTACCATGGCGGCAAAGTCAGCCATTAGAGATACCTCTAGGGTTTCCGATTTACCCTTGCCCGATGCGGACCGTCTCGCTAAAATGATGCCTGATATCTCCTTAAAAAAGTTGTTTGATTTGGACGATCCCGCCTTGGCGGAGAAATTAAAGAACAATCCTGATGCCATTAAAAACGCCAAAGAATTAAAGCAAATTTTTCATGGTCAAGGTCCTACTTCTGACGTTCTTCGGCAGGCAAAAGCGATTGAGGGTTCGGTAAGAAATACCGGAATTCATGCCTGCGGTGTTGTTATTACGCCCGACGATATTACCAATTTTGTGCCTGTTGCAACGGCCAAAGATTCAGAAATGGTGTGCACTCAATTTGATAACTCGGTGGCTGAGTCTGCTGGGTTATTGAAAATGGACTTCTTAGGGTTAAAAACCTTGACCCTCATCAAAGATGCGGTCCGAATCATCAAAGAAAACAGAGGTATTGATCTGGATCCTGATCAATTTCCTATCGACGATGAAGCCACATATCAATTGTTCCAACGGGGCGAAACGGTCGGCGTGTTTCAGTACGAATCGCCAGGGATGCAAAAGTACATGCGAGAGCTTAAGCCAACAGCTTTTGCCGATTTAATTGCCATGAACGCTTTGTATC
This sequence comes from Cryomorphaceae bacterium, assembly GCA_027485415.1. GTDB lineage: Bacteria > Bacteroidota > Bacteroidia > Flavobacteriales_D > Crocinitomicaceae > UBA952. The sequence continues at coordinate 18,376 of JAIXRC010000115.1, read as the reverse complement.
GTCCCGGTCCCTTAGAATACATTCCTTCGTACATTAAACGAAAGCACGGGGATGAGGCGATTGTCTATGACTTAGACGATTGTGAAGAGTTATTAAGGGAAACCTATGGAATCACAGTGTATCAGGAGCAGGTAATGCTCCTGTCGCAGAAATTGGCCGATTTTACGAAGGGTGAAGCAGATACTTTGCGTAAAGCCATGGGAAAAAAGGATAGAAAAGTATTGGATAAAATGCGTCCAGCATTTTTGGATCGAGGGAATGATAAAGGGCATGCAACAGATAAGTTGGAGAAAATTTGGAAAGATTGGGAGGCTTTCGCGGAGTATGCTTTCAATAAGTCGCATTCTACTTGTTATGCCTGGGTTGCGTATCAAACCGCTTATTTGAAGGCGAATTATCCTTCAGAATATATGGCTTCGGTACTGAGTAATAACATGAATGATATTACTCAAGTTTCGTTTTTCATGGAGGAATGTCGCCGCATGGGCGTAAAGGTTCTTGGTCCGGATGTGAATGAATCAAGGTTGAACTTTACAGTAAATGAGGAAGGGGCGATTCGGTTTGGATTAAAAGCCGTAAGAGGAGTAGGCGAGGCACCAGTTGATGCGATCATCAGCGGAAGGGCAGAGGAACCCTATTCCGGAATTTATGATTTTTGTAAAAAGGTTGATTTTTCTGCGATTAATCAGGCTGCCTTCAAGAACCTGGTATACGCAGGGGCTTTTGATTCGTTTAAGGAAATTAGCCGCGCTCAGTTTTTTGCCACCAATAACCGCAACGAAACGCCATTTTTAGAGTTGTTGATACGCTACGGTCAGGCGTGTAAGGACGATGGAGACATTGGCGAAGGGTTTTTTAAAGACGACGAAGCGTATCAAATTGTTCCGCCAAGTATTCCAAAAGCGGAGCCGTGGTCTTCAGGTTACACCTTAGCCAAGGAGAAAGAAGTCATTGGAATTTATATTTCCGGGCATCCAATGGATGATTTTAGGCAAGAAATTAATGCTTTTTGTTTTGGGAATGTTGCGATGTTGAAACAACCTGAAGACCATGTTGGTAGAGATTTATTCCTTCCGGTGGTTGTATTAACTGCAGAACAACGAGAATCTATGCAAGGTAATGCATATGGTACTTTTATGGTAGAAGATTATACAGACCAATATAAACTGAGTGTTTTCGGTGAAAACTATTTAAAATTCCGTCATTTTTTCCAGCCGGGTGTTTTTTTAACGCTCCGGGGTAAGATTGGCAAGAACAGATTTGGTAATCGGGTTGAATTTTTGCTTCAAGACGTCGAATTATTGCAGAATTTGCGAGATAAAAGAGTGAAAGGTTTGCATTTGACGTTAACGAATAAAGAAGTAGATCACCTAATGATCGAAGAGTTAAATGAGGTATTAGTTACCCATCAAGGTCAATGCGATGTAAAATTCACGATTTTAGATCCTGTAGATGGAATAGAGTTAAACATGACCTCCAAAACCATGAGGGTTAAGCCAGATCCTGAATTGTACCTCGCGTTAACAAAACTAAACATTCCGTTTCGATTGAATTAATCAGCGTAAACAGAAGCCCATAACAGCATCGAAAAATGCATCGGGTTGTTCTGCGTGTAACCAATGTCCTGCGTTCGGTATCGTTTGCAGAATGGAATCAGGAAAAAGTTCTTCCAAGGAGTTTTCGTCTTCTGTAAGGATATAGTTAGAAAGTTCTCCGCGTAAAAACAGCGTGGGTGTCCAACTCACCTTTTCTGGTAAGGCCGCAAGTATGCCATGCATTTCGCGCTCCAAAACCGCAACATTCATCCTCCATCCCAATTGACCGGCAGTAACCCAATACAAATTCTTCAACAAAAATTGACGAACTCCTGCCGCTTCAATGTGGAGGCTTAGAATTTTTTCGGCTTCACTCCGTGAGCGGATATTCGGTAAATCCAAGGCATGAATTCCAGCCAATATGTGCTGGTGGTGCATGGGATATGCCTTGATGCCCATATCGGCAACGACCATTTTTTCCAACAATTCAGGGTGCGATTGAGCGAAATGCATGGCGACTTTCCCCCCCATAGAATGACCAATTAAGTGCGCTTTTTGGATACCGTGACGGTTAAAAAAGCTGTACAGGTCCTCTGTCATTGATTCGTATGAGTGAACATCATCCCATGGTGAACGCCCATGGTTGCGAAGGTCGATACAATAAACGCGGTAGAATGAACCAAAACGTTGCGCCAAACTATGCCAATTATCAGAGGACCCGAAAAGACCATGCAATACGACCAAGGGAGTACCGTCCCCGTAGACGTGATGGAATAAATCCATGGGATTATTTGCCTTGAATTGAATTTGTTTTTGTCACCGTAAACTGACCTTCATTCGTGGTTTCAATAATGGCTTTCATTTTGGTGATGTCAATTTTAGAAGGATCGTAATGGGCAATGATCGTTTGTTCTTTTGCCTTTTCTTTAAAGTCTATATCCACCTTGACAACACAACCGCTTTGCAAGAGGTCTTTTCGGATGGCAGCGCCACAACCCATTTTACAAACCATTCCCTCAACTTGGAAAGTTGCTTTAGCCTTTCCTTGAGCTTTGAGGTTTTTTGAATCCTTCTCCGGATTGCTCGGTGATTTTGGTGATGATTTGTCTTGCTGACAGGCAATAAGGAGAATGCACGAAAGGGTTAAAAAAAGAAGTGTTTTCATTGTAACTTTTTGCAAAGATACGCCGTTCTTCTGGTTAACGGTGTAATTACTGGGTTAAAATTAAGGCATGATGAAAGGTATTGATCGATTTACCATTTTTCTCGTTTTATTGCTGGGAATCGCGGCTTGTAAAAAGCAACAAGTACTTCCAAACCATGATCCTCGATCGAAAGGAAAGCGAATTGCGCGTTCGTGGACTACTAATTCGACCGTAAAAGACTTTAATTCCGTTCGAGCGGATAACACCCGTGTAGTAGTAGCTTTTAGTCCAAAAGGAGAATACGACTGGGTGGTGTACACCCGTGTGTTGGGTGTTGAAAGTTCTGTGTCTCATCATGGTCATTGGAGGTTTATAGAGCAACAGAAAAAACTAGTATTGGAAGAAAGCAATAAAACTATCGCAACGCGTGACACGTTCATCATACAGGGACTAACGTCTAATCGGTTGAACCTTCAGCAGCAGTCATTTCGCAGTGGACAATTTTCGGTTTTTGATTTCGTTGCTGAATAGCTTTCGAAAAACACGATGGGTGTTGTCAGAATTCTGGTTTGATTGTTTAAAAGTCGATTTTCTTTTATTTTCATTTTTTTTCTACCTTTGAGAATAATTCAATCATTATGAGATTTATTGCCCTTTGTATAGTTGCCTTATCCCTAGCAGTAATAACACCTTCTTGTAGTAAATATCCGGATGGCCCAGGCTTTACGTTGAGAACTAAAACAAACCGACTGGTGAACGATTGGAAACTTACGAGTTATATGGTCAACGGCGTAGAATTCATTGATGCTATACCACAACTTAAAATGGTCATTGAAAAAGATGGAACGTATTCCCGTCACTCAACGGAGTTGGTTTTAAATCAATTGCAGTCCGTTTTTGAGCATGGCACTTGGGCCTTTAACGACGATAATACTTCGTTGTTTTTATTGAAAGAAGGCGCTGATCTACCCTTACAATTCACAATTCGTGAGCTACGAGCTAAAAAATTAGTGATTCAATATTATAATAAGATTACGAACATCACCTATTTGTACACGTACACTACGGATAAGTAATTCTTCAGGAAAATCTCGGATCAACGGACATTACATGTCCACAATTTTTGCAGGTTCGCATGTCTTCTGAACTGTAAAATTCTTTGAATCTCGGAATAAAGTCCTTTTCAATGTTCTCAAGGAAAAATCGGTAGGACTTTAGTTCATTATTACAATTCTCGCAAAACCAAAAAAGACCATCTGTTAGGTTTGTTCCTTTTCGAACGCGTTCAATGACTAACCCAACCGTATTTTCACCGCGAATTGGAGAGTGCGGTGTTTTTGCAGGTAAAAGAAACATTTCTCCTTCTTGGATTAAAATATCTTGTGGCTTGCCTTCATGTTGGATCCTCACGGTAATATCTCCTTCTAACTGATAAAAAAGTTCCTCACTTTCGTTAAAATGATAGTCTTTACGTGCGTTGGGGCCTCCTACCACCATTACAATAAAATCTCCTGCTTCATGGTAGAGGTTTTTGTTTGAAACCGGTGGTTTTAGAAGATCGCGGTTATCCTTAATCCATTGGTGTAAGTTGAAGGGGGCTAACATAAGGTTCGTTTATTTAAAGTTACACATTTATTACCCTCTAAAATACCGATATATCGTAAATCCATGCGAATGTTTTTCGTCTTTATTTTGAGTTATTAGGGTTTCAATTTTCCAAACACTTTCATCAAATTCCGGGAAAAAGGTGTCGGCTCCGAATACCCCGTCAATTTTGGTAATGAACATTTCATCGATGGAAAGTTCCTTCATGGCTAAGCGGTAAATTTCTCCACCTCCAATAATAAATAGGGTTCTTGAATCATCTTTGAATTGATTTACGCATTCGATAAGGTTTTGAAAAACATGGCAATCAGGGGCGTTAAAGTCGATTGAACGTGATAATATACAGTTAAGCCGTTGGGGTAATGGCCTATATTTCTCGGGAATGGAATCGAAATTTTTTCTACCCATGACAACAATGTGTCCTTGTGTTGTGGATTTAAAAAACTGCATATCCATTGGAAGGTTCCACATGAGGTCGTTGTTTCGACCGATTCCGCGCTCCGCGTCCATGGCGACAATCAATGCAATTTTTATCATACGGCTACCTCCGCTTTAATGTGAGGATGCGGGTCGTAACCAACCAATTCAAAATCATCGAAGGTGAAGTCAAAAATAGACCTAACCTGTGGATTGATCTTCATGAGGGGAAGGGCTTTACAGGGGCGGCTCAGTTGTAGACGAGCCTGTTCAAGATGATTCAAATAGAGGTGTGTATCACCTAACGTGTGAATAAATTCCCCGGGTTTCAAACCGCAAACTTGTGCTACCATCATGGTTAGTAAAGCATAGGAAGCAATATTAAAAGGGATGCCGAGAAACGTATCGGCACTGCGTTGGTATAACTGACAACTCAATTTTCCATCAGCGACATAAAATTGAAAAAGGGTATGACAAGGAGGTAAAGCCATATCGTTGACGCAAGCAACATTCCACGCAGAGACGATGATCCGTCGAGAATTAGGATTGTTTTTTATTTGATCGATGACTTGTGAAATCTGATCGATTGACGTGCCTTCCGGGCTTGGCCAACTTCTCCATTGATATCCGTAAACGGGACCTAAATTGCCGTTTGCATCCGCCCATTCATCCCAGATACTTACCTTATTTTCTTTTAAGTATTGAATATTGGTGTCTCCTTTTAAAAACCATAATAATTCGTGGATAATCGATCGAAGGTGCAGTTTCTTGGTGGTCACCAATGGAAAACCTTTTGCCAAGTCAAAGCGCATTTGATATCCAAAGACAGATAGCGTACCCGTGCCCGTGCGATCCGATTTCTCTGTGCCGTGATCCAAAATATGCTGTAGAAGTTGGTGGTATTGTTCCATTCAGCTGCGAAGTTACACTAGGGAGGCGTTCTAATCACGGTAGTTAATTCGTTTTTATTAACTGCGTAATCAACAAGAGCCTCTTTTTTTTTACTTTAGCCATGTGAAAGGAGTCTTACTTTTTGTTTTATATCTCTCCGTTTTCCCTACGAATTATGCGCAGAAGGGTCAAAAAATACCACGTAAACTTCGGGGAACTTATCTCGGAACGCAACCAGCCTATTCTTTTCGGCAACAGGGGCAAACCTTTCAATTCTCGGAGCTTTCAATGAAAATAACCATTGCTAAGCAAACGGTAGGACTTTGTTATCCTAATGAATCATATTGCCCTGTAGAGCAAACACAGGAGGTAACAATTACTTCAAAGAAAGAAGGACGAAAAAAAATGGTTTATTTCTCGGTTCGAGTACAGTATTCCTCGTTGGCTGAAGAATGGATACTGGACCTTAAAAGCAAGAAAATGGTTCGAAAAGGACTTGCTCCCCAACCGGATACTCAATTAGTAAAATCAAGGAAGGAAAAGTGAAAAGGAAGTGCCCTTACCTAGGGTGCTTTTTACAGAAACTTTACCGCCATGGGCTTCAATGATCAGTTTTACATAATAAAGCCCGAGTCCAAAACCTTTCACGTTGTGTAAGTTACCAGTAGGTACGCGGTAAAACTTATCGAAAATCATGGATAAATTTTCTTTTTTAATGCCAATCCCGTTGTCGGTGATTTCGATCCAAAGCCCATTTTTATCGTCGCGCGTACTCAAGTGTATTTCAGGAGTTCCGTCGCAATATTTAACAGCATTGTCCAATAAATTATAAATAACATTCGTAAGGTGAACATTATCGGCTTGTATCAAGTGGTTTCGCGCATTTAAGTTTACGTGAATGCTTCCTCCTCGCTCAAGATGATGCAATTCAAAATTCTCTTTCACTTCTTCTAACAATTCATTTACATTAAATTCTGCCTTATTTAAAACAACGTGATCCTTGTCCAGTTTTGCAACGTTAAGAACTCTTTCCACCTGATGCTCCAACCGTTTATTTTCTTTGTAAATGATGCCCGCGTATTTATGGGCTTTCTCCGTTTCCAACGGGTTTGAACGCAAGAGCATTTCCGCGGACAAGCTGATCGTTGAAATGGGCGTTTTTAATTCATGGGTCATGTTGTTAATGAAGTCTGTTTTTACTTCTGCCAGGCGATTTTGACGTAAAATAATGGATACGGAAAATGCAAAAAACAATGAGACAACCAAGAGCATAATGATTAAGTAAATCCAAGGTGAAATATCCTTGGGGGTTTTCATGCCATTGGTACCCATTTCAGGAAAATACACCGTAAAGTAATGACCGTCTTTTTTGAGGTTTAGTTTTTCAGGATTAACCTCCGAGGTTCCTTGGCTTTCTTCGACATAAATGGAATCTTGTTTGTAGGTGATTCTATTACTTAAGGTAATTGAGTCGGTGAAGCAATCGTAAATCCCATAATAGAAATCCCTTTGAATGGTTTGTTGGTAAAATTCACGTTTCAATAAATTCTCCAAATACAACATGGGCAGTTCTTCGTTGATGTTAATCGCCACCGTATAATGGGAGTTACTAACTTTATGAATAGCTCCGTATAACTCGGGAGTTAAGCCCTCTTTTTTTTGAATTTTAGCCAGAACATTGAGCAAGGATAAATGAACATGATCATCAAATTCTTTGCGCTTGAGGCTGTCTTCCTTCTGCTGAATCATCATGCTGACTTCTTGTGTCTTGGTGGCTTGTTGTATCCAAAACAACTGAACTATGAGTACAGAAAACAAGGCAATCAGGCCTAAAACAACTACTCCTTTAATTTTCATCTTTAAGTAAAGCCTTGAACACCGTTAACCGTGGTGTATTTGAGTACGTTTTTCTTTTCAGGGTATATTCGGGCAAAAGCGGACTGAACCGCCAACGTTCCTTCGTGAAAACCACACAAAATGAGCTTGAGTTTATTCTCGTAAGTATTAATATCACCGACAGCATATATCCCAGGAATGTTGGTTGAGTAGTCTAAAGTATTTACTTTGATGGCTCCTTTTTCCAATTCTAAACCCCAATCCATAATTGGACCAAGGCTCGGTTTTAGGCCGAATAGAGGTATAAAATGGTCCGCATCTCGATGAATTTCTCCTTGCGATTGATGGTTAATGATAACTTTCTGCAAACAGTTTTCACCTTCAAGTCCTGTGACCTCTGCTTCGGTAATCAATTCAATGCGACCTTGTTCTGCTAAATCAATGACTTTCTGTACGGAGTCTAAGTGTCCTCTGAACGATGCGCTTCGATGCACGAGTGTTACTTTGGAAGCAATGGAGTTCTCTACTAAGTAAATGGACCAATCCAAAGCGGAATCTCCGCCGCCGGCAAGCACGCAGCGTTTGTCTTGGTAAATCGCCGGATCTTTGATGATGTATTCTACCCCTCGATCTTCGAATTGCTCCAGGGTTGAAATAGGTGGTTTTCTGGGTTCAAAAACTCCCAGGCCTCCTGCAATAATAACGATAGGCGCGGCATGTTGTGTTCCTTTAACCGTCGTTACAACAAAGGAGTTATCGGCCATTTTCTCAATGCTTTGGGCCGCCTCTCCAAGGGTGAATCCGGGTTTAAACGGCGCTGCCTGTTGCATTAAGTTGTCGATTAATTCTCCTGCCAATATCTCAGGAAATCCCGGGATGTCGTAGATGGGTTTTTTGGGATAAATCTCCGAACATTGTCCACCCGGCTGTGGCAAAGAATCAATCAGGTGGCACCTCAATTTGAGCAACCCAGCCTCAAACACGGTGAATAAACCTACAGGCCCCGCACCAATGATAATTATATCGGTTTCAATCATTTTTACTATTTAATTACATTAACAAAGCATTCCTAAAATGGTTTTAGAAGGCTGGAAAGGAGGGTTTGTTCTCCACGATGTGTTCAATGCGCTCCATAATTTCAGGCGTCAATAAGCCAACATGATCCAAGGAGCTTAAATTTTCATGGAGTTGGGGTTCTTTGCTTGCCCCGAGAATTACCGTACTTACGTTGGGGTTTTTTAAGCACCAGGCTATGCTCATTTGTGCTAAGCTAATGCCAAGTTCATGGGCTAGTAGGTCAAGTTTACGCGTGATTTCTAATTTTTCCGGGGTTATATTTTTTTCACGAAGCCATTCCAATCCTTCCATGGTAAGCCGCGTATCCGATGGAATACCGTTGTTGTATTTTCCAGATAACACTCCAGAGGCTAAAGGTGACCAAATCGTGGTGCCTAATCCCACCGTTTTGTAGATTTGATCGAATTCAACTTCTACCTTGTGACGTGCAAATAAATTATACTCAGGTTGTTCTACCACCGGCCCAATTAAATGGTTTTGTTTTGCGAACATATGAGCCTCCATGATTTCCTGTGCACTCCATTCAGAAGTTCCCCAATACAACACCTTGCCTTGTTGAATTAAATGATGCATGGCCCAAACTGTTTCCTCGATCGGAGTTTTTTTGTCAGGCCTATGGCATAAATACAAATCCAAATAATCCACTTGCAGACGCTCCAAAGCTTGATGGCATGCTTCAACAACGTGTTTACGGTTTAAGCCTTTCTGGGTTGGAAGTTGACCTCCTGAGCCGAAAAAGACCTTACTGCTCACAATAAAACTGTCGCGTGACCATCCACTTTTTTTCAAGACCTTACCCATCACGGTCTCGCTCATTCCGCGGGCGTAAATCTCTGCGTTGTCGAAAAAATTTACTCCATGTTCGTATGCGATTCCCATGAGCCGCTCCACCAAGGCTTCGTCGATTTGTTTTCCAAACGTTAGCCAAGAACCAAAGGACAGTCGGCTAATGGGGAGTCCTGTTTTTCCTAAATTGTTGTATTCCATGGAATTTTTTGTGCAAAATTAAACATTTTACCCGCAGCGTAGGGTGAATTAACAGCAGGGTTTCTTAACTTTGAATAAAAAATATGTACGGACTCGTTAACAAAGCAATCAAGGATTTAGTAGTCAATAACTATGGATCTGACAAGTGGGAGGAAATTGCACGAAGGTCGGATTTTCATGACCCGGAATTTGTGGGCTTACAGTCCTATGATGATGCATTGACGTATAAGTTGGTGGGAAATGCTTCTGCCGTGCTCGGAGCAGATGCCGCTGCCGTGCTTGAACTTTTTGGCGAATATTGGATTACCTACACGGCGGATGAAGGATACGGTGAGCTTATGGATTTGTGCGGCGACAATTTCGTGGAGTTCCTTGGCAATTTAGATATGCTACATACCCGCATGAACAGCATGATGCCTCAACTAGCTCCTCCTCAGTTTTCCGTGCAAAACGAAACGGAAAATTCCGTTGAACTTTTATACAAAAGCCACCGAGAAGGCCTGGTTCCTATGTTGTTTGGATTGATTCGTGGCTTGGGCAAACGCTTCGACCTTAATTGCAGTGTGGAAACCTTGTCCTCTAAAAGCGAAACCCAGGATTACCATCTTTTCTTAATCCGTTGGTAATGCATTCGGTGGGCTTGGATTTTGATCAGTTATTTGCTGCGTTGGAATTCGCCAATCCCCACACCTTGTTCGTCGATGCTAACCTTACCATTTTTAAAGTCGGTAAAGCCTTTCAAAAAAGCTCTGAGCATTGTAGGGAGGGGAAGCAATTCAGTGATTTGTTTCGATGGATGCCTGGCAACGGTTTTGAAAAGTTAACCGAGAACCGCCAAATATTGCAATTCATTGAATCGATCGAAGGCAATCAGCGGTATAAAATTTCCGGTCGTAAAACAGAGTGGGGTTTTGTATTGCATGGTAACCCTATTGTCAACGCTGATTTTCACATTTCGGATTACAACTTAACCCTCAAGGATTTTTCACAGCAAAATTACATTGCGGAATACCTTTTTCTGCTGCAGTCATCGTCCAAAGCTTTAGAGGAGTTGCAAGCGATTAATAAAGACTACTTGGAAAAAAACAGGGCCTTGGAGCAAAGTCGTGAGGAGTTGATTTCGACGTCTTTGTTTCCCAACGAGAATCCCAATCCGGTTTTACGAGTTGATGAAGGCTTTAATTTGCTTTACAATAATCCCGCATCCACAGTTTTTCTCGAAGACTTTTCGTTCGATCGTGGGAAATTAACCGATTCCGAATTGAAAGATACTCTTTCCAACATGCTGAAGGATGAAAAAGAGATTTCCTACAGCAACTATCAACGGAATAACAGAACGTACCTTTTGAACATTCGCTGCAATGTGGCCCAAAAGTTCTTTAACATTTATGCGACTGATATTACGCGTTTTGTGGAGTTGGAAGAGGAGAAAGAGCGAGAAATGAAGTTTTTGAACAACCGTTTAGAAGAGCAACAACAGTTTTATGAATACATACTCAATAATATTCCTTCCGATATTGCCGTATTCGATGAGCAACACCGGTACCTTTTCGTAAATCCTCAAGGGATTAAGAACGACGAAATACGTCAATGGATTATTGGAAAAGACGACTTTGAATATTGCCGCTACCGGGGACTTTCCGAGGAGGGCGCTGCATTCAGAAGAGCCAAATTCCTTGAGGTACTTCGAGAAAATAAGGAGGTTGAATGGGAAGACGACCGATTGGATCAGACCGGAAACCGGTCCGTTATTATGCGAAGAATGCGGCCCATTTTCAATGCAGTCACGCACAAAACTAACGTAGTGGGATATGGCATTGACATAACCCAGCGGAAGTTAGCCGAAGACCGCCTTCTTCAATCGAAGATTCGCCTCCAATTACAAGAGCAATTTTTGAACGCCTCCAGCGATGCGATTCAAGTAGCGGGGCAAGACGGCTATTTTGTGTACATCAATCAAGCCGCCTCCGATCGATTAGGTATAGCTTCGGATAAAATCCATGAATACAAGGTAAGCGACATTGACCCTCAATTTAAAGATCCTAAAGTATGGCAAGAGCATTTAGCTTTTTTACAGGAGCATCGTGGGTTCTCTGCAGAATCCTTTAATGTCAATCAACAGACCGGAGAAGTGATTGATGTCGAAGTTAAAGTACGGTATCTCGAAATTGATGGTCAAGGCTACATCATCGCGGCTTCTCGTGACATTTCCGAACGTAAGCTGAACGAGCGAATTCTTGTGAATAAAACCGAGTTTCAGCGGCTCATCATGGAAGTAGCCACAGAGTTCATCGATGTTCAACAAAACGATTTGCAGCAATTGATTAATAATACTTTGGCGCGATTAGGGAATTTCATGGAAGTCGACCGGGTATATATTTTTGATTACAACCATGAGCAACAAACCACGAGTAATACTTTTGAATGGGTCGCCGAAGGGGTAGAACCGGAAATTGATAATTTACAAGACATACCTTTTGAATATGTTCCAGTTTGGGTTGAAACCCACTTTAAAGGAGCGAACATCGAAGTTGAGAACACCTCCATGCTGCCCGATGGGGGATTCAAGGAATTATTGCTAGAACAAAACATCAAGAGTTTAATTGCGCTTCCTATGATGTTGGACGGGGTATGCATCGGATTTGTGGGCTTGGACAGCGTCAAAGATTTTCGACGATTTTATGAAGATGAAAAAGTTCTTTTAAACCTCCTTGCTAGAATGTTGGTAAATGTGAAAGAACGCATCCGAGCAACCACGGCAATTTATGAATCCAATGAGAAAATTCGAGTAATTAACGAAGAATTGCAACACATCCTTCAGGCAGAAAAAACGGTAAACCTTCTTGCCGATTCCTTCTTAACGGGGAACAACTATGAGGATATTTGCTGGGATATTGTTGAGAATATCATTACTCAACTTGATTTCGAGGATTGCGTAATTTACAAAGCCGATGGAAAGGAATTGACTCAAATCGCTGCGATGGGGAACAAAACACGCCGTCGAAGAGAGCTCAAAAGTGCTTTGAGTATCCCAGTCGGACAAGGCATCGTTGGAACCGTTGCAAAAACTGGAAAACCCTTGTTGATCTCCGATACTTCCGTGGATGAACGGTATATTTTAGATGATGAAAGGCGGTTTTCGGAACTTGCGGTTCCGATTAAAATTGGGAGAAAAGTATGGGGAGTAATAGACTCCGAAAATCCCGAGAAGCATTTTTTTACGCCATTGCACGAAAGGGTATTGTTAACCATAGCAAACATGTTGTCTCAAAAAATTGAGGCCATTGAGGAACAAACCATGAAGGAGAAGCTTCAAAAGGAAATTGTTGCCATGAACCAGGAGTTGGAGACCCGTGTCATTGAAGAAACCAACCGCAATATTGAACTTTCAAAGTCGATTACAGATCAGGAAAAATTGGTGACGATTGGGGAAATTGCCTCGGGAATTGCCCACGATTTAAACACGCCGCTTGGAGCCATTAAGATTGGCGCAGAAAGTATCCGTTACACCATCGATAATTTATTGAGCGTTGTGTCTCTCTGTTCGGAACGTCAAATTCAGTTTGCCTTGAACCGCTCGATCGAGCAAGAAGGTGAGCTTTTTGTAGGAGGCTTGCAGCAACGGAAAGAAATGAAAGAATTGGATTCCTTTCTTCTTGAAAATTATCCCGCTATGGCACCGGATGATCGAAATAGGATGATGTTAATGTTTTCTAAAACCCGGATATTAACAACTCATCCCGATTTAATTCGAGAGGTGCTCAGCACCGAAAATCCCTTCGAGTTTTTGGAGCTCATTTATAACCTTCAGATCATTCGAAACTTTGTGCAAACTATTCTGACGTCTTCGGAGCGAGCCACTAAAGTTATTCAGGACTTAAGGTCATATATCAAGGATCAAAGAAACACGGAAAGAGGTCCAGTCAATGTTCGAAAAAACATTGAGACGGTTCTCAATGTATTTAATTACGAAATTAAGCGATCTGTGGAATTGGTATTTGAAGTAGATGATGCACTTTTTATCGAGGGCTACGACATCAAACTCTTTCAATTGTGGTCTAATATCATTAAAAATGCCATTGAGTCCTTGGATCAATACCGCGAACGAGGCATTATAAAAATAAGTTCCGAAAGCTCAGAAGAGACGATTATCATCCGAATTTCGAATAACGGCCCTAAAATTCCGGAGGATATCAAAACGAAGATTTTTGAGAAATTCTTTACCACCAAAGCCGCTCGAAATGGATCAGGTTTAGGGTTGAGCATCGTTCGAAGTACCTTGGAGGATCACGAGGCAATGATGGAACTCATTTCGGACGATGAATGGACCACATTTTCCTTTACTTTCAAGAAGTTGAATTACAAATCAAGCCCAAAGAACACGGTTGAAATTGAATTATTGTAATACCTTTGCCTCATGGATGAATTAAAATACGCTGTTGTTTGTGTGGATGATGACCCCTATATTCTTCAAATGTTGGGATTTCAATTGGGCAAAATTGTGGACCAAAAGTGCACACTTTTAGAGTATTTTACAGACCCGCAATTGGCCTTAGCGAACATAGATGAGTTGGTTGCAGAGAAAATCGACATCATTTTTATCATCGTAGATTATCAAATGCCTCAAATGACCGGAGGGCAATTAGTTCGCGAGATAAAAATAAAATACCCAAGCCTGAAATGTGTCATGCTTTCTGGCCATGCTAACGATGTTTCGGTAGATAATTTGGTGAATGAAAATTTACTGGATGCATTTATTTCCAAGCCTTGGGATGAGGATGTGTTGTTTGACGCTATTCGTCCAATATTGGATAAAATCAACTGACCATGAAAGTTGTTCTAGTGCTCGGGGCGGGTTTGTCTTCGTCTTCGCTTTTTCGTTATTTAATTTCCCATTTAAAGGAGAATGATTGGAGGTTAATTATTGCGAATGCCAGCATCGACGTATTGAGTAATAAATACGGTTCAATTGCCGATGTAGAACTTTTAAAGTTAGATGCCAACAACAAGGCACAAAGACAACAATTAATTGCTCGTTCAAATTTAGTAATCTCAATGCTTCCGGCCTCTTTTCATGTTGAGGTTGCGCGAGATTGTATAGACGCGGGAATAGATTTGATTACCCCGAGCTATGTTTCTCAAGAAATGAAAGCCCTGCATGATGAAGCCATTCAAAAAGGAGTCACCATCATGAACGAAACGGGAGTAGACCCCGGTATTGACCATATGAGTGCCGTTAAAATCATGGAAGAGATTGATGAAAAGGGAGGTAAGCTTACGAGTTTTAAATCGTTTTGTGGAGGATTAATTGCTCCCGAATCGGACGATAATCTGTGGCATTATAAATTCACATGGAACCCGAGAAATGTGGTATTAGCAGGTCAAGGAGGTGTTGCTGCATTTCGTCAAAACAAAGAACTTAAATACATTCCTTATAATCAGCTTTTCAAAAGAACAGAACGGTTTGAAATTGAAGGATACGGTTCATTTGATGGATATGCCAATCGGGATTCATTAAAATATTTGGAACTATACAACATGGCATCGGTTGAGACCATGTATAGGGGCACCCTACGACGACCAGATTTCTGCCAAGCATGGGATGTTCTCGTAGAATTAGGACTTACAGAGGATGGGTATATTCTGGAAAATAGCCAATCGCTTACGCCAAGACAATTGTTAAACGCCTTCTTGCCTTATCACCCAAAAGACTCTGTTGAAACCAAACTCCAACGATTTCTTCGAGAAGATAGGTTGCATCTGTATCCCCTGTTCGAAGAAATTGGTCTTTTTGACAATACAGTCCCGATTCATTCGGAAGACGCGAGTCCAGCGCGCTTTCTTCAAGCATTGCTCGAGAAATCCTGGGTTCTAAAACCTGAAGACAAAGACATGTTGGTAATGCTGCATGAATTTGGATACCTATTAGAAGGGCGAAAATACCGCTTGTTATCATCGATGGTTTCCGTTGGAGAAGACCGGCATTACACCGCGATGGCAAATACAGTGGGGCTTCCCATGGCCATCATTGCAAAACACATGTTGAAAGGTTACCGTAATCCGGGAGTTCATCTACCAATTGATAGAGAATTGTACATTCCAGTGCTCGAGGAACTAAAAACATGGGGCGTTGAATTTATCGATAACTTAACAGAAATAAAATAAGATCATGGAAGAACAAGAAAACCAAATGAACATTGAGTTGAGCGAGGATATTGCGCTCGGAGTATATTCCAATTTAGCCGTTATTACCCATTCACCTGCAGAAGTCGTGTGCGATTTCATCCAAATTATGCCGGGAATGCCCAAAGGAAAAGTACGGTCTCGTATCTTGATGACCCCCCAAAATGCTAAACGTTTTCTCAATGCACTGGCGGATAATTTAAGTAAGTACGAGCAGAATTTTGGTGCGATTGAAGAGCCTCACCCCGGTATGCCTCCAATGAACTTTGGAACACCCAACACCATGGCATAATGTTAAGTGTTTGTATTCCTGTTTACAACAAGAATATTACAAAATTATTGACCGAATTAATGAGTCAAGCAAAATCATTAGCTGAGGTAGAAGAAATTATAATCCTAGATGACGGTTCTTCTGTTGCTATTTTTGATCAAACCACCCTTCTTGAAAAGGTCAAAATCATTTCAAACCCTACCCCCCATGGAAGAAGCGCTGCCCGTAATCGCCTGTTGAATGAGGCGATTGGGCCGTACGTTCTTATGCTGGATTCGGGCTCGGCCATTGGATGCTCAGCATTTTTATCTACATGGATTGCTGAACTTAATCGAAAGAAGGGGCTGGTTTATTATGGCGGGAGTGCATACGCATCCGATCCACCAGAAGATTCCTATTTTTTACGTTGGAAAGTAAGTACCTCTCGCGAGAGTAAATCCTTCGAATTCCGAAAAAAAAACGCTTCAACTTTTAAAACGAATAATGTTGTGATACATCAACAAGTGTTTGCGAAAGTTAGGTTTAATGAAAAGTTGATCCAATATGGTCATGAGGACACCTTATTTGGATTCGAACTATCCGAAAAGAATATAGAAGTTTTTCAGGTGAATAATCCGGTTATTAATGAGCTCAAGGATAGCAATGAAGAATTTCTGCATAAAACAAAAGCAGCTATTGAAAACTTAGTGTTAGCGGCAGAATTGGCCTCCTCATCAACGCGTTTTAGGCAACAAATTAAGCTTTACGATTCGTATCTAAAATTGAAGCGATTCAGGCTGTGTTTCGTGCTTTCCTGGTTGGATAAAGCGGCCATGAATTGGCTGACTTCAGAACTGTTAAAAGGACGAAGTTGGTCAGTTCTTCGAAAGTACGATCTGTATAAATTAATTTTATTAAACAGGATATTGAAGGTCAAAGCCTAAATAGTTTTTAAAAGTTCAATCAACTTTGTTTTCTCATTATCCCAAGTCTCAGTATGCGCGGCTTGCCTACTTCTCCTTTTATATTCTTCCAATTCCTCACGATGCGACGAAAAGTATGCAAGTTGTTGCGCAATTTCTTCTGGGTTCACAATATCCATGGCACGTCCACATGCATATTGGTCAACAAGATGCTTAATCTCGGGCTGTGGACCACACAATACAGCTATACCTGCTTGGAAGTAATCGAAAATTTTATTGGGGAGCGCTAATTGAAAATTCAAGCATGCGTGGGTGTCGTACGCCAGGCCGATGTCGGCTATTTGCGTGTACGACATCATTTCCGCGTAAGGAATTCTTGGAATAAAGTGAACTCGACGGTCTAAATCCAAAGATTGACAGCAAGTTTTAGCTTCTTCTAATGCATCACCCGAACCGATAACCATTAAATGAACGTTAGGGACCATCGGTAATGCCTGAAGGGTCTCGATAAGCCCTCGGCCTTTGTTCAGTCCTGATCCTTGAAGTACGCATAACAAGGCATCATCGGGAATGCCCACAGAGGTTTTGGTTGTTTTTTTTTCTAAATTGATGGTTAGAGGTACGTTTCGTATAACGTTATATTTTAAACCGTATCGTTGATAAAACTGACGAGCTAAGGATTGATTTACCGTAATCAACATATCGGCTTTAGGTGTGAAAATACGCTCTACATATAGCCAAATCTTCTTTTTTGCCGAAGCGCCCTCTAGTTCTGGTACTTCCGTAAATAATTCATGGGCATCGAAGACCAATTTTTTCTTTTTTAACTTGCTGACCAAAGCACAAGGAACAAGCGTATCAATATCGTTGGACCATATCACGCTTGATGAACGAAAAAGCAAGAAAAAGAACAAGCGAAAATTGAAAAATAAGTAAAACAGAGGTCCGCTCTGGAAAAACATTGAAAACCTGGTGACGCTAAAGGGTAATTCTGGTAAATCGGGGCTACCGGTCTTTTTGCGCGCCACAACATGAACCCTGAATCCTTGTTCTACCAACAAAGCACAGTGCCTCAAAACCCGTTGGTCGGTAGCAACATCCGAGCTCACGCAAAAAAGAATATTTCTCATGAATTGGGGCTAAAAATACACATTCGAAAAAATCATCGAATTAGAAACAATAAAAATTCCATAAATATTTTTCCAATTGAAAAAACCTTGTACCTTTGCAGTCCGAAATTCTCGGGGTGTTCTTTTTTTATTGTTACCAACAATTGCCGATGTAGCTCAGTTGGCCAGAGCAGCTGATTTGTAATCAGCTGGTCGGGGGTTCGAATCCCTCCATCGGCTCTTAATTGTTGGGGAGATACTCAAGCGGCCAACGAGGACAGACTGTAAATCTGTTGGTTCATACCTTCGCAGGTTCGAATCCTGCTCTCCCCACAAAGGTGTTAAATTGTATTAAGCGGGAGTAGCTCAGTTGGTAGAGCGTCAGCCTTCCAAGCTGAATGTCGCGAGTTCGAACCTC
>JAIXRC010000027.1 GCA_027485415.1 Cryomorphaceae bacterium | reverse complement strand
TACCTAGGAAATAAAATGAAAATATGCTCTAATAATCCCGGGTGTACAAGATCGCCTTGCTGTATTTCAACGCAATATTAGGATAAGTCACTCTGTCTTTCTTGATGCTATAGCTGATCATGTCATCATATGTGCCAACGCACGTGAAAAGGGGGCCTGCCAGGTCATCATAGTAGTACCAGGCATCGCCGTACCTTATCATGAGGGTATAATGGCCGTGTGTATACCCATTGGATAGGTGTATGATAATAGCAGACAGGGTCAGGGTCCCCTTCTTGTTCTTCAGGCTCACAACCTGATCCGGAATGACCTCGTCGGTGACCTTGACCGTCTTGGCTTCTCTCTTTCCCCGTCTGCTGACTATGATCTTGCCACGTTCCACGCTTATGAGAAGTTCATTTGCCGCAAAGACCTGTCGGTCATCGTTGTGCGCTTCTTTTTCCTCCTCGTTTGTAATATCATCATGGACATATTCGGGAACGTACTTGCCAGTGTGCACTCCGTCGTTGAAAGGTGTAATGATCTTGATCACGTTTTGGAACATACTTGCGCCCTGGTCGGTGATCGTATCGTGGGGCATCTTGAACATCTGTGAGAACAGCGATAGCACATCAAAGGGATCTACCTGCTCTGTTTCAAAGTCCTCATTCTGGTGACCATTTGCAATCCTATAAAAACGATTAAGGAGTCTCCTTATGGTGCGCAAAGTCCTTGATTCCATCACGTTTTGTCCATCAAAATACTGAGAGATTCTATTCAGTTCCGTTTTTATATATTCAGCGGTCCTCTGGAGGCCTTCGAGTTCCTGATCGGTGTGTTGAAATCCGGTATTGATCTCTATTTCAGCATTGAGCAAATGCGGTTTCAGAGTATTGCGAAGACCAGGAGAGGTTAGCAGCATTGCAAGCAACGAGTCCAAGTAGCAGCTGTTGTTAGAGTATACCAGGGTTTGCTTCATGTCTGGATCGGAATTCTTGCAAACATCTGGACCATTTGTTTTTTCCAGGCTCTTTGTTTTTTCCGGACTCTTTGTTTTTTCCGGGCTCTTTGTCTTCTCTGGACTCTTTGTTTTCTTGACCTTCTTAGTTCTGGGCTTTGGCATTGCATTCTTTGGCTTTTCTTCTCTATTAGATGATGATGATGATCCATGATGTGTGCCGCTCTTTTGCTTCATTTGTTTGGCCCTGATGGCCATCAAAATGTTGCACAAATCTGATTTTTTGAGGTTTGTGACCCTTGCTTTTGCATCAGCCCTCTTGATCATGTCCTTGATCGCAATCACTTTGAGCGCTTCGCATTGCTCCTTTGTTGTTGGGGTCCCTGCGTTCATTGTGAGCTTCCTAATAATACAAAGCCTGGATAATAATCTTGATCGTGGAATATTACATGTTTTGTTTGGTGTAATGATGTAATGATTATTGTAATGTTGTAATGATAATTATTATTTATTATTTTACTTAAAGACTTTTCACATATATGCTTGTTATCCTTTCCACAAAGACCACACAGGACACACATCGCAAGCACGTTATGTTATCTCATTTTATAGATTTAACCAACTTAAAGACACTTCATATATAAGGTCTTATCCTTTCCATACAGACCAAGGACTTCTACCGCCATGGCCGCTACGGACGTTTGTGATATCTGCTGCGACAAGTATAACAACAGTTCACGGGCTCGTGTGACTTGCGCATCATGCAACAAGTCGGTGTGTAGGGATTGCGGCAAGAAGTACATCCTGGACATCGATGAGCCCTCTTGCATGCACTGCAAGCACCCATGGAACCGCGAGTTCATTCAAGCAAACTTCCCAAAATGCTTCCGCGAGGGAGATCTCAAAAAAAAGCGCGAAGATGTCCTCTTGGGCATCGAGGAGGCCATGCTACCGGCGACTCAGCACCTGGCTGCGCTCGAGCGAGAGCGCAGGGAGCTTGTGGACGATCAGAAGAAGATCGCGGCAGAACTCCGCGAGGCCATGCGAAGGGTAGCTGATCTCAAGAACCAGTACAGCACAGCCGGCAACCGCGTCTGGGTCCTCCAGCGCCGCATCGACACGGGAGACCAGGGCAACACGGATGAGTTAACAAAGGGAGAGAGGCGCGAGTTTATCAAGCACTGCCCTGCAAATGGATGCAACGGCTTCCTGACAACCCAGTACAAGTGCGGTCTGTGCAGCGTGCGCGTCTGCAACAAGTGTCTGGAGCCCAAGGAGCCCGATCAGGAGCACACGTGCAACCCAGACCACGTGGCTACAGTGGAGTTTCTCATGAAGGACACGCGGGCGTGCCCAAAGTGCGCGATTCCGATCCACAAGATCGACGGATGCAACCAGATGTGGTGCGTGCAGTGCCACACCGCCTTTGACTGGCGCACCGGTAAGATCGAGAGCGGGCACGTGCACAACCCGCATTGGTACGAGTATCAGCGCAGGATGAACAATGGAGTGATCCCACGGGAGCCCGCAGATATGCCAGGCGGTGGCATGTGCGGCAACCAGGAGCGCGACATTCCGCGGTTCTACAACCTTCCCCAGGAGAAGCGCTCTCGCGAGCTTGAGCAGATCCACCGCATGCTCATGCACATCCAGGCAACCGAGATGCGGCAATACAGGAACCATGAGGAAGAGCACCTGCGCGATAAGCGCAACCTGCGGATGAAGTACCTCCTTAACGAGATCGACAAGGACAAGTGGAAGAAGATGCTACAACAGCGCGAGAAGAAACACGACAAGGAGGTGGCAATTCGCCAGGTGTACGAGATCCTCTTCCTCGGCGGGATCGACATCTTTAACAGGTTGATTCTGGACAGGAATTACATGAGCTCTATGGGGGCCACGGAGCTCTGCAACCTGCGCGACTACACCAACGGGTGCTTCAAGGATGTGTGCAAGCGCTTCTCTTGCACCTTTGACATCACCATCAAGAAGACCTTTGAGCCAGAGAAGATCTCCCACACCAAGAAGAAAGCGAGTACTTGAACAAATGGAGCCGGTAGTACAATAGAAAAAATCACAAAAGTCAAAAATCACAAAAGCACAATATAATAATATCACAAAAGTACAATATAATAATATCACAAAAGTACAATATCACAAAAGTAAAAAATCACACTATTATAATATCACAAAAGTACAATATAATAATATCACAAAAGTCAAAAATCACAAAAGCACAATATATATATTATAATATCACAATGTCGTCATCCTTCTAATAAACATCTTCAACTGGGGTGTTTTTTAAAATGGAGTTTATAATGGGCTCTATAACAGTCTCGTAGCTATTATGAATCGACCATGCCTCTTTACTTCCAAAGATAGATTTTTTCATCTTTTGCGGAGACGTGTAGCCTCGGCGACGAATCCATTTTACGAATTTATGCTTTTCTGGTTTGAGTTTGTTGCATTTCATGGCGACGTCTCCTTTGAACATAATATGAGTGATGTTTGCATAGGGAGTTTGAGATGGTTCAGGAACATAAATGCTTCCAAGAGTAAACATATGCAATTTGGACTCGGGGCTCTTTAGAATCTCAGCAACCCTCGAGACGACTGATCCTCCATAACTATGTCCAACAAGGATGACATCGTAATCCTTAGCCAGTAAATCTTTGGTGACCTGATATGTTTCTGCTACAAATTTGCTCTTTGTTGATGGAGGAATTGCACATACAGTCTTTCCAATAGTAAATACAGTATTCGCTAAAGATTTATTACAGAGAATCTTTACAGGAATTCCGTAGTAATCTGACATGTGTATTTCATCGTCTTTCATT
>JAIXRC010000145.1 GCA_027485415.1 Cryomorphaceae bacterium | reverse complement strand
CTTCATAGCTGCATTTACCACGTTCAACATACGGGGCCGCTTCACGTTAGGATTACTTGTAGGATTACTTGTAGGAACTTGAGGAGTTTGGCCTTGTTTTATTTGTTCCTGGTCTCGCTTCTGCTTCATAGCTGCATTTACCACGTTCAACATACGGGGCCGCTTCACGTTAGGATTACTTGTAGGAACTTGAGAATTACTTGTAGGATTTTTAGGATTCGGACCAGGATGAACAGGTTGTTGATGAGACGATGGTGATGGAACCTTATTTTGTAGAACTCCTTTAAAAAGACCCCATTTCGACTTTGCAGCTTGGGGCCCTTGAGGAGGCCCTTGTCTTTGGCTATTTGGCTTGTTTGTAATTGGAACTCTTTGCTGTTGCTGTTGCTGTTGTTGTTGTTGTACCGAGGGTCCTTGTACACGCTGGGTAAATGCTTTATCCTTGATAAGACCCCGCAACTTATTCCATTGAGAAGCTTTTGGAACCTGCGTGTTTGTACCTGGAGCCCTTTGTTGTTGTTGTACCGGGGGTCCTTGTACACGTTGGGTAAATGATTTATCCTTGATAAGACCCCGTAACTTATTCCATTGAGATGTTTTCTGGCTACCACCTTGGGGATTCGGACTAGAACCTACCCCGGTCAATTTTGACACGGCATTCCTGAAAGATGACGGATTTCTCCGTAATAGAGGGTTTGCTTGCGCTGTATGCTTGCCTGGAACGACGCTCTTCAAGACATCAAGTGCTTTTGTGGGGCTACTGAAGGATCTTTGCAACTTTTGCATCGGTTACCGATATATGTATAATATAAGAGGAATGAAATAATAAAAATGACACTGTTTTAAAAAGAGATAGATTGCCACTAGATACAATAGGTTTAAAGGGTTACGGTTTAGGGCTCCGCATGTTTGTAGGTGATGCATTTTTCCCTCCCATATATAATGTATATTCGTTCCCCTTTGCAAGGTTGCCTTGCCATTCATTGCCATCGATTGGAACGCCTCCCTTTGTAACGCTTACAACACTCGTAGTGGGTATCCTTTCCTTGGTAACGTTTTCAGTCCTTTCTGGTGCTGCCCATTTAGGAAGATCATCGGGTACAACCTGGGAGATCCTTGAATGATATGTATCGCGTGCTCTCTCACAGACTATAGAGCCATCTGCGCCAGAGTAGCATGATTCATTCCTCGAAATCTTACGTCTGGCATTTTTATAACCGTGCATCATCATTTCGTAAGGCTCTAGCCTGGAGCATTCGATTACCCTCAGACTTACAAAAAGGTTACGCATTTCAGACATCACAGAACTGGGCGGCTTGTGTAGCTTCCTCATGTGCGAGGAAAATTCATCAACGATATAGTTGGGTACGGTAATACGAGGCAAAAATGTTTGGCCAGCTACATTCTCCAGAGATATCTCAGAATTGAGGATAGTTGGGAGTAGGGTATTATCCTTTTTGCAACGATCTGCCAGAGGAGACGCAATTTGACTAATAAAATCGCGAATTGGTTCGGGAATCGGAAATGAGAAAGCATTGCTCGTTTTCAAGGTAACGCCATATTGAAAGGTTCCGACCAGAGCAGTAAACTTCGCGGATCTCTCAATTCCATCGCTGGAAATCATTTGCATGCGATTTGCAAAGATCATCAGCTTATCAATAAAGGTATTGACCGCATCAAGATCATTAATATTTAGGGTAAGAGTTATACGCGTCAACTGATTAGCTGGAATTGTGACACCGACGTAACGTCCCAGTTCACCAATCTTGACTGTAACTTTGCCACCGGCCTTGATCTCGGTATTCTTTCCATCGGAAGCGCGGGTCAGGAGAATGACCTGAGAAGTAGACGCGTCCTTGAACTGGGTAGGAGTACTACTGGCAAAGTGCTCCCGCTTGATGGGAACAGCCATCTTGGCTCCTGGGACAGGGGGGGGGGCAAAGAAGTTCGTGAACCAGGACATGATTGTGCTTGTATCTAGAGTTTCTTAATATCATGTATAGAAAAAAATTGGAATGTAACGCACGGATGTATCATTTAGCTGGTATTCATGTAAAAGTATCCAAATTTCCCTAAAAGCTAACATGTTAGCATTTGTTAGCATTATATTTATATCCAAAAAGTAGAAGGATGCTAACATGTTAGCATTAAAGTTATCCAAATCTTGGTAGGTGTTAGCATTTTAGGTTTTAGGGGGGGGGGGGAAATTATAAAAAAGCTATTTTATTATAGAAAGAACTTTTTAAAAACTCTACGAAGTGATATTTTGTGAACCAGGGATTTATGATGTTACACTATTATTATTTGAGAATCAACTGCAAAACCAGCGCATTGAATTTTCAAGGTGAAACATAAAGTCATCAATCGGGGGCTCTTCTTGCAATGTTTCAAAGCTACCGTCCTTGTTGAAGACTGCAACAGCCAGTCTGTTGAGCGAACATCTCCTCTTCAAACTTTCAAGAGGTACCTGATCAATGCACGGCGCATTGCTGCTCTTGAACTTGTATTCATCATGAAGGTACTTGTTGAATGATTGTGCTTGTCCCTTGGTCTGAAAGCAAATAACCCGTGGTAGTTCTGGTCCATCAACTCCAATGGTGTTGCCAATCGTGTACATCGCCTGACTGAATGGTCTTTTGATGACATAGACCATACCAGGTTTTGTACGCAAATTGATAGAGGTCTTGATGCAATCAAACATTGGATCAAATTACGTATGTTGGTATTCGGTTGTGCAATTGTATTTGCATCTTCTTTAAATGTATTTATTTATATCATTATGTTCAATATGTTCATATTCGGACTTCTTAATTAGACAACTTAAACGGCACTCAACTCGTATATGTTCACCAAAAGTCGTCTATATGTCAGAGCAGACACCAGATAGAAAAAGTATGACAAAGGTTTACGCAACGACGATGCAGGATCAGGTCGAACGCTGGTCCAACCTGGTGATGGAAGATATTACTTCGATCAAGACAACTGGAAGACTGAAGAATCATGCCAGAAACTCGCTCGGAAAGAAGGCTTGTTTGTATACGTGCTGTACCCCTGTCTTCTCACCTTGTGTTTTATGGTCGTGTGTCTGGAGGATCTTGTGCTGCCCGATCAAGTGTTGTGCAAAGGAACAAATACTCGAAGGCAACAATTGTACCACGTTGACGGACGGATGTCTGGTCGTATGCATAGATCAAATCGATGAAAAGCTGGAAGTGAACAACCTCCTGAAGACGGGAGCATTTGATGACCGGCCTATCAAGACAGTATTGAACGAGCCT
>JAIXRC010000095.1 GCA_027485415.1 Cryomorphaceae bacterium | reverse complement strand
TTGATAACGTTCAACGGCACGCCTCTTATCGCGAACACTCCATAATACTTGTTAGAGAGCCCAGTGATGCTGGTTTTCGAGATCGCGTTTGAAAGAGATCCGGCAGCCGACACTCCTTCTACGACAAACAGCGACGCCTGCGTCTTATTGGTTTTCAGCCGCGCCGGCTCGTAGTAACTGATATTTATCAATTTCTTGTTGGAAGTTGCCGTGAGCTTTTTGCGGATGCTCGAATTGCACAACTCATTAATTGTGTTCTTGAGCAGATTCCAGCACTTCTTAATAAAGTCGTCTGAAAGAACGTATCCCTTAAAGTACTTCTTATCTGTTTTCAGAACGGCCTTCGCCTGCGACTCAAACTCCGGCTTATCAACATGCCCCATAGCGATCACAAACATGCAATTCTTGATCTTTTCGGGATTCAAGCTGAAGTTATCGGTAGAGCCAAATTTCTTCTCAATCCACTTGACCATCATAGGCTTGATTTTTGAGATGATCTGGCTCTTGAAAAAGTCAATCATCGTGCCGCCGCCATAATGGAATAATCCGTTGACCAATAGAACAGACATGGGGTAGTCGCCATTTGTTACGCTAATCCCAAGCTGAATCGGATAATTGCTTGCCGATTCCTCGCGCTCTACTATAGTGGTTTCCAAAGGATTGTCCTGGATGTGCAGCTTGCAAAAGTCCCGAAAGCTGAGCTTCCCGATATTGACTCCGCAGCAGGTCACGTTGAGTTTCGTGAAGGCGGCCGTCTGATAGGCGCGCGTCATTAGCAAGTTTTGGACCAGTTTCTCGAAGGCTTCGTCATAGGTATGCCCAAAGAATTCATAGTCCGGCATGAAGGAAACCTTTGTAAAATTGTCCGACTTCGCCATGGTCCGGATTTCCGGCGGATTCTTCTCCGTAAGGCTGTTTCTGAACTCTTGCCGGAAAGCGGTGTTCCCATCTTGAGTGATCAAGACAAATTTCTTGGAAAAGATGTTGGTCGCTTTCATGCCTATTCCATTGGTACCTCCGGTGATACGCGAAGTGGTGTCGTCATAATTGTCTCCACTTAGCATATGACCTGCGCAGAGCTCAGGAATCCACACCTCTTCTCCATTGACAGTTCTGGTTTTATCTCTAAGATTAAATCCGCGGCCATCGTTTCGGATGGTGATAATCCCATTCTGTAAAGTGATTATCAAGTTGCGGACATGTCGCGGAAAGTGCACGTATTGATCTATTGCGTTAACAATAATCTCATCAATTATTTTGAAGAATCCCGGAGCAACGTAAACATGCTGATGCACAAAGATTTTCTGGTCAGAATTGAAGACCCACATTTTAATAAGTTCCGGGGTCTTCGAGCCGATGTATACACTTGGCCGCGCCTTGACATGCGCAATCTGAGTTAACTGAATTGGAATACTTCTTTCTTCGCCGCTCATTTCTTTACCACAAAGTTTATTTCACTTTTTGCCATAAAAATGAATTTTCTTGAGATGTAATCATATTATGAAAGTTTTGAGCTACAACTGCCACGCTTACAGCAACTGGAAGGACTCTTGGCCTGCCACCTGCCATACTCGCATTTCCAAGAGATTGCCAGCGAAGATCATGGTCCGAAATATCGCTGAGCAATATCCTGACATTATTCATTTACAAGAGGTTGATTTTGTATTTATTGCAGAATTCTTTGACTCCAAGATTAATGAAGATTATACTGTATTCTTCAACAAACAGATGATCACCAAGAAGAACTATAGTGAGGTAAAAGGAGTCGGCCTCATGACAGCCGTCAGGGATTTCTTTCAAGTTGTCAACTTTCGAACTTTGCCGCTTTTCAAGAAGAGATTTGCCCTTATTCTGGAACTGAGAAAGGAGATCCCTCAGAGCGACCCTGTGAGCATCACATGCATCAACGCCCACTTCCCTCTTAATGCCAGAGAGAAGCTTCCAGAATGCATGCAGATTATTGTAAACGAGATGAATTCATGTAAAGAGGATGTAGTTGTCTTTTCAGGAGATACTAACTTGTACAGATCCGAATACAAGAAGCTCGCCTTCCAATATATCAACGAAGCTGAACTATATTACTATCCCAAAACTGATATCCCTACCTTTCAATCATGGCCCTGTGACTCATTCCAGGGTTGCAGCACTATAGATTACATCATCTCAAACAGGGAAACTCATACTGAAAGCGTCACCTTCGGCATCATGCCGGCCATCAACTTGCCCCCTTCGGATCACGCCATGATCGTGGCAAGCATCTTACTTTAGCCACTTTCAAAAAGTGAATTTTTTTCCAGAAAAAATGAGTTACGAAGAAGCTCTTGCCAATCAGCGGAAATTCTTTGAGGTCGGCGACCTAAAGGCCGATCTTTTCGTATTTGACTCAATTGTCCACAAAAATTTTGATCGTTATGACACGTATCATCTGGCCCCGCAACGGGTCACATATGACGACTTCATAACTGAGGAGATTATTAAAAAACTGCGATCTGTGATCGCACCTGCCATCCTGAATCTGATGCAGAAGTATCCTATTATTGTCGCAGGCGGCGTCTTCACGTCAATCTGGAAACACTGTAGAATCAGTGATGTGGATCTGTTTCTTATTGGTCCAAACAGTGATATGATTGACGAGATTATTACGCAAATTTCTAAGGCGTATGATGCTGAGTTCACTTATAATCAGCATACGATTACCATAAGATTGAAAGACTCAATTTTGCCGTATACAAAAAAGTATCAGCTGATTCTTCGCAATTATCAAACCATTTCTGAGGTGCTTCATGGTTTTGATATTGGGTCATGCTGCCTGGCATTTGACAATAAAAAAATATATTCCACATCGCTTGGAATATTTGCCATTCGATATGGCTACAATATTGTAGATATGAGCATGAGGAGCACTACCTATGAGAAGCGCCTGAGCAAGTACTTCGACCGCGGATTTGGAATCATATTCCCCAAAATGCAGCTCCCGGTATTCGTAGCATCTGACTGGTGGCTGAAGCTGAAATTCTGCGCCATATACATCGAAGAAGTATCTGCTGGCAAGATTCGCGGCAGATTTGAGAACTACGTCTCTTGTAGTTATAATTACGATAACTCGCCCACAATTCTGGTATATAATGCCAAATACGGCCAGGATTTCTCTAGAAAGGCGTGGAAGCTGCATCATAGTTATTTCAAGCCATATAACTATATTAGAAAGCACCCTGAGCTACAACTCGAGAAACTGCTCAGTAATGAGATCTACGAGAAGGTCTATGAAGAGATGGCCCAGTTGCTGGCCCCCATTATGGAGGACATCAACAAGAACGGCTATAACATAATTAACTCGAACCCGACTACCCAGAAGTTCGGCATGTTCGACCCCACTGAAACAACTGATGAGGAGTGGTATGGAGTCTATTGTAAAAAATGAATTTTTTGTGAATTTAAAATGTATTCTATGAGGAATCCCCCGGTTGTAGAGAAATTTATCCAAGTTAATGAGGGCCAAAATGAAAACCTCTTAGAGCGCGCCATCGAGATCTGTTTCGGCGAGATTACCGGAAAGGACATGCATCTCAAGGCTATCAATATTCGGCGCTCCAGTGCGAAGTATATTCCTAGCAATAGTATGAAAAAAATCAAGGAAAATTGGAAAGCATACCAGGAGATGTCGCGCACCCGTAAGGTCAAGCCCATCGTAACGACCGCCCCCAAGAAACTTGAGGTAGACACACGCAAGGGCGAAAAGTATTACAAGATTCAGTATAACCAAACTCAGAACAAACTCGACTTAATGCGCCTCGGCTGCTACTATGTGCGTTCTGGAAATGTCGAAAAAGGTATGCGGATTTTGAAAGACCTGAAGGCTGTCGCGCGGCCGGCAAACGCGGATTACATCCGGCGGCTGCTCGAGGAGACTCTTGAGTTTCTCCCGCGAGAACATCCATTTCATGTAGTGGCAGTGGAAATTAGCGAGGATTTGCACTTGCGATCTGCCATGATTTACGCCTACGCGGCCGAATATTACTACATAATCCGCCGCCTGGGTGACAGCCTCCGATGTACCCAATATGGTGAATACTACAACAGTTTCACATCTTCCGATGAGTTTGATCGCGTCATGTGCAAATTCTATCTGACTAACTACATTAATGAAGGGATGGTGCATACATTCAGCGATGATATAGAACTCATGTATTTGCGAAACGAGTATGTCGCATTCACCTCTCTCGTTAACGCGAAGATTGAGAATTTGAAGGAAGAGCCCAAATCCGCAAAAGAGTGCCTGGAGTTTATTCGATCACTGAGCCACTTTGGGGCATATGAAAGTATCCATGATGTTATTGAAATATTGCCTCCATGCCATTATTTGACTTGCAAAAAGTGGTTCGAGTTTCTATATGACACCGTCCGCGACCCCATTTCCGGCGTCGCCCTTTCGCAGTTCTGGGATCCAAAGGAGTTCGTAAAAGTGGTGCCAATCTGCCTGGAGAAGAACCCAAATTATCTTAATGAGATGTTCTACTATTTGAATGACCCAGGCACCGCGGCCATCGACCTTATTCTAGTAGCAGAGGCGCTATATGCGGTTCCATCTTGCAAATATGACGTGGCGCTCCGCCTGGGATTCTTGTACAGAAAAGCCAATCGGCTTGATGAGGCTGAAAAAGTATACGAAGACTTCGGAGCGCAATCCAAGGAGTGCCGCAAGATGGTTATGATGAATCTGGATGTGATTCGCTTCACCAAGTTGATCCAAAAAAATAACATTCAGGGAATCGCCAACATCCTGAAGTCCACTTCATGTGGTAAAAAAACTAAGTCATGGGACTCCGGCCCCTTCACCAGAATGTTGGGCTCTCTTCTGAAAATCGCCAATTGGATGGCCGCTGATAGCGAAACTATGAAAACCGCGGAGAAACTATACAAAATCGCCCTTCATTTTGATCCCCAGAATAAAGTAGCCAAAGAAAGCCTGACTTTTGTTCAATTGTACAACGATATGACTTTTTAACACCCCATTTTTAAAATTCCAACTTTATGATGGGGGATTTTAAAAATGAAATACTTTTTTTGAAAAATCATGAACGTCGATCCCACGTTTTGGATTAATGTATTGGTGCGATATATCCCTAGAAATGAATATCTCATCTGGGCGACAGTTTCCAAGGCATTCCGCGAGATGCTTCTAAGAATCAACTATCCTAAAGTAACCTCTTTTGCCGC
Organism: Cryomorphaceae bacterium; assembly: GCA_027485415.1. Classification (GTDB taxonomy): domain Bacteria; phylum Bacteroidota; class Bacteroidia; order Flavobacteriales_D; family Crocinitomicaceae; genus UBA952. The sequence goes on along the minus strand of JAIXRC010000095.1, from coordinate 3,182 downwards.
CATGCGCGGCAATCTAGAGCTAATCCAACTCGCCCTCCTGGCTGATTATCAGGATGTTGGCGCCAGGAAACTTTACTATGAAGTTGCCAAAACAGGAGACGCCGAACTGATGGGCCGGTTGATCGAAATGAAGAAAATCCTACCCGACGCCATGATTCTCCCGGCCGTCATGCAAGGAGGGCATATCGAGCTGTACCGCTTTCTGAAAGAAAAATATAACATCAAGACTGAGGGCTTCGTATCTCACTTCATCACCTTAGCCCGACACGGTCATGTAGAAATGTTCAAGGAGCTCAGTGTAGAGTATGTCTCTTCGGGATACGACGTCGAGCTCTGCCTTGAACTTATGAAATTGGGAAACATAGAATTGCTAAACTGGAAAATTGATAATATGGGGTGCTTTTGTGAGAACCACCATAGAAATTGCACCTGCTGCCCAATCAAGAGATTTATCAAAATGCGCGACCAGAAGCTGCCCACCTTGCGGCTGTCCCTAAAATGCGGCGTGAAACTTGTGGATGTCATAGCCACAACTAATAATTTCGAGCTATGGGAGTATATTATCAGCGCCTATCAGCTTCCGGCCAGCGGATCTATATTTATCCGCAGAGCTAAAGTGATCGTCATCGAAAATGATAATATAGAGTTCTTCGAGAGGCTGCATAATTTGGAAAGTAATTTAGATTTTTCCATATTTACCTTTGCCGTCAGCTCCGGGGCAATAAATATAGTTCGCTGGTTCGCCGCCAGATATACCTATACCGGGTTCCTCGGTTTCATCATCAAAAAGAATGTCTTCGAGCTGCTGCAAATCTCCTGGGGCATGATTTTAACCAGAGAAGTCCCCCAAAAACGCGTAGTCTTCTGGGGCTGTATCACCTCGGCCCAATGGCTGCATGCTCGCAGAGCTATCGTAGGAGCATATTACATTACATTCTACTCATTATTAGAAGATAATGTAGAAATCATCGATTTCCTCCATCGGAACGGATACCAGATGAACGTCAGGTTGGCTTATGATGTGTTTCATCATTTTACTGAGGATTTTAATAATTTCGCCATGATCAAGTGGATGTTTCAAGTATTCCCGCAGAAGATGCGCAGATACATAAATGACAAGATTATCATCGATAATATAGATTTGATCAAATATTTGCAGACGGTTCAGAGAATCAGCTTGGAAATACTGGCCCACGCGACATGCTCCTCCGATAACTTCGAGGTATTACAATGGAGACTGCAGCATGGGCTGCCGCTGGAGATGATTTCTTATTATAAGGCCATAAGTGCCAATAAGTTCTGCCTTGCAAGATGGATCAAAAGAAACAGCTCCTTCGAGAGCTATTGACAAATAAATATTGAATTTTTTTCTGATAGAAAAGGTATGTCGATCTGGGTCGATCTCTTAGTTGATTGGGTTCCTGAAAACGAGTGGCTTGTTTGGGGTGTCTTATGCAAGCAGATGAATAGATATCTAACCAAAAAGCGCAATTATACAAAAACCACCCGCTATAGCATCGCCTGGGAAAATCTACACATGATGGAAATGGCCCTTCAAAATAGGTATCATTGGAATGAGTATGATTATAAAGAAGCAGTGGAGTATTCTCGAATTGATATTCTCGAGCTGCTCAGAAGGCATCAGAAGTGCAATTATAAGCAGATTTGGGACATCGCCAACGCCCGCGGCAATCTAAAGATTATGAAGTGGGCCTCTCGTTATTATGACAATCCCAAGCCCAACCTTCGGGTTCCCGCAGAGCATGGCTACGTGCATATTATCAAGTGGCTGGTTCAGAGAGGCTCGCAGATGACCCCAGAACTGTCCAAACTTCTGGTTCTTAGCAATAAGAAAGAGGCTATCGAATGGGCAGCTTCCATTTCCCATATTAACGAAGATCTACTGCACCAAGCAGTGTTGGCTGATCTTGACGTGACAGTTGGCTGGTTCTATGACCATGGTATGGTGTCTGAGAAATATATTTGGATTTGGGAAGTGGCCGCATACCACGGCTCGCTTAAAGTTATGAAAACTCTCAAGAAGTATCTCCCAATTCCAGCAAAGGTTTGCCAGCAGGCGGCGTTGTGCAGAAATGCCGAGCAATCTCTCAAGTGTGTCAAGTGGCTGCACCAACAAGGCTGCGACTGCACCAACATATGCAGTTATGCGGCCCATAGAGGAAATCTCAAATTGTTAAAGTGGGCCTACGCGCAAGGCTGCGAGATTAATGCAGCTGTATTCAACGCGGCTAATCGAATGAACCAGATTGCCGTAATAAGATGGTTGATCAGAGTGGGATGTCCTCAAGTATAATTCCTTTCATATTTATTCCATTCTTAAAAAAAATGAATTTTTTTATCCTGAAAAAGATGTCTCAGTCAAGACTTATCCCTTGCGCTTCCGGTAAGAAATGCATGAATGCTGCCTGCCCAAACACTCACGAGTGTTTCTATGGTAGATTCTGTCCTGATCCAGTCAACTGCGTCTTTAGACATTCAAAAAAGAATTGCCGAAATGGATTCAACTGTCCCCAGAAAGACACTTGCAAGTTCGAGCATCCTGCTCCTAAAAACTGCAAGTATGGTGCTTTCTGCCAGAGGCCCGATTGTTGGTTTATCCATCCTTCTTCTTCCAAGCCGCCTGCCAAACAGCCCACCCCGGTCGCACCGATTGAAAATGGCCAGCCCCCAGCGGAACCAGATGTGATGTCCAAGAAAAGACATCGCCATCGTTCAAAAGTTGGCAAGAAAATTGAACCTGTTGTTGAACAGAAGGAAGCAGTTCCAGTAGTTCCTAAAAAGAAAATCGTCACGATCGTTCCAGAGAAAACAGAAGAGATTCTTCCGGATGGATTCGTGGAGTATTATCCTGGTCCAGAAGTAATCGAACTCATGATGTATCCCTTGGCCATCCATCGTATAACCAACAAAAAACACCGCGTTATATACTGTCAAGATCACTACCAAGACATCAAAAACGGCGGCCTCGATGAAAAACTCACCGTGAACAAAATCATGGCCAACCTACGTATCACCTATCAGTACGATCCAAGTGAAATCATCAACAAAATCCACGTTTCAGACCCATCTTTCTTCGTTCCCATCGTTGACAATACGGTTCTTCCCAGAAAACCCATCGAGAAACCAGATTTTCCTATTTATCCGATACCAATCCCACCCGT
>JAIXRC010000046.1 GCA_027485415.1 Cryomorphaceae bacterium | reverse complement strand
ACTCTGTTTTTGTTATTTTTGATTATTTTGTTATTTTTGATTATTTTGGTTTAGACCACAATAGCCTGCATGTCACGAAGCAGGAGCTTCTCGCACAACCCATACTTTGGGCTGTACTTTGCACGCATCCACGCACACTGGATGGTCCATGCCGCACGTCTCTGCTTGCACGACAAGATCTCAGACATGGCGATCACGCGATCACACTCAGCTGGGATCTCAACTATGAGGGGATTGTACTCATAGGATGCCTTGCCCATGTGCATGTAGAAAAACGTGTGAGCCAAGATTGGCCCACCAGGTGATGCAAAGAAGAAGAACTCAACGCCACAGCGGTCACTGCCACCGCGATCAGACGTGCATGCCCTCACATGGCACCCAGGCGTACCAAGGAAGGTACAGGTGCCAGTCAGGACGCAGTGACTGCCATAGAGCCTGACCCTATGCAGGCTTTCATACATGACTTCGGGGTCTGCAATGAAGTCACAAACAAAGAACCGCAGCTTGTCGGGGTGCATCTCGGTGTACTTGGTAAGGAAACCTGGATAATAATATGAGCACATGCTCATATTACTCCAGTGATCCTTCCACTTCATTCCAGATACACGCTCGCAATCTGAGAGATTCAGATCCATGCGAATCATTGGAGCCATGGTGATGACGGAGAGGTATAGACTCTTGTGTATGTGGAATCTCTTTAAGTAGAAGAAATAATGCAAATAATGCAAATAATAATAATAATAATGATGCCTTCGTCCAAAATATAATCATATATCATGTATACAAAAACGAACACGCCAATTCAATCATATGAAAGATCTAGTTTACTATACGGTTGGGGGCTCGCCTGAATATGTACATATCCTTGCAGCCAGTATAGATTCTCTGCGAGAATTTGGAGGAAATAGGAAAAACTATGATATTCTTGTCATGTGCGATGAGCACTTCAGGGAACACCTTGCCAGTTTGGACATTGACCATATACATATGACGCCAGTTAATGCAACGCCCGTGCATGCATCAATGCGGAAAACCGAGATTTTTAGGTTTAGTGGGATTGAAAGGTACAGTCGTGTGTTATTTCTGGATTGCGACATTGTCATTGGCAAGTCCCTTGAAAATGTTTTCGAATCTATAGAACGCAGTGACGTGCTCTACGTCAAACCTGAAAATAAAGACCCAGAATCTCACAAAAACATGTATTATTCGAGACAAGACCTGCCATATTCCGATGCGGAACTCAAAGGTCTTGCCAGGGATCAAGTATACGCCTTCAACGCTGGCCAGTTTGCGTTCCGTGTGTCCCCCGTCATGAGGGAGAACTTTGAAGCAGTTGCGAGGGGCACTGAGAACTATGATGAAAGGATACATTTTTATGAGCAGTCGTTCATGAATGCATACTTTAACCGTGCTCGCGCTGTGGACTACTCCCTTGACCCCCACATACGGCTCTTTGCGCAAATCCACATGACAGCACCGCCCAAAGCTATCAACCACTTTTGCGGTGCAACTGCCAGTATCGGTGAAAAGCTTGATTGGATGGAAAGGTACTATGAATTTATAAAGGGCAGATTACAAGTTTACAAGTATACGCCGCATATACGTTGGCGATATACGTATATACTATGGATCATAATAAGTTGTATTCTAACTTTGTATGTTGGTCTTACAATAATGAGAAGATAATAACAAAATTTGATTATTATATATTGTGATGAACGAAATGAGTCACAGCTTCAGACATATATAAAGTCTATTGCCCGAATTACCTATAAACATGCCACGATGGTCAGGTTTTCTAGTACTACTACACGAGATGCAGAAAAAATAGTCAGGTTACCAGAAGTTGTGGACCTCAATGCCGTGGGAAAGAATAGACGGGGCACCAGGGAAGCAACAACAGTTACCGGTAATGGAACAGTCGATTCCGACTTTGCCATCATGTCGGACATCCCCATGTCTACCATACTAAACAGCAACATGGACTGGGCGTTCAAACTGGTATACCCAAGGAAATCAAACAAGACCGATATTAAAATATATGATGCTCACAATCCAGATATCACAGACGATGTCCCGCTTACGCAGGCAATATTCAATACGAACAAGACCAAGGAATACCTGACCAGTGTTGATGATGGTTCCAGATTTGTTCACTATCGCCAGTGTTATCGTTTTTTCAAATACTCGTTTGCCGTTGGTGATCCAATAAGCATCGAAGGCCGGCAATGCCAGCTATTTGGAGTGTACCTCGACGAAGGAAGCGGTGCCGCTTTGCCATACTACAACGTTAATATAGGATCAGGAGGAGCCATGATCTACTCGATTCTTTACGCAAAGGATATTGACCTGAGCATGCTGATCGACGGAAGCTCCAGGATAATGTACACAGATCCACGTGCTTACCCGCCCAATAATGTTCACGTGGTGACATGCATTTGTCCTCCACACCCCAAGTACGTTGACTCCAATAACTCCACGATTGGAGGACCCATTGCCTATAACCTAGATACCAGTGGGAATCCGGTCCCGAAGCCCATCGGGTCGTATAATCCTTTCAGGAACCTAATACCGCCCACTGATAAATACACCCTTGATAACTATCTCACTACCAGGAATAAACTTGTATTGTACTGGACCACCTCTCCATTGCCAGGAAACTATTACAAGGGAGAAAACTATTATGTGTCCTGGACGGATAAACTGATTTCAAATGGTACCTGGGCACCCATCCAGGATATGGTCACTCCAGGATCAATAGACGGTTTCCCGAGGAGTGCCAGTGATGTGCGGTTTTCAGACAGGTTCACCGTGGCAAGAGATGTGCCTGCACAAATGCCTATGCAAATGAAAGGATCTTTCATAGATCAGAACTTTGGGAACGCCCAACGGCTGTTCCTTCCTATATCCAAATTCCAAATTAGACACAAGGAATTTAACGACACCGACATGTCGCCAGTCATGAATGTCAACTTTCAGTATGAGTTGGCAAATGAAGCCATGCCTATAGAACTCACGCGACCCATAGCAGGCGCCAAGATGATGCAGTTGGTAAGCTCCTTCAAGTTTGGCAACTGTACCAGCGCCGAAATGTCATATTTCATTTTCCTTGCGCAAAATTCCATAGATATCACAAACACAATAGTCGATAACCTGGAAAGCGTCATGACTCAGTATACACCATATATGAGCACTGTCAGGACAAAGATCTTGCAACAGTTCTTTACCCACTATGGCATTGACTATTTCGAGCCATTCGCAAATTTAAAGACAGTTCGCTTTAATGATCGCATCGAGCAATACGGCAAGGTCTACGATGCGTTGAAAATAATGGATGACGTTCTCTTCATGCTTTTTACGAGCATGACAACAACGGTATCTATCCAATTTAAGACCAACATGAACGTTGTGAACTTTCAACAGATTCCCGTCGTCATGCACATGTTCAACCAAAATCTCGCAGAGGGGACTCCACTCCTGGTACATATCCTGGTCCATATACTATATCTATATCAGATGATACACACGGTCCTTCGCAATGCATTTCAAACGCGATGTAAATATCATCGCTTTAGCTGCAAAATACCACCTGTTACCCGGTATATCTTGCGGAAACATCACAAGGAGCTGGCACTCATCAGGAGAGCAATGGAATCGTACCGATGCTGTTCTTGCCACTGTGCTTGCAAGTAAAGTATAATATCGTCACGTTACAACCACACTATCATGGTATTTCAAAGCGGTATGGGCGGAGGACTTAAAGAAACCTGGATTTTAATTTCGGCGTTTCTCGGTACCATCATCGATTGGCACCATATATATAAACTGACAAATATAGCGCTATGTTGTTCTGTTTGTATACTCTAACATTATCAGAGTCCACAATCTCAATGTTTGGTTGTTTGCTATGAAACCTCTTTGTCATCTCCATGATTCCGTCTTTGGGCTTGCATGACCACTCAAAGAGTTCTCCTATGGAGATGTCTGAAATGTCTTCATCGCCAATGCTGCAAAGTGGAGATGCATTGTCCAACTGCGCCATTTTTGGGATATAACGTAACAAACTGTATATTAATACTATACTGGTCGGCTTGAAGGTGATTTTTGGTATCATGATGATGTAAAAATAACATAACCTACTCCACTTTACACATTGTGGTGGTGTAAGAAACACATGGCTTAAGAATACAAGGCAATACAAATATCAGGAGGTTAATACAATGAGTTATACATGTTCATACTGCAACAAAAGTTTTCCAAGGAAATGGTCAAAAGACCGCCATGAACAGGATGGGACATGTATCAGGAAAAGTGTTGCATCTGATGCATCTGTCATGCAGGAGCGTGAAGAATTCATTAGCATGATTATGCAGAAATTTGACTCTACGGAAAAGGAAATGCAAAAACTGCGTAGCCACATTGCTAACCAAGCAAATCAGATAGCGCAATTAAATGAAAAGCAAAAATCGAATATGAATATCACAAATCGTGCAAATAAATCTGTAAATTGCAACAATGTCACACATCAGACCCATGTAATGATACAAGATTGGGCCTTGGACCCAATGACCGGGGTAATCGATTTTTTGAGTTATTGACTTGACCGGGGTAAATTGCCCAAGTCAGAGAATTACTCAGCATTCGATTTTCTACGCATATTAGTCGTTGCCATCGAATCCATACATGCGTTTGGTTCCTCTATATAACTGTACACCACCACAATATGTAAAAAAGATTTAAATGTACGGGGAGGGAGAACCTCCTCACAGTATATATTATAGCTTGCAATACAATCACGGACGTATAGTGATATCATAGAAAGTCACAAGCGTTCTGTGACTTTCCAAACTACTATGAATCTTTACCTCTAAATTCTGGATACTTTTGAAGGTCACAAAGTCACATGTGTCCTAGGGGGGGGGAGAGAAATACTTGATATCTAGAAACAATATTATATATATATTTTACTCATATTGTGAAATGTAGTGATATCAGAAAAAGTCACAAGCGTTCTGTGACTTTTCAAACTACTATGAGTCTTTACCTCTAAAATCTGGATACTTTTAAAAGTCACAAAGTCACATGTGACCCAGGGGGGGGGAGAGAAATACTTGATATCTAGAAACAATATTATATATATATTTTACTCATATTGTGAAATGTAGT
>JAIXRC010000012.1 GCA_027485415.1 Cryomorphaceae bacterium | reverse complement strand
CTATGCAAATTATTTGGATGGGACTCAGTTATTGTAAGGGAATATGATATTCCCATTAACACTCTGAATTATATGCGAGTACCCTACTACATCGATAAGGAGTCCTTTCGTCGTGACCAAAGAAAGCTCAGAGAAATCTATAAAAAAATAATGACCAACCAAGACAAACTTAGATCAGTCAGAGAAGAAAATATTGGAAACTATACATACGTATTCTTCGAGGAATAATATTTTTTTCCATCACTAGATTGTCAATATTATAAGTTTATTTGGATATTGTAAATAATTTATTAAACAACTAGAATTTATATAATGATTACTAATCTTGAATCGAATTGTGATATTTTTGATATAATAAACCATGTTGAACGTTATGGAGATAAAGACATAGACATATTTATGTTAGATGGTGAACCGTGGTTTAGAGGAAATGATATTGCAAAAATATTAGGTTATGTTCATCCTAGTCAGGCTATACGAGATTTGATAGATGCAGATGATAAACAATCCATGCAGGCACTTATTCAAAAGGTCCAAGTCAAAAACTTGGACCCTAAAATTAATCAGAATCAATTAAAATCAGCATATATCAATGAGTCAGGATTATATACCTTAATTATGAGTTCAAAGTTAGAGCAAGCTAAAAAATTTAGGAAATGGGTTACGGGGACACTTCTTCCGACTATTCGACGTTCTGGTCATAAAAAAATTATGAAGCAATTATCGGAAACTCAGCGTGAATTAGAAGATATAAGAAAGAAAACTTTAGTTCTCAGTGAATTTCAGGATAGAACTAAACCTCGTATTAAAAAAGAAATATTCTACATAGCTACAACAAGACAATATGCACAAAATTGCCGATTTAAATTTGGCGGAGTTGAGAATGTTAAAAAAATGACTAGCAGATTGGCAAATTATAATTCTGATCGTGCCGCTGAAGATAAGTTTTATTTCGCATTTATGACTGAGGTTTATAATTTTCGCACCCTTGAGAATAGACTTAAAGATATCATTCCAGCACAATTCAAAGATGATAAAACATCAAAAAATGAAATGATCCATTGCCATTTTGATGCTCTTAAAAAGATAATAGAATTTTTGATAGAAAATCATTCAGATGAAGTAGAATTTATGAATGGTTTTATAAAAGAAATGGTTCAAATGACAATTGAAAAAGAACCTACTATTCCAGAACCGATAATTATGAATATGTTGGAAGTGCGTCTTGTGAAAAATGGGAAAGAAGAAACAAAATTTATTGATCTTGATACACTTGAAGAAAAAGAGAGAATAGAGATCGTTCGAAGAATATTTGAGAATTTTTATCCTGGTAAAAAGGAAATTACACGTACAGAGTTTGAAAACTATGCTAAACAACAAAATTTACGATTTAAAAGTCGACCAATGTGGAAGCTTTTGAAAGATATATCAGCAAATCTAATAACTGTCAAATATTAGAGGATCTGGATAAATAAACTTATCAGTGGCTTTTGAATGTACAAAATAGCAATTTCTCAAAAAGAGTAATAGCAGCTACAGGTCCGTGCCATAAATCCGCATTAGTTAATATGGAAAATCAGCATAGGGACTACTGGAGGGCTGTTTGTCTTGAAATAGAGCTGATAGGTATTTATCGATTGGCCCGCCGCGTCGAAAACCTTCTTCAAGAAAATGGGGTGCCGTGTGTAGTTGGATTTACAATGGCTCACTCCCTGGATAAGGTAACTATGGGGACATATAAGAAATATATCAATATGTTCACCATTTGTAATAAGAGAAAAGAAACCATCCATCCTTTCAAAGTTTACATCCGTGTTGAGTTTATTGATAGGAATAACAATCTGGACGTCATCAGGAAATTAATTCCTGCGGATTTCTTCGATTCGGAGTCTGAAGATGAGGAAAGTGATCCGCCTTCACTATGGCAAAATCATATTTGGTATGGATATTTAAAAGGAGGATGGCCTCGATTACATACGCATAAAGTATACCTGTGATATAAAAAACAAATTAGAATGTAATGATAATCTTCAGATATGCTTCTAGAACCGAATGCCCCAGGCAGGCGCCTTTATATTTCTCGCATTCATAGCACCACTGATCCAAAATCGTGAATGGGTCGCGGACGAACTTTTTTTTGATAATCTGCTCGTTGGTCAGGCCGCGGTGCTGGATGATGATATTTGCGATACTGTAGTCGTCGTGGGGAGCCCCTTCAGAAGAGATTATTTCCCACGAGCCTTCCTGATTAATGAAAGCGCGATTGCCGCGATATTCGCCGTAATAGCATGTTTTGATGGTGGTTTTAAGGAGTTCTGTACCTAGCGACTCGACAGTTAATGGCAATGGATGATTGTTATATGTTAATATATTGGCTACATCCAAAAATATTAGAATATCATAATTCTTTACAAAATTGTCTTTAGATGTTATTTCATCATGTCTGAAGGTTTTATTACGATTAAAATTTCCAGATTTCCGTAAAATGCAGCACACTTTCTTCAACTCCTTGGTGCCAAAAATACATATATCAAATGGATGGATCATACCATATATGTAATTATGATTCTCATCTTGTATTGTAAATAGATAATATCCGTCTCGAATATAATTATCACTTGGATAGTCTTTTCTCCATATAATTTTTCGGACATCTACCTGAGTAGTGATCGCATCTAGTTCATGATATGAATCTCCTATTTGAGGATACCATTTATCTATAAATTCTACAAATTCTTCACTGGCCCATTTTCCATTCAAAATGCAATCGGCACACCAACAAGTAGAATCTCGTGTATTAATATCCTCAAATTGCATAATTGGATTGTTTGAAGGATATTTGTTACGGACTTCTAGAACCCGTCTCACAGCAGTTCTATCGTATATATTACCTTCCTGGTGAATATATGTGCGATATTGATCGCGAATCATGACGCTCAAAATTATCTCATCAGTAATCTGTTCACGTAATTTGTCGGAACACTCTTCAATTGTTTTAGCGCCACATTTATGCTTAGCATAGCAATAAATGCACATGCAGCCGTCAGGATTGGCCAAATTGAGATCGCGCTCCTTAAACATCCTAGGAGCCGTCCCCAGAGGCTGCCGGCCCACGCAGTCCGCGCAGTAGCAGTTGATGACTTTTGAGAGCATTCTTTTTGTAAAGAATTCGAGCAAATTGACAAACATGATTTTCTTTTTCAGCGCATTCATTTTTAAAATTCCACTATGGTGACCACCAAAGCAATAACTCTTTCACTTTGGAGGCGAATTATGAGATTTAAGTTGTATATTTGAGAGTCTCCAAAAAAATCAGTCAAAACAACCAGAATATAAAATGACTCTCGCACTTAACGGAATAGCTATTGAAGTCAGAGAAGATCAATATATTAATGCCACACAGCTATGTAAGGCAGGTGGAAAAAAGTTTCATGATTGGTACAGACTAGACACTACTAAAGAATTAATTAGCGCTCTTGGAGAGATTTTGCAAACAGAAGAAGGATGGGATCTTACCAAGCCTCTAGTCGACATTAAAAAAGGTGGTAACAATAAAACCATTCTTCAAGGATCATGGGTCCATCCAGATTTGGCCGTGCAGCTGGCGCAGTGGATTAGTCCAAAATTTGCCATCCAAGTTTCTCGCTGGGTGAACGAATGGAGGAAAATTTCTCATAATAATGAACACAGATTTCAAAAAGCACTTAGTGAAATAGAGCCCTCTAAGAGAACCATGCAAGAAAAGTTGGTACAAGAAAAATTATTATCGGAGCTCGGAGGAAAGACAGAGGTAGATTCATCTTCTGGAATAATCGATTTATTGACTCATGATAAAATTATTGAAATTAAGTCTGCGAACAAATGGAAACATGCGATCGGGCAGATTCTTTCATATTCTTTGGACTTCCCAAATCACAATAAATGCATATATTTGTTTGGAGAATCGCATGATAAACATATCATTCAAAAAGTATGCTCTAAATATGAAATTGAGGTTGTATTTTATGATTATAAATCATATTAATTGTATAATGGCCGAACTATTTGAGACTTCTGAAAAACGATTGGATAATAAAATGACTCTTACACTCAATGGGATAGCTATTGAATCCAGAGAGGATCAATATGTAAATGCTACTCAGCTATGTAAGGCAGGTGGGAAGAAATTTTCAAATTGGTATAAATTAGATTCTACAAAAGAATTGATCAAAACATTAGATGATAACTTAAAAAGCGATACTCAGAACAGAAGGTCGCTAAAACCACTAGTTGACATTAAAAAAGGAGGCAATATCAACACTAATGCCCAAGGCTCATGGATCCATCCCGATTTAGCTGTACAGCTCGCCCAGTGGATCAGCCCGGTTTTCGCCATCCAAGTTTCGCGCTGGATTCGCGAATTATGTACTACTGGAACAGTGTCAATTGATAGTAAGAAAACTGACGAAGAACTTAAAGAACTGCGCCATCAGCTTTCTGAAAAAGACGCCCTTCTTACCCGCCTCCATAACATTAACGCAGAGTTGCTCACCTATAAGAAGCTCAAGGAGCGCAACGAAAGCATCTATCTTGTGAGTACTTTTAATCAAATTTCCAACGGATTGATCAAGATAGGGCGAACCAAGAATATTAAGTCCAGGAGCAGCTCCCATAATACTACTCATCCCGCCGGCGACAAGGTCCGCATCTTGGCCGAATTCAAGGTTAACGACTCAAAAAGCATAGAATCGGTTATCCATAAGAAGCTGGCAGGACTGCGGCCGGATAAGAAGTCCGAATTTTTTATGTGCCCATATGATCTACTATATGATATTGTCGATATGATAATTCATTTTGATGATCAGGAAAATGAAGCCATCGACAAACTAATCGAGGCCGTTTTCAAGCTCAAGCAAAAAGAATTCAGGCATCTAGATTGGACCTCCGGCCTGGACATGTCCATATTTGATGACAAAATGCGGCTGATCGAAATGTCTTCTGGAGAAGATGGCGAAATCTCACAAATTCAGCAAGCTGACTTCGATATGACAACAGCAACCAAGGAACAGAAGGACGCCTTCATCCGCGACTGTATTTTGGCCTATCACAAGAATATCTCACTTCCGCAGAAGCTCCCATTCATAACTTGGACAGTCTTCCAGGAATTCTTTATTGATCAAATGAATATCCCAAAAAGTAAGTTTAAGGCGGTCGAATGGCGCGATTCTTTTAAGGAGGCCGCGAAGCAGGAAAATATAGATGTTAAGATGCGAAAATAATTTTACAAAAAAGTGAATCCATATTCTAATAAACCATGATTTCTCCTCCTCCTTCTTATAGAAGGGCAATCAAACCAGATTTATCTGTAGTATTTGGGGATGAAGCATTATACGCCGTAAATATATGCTCTATAAGAGGTATATCTTATTTAAAATACAATGATAATGGCGATATCATACTTCATAAGGACTATAGTCCTATCTCATATCAATTAGATGAGCGGCCAGGAAACTCATACAAATTTATAATTAATCTAATTGAGGTGACAAAAAAGAATTAGAGTTAGATTTTGTTCGATTAGTATGCGGAAGCTTAGCAATAAAAATTAATGTTAACCCTATACATACCACATATTGGAATGCTCAACTAACTTTTGAAACAGGAGTACCACAAATATGGTGCAATAAGGAATCAATCAGAATGATTCATATTCCTTATGAAAGATCAATACATAATTGTGGCATAGGATGGGAAAAAGGATATATATCGCTTTATTATCAATTATAATTTTTTTAAAGTTCATATGCCGGCGGCGAATCTATTATCCTTTTTATTTGGACATTTTTGATGCATCTATAATACTTACACACCATTTTATCAGTTTCGTTCAAACAATAATGTATTTTTGAGACATTTCTGAACAAATATTCTTGAATATCCTTCAAGTATACTACAGGACTCATGCTAAAGAATTGATATTTTTCACCAGCTGCACAGCACTGTTTATTATGTAATCCATCGGTGATTCTAAATTTATGATTCTCAGCTTCGGGAAAACCAGAAGCTGAATAATCTGATATATATCTCATGCCGCATAATTGAAAATGCACAATGTAGAGGGATTTTTCAGATTTATCATAAAAAGATTCATAGTAAGACGGCGGGTTAGTCATCGTTTATACGATCTCAGTATTCACTTTTCAATATAAATTCATTATAACATATATGAATCATAAAGAAATCATCGAACAGGCCCTCGCGCAAGGCGCGGCGCTCACTTTTGAAGATATTGCAAAAATTGCGGGCTATACTGATACCGAGCGCCAGTGGGCCCAAATCTTTTGGGATTCTGCTTTTAACAGCAGCTGGATCTATCTTTCTGATGATGCGATTATCAATTGGATGGGTTATGAGATCAATAAGGATACCATTAGTAATTTTAATAGAAGAATGGTTAGTTCATATACAAAAGATGTTGTCTATAAAGAGGTTGAAAAAACTCATCCATTAGTCAAAAAGTACTTTGAATCCCATTCGTTATTAATAACGAATGGGAATAGGAAGAAATATTACATAGTAACAGGCCATACGTTCAAAAAAATGCTCATGAAAGCGAACACTGCAAAAGGCAACGAAACAGAGCAGCTTGCAGAACTTACTTATTTTTTTTGATCATATTTAAAAGTCAATATATTATATGGATCTATCATTAAAATTTGCGGAGTTGTCAAATGATCAAGAAATTGTTCAAATAATTGAAATGAAGAATCATCTAGAACTAGCCAAGTATATCGGCAGAAAATTGTGTAACTTTACTCCCGAAGATGAGAAATATATAGATATCTTTTGGGATGCCGCTTTTAATAAAAGTTGGCTATATTTATCTGATTCTGTAATTATAGAATGGATGGGCTACAAGAAATCAAAAGATGCAATCACAAATTTCATAAAAGAAATGAAGAGTAAATATAGAAATTTATTAGACTACCAGGAAGTTGATAAACAACATAATTTGATTCAAAATTTTTACTCGTGTTTAAACACGAGTAAAAAAGAGACTCGCGGAGGAAGTCTCAAAAAATATTATATTATTACAGGAGATACTCTTAAAAAAATGCTTTTAAGGGCCGGCACCAAGCAGGGAGATGCTACATGTGATTATTTCATTAAGATAGAAAAATTAGCGAGTATTACGAGTCAATATATATTCCAATTTATGGAAAAAAAGCTAAATAATCAACTTCTCGAAAAAGACGCCCTACTCACCCGTCTCCACACTATCAACGCAGAGCTGCTCACATATAAGAAACTTAAGGAGCGCAACGAAAGCATCTACCTTGTGAGCACCTTCAACCAGATCACTAATGGGTTAATCAAGGTAGGGCGAACCAAGAACATTAAGTCCAGAAATAGCTCCCATAACACCACTCACCCCGCCGGCGATAAAATCCATGTACTTGCGGAATTCAAGGTCAACGACTCTACGCTGATCGAATCGATTATCCATAAGAAACTGGCAGGGTTGCGGCCTGATAAGAATTCCGAATTCTTTATGTGCCCATACGATCTGTTGTATAATATTATTGATATGATTATCAAGTTTGATGACAAAGAAAATGAAGCAATTGACACTCTTATTGACACCGTTTTCAAGATGAAGCAAAAAGTATTCGAACACCTAGACTGGACGGCCGGCCTTGATATGTCCATTTTTGACAGCACCATGAAGCTGATCGAGGATGGAGAATCACAAGAAGTACACGCTACTTTTGATATGAAAACAGCCACCAAGGAACAAAAAGATGCCTTTATTCGCGACTGCATCCTGGCATATCACAAGAATATCTCGATCCCGCAGAAGCTGCCAGTCATCACGTGGACGGTCTTTCAAACTTTTTTCATCGACCAAATGAAAATTCCAAAAAAAGAATTCAAGGCGCTCGAGTGGCGTGATTCTTTCAAGGACGTGGCGAAGCAGGAAAATATAGATGTTAAGATGCGAAAATGAGAATCTCTTATATTTCTTCTTGAAAAGTTTGAGGAGAAGGATATATGTCTGAATTATATGATCATATTATTTCTCGCAATCTGATCGATGGCGAGCTCGCACTATGTGCTACAACTAATGAAACTAAGAAAAAGGTCCTCGGGGATATTGATAAAGCCATCGATCGTGCCATGTTCGCGAAGAGGAAAATAGATACTCTATACATGCTTTCAATTGGAAAGGGCAAGACAGAATTTGCCATTCTTCTTT
>JAIXRC010000097.1 GCA_027485415.1 Cryomorphaceae bacterium | reverse complement strand
CATTGGTGGAGGCCATGTCCTTCACGTGGTGTGCGATATTACCATTGCTTCCGACAACGCCCGCTTTGGACAAACCGGCCCAAAGGTGGGGAGTTTTGATGGTGGATTCGGATCTTCCTTTCTTGCCCGTCACGTAGGACAAAAGAAGGCCCGAGAAATATGGTTTCTATGTAATCAATATACGGCCGAAGAGGCGGAAAAAATGGGCATGGTGAACAAAGTTGTTCCCTTAATCCAATTAGAAGATACCACCGTTGAATGGTGCAAGACCATAATGAAACGAAGCCCACTCGCCGTCCGAATGATTAAACGTGCGATGAACGCTGAGCTCGACGGTCAACACGGCCTCATGGAGTTGGCAGGTGATGCCACCCTACTCTACTATTTAACCAACGAAGCGCAAGAAGGAAAAAATGCATTCCTTGAAAAACGCGAACCCAATTTCCAACAATACCCTAAATTCCCGTAACTATGTCTGTTCGTGCCCTTGAACCACAAGCTTTGTGGAATGCTTTTGCCGATTTAAACGCTGTTCCTCGGCCTTCTAAAAAAGAAGAAAGAGTGCGCCAATTCATGGTGGACTTTGGTAAAAAACTAGGGCTTGAAACCCTGGAAGACCGAATCGGAAACGTTATCATTAAAAAACCGGCCACTCCTGGGATGGAGCAAAGGATCACCGTTATTCTCCAGTCGCATTTGGACATGGTGCATCAAAAAAACGAAACCACGGTTTTCGATTTTGATCAACAAGGAATTAACATGAAAGTGGATGGCGATTGGGTTATGGCTGAAGGAACGACCTTAGGTGCCGATAATGGAATAGGTGTCGCTGCAATTATGGCCTTGTTGGCTTCTAAAGATGTTGCCCACCCTGCTTTAGAGGCATTTTTCACCATCGATGAGGAAACTGGAATGACCGGAGCCAAACAAATGGACGGTTCCCTCTTACAAGGCAAAATATTATTGAACCTTGACACCGAGGACGACGATGAATTATCCATTGGATGCGCCGGTGGCATTGATACGAATACCAGCTATAAATACCAAGAAACTACCATTCATAGTGGATGGGAAGTGGTTAAAATTAAATTAAGAGGCCTATTGGGAGGACATTCGGGTATGGACATTGATAAAGGTCGCGGTAATGCCAATAAATGGATGGCGCGAATTTTATGGGAACTGCACCGAGAAAATCCGATGCAACTCATTTCCTTCGATGGCGGAAGTCTGCGAAATGCCATTCCAAGAGAAGCTACATGCCGTATTGCCGTTCCCGATAGTGAATCAGCTATTCAAAAATTGGAAAACTCGATCGCTCAACTTAAAGAAGAATACCTCAATCTAGAACCTGAACATCGTTTTGAAATCGAAACCGTTGTAAGCAGCGGCGACGCCTTGAACGACGAAGATTGCACAAAAATACTCAACGCACTGTGCTCCGTACATAACGGGGTGTTTCGAATGAGTCCCGATATCCCTCAATTGGTAGAAGCCTCAACAAGTCTTGCAAGAGTCGTGATCCAGGACGGATTGTTTACCACCCAATCGCTGCAACGAAGTTCGGTAGAAAGTACCAAAGCCGAAGTTAGCATGACCGTGAGAGCAGCCTTTGAAAACATGGGAGCCACGGTAGAGCAAGGGGGAGATTACCCAGGATGGCAACCTAACCGAAATTCGTCCATCCTCAAGGTGATGGAAAATTTATACACGGGCATGTTCCATGAAGCCCCTCACGTGAAAGCATGTCACGCCGGCTTGGAGTGCGGAATCTTAGGAAAACACCTTCCGGGAGTAGAAATGATATCCTTTGGCCCGAACATCCGAGCCGCGCACTCACCCGACGAGAAAGTTCAAATATCCTCCGTTCAGAAATTTTGGTCCTTCCTACTCGAAACCTTAAAAAACATTCCTAACAAAGCATAATGTCCCAATCCTTAAACACCATAGAAGAAGCTATTGAAGCGATCAAAAACGGCCAAGTGATCATCGTTGTTGACGATGAAGATCGCGAAAATGAAGGCGATTTTCTTACCGCTGCGCGCAACGCCACTCCTGAGGTAGTAAATTTCATGGCGACCCACGGAAGAGGACTCATTTGCGCTCCATTAAGCGAAAACCGTTGCGACGAACTTGGACTAGAAATGATGGTACGAAACAATTCTGCGGCCTATGAAACGCCTTTCACCGTGAGTATTGATTTAATTGGTCATGGTTGCACCACCGGAATTTCGGCAAGCGATCGATCCAAAACAATACTTGCACTGATCGATCCGAATACCCGTCCGGAAGAATTGGGAAAACCCGGACATATTTTCCCACTGAAAGCTAAAAAAGGCGGAGTGCTTCGTCGTGCAGGTCACACAGAGGCTGCCGTTGATTTATCCAGAATGGCCGGATTCGAAGAGGCCGGGGTGATTGTAGAAATACTCAACGAAGACGGAAGCATGGCCCGACTTCCTCAATTGATGGAAATCGCCAAACGGTTTGATTTAAAAATCATTTCGATTGAAGAACTTATCAAATACCGCATAGCTCATGAAACACATGTAGAACGAGTCGTAGACGTGCATATGCCCACCGCGCTTGGCGACTTTCATTTGCACGCTTTCAAGGATAAAAACACGGACCAAGACCACTTAGTCCTGGTTAAAGGCACTTGGGAAAAAGACGAACCTGTGTTGGTCAGGGTGCATTCCTCTTGCTTAACTGGTGATATTTTCGGTTCATGCCGCTGCGATTGCGGACCTCAGCTACACAAGGCTATGGAAATGATTGAACAAGAAGGAAAAGGCGTTATCGTTTATATGAACCAGGAAGGTCGCGGTATAGGTTTAGCGAATAAACTAAAAGCCTACAAGCTCCAAGAACAAGGACGCGATACCGTTGAAGCAAATCTTGAATTAGGATTTAAAGCCGACGAGCGCGATTACGGGGTGGGTGCTCAAATGCTTCGAGAACTTGGAGTTTCCAAAATGAGATTGATGTCCAACAACCCTAAAAAGCGTACGGGACTCATCGGTTATGGATTAGAAATCGTTGAAAATGTTGCTCTTGAAATTCAAGAAAATCAACACAATTCGGTTTATTTAAAAACGAAACGCGATCGAATGGGTCACGATTTACACTTAGACGACCATGCTTGAGGTACAAAATATTTCAAAAAGTTATGGAGAATTATCCATCCTCAAGGACATTTCATTTTCCATTAAAGAAGGTGAAATTGTTTCCATTGTAGGGTCATCCGGTGCAGGAAAAACAACCTTACTACAAATATTGGGTACCCTTGATCGTCAAGATTCAGGAAATTTTTATATCAATGGCATAGATCCATTTGAATACAAACAAAAAGAATTAGCCCGCTTCCGCAATAAAAACATCGGTTTTGTTTTTCAATTCCATCAATTACTTCCCGAGTTCAATGCCTTGGAAAATATCATGATTCCGAGTATGATTTCAGGAGCATCTAAAACATTGGCCAAAGAAAAGGCTCTTCATTTATTGGAAAGCGTAGGTCTAGGTGCACGAAAAAATCATCAACCTGGTCAATTATCCGGGGGTGAACAACAACGCATTGCGGTATGCAGAGCATTGATAAATGAACCGAAAATCGTATTCGCTGATGAACCAACTGGAAATTTAGATACCAAAAATGCAGAGGAACTTCAGGAATTATTCTTCAAATTTCGGGAAGAGTATCAACAAACTTTTGTGATTGTTACGCACAATCAACAGCTAGCTGAACAAGCGGATAGAATCATCACCATGAAGGACGGTTTCATCCTATGAACGATGAAGAAAAAGCAGCTTTTTTGCTTTTTAAAGCGGAACAATATGAAAATCCAACATTTATTGAAACTGACCCTATAGCTATTCCACACCGTTTTAAACGTAAAGAGGATATTGAAATCGTAGGATTAATCATGGCAACTATTGCATGGGGAAATCGAAAATCCATTCTACGAAGTGGTGAAAAGCTACTATCCATTTTAGGTGAAAGTCCTTATGACTATGTGATGAATTTCAAATTTGACACCTCATTACATTTCGTACATAGAACCTTTTCAAGCGAAGACTTACGAGCATTTTTATGGTCGCTTCGTGCCATCTATCAAAAACAAGGTTTGGAAAACTGTTTTAACAAACTTCACGAAGAAGAATATGCCTACAGGATCTATCGTTTTAGAAACGCCATGCTGAAGCATGCCGGACAGCATAACGTGCACCGACATCTTTCCAATCCCATGGTCAATAGTGCATGTAAACGATTGAACATGTTTTTACGTTGGATGGTTCGGTCCGATGCTAAAGGGGTTGATTTCGGGCTTTGGTCATCCATTTCTACCAAGGAACTTCGAATTCCACTGGATGTACATACGGGAAATGTAGCCCGTTCTCTAGGTATTTTACAACGGCGGCAAAACGATTGGAAAAGCAGCGAGGAACTTTACACGTATTGCAAAACCCTAGTACCCCATGATCCTTCAAAACTTGATTTTGCCTTATTTGGACTGGGTGTATTTGAAAATTTTTAGAACGCCAATTCTTCCGAAGTCAAAATTCCTTTTACAACCAATGACACACTGTCAATGTACTTCGGACTCACGAACCTCGGAGCTCTATCCGTTTGTTCAGCAATTTCTTCGCACTGATAAAACTCATATCTTCTATTAATCCATCGGTATGAACAATAAAAAACGGTTTTTTCTTTATTTCGGAATCGCAACAAAAGATCGTTGTATGAACCATTAAAAGGCTTCCTAATTTCCGTAATATTTCCCATAAAACGGTTGGTTTCAACTAATTTACCTGACTCACGCTCGAAAACTAAAATTCTTCGGGCGGTCCATTGGCCATTTTCATCCGGAAATGCCCGAGCGTTTATTAATAAAATAAAGGCATCCTTTAAGGGTTTATCCTTATTGAGTCGAAAAAAACGAAAAACTTGGGGAGAACATGGCAATTTCTCACTGTTTTCTATCGTGTCGCAAATTCCTAATTCCGTGAGCAATTGCTCTTCAACTCCTTCGGTAAATTTATTGGAATCAAAACCTTCCGCTCCAACAGTATCTACCGAGGCATATTGACCTGCGAAATTCTCATCGCCGTCATTATTCTCTTCTGATTGTGAATTTATGGAGTACATCAACCAAGCTACAATTCCTCCGAGCATCACAATGATACCCAAAATAAAAAGATTGCGAGATGAAGAAAGCCCTTGTTTAGGATTATGTTTAGGAACCATCTTTAATGGTATTTATTGAATAAAACGGAAGCCTGAGCCTTGGCATGCACAAAGGCTTCTAGGTTAATAGGGGATGACCAGCCATCTTCGCTGCAAATTGCCTGCAAGTCCTCAGTGCTCAAATTCCCTGTTAGTTCATCTTTCGCCATTGGGCAACCACCTTTGCCTAATAAGGCGGTATCAAAAAACCGACATCCTGCATCCAATGCTGAAGTAATCAAGGACCGTGCATTATCGGGAACAGTATGTAGGTGCACTCCAATTTCAAGCGATGGAAGTTGCTCCGAAACCTTTACGAAGACATCATTAAGTTGTTGAGGATTAGCGCAACCAATGGTATCAGATAACGCAAAATGGCTTACCCCAAAAGTTTCGTGTAATTCTTTGGCATAATCCACCACCATTGAGGTAGACCAAGGATCACCGTATGGATTCCCAAAACCCATGGATAAATATACCACTAGGCTTTTCCTTGCTTGCTGAATGATGGAAGCAATATTCTTCAAACGTATTTTCGAAGCATTAATTCCAGCATTAGTATTGCGCAATTGAAACTGTTCTGAAATTGAAAACGGATAACCAAAAAATTCGATTTGCTCAAACCCCACCCCTTGTTCTACCCCCTTTTCATTTGCAACAATCGCTAATAATTTAGTGTGTCCGGATAATTGCAAATGTTGCAACACTTCGGCTGTATCCCTTAATTGTGGGATGGCTTTAGGAGATACAAAACTTCCAAAATCCAAACGATTGAACCCGCATTTCAGTAAAGAATTAAGGTAATCAATTTTCTCTTCTGTCGGGATAAATTGAGAAATCCCTTGCATTGCATCTCGAGGACACTCAGTGATATGAATGGCTCGATCAAGCACGGCTCAACAGTTCTTTTTGAATTGCTTTAATTAATTCGGGCCCTTCATAGATAAAACCGGTATATAATTGAATCAATGAAGCGCCTGCATCCAACTTGTCTATGGCATCTTGAGCTGAATGTATTCCTCCAACACCGATAATTGGAATATTACCTTTCAGGCCCTTGTGCAGATAGCGTATGACCTCGGTTGATCTATTGGTTAATGGTTTTCCGGATAATCCACCTGTTCCAATGGATTTCACATAACTTTCTGGGGTCAATAAATTTTCCCGAGTTATGGTGGTATTGGTGGCAATGATACCGTCTAATTTTAAATCGAGTGCAATTGATACAATATCATCAAGTTGATTATTGCTCAAATCTGGAGCTATTTTCAAAAGTATAGGTTTCGGACTACCCAATTGAACGTTGAGTTGTTGAATGGCAATTAAAAGCGCTGTCAAAGGCTCTTTATCTTGAAGAGAGCGTAAATTCTCCGTATTGGGTGATGAAACATTAATGGCGAAATAATCAACATGCGCATAGAGTTCCTTAAAAACTTGAAGATAATCTTCTTGGGCCTTTTCATTGGGAGTCCATTTATTCTTACCAATATTTCCGCCGATGATAAGTTTACTCTGCTTATTTCTGTTTTTAAGACGTTCAACAACGGCAATAGACCCATCGTTATTAAAGCCCATGCGATTAATAATTGCGAGATCCTTTTTTAAACGAAACAACCTAGGTTTAGGATTACCTTCTTGAGGTAACGGTGTTACGGTGCCAATTTCAACAAACGAAAAACCCAATTTCCCCATCTCCTCAAAACATGTTGCATTTTTATCAAAACCTGCAGCTAATCCGATTGGACTGGAAAATGTTAAACCAAATAGCTTTACGGAAAGAAGTTCTCTTTGATTTTTATGAAGTAAAAGTCCACGTAAAATGGGAAGCTTATAAACTAATTTGATGAAAAATACTGAGAAATAATGCGCCTTTTCAGCGTCCAGAAAAAACAAGAAAAACCTCGCCAAGCGATAGAGCATCGGTTAGCGAATTTTGGTTCCGGTAATTTTACTCTTCTTTGTTTTAATTCGCTGACGCCCGTAGTCCTTATAGGTAATATTTTTCGCTAGGACAATATTCAGTCGATAATAGGAATCTCTTTGTTGATTATCCCCGCGCTGATATCCTGGTCCAAACCAATTATATCCACCTGTACTTCCATTTGGAACTCCGATGGTTATCGCTGGGTCCGATGGATTGACAAAATACTGCGCAATTGGATCACTGTAATTTGCTGGATTACCACAAGTTGTAGAAACATCGTCGATGTAATCACTAAATACCATGTTGTAACTTGCTTCGAGTCCAATTCTCCATTGGGCCCCCAAACCTAAACGGAATCCAAACCCCATTGGAAGAGTAAACGCAATGGGTGAATAAGGCTTAGATTGACCTTCCGTCATCAACGGCCTCAAAGAATGCCATGACCCGTCGGTATATTGACCTTTAGGATTGAAAAATGTTGCTCCAATACCTCCAAAAACATAATACTGTTGGTTCCTCCTCTTCCCACCTCGTTCACCGGGTAAATTGTACGTAGGAGAAAACTTCTCAACGGAAAATAAGATAACCTCAAGCCGTTGCTGAAACTCAACCAAAGAACTTCTAAAATTCAAATTACGCGCATTTCTTATGGGCTCTTCAGAATATTTGTCGTCTCCTCGCAACATTAAATAACTTAACATGGATGTTGTCGCAAACATTGGATGGAAACGATACCTGTATCCAACTCCAGCATTGAATCCAATTGATTGCCAATCCCAATCCTTAAGGGAATAGTCGTAATCATCTACATCAGCTCCACCTAGATCCCCTAAAAATTGGGTGGAACCTACTTGGAAGATGAGTTCTTTTTTGTTTAGCGACCAATTTTTTTGAGTATTAAAATTGATTCGTTGAGCGGAAAGTGATTTTGCAAAAATTACAATAAGCAACGCTGAAATACATCGTATCATGTTGCTAAAATAATAAAAAAAAGTAATCTTTTGATCTTATATTCTGAAAATTAATAAAATTATTATGAGTACGGAAGAAAAACCAATAGCCCCGTAAAACCAGGGGCTATTTATAGGGTAATTTCGAGGTACTTTTTTTAAAACCGCTTCAAAATCTTGGCGTTTTGCTACGTTTTCTTTCGAAGGCATTTTTCGATCAATTAAACATTTTATCATACCGTTTATTTTTGTGGATTGTGTTTTGTGTATAGTTCTTTGAGTTTTATCAATGCTCTAAAGGTCTTAACTTTAGCATTGTTCTCTGTCAACTCAAGAATTTCCCCAATTTCTCTGAAAGATCTTTTTTCGAAAAATCTCATTTCAATCAATTGCAGTTGTTTGTCCTTTAACATCGGTAGCACTTTTAATAAGACCTCTCTTTGGTGCTCGTTATCGTCGATGTTAAATTCCTCCATGGCTTTACCTAATTGCATAGAATCGATGCTCACCGTTCTTTGGGCTTTTTTATCCCTAAAGGATTGATTTAATTCACTTTTTGCAATTCGAAATAACCAGGATGAAAAAGGTAGCCCTCGATGTTCGTACCGATGTAGGTAAGTCAATGCCTTAACAAATACACATGAAGTAATGTCAAATGCTGCTTCCTCTTCGTCCACTCTTTTAAAAATGTAACGAAAAATCATTTCATGGTATTTCTTGTATAATGGCGCAAAATGGGAAGGATTTAATTTTGCACGCTCAATAATCGAAACTTCATCGATATGTCCTCCATAATGAGAACTGGATTGGAGAGAGGTAAACATAGCTTCAGATTTAAGGGTTAAACATTCAGGCTTGCAGTCCTGATATTTCACCTAACGCAATAAAGTTCTTTTGGTAACAAAAAAAAATTAAAAAGTAATTCTAAGCTGAATTACCAAGTCGGATTTACGGCTGCCATTAATCTGCTCGGCACCGGAGCTCACTTGGAAACGATTGTTATACAAGAAATATCCGTAACGAACCCATAAATCGCAATGTCTTAAAAATGAATACCTTATTAAGATGTATGCGCGGCTACCTTGATAGTAATAGGCTGGCACGGCAAAAACATATAAGGCATTATTTTCAAAGGAATAAATGCGCGTATCGTAACCATCCGTATCAAACAATGCATACCGAAAGGCTAAATCAATCGGAGAACTCTTTGGTTTCCAGAGTAAATCTTGAGTAACCATCATCCCCTTTTGAAAACCTTTACTCTGGCTATTAATGGTAAGTAATTCAATACGGGATTTATAGGTAAAAGCTTCACTTATAACATAGGACAAATTCAAGCGATAATTCCGTTGGGTGTACGGTTCAATGGGCGTAACCGCTCCTTCATACAACGAACTGTTACGCTCACGAAGTTGCTGCCGAAAGCGGAAATACACTTCGAAAATCTTATTGGGCTTATAGGTTGGTTGTACTAAAAACTCATGGCCACGGCTGGGGCCATCCACACCGTATTTCATCCAAGGAAATTTGAACAAATCCACATACCCATTCATGCTCCACTTGGAGTTGAACTTCATCTTTATTCCGCTGTAGAGTCCTCGTTCATTTTGTGTATTACTACCCTCCGAAAATCCTGCGTTGTAGAACGAAAAATAATCCCTTTGATAATCCCGATAGACCAAACCAAAACTCACTTTCGAATCCAAGGAAATAAGGGCTCCGTGCATCATTGCCCAACCGGAACTCAATCCACTCAACGAATCGTTGAATGCTTTTGCAACTTCACCAAACAAACTGACATTTTTAAAATTGAAAGAATAATCCGTGGAAAAATTGAGGTGATGTTGCCCCCTAAAATCATATTGATTATACAATTTAACATCTTTGACAAACGGTTTGTCATACCCTTGATATACTCCGGTTGCTCCAATGCGAAAAAGGCCCTTATGATAATTCAAATTGGCTCCTGCAATGTTCTCTCTCAAGGCATTTCTTCGGGCTATTTCGCGGTTAGTCCTATGTAGTCCGGACAAATCCAGGGTCGATATGAACTCCAAATCATCCAAGGTCGAGTCAGCAATCCCCGCTGCATCCACGCGCTTACTTGACGCGAATAACAACAGCCCGAAATTCTTATATCCTAAATCGATAGCCGCACCTCGCATAAAGCGGTTTTCATCCACCGAGGTATAGGCCCTTAATGGAATTGCAGTTCTTTTCGAAGTTGCTATGTCCGCCGTTTTTCCAAAGGCATAACTAGACCAAAAACCAACGCCTTGTCCAATCTGAACTTGATAATCTCCCAAGGCTACGCCCCGAACATATTTCCCACCCTTAAAAAACACATGTGCTGAATAGAAATCGAATCCGTTCTTCTGTGATCCTCGAAAAAACTCTTCTCCGGGATCCTTTTCCGCCGTGAATCCAATGCTTATATTGGTCTTGTATGTGTACCTAAACCGAGTGTAATAACGATCGCTGTTTCCGTAATAATAATTGTTACTGCTTGCAAGCACACTGTCCGGAACTTTTTCATAACCAAGTTTCGGATCAACCGTGGGTTGATACCTGAGAAACCATTCAAATTTACCTTGCCGCAGAGCCTCCCGAAAGGTAACATGAAGGTTATCGAGTTTGTCATCCACCCGCACAAAAGGCCGAACTAACTCTATCGTTTCAAGGTCCCAAAACGTTAAACTTTGTAATTCATAAAGCGTCATTAATTTTCCGAACAACTTTCGATGTCGAATTAAATCTGAAATTTGAATGGTTGTCAGCAAACCTAAATCTTCCAATTCCACTCCCTCCGTTTCGTTCAAATTGATTGGATGTTCGTAAAAATAATTGAGCTGTTCAATGATATTGGTTAAATCAATGCTCTCTGATTGAAATCGTTCTGAAATGAACTCAATTCGCTGTTGAATGATTTCCGTTTTGTCCTGTGCAAAAAATCCAGGAACTGAAAAAAACAGTAAGCATGCAAATGCAAAAACCTGCCTCATTTTAAACGATACGTAAAGGAGACATTTGGAGACCAACCAACGTATTGATTGTAGGAAGATCCTAAATCAAGGTAAAAAAGCTCTTTATGACAATAACCCATTCCAGCGTCCAATTCAATAGGATTGGTGGAAAAGCCCGTCCGAAAAGCTAAAATTTTGAGTGGTTCGTACTCTAATCCTACCTTGCCCCTCAGCGGGAAATCAACGTTCTTTTCTGCTTCCGCGCAAACCAAAAGTTTTTCAGAAAATCGATACGAAGTTCCTAACCGCATGAGCGTTGTTAAACGGTCTTCTTGATAAGAACTTAGTAGCGTTCTTGAGAAGTTGTACACGGAAAATCCCACGTTCCATCCTTCCTTTATTTTCGCTAAAACTCCTAATTCACCAGTCGCTTTTAAAGTGTTGCCGTATCCCTGACCGATGCGCAATTGATGCACGTTGATTTGCGTTCCTACAGAAATCAAATCGGTCAACGCTAAGCTGTACCCCACCCCGGATTTTATACTTCGAAACTGGGTATAACCGAACATTTGAGCGCCCACCGACAGGACCCCTTTCTTCAGGGGCAACGCCAAAGCGAACGATTGGGTTTGAAGTTCCTTGAGTAAAAAGCGGTTTTCGTAGGAAAGACCAATACCCCATTGCTTTAACCTTGCATTAGCTGCTGGATTATGATGATAAGACCAAACATCTTCCAAGGTAACCGAAGCATCGCCCATAGCCCGGGAACGTCCACCCGCTGGAGCCCACCCTTGGGACCAAGCATTCCATTGAACCAATGTAGCAAATAAGAACAGAAAAAAACGACAACTACGCTTCATAATTCAGTGCATAGTTAAGGTTTTTTTTTCAAAAATCACCACACCCAACATGGTTACTTAACAAAAGAATAATGCATTAAAAGGACATATGATACCTTAAAAAAAAAAAAAAATTCTCTTCTTCTCGACGTGCTTCAAGATTATCAACTTTCGTTACCTTTGAACCCAAACTAGGTTATGGAGGCATGGGTTGAACAGCTTAAAAAAGAATACAAACTTCAAGATTTACCGGAATTCAA
This sequence comes from Cryomorphaceae bacterium, assembly GCA_027485415.1. GTDB lineage: Bacteria > Bacteroidota > Bacteroidia > Flavobacteriales_D > Crocinitomicaceae > UBA952. Next base: position 20,334 of record JAIXRC010000097.1, on the reverse strand, counting down.
TAATCCAATTGAAGGTATTTCGTACTCGTTCCTTGATCAAACTACACTTCTTACGGCGTGGGAATCGAGATACCTAAATACACAAAAAATGGCGACCTACTCATTCCATCATGTGGAGGAATTGGCTACTGCAAGAGCGAAGCTTTTGCACGATTTATCCCATGGTTGCGAAGGAATCTTGTTAACCTGGGATGAAACTCCAGACTTGGATCAATTGTTTAAAGACGTTCATTTTGAGTACCTTCATACGATCGTTTGCTTGCCCATCAAAGTCGATTTAATGCCCGTTTTACAATGGATGGACCGAAATCATCCCACCAATTTTCGCCTAGAAACGGGAATTAAGGAACTTCCGATTTCCCATCCTTCCGTAGGTTATGTTATTTCCGGTTTCGATGCTTATTCATCTGGTGCCAATGCATGGCAAGAGCTAGCTTATGTTTGCAATTTTTTAGAACAATTTTTAGCAAGAAAAACTTCGCGAGAAGTCACTTTGGAAATGGGTATTGGTGAAAACCTGGTGGTAGAACTGGCAAAATTCAGAGCTTTGGATTGGTTGGTTCAGGCCATCTGTGAACAACAACAGCATTTTCCAAGCATTAAAATCCGCTGTAAAACGGGATGGCGTAACAAAACATCGTATCGAGTGAACGACAATCAAATACGTCAAACCTTAGAGGCTATGTGCGGTTTCATATCGGGTGTTCAAGAACTATGCGTTACTCCCTATGATTTTGCCTATGCAAAAACTGGAGATTTTCTGGTTCGAAGAATGGCGCTTAATACCGTGCACATATTGGAAAATGAAGCGGAATTAAAGGATAAAAGATCCTATGTTCAAGGAAGTTTCATCGTTCAACACCACGCTCATTGGCTTTGTGATAAAGTTTGGTCTGTGCTCAAATCCACCTCAAGTGAGAACTTTGAGCATCAGTTACAACAGGAAATTGAAAACACCAACCAACTTCGAAAGCAACAAAGATCAATGGCATCAGAACCCATCATAGAGTCCAATGATTTTAAGGAAATATCAGGTGTTTATGGAGGAATTGGGGTTTATTTTCAAAATCTTCAAGCATGAAACATTGGTCTGATTTTTTAACCCCGAAAAAAAACATCAACTCGACGCCAATTGGCTTTTCGGGCGTTGCACCGTTTAGAAGAGGACCATATGCCTCCATGTACTCCATTCGTCCATGGACCATTCGTCAATATGCGGGATTTTCAACCGCTGAAGAATCCAATGCATTTTACAAAAGGAATTTGGCAGCAGGACAAAAAGGTTTATCCGTTGCTTTTGATCTACCAACCCATCGCGGATATGATTCAGACCATCCTCGCGTCAAAGGGGATGTTGGAAAAGCGGGCGTTGCGATTGATTCCATTGAGGACATGAAAAGGTTATTTGATGGAATTCCACTCGGTGAAATGTCAGTTTCTATGACCATGAACGGTGCAGTTATTCCCATTTTAGCCTTCTACATTGGTACTGCGCTTGAGCAAGGTGTCAAGTTGGAGCAATTGGAAGGAACCATCCAAAACGATATCTTGAAAGAATTCATGGTGCGTAACACCTACATCTACCCCCCTGCCCCATCCATGCGGATTATCGCCGACATTTTTCAGTATACCGCGAAAAACATGCCCAAATTCAACAGCATTTCTATCTCCGGCTACCACATGCATGAAGCGGGTGCAACAGCTGCGCAAGAATTAGCCTACACACTTGCCGACGGACTCGAGTACTTGCGAACCGGAATAAAAGCTGGACTAACCGTCGATGAATTTGCGCCGAGATTAAGTTTCTTTTGGGCCGTGGGCATGAATTTCTCACTCGAGGTGTCAAAACTCCGTGCCGGGAGGGTCCTTTGGGCTGAAATTGTTGCACAATTCTCGCCAAAGAACGAAAAATCTAAAATGCTAAGGGCACATTGTCAAACATCAGGGTGGTCTCTTACCGAGCAGGACGCATTTAATAACGTAACACGCACTACGGTCGAAGCATTAGCCGCCGTTCTAGGTGGCACCCAATCCCTGCATACGAATTCCTTGGACGAAGCCATTGCTTTACCCACCGATTTTTCTGCAGCCATCGCACGAAATACGCAACTTATCCTTCAAAAAGAAACGGGTATCACGCAATACATCGATCCATTTGGAGGCAGTTCAATAATTGAAGAGCTTACCGATCAACTCATTGCTGAGGCTCGAATTTTGATTCAAGAAGTAGAAGACATCGGTGGAATGGCAGAAGCAATAAAATCAGGGTTACCTAAATTAAAAATCGAAGAAGCAGCAGCTATAAAACAAGCAAAAATTGATGCAGAGGAAGCCATCATTGTCGGTGTAAACCGATTTGTAATTAATGAGGAAAATACCATTGATTTATTAGAAGTTGATCCCACCAAGGTGCTCAACCAACAGACCAAGCAATTGAATGAACTCCGAATGAAACGCAACGAATTGGAAGTTCAGCAAAGTTTACTAAACCTAGAAGAAGGTACAAGAAACGGAGGCAATCTCCTGGAATTAGCCGTTGAGTGCGCTATAGCCCGTTGTACCCTCGGCGAAATATCCCTGGCCCTGGAAAAAGAATTTGGCAGGTATGAAGCTCAAATCAAAACTATTAGTGGTGTTTATCAAGCCTATGCAATGAAAGACGAAACATTCATCCAAGCGAAAAATCTTTGCGATCAATTTAGTGCCTTAGAAGGACGAAGACCTCGAATTCTTGTCGCTAAAATGGGTCAAGACGGACATGACCGGGGAGCAAAAATCATTGCAACAGCCTTTGCTGATTTGGGATTTGATGTAGATCTTGGCCCCTTATTTCAAACCCCTGAAGAAGTCGCAAAACAAGCTATAGAAAACGATGTACATATCGTTGGAATATCTTCTTTAGCTGCTGGTCATAAAGCTTTAGTACCTGCATTAATAGAGGCATTGAACCATGAAGGACGAGACGATATTTTGGTAATTGTAGGAGGGGTTATTCCTAAAAACGATTACGAATTTTTAAAGAACCATGGAGTTATGGGAATTTACGGACCTGGCACCAAACTCTCCATTGCAGCTCAAGAAATATTAACTTTGCTCATAAAAAGTCATGATTAAATTGTAACTTCGGCATAACATTTGCTTTCCAACGCTTAAAAAATAGATGAATATGAAATTAATTTTTATTCTTTTAATTTCCCTTCCTACACCCTTAATACTAGCCCAAGATTTAACCTTCACCGCCACCAAAAGGTTGATTGAACCAATCGTTAACAATGAGGTTAAACCCGAAAATACGGTAGAAATAAAATATTCTTCCGTAAAACCAATAACGGGTTCCAAGTTAAAATACCAGTGGACAGTAAATGGAACCTCAACTCCCGGAAAAGGTTGGGAATTGGTCAAGAATACGGGCACTACCTCTGACAAACTAAAAATCTATTTCAATAAGCTCGGGAATTATTCCATTTCTCTTACGGTAACTGCCATTAACAAAGTAAAAAATGGAGATGAAACCGAGGAAGTAGAAACTGAATACGTAGGCGAAGCAGAAGAATTTATAACGGTTCGAAGCGTGTTCCCCGAGTTGGCTGCATTGTATGCACAAAAACCAAAACCCAATTTTGTAAAGTTGGTTGAAAAGGCCTCAGAGTATGTCGTGAAACCGAAATATTCCAACGACCCAACACCCAATTTGTTTTTAGCCAAGGGATATTTAGGTATCATAAAATCACAAAATCCAGATCCTAGATTTGAATCGGCAATGGAAGAATGTGTCTCGAGTTTTAATGCTGCCCGTGAATTGGACAAAAACGGGGTAATGTTCGACAACGAGCATCAAGCATTCCTTACGGAATTAGAGACCTATATTTACTCCGAAAACATCAAAGATAACGTTGATGCCGATCCTAAAAATCAAGCCGAAGAATTTGAAACATTCATCGAGTACTTAGATTACTACAGTCAAATAAGCTACGCCCCAATATCATCAACCTTCCTCCAAGCCTACATCAAATTCATTAAGAAAGATGTAAAAGGAGCTAATTTGATTTGGACAACTGAAACAGCTAAATTTAAAAAGTACACAAACCTCGACGAAGAAACTACTTACGGAAAAAAGTTCAAAGATGAATTGGGTAACTTGGTCATTCTATCCCCGACGGATCTTCAGGTGTTAAAATTTGGGGTTATGAAAAGTGCCAGTATCATGAAGACCCGAGATGGAAATGCCTTCAAAGCGTGCGAATTACTTGAGCTATTCGAGCCACTTTTGATAGATGATCGCGGTTTTGCGCAGTTCTATAATACCGAATTCAACAGCTGCTCCAAAAAGAAAGATTAATATTAACAAAGCGTCTTTCATAAAGAACGAGTTACACGATCCTATTTAAGGCAATTTAAATTAAATTGCCTTATGAAATTTCCGAAAATCTTAAAAAACAAGTACTTAATTGCGCTCTGCATTTTCTTGGTGTACTTTCTATTTTTAGACGATATTGATGTCTTTACCCTTTATTCGCAAATAAAAACAAAGAATAAACTACAAGAACAAAATAAAGCCATGAAGGCCCAACTCATGGATAGCAAGAGATCAATAGGAAAAATGAAAGATATTCATTTTATCGAACATTACGCACGTTCAAAAAAGTACTTCAAGTCCGAAGACGAAGAAATCTTTGTCATCATTCCAAAAACTTCGCATTAAACGCATAGTCCAACCTAAAATCCGGGAAATAGAAACCTAAAATTTGAGTAAAATCATACTGTAGTTTGACCATGGTCATTGCTCCTTCTTGGCACAAACCTACTCCATGACCATACCCTCGTCCATGAAGCAAAATTTTTCCATTATCCAATTTTGCAGAGAAAAAAGAGGACTTTAAATTAAACCGTTCTCGAAGATCGCGCATGGGAACCCCATATCCAGGATGAGCGTAAAATCCCGTTCTATTCACGAGTGGGAAATCATTTAAAAACCTCAAACTCAAGGAATCATCGATCGGAAAATTATATTTTTCAACGAAGAACTTTTTCCAATCAGAATATGGAATTGAACTTGTCCAGTGCGCTTGTTTTGTGCGGATACAAAAAGTATCTCTAATGGAATAAATTCCATCAATTGAATGATTCCAAACTTGAATTGGATCGCAGGTTTGCCCTCCACAATTGGCGCTAAAATACGTTGGCGCAAAATTCCCTGACGTGTTCAACAACACCAATTTATGTGTTTTCTGTATTGCCGTTTCAATGGACTTGATGCCACTTCCTTTCCCAAGATACGCTTGGCAATGAACTTGATTGCACAGGTTAAATCCTTCATGTTCATGCTTGTTTATTTCTTTTAAGGCAAATGTTCGACTTATCACGGCTTGAACCTTGTAGTATTCCTCCTTTTGCCCTATCCCTGCTTCTGACTCCAAAACTCCTCTCAGATAGTCTTCCAACTCAATTTCATTAATCACTTTTAACTTACCGGAAAATAACCCAATACTAAAATCACCTTCAAATGAACGTTCTTTTGTGATAGGCGACAACCCCGTAAAGGATACGAAGCCTTCGTTTTGCAAACCAATTAGTTTGATATTCTTTAACCCAGCTTTTCGAACCCCTTCAAAAATTACATCCAAGTTTCCTGAAGAATTCTTAACAACCTCACAACTAGCATTTGCTGTTAGAATACCGATAAGGATTGAATCACCCACTATTAAATAGTTAGAAGAAGCATTGGAAAACTTAACCCTTGAATAATTTTGTTTAGGGTTTATACCGATTCGGAAAACCTGTGCATGAGCAACATTTAACGATAAAAAAGCCAGTAGGAAAAATAAAACACGCATGGATAACATGCCAATAATACTACAATTCTTGTGGAAAAGTTTCAATCATTGAACCTGCAATTTTCTGACTTGCGCCAGCCTCTCCAAGTAAAGAGTGCAAACGGTCATAACCTCTTAGCACCTCTCCACTTCGTGCTGGATCGTTTAACAAGAGCGTCATTTCTGTAATGATGTTTTCAACATTGCATTCGTCCTGAATAAGTTCTTTTAACACCCCCTCATTTAATATTAAATTGACCAGCGAGATGTACTTTACTTTTACAATTTTCTTAGCAAGACGATATGACAATGGGTTGCTTTTGTAACAAACCACTTGAGGCACTCTAAATAAGGCCGTTTCGAGGGTTGCGGTACCTGAAGTTACAATGGCTAGGGTGGCGCCATTTAAGACCTCATACGTTTTGCCATAAACGAAACTAATTCCTTCTTGATGATAGGTAGTATAACATTCGTCAGGAACTTGACTCGAACAAGCAACCACAATATCGAAATTGGCAAAATGCAACGCAGCCTTTAACATTACCGGTAACTTCCGTAAAACTTCTTGACGACGACTTCCCGGAAGCACAGCAATGTATGGTTTACCGCTATTTTCAATCGCATTTTTGTTGCTACTTTTAAAATGGGCTAATTCATCGAGTAATGGATGTCCAAAATAGCGTGCTTCATAATTAAACTTAGCATAAAAAGCCCTTTCAAAAGGTAAAATACAGTACATATAATCCACAAAACGTTGCACTTTTTTAATACGACCTTGCTTCCATGCCCAAAGTTGAGGGGATATATAATAAATAACCCTGATTCCTTGTTGATGTGCCCATTCTGCCATACGTAAATTGAAACCGGGAAAGTCAACCAGGACTAATGCATCTGGTTCAAAATCACTGATATTTCGCTTGCATTCTTTAAAATTTCGAAGGATTTGAAATATATGCTTTAAAACTTCCACAAATCCCATGAACGACAACTCGCGAATGTGCTTTACAACCGTAACGTTTTCAGCAGATAACCGATCACCTCCCCATGCTAAAAACTCCGTATTTGCATCGATTTTTCGCCATTCATGCACCAGATTGGCTGCATGTAAATCTCCGGATGCTTCGCCACAAATTATAAAAACCCGTTTTTTACGAATCATAAAAAGTTGACATAAATCGAATACGGAACCAAAATTAAGGTGGCAATAATAATACCTCTGGCTATATCGTATTTTTCTTTATTCAAGAAGATGTAAAACCATATTAAATTCGGAATGCAAGCCAGCGATAAATACTTGCTCGTATATTTGGCGTCGTTGCAAAACTGCTTCCAAATAAAGGAAAAATCAACTCCGTACTTCCAAGATACTACTTTCAATACAAGCGGTAAAAAAATTAACATGGAAATAATTCCAATGGTTAAACCTAAAGTAATCCATTTTAACTTATTCATATTTTCAAGGATTTTAAATCCGCATAGGCAGCGTAATTAGTCAAATCAAATTGTGTTGGAACAATACTAATAAATGCATTAGCAAGCGCATGTAAATCAGAATCCACTTTGGGATTAACCTCCCCAAATTCGCCGGTTAACCAAAAATAAGGCCGACCAAACTGATCCATTCTTCGATCAAAACGATCTGCCCAAAAGGCATGAGCTTGAGTGCAGAATTTAATTCCTTGAATGGAGTCATTTTGGACATTAGGAATGTTCACATTAAAACAGGTATGTTTTGGCATTCCTTTTTCAAGTACATGCTCAATGATCCGTGAAACGTACCCTTCATATTGCATAAAATCGGCATCATGAGCATAGTTAGCAAGCGAAAATCCAATCGAAGGCAAACCTTCCATAGCACCTTCAATAGCAGCTGACATCGTTCCGGAATAGAGCACATTGGTCGAGGAATTTTCCCCATGATTGATCCCCGATAGTACCAAATCCGGCTTTTGACCTAAGATTTCGTATATGGCTAATTTTACACAATCTACAGGAGTTCCGGTTGTCGAATATGCCTCTATCTCGCCAAACATTTCGACACGATTCATACGAATAGGGTCGTTAATCGTAATTGCATGTCCCATTCCTGATTGAGGTTTATCCGGAGCAACCACTACCACTCGCCCAGATTTTGATGCGATTTTAACCAATGATTGGATACCTTTTGCGTTCACGCTGTCGTCGTTCGTGACTAAAATCAATTTTTCATTTATTCCCATAACCGAGCAAATGTAAGGATAATTCTCGCGGTCTATGTATTTTTACGGTCGAATTAACCCTGTTATGAAACTTCTTATTAACCAGCAAAAATATGGCTTCTGTCATGCCCCTGTGTGCGCTGTACGACAAACTACATCGGACACTTCCGAAATGGTTACACAATTGGTTTTCGGTGAAACCTTCGAAGTAATAACTCAAGAAAACCATTGGATACACATACAAAATCTGAGTGACGGTTATGAGGGATTCGTTGATCGAAGGCACTTAATCGGTCTTTCGGAAAAAGAAGTACAACGATGGCATGATCAGCGGAATATTAGCCTAACGTTTGTATCCATCATCGAGAGTTCTTGGGGAAATTTACACCTGCCAGCAGGTAGCTTTGTAGGCTCAGAGGAAGGGTTCAATATCGGACAAGAGCAATTTACGTTTTCCGAATTTCGCAAAAACAGACAAGCAGCCAACATACTCCAATGCATGATCAATGTCCCCTATTTATGGGGTGGAAAAACTTCGTTTGGTATCGACTGTTCAGGCCTGAGTCAATTGTATTTTAAAACATTGGGCATTAACCTCCCCCGAGATGCTAAAGACCAACAGCGCCTTGGAACACCCATAGAATTCAAAGAAATTCAACAAGACGATCTTGTTTTCTTTCAAAACGTTTCGGGTAACATCACGCATGTAGCCATTGCCCTAAATGCGACAGAGGTTATCCATGCTTCTGGGAGAGTGCGCATCGATCCTCTGATCGACGGTAATATTTGGAATGAAGAATTGCAAGAAATCACCCACAGCTTTCATTCTGCTTGCCGAATGCTGTGAATATTCGCTTTTATTTAGGATATTTGTAAAGCATCATGAAAATACTGATTACCGGAGGAGCAGGATTTATTGGAAGCCATTTGGTTGAACGAATGGTTTCTTTGGGTCACGAAGTCGTGGTGCTCGATAACTTGTTGCGGGGCAACAAAATCCCTGAACTGCTTCTTCCTAATATAACATTGCATATCGGGGACGTTCGGGATTCGGCATTGGTTTCCCTATGCATGGAAGGAGTGCATACCGTCTACCATTTTGCAGCAGTTTTAGGCGTTGATGTAGTAGCTGACCACCCTGTAGAAACCATGGACGTTGAAGTCATTGGCACACGAAACGTGGTAAATGCGGCACTTGAACACGGAGTCCAACAGTTGTTCTATGCATCTACCAGCGGAATTTACAGCCATTCCGCTATTGTCAAAACAGCGTTAAGCGAAGATGTTTTGGTTGACCCGAGAACCTCTTATGCCATGGCTAAGCGTTACAACGAGATCTATTTAGCCAGTCATTTTGAAGAATCAGGATTGAATACTATTGCGTTGCGGTTTTTCAACGTATACGGTGAACGGCAAGACAACCGAATGGTGATTCCACGGTTCATAGAACAAGCTCAAGAAAATCAGGAAATTACAGTTTTCGGCAGTGGACTACAAACCCGAGATTTCACCTACATTGAAGACGTGATTGAAGCCTGTGTTCGACTGCAAAAAATAGAAGGATTTCATATTGTAAACATCGCGAATGAACGCGAATGGACGATTAACGATTTAGCCCATTTGATCCTAGAGCTATGGGAAACCGAGGCTCAAATTCGGTATTTAGACGCACCAAAAAAACGTTACGATTACGAAGTGGAGCGAAGAATCGGATCTTCCGAAAAGCTCTTTCAACTGACGGGCTTTAAACCTGAAACGGACTTAAAAATTGGATTGGAAAAATTACAACTTACCACAAATGCAAAAACACATGGATAACGAAATATTCGATTTAATTGAAGCGGAACACGTTCGCCAGACGGTTGGTATTGAATTGATTGCCAGTGAAAATTACGTGAGCGACTCGGTCATGAAAGCTATGGGAAGTGTTCTAACCAATAAATATGCAGAAGGCTTACCTGGAAAACGATACTACGGAGGGTGCGAGGTGGTTGACCAAGTAGAACAATTGGCAATAGACCGATTATGTTCCTTGTTCGGTGCTACATGGGCCAACGTTCAGCCGCATTCCGGAGCGCAAGCAAATGCAGCCGTTTTCCTTGCCTGTTTAAATCCAGGAGATAAAATTCTCGGATTTAACCTGTCGCACGGTGGGCATCTAACGCACGGATCTCCCGTAAATTTCTCGGGAAAATTATACCAGCCTTTTTTCTACGGGGTTCGACAAGAGGACGGTCTTTTGGATTATACCAGCCTTGAAGAAACGGCCGAGCGCGAACGACCAAAGATGATCATCTGTGGTGCATCTGCTTATTCAAGGGATTGGGACTACCAAAGGATAAGAGCGATAGCGGACTCGGTGGGGGCCTTAGTATTGGCCGATATTTCCCATCCGGCAGGATTAATAGCCGCAAAACTTCTTAACGATCCTCTTGAACATTGCCACATTGTAACATCCACCACGCACAAAACGCTTCGTGGTCCAAGAGGTGGAATCATCATGATGCGGCATAATTTTGATAATCCTTTTGGATTAAAATGGAACAATGGGAATTTAAAATCCATGGCCGCATTGCTAGATGCAGCGGTTTTTCCAGGAATTCAGGGCGGACCACTGGAACACGTTATTGCTGCCAAGGCGGTAGCTTTTGGCGAAGCCCTTAGTCCTGAATACCGCAGGTATTGCCAAGAGGTAAAGAACAATGCACAAGCGATGGCAGATGCTCTTATGCAACGTGGTTATAACATTGTTTCAGGAGGGACGGACAACCACAGCATGCTGATTGATTTGCGCAATAAGGGAATCACCGGCAAAGATGCCGAAATAGCCTTAGGAAAAACGCACATTACGGTCAACAAAAACATGGTTCCTTTTGATACAGAATCTCCGTTTGTTACCTCTGGGATTCGTTTAGGAACGGCAGCAGTTACATCGAGAGGCGTTACCATAGCGGAAATTCAGCGCATGGTTGATCTTATCGACCGAACCCTAATGGATACATCTGAAACGAATGTTGAAGTAGTAAAAAAAGAAGTCCAAATTTTAATGGGGGCGAAACCCTTATTTGCTTGGTAACACGCTTCGAATCGAAAAAGGATTGGACCTATCCCATTATTTGGGGTTTTGTATTTATCGTTTATTCCCTTGTGGCTTGCCTAATCCTTTACAGCGGGGGTAATCTTTCAGATTTAATCGTTTTAGGTGCTGTATGGTTATCCTTGGGATTGTTGCTTTATCTCCTGCTAAAAACAACGTATTATACTGTTGACGACACCTACTTAACTTGCCACATACTTGGTTTTCGAAAAAAAATATCAATTGAAGAAATCACCAAAATTGAGGAGCAAAAAGGTCTTTTCGCTGGACTAAAAATCAACACCGCTTGGAAAGGATTGGTGGTGTCTTATGGGAAATGGAATGAAATCTTAATATCTCCAGCCGAAGAGGAAGGGTTTATCGCGGCAATAAAAGCTAAGAATCCGACTTTAAAGGTTTAAACCCATGCTTGAAAATAGCTATTGACTCCTTACCTATTCCCACAATGGAAACGATGTTCAACGGAAACTCCAATAAAACATGCGTAAAGCTGAGGAAAAAAAGTACGTTAAGCCCTAGACCATAATCGTACATATAGAAACCACAAGCCGCCAACCAAAGAATGATAACGGCAATGAATCGGACCTTCGGCACTTTGTGCCATTGGATGATTTCCGTTTTACTGAACCAATTCAAATAATGGTACAAATAAGCAAAAGCAATGAAGCGCATGAGCATGATGCCGATTTGTGAGTAATAAATCCAATCAAAAATTGCTGGGTGGCTTGATGGAATCAATTGAGCAAGTGTTAATGGTTGTTGGTAATAAGGTGATTCTGGGTTTTGTATTAAAAATAACTCATCCTTATTTTCCAGAAAAGGTGCTGACTGTTGCTTAATCAAATTTGCTTTTTCAATTGGGAAAATAGAATCTAAAAAAACTTTAGATGGCTTTGCAACTGGATTATTAATTCCCCATTCAATATCCTCGTATTTAGGACCTAATGGACGATAGCTCACTATACTATCTTTGCCTTGAACTTCAAACGTTTTACCAACGAATAACCGATCAAGAACAAACCTATATTTCAATGAATCAGGAATATAATTTGGATCCTTAAGAATGTAGTTAACATAATCCTGATTTGTAACCTCAGGAATTAGCCTAAAATGGGATAAAATACTAAGGTTAGTATTATGAAATCCATTGCCCTCTGCATAATACGCTTGTTTACCATAATCTGAAGGTGCGCTCTTTTCTTTATCGACAGGAATTAAAAACACCAAGGCTATAGGAATAATAACAAAACCAAGCATTTGCCATAACCCCGATTTACTTCTACTTTTCAAAGTACCATACAACATGAATAACCCGGTAAAAAGATATACATGAATTAACGTTGGGACCAATGATGTTAATGCAAAAATGGTTGTACTATTTTGATTTTCCAATGAATTTTCTGGATCCAACCAACCTGAAACAAAGACGAACAAAAGTAAGCAGCTAACGACTTTAATTATAACGTTTTTGACTAAAGCAAATAATATAGCGGAGAATAAAGCAAAGACCAAAAGTTTGTCGAATAGATTGAGCTCAACAAATTGATTGTAAAGTTCAATTTTATAACCAAAATCTTTGGCAAAAGCAGCCAGCGATAGCAAAACCCCAATTACGAGTAGTACAATAAAATCGTATTTACCCTTGGAAAAATACTGTCGGTCGTGGAGCCAACTAATTTCCGTTAAATAATGTAATGGACCTAGAAAAGCATACGCAAATAAAAACGTTTCAAAAGGCATGAAATACGCCAAGATGGCGGTAATTCCCATCAAACCTATATTTAGGTAATTAATGCGGTCGTCACGTAACATAGCCATGGTATATTTTTTGTTCAAATATACCGAAATTCCACTATTTCTCGGGCGACTTATCAAAACCAATATTTTCAGCGTGGGACCTCAAACTTTTCGCTACTGCTGTTCCAAAATCATCGGTTTTGGTGGATGATTTCTTGGTTTGTTCTGCAATAAAAGCTTCACGTTGTAAATTCAAGGATCCGATTTCTTTTTTCAAATTTTCGCGTTCTTTTGATTTCTCCGCTACGATGTTTTTTATATCCTCATCCGTTTTGCCTTTCAGTTCGTCGCTCAATTGCTCTTCGGTTAATTTTTCCAATATGGTGGAATCCATGGCTACAGCATCCACTAAATCCCAATCACCGTTGCGGTAATTGGCACCAGCTTTTGCATTAATTCGCTCTACCATCACCGATTCACTCATGGCACCGGCATTGTCATCTTCTCGTGCTTGCTTGCTTTTTCGAAGACGGCCTTCGCTGCCGTAGGAAACATAGGTTCCGTTCAGTTTATAATTATAGGTTTGAATCAAAGAATCGTAGGGAGTGGAAATATACTGCACGGTTTGATCGCTGTTAATGTTGAAAAAATCACCTCCCGAACACGTTGCTCCATCCTGCCAAAAAGTTCTAACCCCTTCATCATAAGCCCCACAAAAAATGGTGCTGATGATAACTCCCTTGGTTTTTGCTAGAGTACAGGCTTCTTTATACGATACCGGACCCTGATTAAAAGGTTCGTTACCTGCAATGTAGATAATCTTTAAGTCTTTTGAATCGTTTGACCAGGATAAATCCTTTAAAGAGGTTTGAATAACCGCTCCGCAAAACTCATCGCCACCGTTGGTTGTAAGGCTGAATAATTTCTCCGACACCAAATCGAGGTTTTGCGTAAAATTCAATTGCTGCCGAACATAATTATCCTTGAGAAGTAAGGCTTGATTTCCATAATCGTACATGGCGATTTCAAGTTGAGGAATTTCCCCTTGAAAACGCAACTTGGAAACCTCATTGACGATGGCCCAAATTCGCGATTTTGCTTGATTTAACAATCCGTCCATGCTATTTGAAGTGTCAAACAATATCACAAGTTGGACCTTGCGTTTGTTGATTTGAGCGGATGAATAAAAACTTAAACTGAACAAAAAGAGAGAAAAGAATAGATGTTTCATGGCGTAAAATTTAGCGCCAATACACTTCAACTTGATCTAGGTTCATTAAGGTTCAAAAAAACGAAGGGCTAAGGCATAACTTTCAAAGCCAAAACCCATAATCAATCCCCTGCAAACGGGCGTTAATAAAGATTCGTGCCGAAAAGACTCCCGGGCCGCTACATTGGAAATATGCACTTCAATAACGGGAATTGATAAAGCTGCAATACAGTCCCTCAATGCGACACTGGTATGAGTGTAGCCCCCAGCGTTCAGCACAACGCCATCTCCCGAAAATCCTTGAAGGTAATTGATCAATTCTCCCTCTACGTTGGACTGAAAGTACAACAACTCCGCGGTAAATAGGCCTTGTATTTCCTCGAAATAATTTTCCATAGAACGGTTACCGTACACACTCTGCTCGCGTTGTCCGAGCAAGTTAAGATTGGGACCATTGACAATGGCTAATTTCATTCATCAAAGGTACATCAAAAGCAATAATCCTCAAAAATTTCTATATTCGAGGAAAATAAGAAAACATGAAAACAATTTTATTATTGATGTGTGTTACTTGCGCATTACATATGAACGCGCAATACCAAATAGACTGCAGGGTAACCGTTGGAGAGAACGAAATTCCATACCGTTCTACGATTACAGAAAAAGCATCCAAAACAACCTTCAATATGGAAGGAATGGAAATAATAATGCTTAACCTACTTGATAAAGGAACTTACACGCTCATGCCTGAACAGAACATGGCGATTAAAATGAAACAAGAAATGTTTGACACCCTGGAAGTTTGCAATTGTACTTTTGTAAAAACAGGCAATAAAAAGACTCTGCTGGGCTATCCTTGCGACGAATACGTTCAAAAATGCATCAGTGCCAAAGGTAATTCAGAAGTAAAAGCATGGTACGCGGGTGATTTAAAGTTCAATCCATTATTGATCAGTCCTTTACGCCAATACGTTTCCTCCTCCGCTTCTCGTCCTTCAGGATTCCCCCTGTTGCACGAAGGGACGTTATCGGACGGCAGCAAGGTAAAGTTCGAGGTAAAATCCATCCTTAAAGCCGAGATAAAACCCTCCGATTTGTCGATTCCAGAGGGCTATATGATCATGGAATACTAAGCCTTTCGATTCGGTGCATTGGAATCTACTTCACAAGCAGTTTATTGCCTATCTGCGTATTGAAAAAGGTCTTGCCGAGAACACCTGTTTAGCTTACCAGCAAGATTTACAAAAGCTCACGGATTATTGCCTTACACGTCAGTTGGCGGTAGAATCGGTAACCTATGAGCACCTCAAGGAATTGGTTTCAATTTTTTTTGATCTTGGGCTGAGCGCTAGGAGCCAAGCTCGCATCATATCAGGTATTAAACAGTTCTTCGGCTTTCTACTTGCTGAACAAGTGATAACCAATGACCCAAGCGAACTATTGGAACAACCCAAGCTGGGAAGAAAACTTCCCGAAGTCCTGGATATTGAAGAAATCGATGCCTTGATCTCGGCGGTGGATGTTAGTAAGGCAGAAGGTCACCGAAACAGGGCAATTCTTGAAACGCTTTACAGTTGCGGTATTCGTGTAAGCGAACTGGTTAACTTGAAACTTTCCGATTTATTTTTTGAAGAAGGCTTCATTCGGGTCATAGGAAAAGGGAACAAAGAAAGGTTGGTGCCAGTAAGCGAAAAAGTAGAAAAGGAACTGTCTTTTTATCTGGAACATCAGCGCAAGCATATGAACATTCTCAAAGGTGATGAGAACATTGTGTTCTTGAACCGTCGTGGCCAAAGGTTAACTCGGGTAATGATCTTTACCATCATTCGCCAATTAGCGCAAGCCATTGGACTCAAAAAAAGTATTTCACCCCACACATTTCGTCATTCTTTCGCCACCCACCTGCTCGAAGGAGGCGCCAACTTACGCGCTATCCAAGAAATGTTGGGACACGAATCCATCACGACAACAGAAATATACACCCACATGGACCAACGTTTTTTACGCGATGCTATCCTCACCTACCATCCTCGAAACCATCAATAAGCAAGAAGTTCTTGAATAGCGATTTCAAAGCGTTTAACAGGAAGGAATTGTTCTTCTAGAATAGCAGAAAAAGGAACCGGCGTGTCTAAAGACCCTACACGTTTAACCGGAGCATCAAGGTATTCAAAACAATGTTCGTTGATCAGTGCTGCTATTTCTCCCCCCATTCCACCAAAAAGACAATCCTCATGTAGCACAAGCACTTTTCCTGTTTTTTTAACCGAAGAATAAAACGTTGCTGTATCCAACGGCAACAGGGTTCGAAGATCGATGATTTCCAGATCGAGCGACAGCCTTTCCTTGAGTTCAGTAGCCCAATGAACGCCGGCACCGTAGGTAATTACGCTTGCCGAATTTCCCGAGGAAACCACCGCTGCCTGACCAATTTCCAATTGATAATACGCAGAAGGAACCTCGCCTTTAACGCTTCGGTACAGGGCTTTATGTTCGAAAAACAACACGGGATTAGGATCCTCTATGGCAGCATTGAGCAAACCTTTTGCATCATAGGGATTCGAAGGGTAAACGACCTTGAGACCCGGCGTATGGGTAAACCATGCTTCATTGCTTTGTGAATGAAAAGGTCCAGCCGCGGTCCCTGCTCCGGTAGGCATACGAACCACCACGTCAGCATTTTGACCCCAGCGCCAGTGCAACTTGGCTAAATTGTTCACAATTTGGTTGAAGCCGCAGGTGACGAAATCTGCAAATTGCATCTCCACCATGGCCTTCATACCTGAAATAGACAACCCCAACCCTGCTCCCACAATCGCGGACTCACACAGGGGGGTATTGCGAACGCGGTCCTTTCCAAACTTTTCAACAAAGCCTTCCGTAACTTTGAAGGCTCCACCGTACTCGGCAATATCCTGTCCCATAAGCACAAGGTTCGAATGTCGCTCCATGCTCTGGGCAAGAGCATCTTGAATGGCATCGATGAACCGCATTTCTTTCAATGCGCCTGAAGGTGGAACCAAAGGTTGTTTGTGCTCTGCATACAGATCGGCAAATTCCCTTTCCATATCCGCTGAGATAGCAGGTTCAGCGTTTGCAGTGTCAAAGGAAGATTGAATCGAGGCTTTAAAGTCCTCTTTGATTTGAGCGACTTCCTGCTCGGAAAGGATTCCTTCCTTGATCAGGAACAACTCATAATTTTGAACAGGATCTTTCAATGCCCATTTTTCTTGTAGGCCTTCAGGATAGTATTTGGTACCCGAGGCTTCTTCGTGTCCGCGCATGCGAAACGACATTAATTCCACGAGATAAGGTTTAGGGTTGAGTCGGATTTCCTCAGCGATGGTGCGCAACGAGCGAATAACTTCCAAAATGTTGTTCCCATCCACTTGCACCGCTTTCATTCCATAACCTATGCCTTTGTCAATGAACTGCTGGCAACGAAACTGTTCATTGGAAGGTGTTGATAAACCCCATGCATTGTTCTCGATGCAAAAAATAACCGGTAAATCCCACACCGCCGCAACGTTTAAGGCCTCATGAAAATCTCCTTCCGAAGCTCCTCCATCACCGGAAAACACCAAAGTGGCCTTCGCGTTTTTCGAAAGTTTTTGCGCTAAGGCGATACCGTCTGCTATGCCCAATTGTGGGCCCAAATGTGAAATCATTCCTACTAAATGATGTTCGATGGATCCAAAATGGAAGGAACGATCGCGGCCTTTGGTAAAGCCCGACATTTTTCCTTGAAATTGCGCAAAAAGTCGGTGCAAGGGTATGCCCCGAGTGGTAAAAACTCCAAGATTTCTGTGCATTGGAAGAATAAACTCATCGGATTCCAAAGCGTATGCACATCCTACAGAAATTCCTTCTTGGCCCCATCCTGAAAACCACTTGGTTATTTTACCTTGGCGGAGTAAAATCAACATTTTTTCTTCAATCAGCCTTGGTAAAACGAGGGCTTTGTAAATATCCAGGAGTTCTTCGTTGCTAAAGCCTTCACGGTTGAAGTTGAGCAAAATTTGATCGAGTTGTTTTTCCACGGGGTAAAATTAAGAAATAAAAAAACCCACCGAAGTGGGTTTAAAAGGAATTATGTATACTATTAAACCAATCCTTGATCAATCATGGCATCCGCAACTTTAACAAATCCGGCGATGTTAGCTCCTTTAACGTAATCTACGTTTCCGTCGCTTTTCGTACCGTATTTTACACACGCCTCGTGGATTGATACCATAATACCATGTAAACGTTGGTCTACTTCTTCCGCGGACCAAGAAAGACGCAAAGAGTTCTGCGACATTTCTAAACCTGAAGTCGCTACTCCTCCAGCGTTGGATGCTTTGCCAGGAGCGAATAACACATTAGCTGCTTGAAATGCTGCAATGGCCTCTGGAGTGGATGGCATGTTGGCGCCTTCTGCAACGCATTTAACACCGTTGGCAATTAGCGCTTTTGCCTCATCGCCATTCAGCTCATTTTGCGTAGCGCAAGGCAGCGCTATATCTGCCTTAACTTCCCATGGACGTTTTCCTTCCACGAATTTAGCATTTGGATATTTCTGAGTGTATTCTGCAATCCTGCCTCGTTTTACATTCTTCAGCTCCATTACAAAAGCAAGTTTGGTTGCATCAATTCCGTCAGCATCGTAAATGTATCCTGAGGAGTCGGAAAGTGTAACGACCTTCGCTCCAAGTTGAGTTGCTTTTTCACAAGCAAACTGTGCTACATTTCCCGAACCGGAAACAACAACTGTTTTTCCGTTGAAGGAATCACCTTTGGTTGCAAGCATTTCTTTCGCGAAATAAACGGTGCCGTAACCCGTAGCTTCTGGACGAATCAAGGACCCACCCCAATTACGCGCTTTACCGGTTAAAACACCAGTAAATTCGTTTCGAATTCTTTTGTACTGTCCAAACATGTAACCGATCTCACGTCCTCCAACGCCGATATCTCCTGCTGGAACGTCGGTGTCAGCACCAATGTGTCGGCTTAACTCGGTCATGAAGGATTGGCAAAACTTCATCACCTCGTTGTCGGATTTTCCTTTAGGATCAAAGTCTGAACCTCCTTTACCTCCACCCATGGGAAGCGTTGTTAAGGAATTTTTAAATATTTGTTCGAATCCTAAAAATTTAAGGATGGAAAGATTAACCGAAGGATGAAAGCGAAGACCGCCTTTGTAAGGTCCAATTGCGGAATTAAATTCTACACGGTAGCCTCGGTTTACCTGCACATTGCCTTGATCATCTAACCACGGAACTCGAAAAATGATGGTTCTCTCTGGCTCAATAATTCGTTCTAAAATCTTCGCGTTCTTATACTTGGGATTCGCCTCAGTAAATGGAATAATGGCCTCAGCTACTTCATGAACCGCTTGTAAAAATTCGGGTTCATAACCGTTTTTCGCCTTAACATTTTCCATGAAGGCATCAATCTGACTTTGAAACATATTTGACATACCGTTGAATTTAAAATTTGAGCAAAGTTATAAAGATTTTGGTTCGATTTACTTACATTTTCGGCATCTATCAAGTGTCATTAATACACTAACCCCATTTTTTTTACGAAGGTCAAGGCAACGCAGAATAATAAAAATCCGTAAAATGTCCGGTATTGTATTTTGAAGAAAAAAATACGATATTTGTTAACCTAAACCGAATCAGCACGTGAAACAAAAATTTACGCTGTTTATTGCATGCTACTCGCTCTTTTGTACGGCATTTTTTGCGCAAAATAATGCAGGCTGTCCGAATGCCAACTTGAGCATGGGGAATTTTAACAATTGGCAAGGATTTACAGGTAATTATTCAAACCCGGCGGCAGCCATGGGAATTGTGAATGGACGCCATACCATCATGACTGGTGCTGGAACGGATCCTTTTTCATGCGGTGGGCTTCCCATTGTACCCCCAGGCAGTACTGCATCTGCAAGACTTGGAAATTCAGGCACAGGGGCCGAAGGTGAGCAATTACGCTATACAATGACCGTTACCCCGCAAAACGCCTTATTCATCTATAAATACGCCTGTGTGCTTGAAGACCCTGGTCATCCACCCAATGCTCAACCGGTTTTTCAAATGCGTTTATTGGGGCCTAATGGAAATCAAATTGGTGGTAACTGCGGGCAATATACTGTATATGCCGGACAGCCCGGACAGAACTTTCAAACTTGTGGAGGGG
Source organism: Cryomorphaceae bacterium (assembly GCA_027485415.1). Classification (GTDB taxonomy): domain Bacteria; phylum Bacteroidota; class Bacteroidia; order Flavobacteriales_D; family Crocinitomicaceae; genus UBA952. The sequence continues at coordinate 99 of JAIXRC010000097.1, read as the reverse complement.
TCAAGTGGTTACCCTGGACCATAGTAGGAATAAACCTTACTGCCTACATGGGACAATCTGTCACGATAGAATGCACGACCAAAGACTGCGATTATTCTG
>JAIXRC010000069.1 GCA_027485415.1 Cryomorphaceae bacterium | reverse complement strand
TGCCATCCATACCCTGGTCCAATGTCTCCCTCCTCAAGGGAGAAAAGTCCGTGCTTGTCCAGGAATTGCCTGGAGCTGTTGGCCTTCCAGATATTGACTCCATTATTCTCTAGCGTCTTGCTATCAGTTTCTCCTCGAGAAAACCAAAGGAGTTCCTCTGCTGCTAAGCGAAACGGTACACGCTTTGTCGTGAGAAGTGGAAATTTCCCCTGACAAATATCGATCCGAATCTGCTTTGCGAACGCGCTCACTGTATCAATGTCCGTACGGTTACTCCGTTGCGCTCCGTGAACGGAGCTCATGTCTACAAGATCCCTGAGTAGATTCAGATACGATGCATCGGCGTCGCCGTCCGGCGGTGTTTCTGGATCGCGTTGGATGAACACCCATGAGAGCTCCTGTCCCTTGATCATGTTGATCACTTGATCTTGCGCGCCAATGACCATGCTGGCCATGGGGACACGGTCATCGGTCGCATTACAGACATCCAGCTCACAAACAATATACATGGGTTTCGAGTCCAGGTCGTCACTTGTCGTGGCTGTCAAGACTCCGGCCTCGTCATATGCACACATAATCTCGAAAGCATCCTGGTCGATGGAGGATGCGTCAGGGCTGTCCGTGCCTTTGTTCATGTAAATGGTCAGGATCTTGTTCATGATGTCATCCCTCTCGATCCATGACATGATCGTAGAGCAGGGGAAACTGACATTTACCCTGCCGGACGAACGATTAACCGGGAATACAATTATGCGTGTCATGATCGGGCCTAAAAGACCTTAATTATTATGATTATTGTGATTATGTAATAATTTGTGTATATTAGTAAAATACTCTCATCGTCATCTTTAAGTATAATTTTATTCAATAATTATTTTTTGGTATGTATTATTATGTATTATTATTATTGAACTATCCTCTCAAATGATGCGCAACAGCACCGTGCTGGTAATTTTGCTCTTGATTGTTTTCCTCGTGATGGTTTCTTACGTACATGATCTAAAGCTGAACTTTGCCAAGATACTAGATGCTAATGCTAATAAGAAGCCCGCAACAACAAGCCTAGAACAAGATCATGTTGTGGACTTTATTGAAGAGGAAAGTGAAAATAATCATATTACAATGGACGAAATTGGAACCAAGTCAGATGTAAACGAGGGAATACGCGATAGCACCATGATCCCTCTTGAGCCCTCTAAATTATTGTCCGTCTCTAAAAATATTGCGTACGATCCAACAGAGCAAATTCCTCTCCCCGTGTCTGGTAGATTTTTCGAGTCGGGCGAATTCCACATGGTCGGGCATCTGACGCGCGTCCAAGGCTACAAGTCAGATAGCAGTCAAAGCGGCGGGACAGCGTTGCCGCTCTATGGTCAGCGTGTACCTACCGGCAAGCTATCCTGGGTGTACGCAGTGATCGGTGGTAACGGAAGCAAATACATTGTGCATGTACCAGCTCCCATGGACCAGGGGTTCATCAACTGCACAGAGAGCCCACATGGATGCAGGGAGCTTGCATCCGGAGACATGGTGGCAATCCCAGACATTGACGAAGGCGCATTATGGCGCGTGCGCATGTTTACCAAGTTGTAGTAGTACTTTTATCCTAGTTACATTATAAATCAATTATACCAAAAAACAAAAAGACACAAATATGGTCAGTAAGCTGATCACAAAGTCGCTTCCCAAGGCATTCTTTCAGGGATTCTCATGGCAGCTAGACATGGTTATATTTGTAGCAGTAGTCGCTTGCGCGTTGTACTTGCTCTATGCCAGCAGCAATACGGAGCGTATACCGGTGCCCGACGTGCATCATCAAGGGCTTCTGTTATCAAGGCTCAAACACAACGTACATCTGAATAGCCCAGACTGTCCTGATAGGCATGACTTGAGAGGGGTGTACATTGGCAAATTCGTATCTTGTTATGATGGCGACACATGCGACGTTGTATTATTGATACCAAGCGATGCCGGAAATGGACAGATGCGTATGATCCGCTACCGAGCTAGAACCATGGGCTACAATGCACCAGAGATAAAGCAGCCCAAGGATGAAGTAAACAGGGATCAATTGAAGAAAATGGCTGTCAACAGTCGCGATGCGTTGTGGCAAATGTTGAGCGGGGGTACACAAAACTCAGCTCATCAAAATCTCATGGCCGTGTCGTGCCATGGTTTTGATAAATATGGCAGGCTCCTCGTGCAGATTTGGCCGCTTCTGTATAATGAGCAATCAAAGACATGGTACTATGACAGCAGCCGGGAAAGTATAAATCAGCGCATGCTGAATATGCTAGGACCCGAGTATGCAATGGATGACAAGGGACGCATGATTGCCAATCTAACAAAGGACAATAACAAGGCACCAAATGGAACTAAATCAATAACATAATAACAATAATGATTTATAAATATCTGCATCTATTTCAATAAAACAATAACAAAACAATGTCGGTCGATAGTGCTAAAGTTTCAAAAGAGCATTGTAACATGTGGAAGGCGACACCTACGGTAAATCCCCTAACCAAGCGTAATATCCTGATATCCGGTCCAACATACAAAAAACTCCAAATTATCTGCAAGAATAAATACAACATTGACGCAAGCAATGTACTCGATGTATCTAATGTAACTAATGTAACCAAGATTAGCCCTAAAAAACAAAAGAAAGCAAGCAAAATCATCACCAACATAATAAAGGAAGAAACGAAAGAGGGTATCCGGAAATGCACGTTTGTAAAGTTCAAGGCCCCGGGTATAGGAGAACTGACCCCACAGCGCAAGAGCATAATCGATGGAGTCCGTCCTTCTGACGCAGTCGTTCTGCGAGACTTGTATTCCAGGTTTGGAATATGCGAAGCTCCTCCGCATGCTAATCTTAATTACAATACAGGTCTTAGCAAAATCAGATCGGGACTTGGCAAGGGCATAGGGGAGCTATTGCATATGATGCATGGCAATACGATACATCCAGGAACTTGGAGACTGGTATATTATAACAACTCTAAGATTAAGAGATTTTTCCAGAGCCGTAGCCAGCTGAAGGTTACATACACAGACAAAGACACGGATGTGTTCAAGGGACTCATCGAACGTGTTCGTCAAACGGGTGATCCCATTACCACTACAGTAGATGTAATACTCAGCAACGCACAGACTGGACATGCAATAGCGTTGGTGTTGTTTAGGCCGGAGAGAGCAAAGACGGTATCCATTGCAATCATCGACCCAAACATGGACCATGGGAAAGCAAAGTATGCACAAATGTTGCGGAAGTTCTTGACAAATAGGAAGGAGTTTGGTCATACCAAGATTGTTGGCTCTGTCGCCATTGCCGACACTTATCAGAGCGCAAACAGCACTGTTAAAAAATCTTCATTGGATCCTGGAGGATACTGTGCACTGTGGACGTGCTTGCTAATGGAAATGTTTGCAATCTATGTATCAAACGGTAATAAAATCAAAAACATTATTGATGTGGAGAAAGCTATTACATTACCTGTAACTATTCCGAAAGATGGCAACCTGTTGTGGCGCAAACTCATCATTGACTATGCAGTGTCGCGCCTACTTGCAGTAAACATGATGGCACATGAACTGTGCAAGGCTCATTGTGCAAGAAAAGATCTCGATGATGCGTTCATGAGCAAGTACGTTGAGACCGTGGATAATCAGGCTATCAAAGAGGAACTCATACGTTATCTAGGCGAAAATAGAGGAAACGCATTCATGACGAGAATAAATAACGTCAAGACTAAGCATAATGCCGATCAACTGTTCATACATGCATCACAGATCCCTTTGCCAGAATAGTATTTGATACAATATTATTTCTAATCAACATTCAGGCGCTCCCTGATAAACACGGATCCCTTGTATGTGCCCGTGTATTTTGCCATGTCGAGCTCTATGAGATTGTGCATATCAAGGGCAAGGTCTGCATAAGTGATCCCTGGAAACGAGCGGCTAACCGCGACTACTTCCTTTTGCTGAAAGTAAAATCCTTCCCTGTTCTTCGAGAGGAAACCATCCAGCAGAATCCCTCTAGACTTGGCCAATGTAGCAAAGTTTTTCTCGACTGCAAAGTTCCGATCGTATTCGGCGATAAAGCAAAGATCAAACTTGTCATAGTTCCTTTTATGCGTCGTTGCACGCTGTTGGACGGCCCTGGAGATGCCAAACTTGAACATGTGCATATGTTTGGTGGATTTTATGTGGCCCATGTAGATTACGTTTTTGCCATGGAGGCTCTTGACGATATCCTTGACTGGATATTCCTTGGCCAGGGGACCCAACGGAGAGACCTCCTTCATTGTTGCATTGTCAACAACGGCTTTCTTCTCCTTGTCTGGATTGATTGCTTTCGGTACAGTCGCAAAGCCACGGCATCCATGGATGTATGATCTCGGAAGAGTGCTGACCATTGTGTTTATTATAATCATCTGTGTAGGTATACAATGTGATCATATATAGCCTTTGACGCCTTTAAGTTACGTTATATTATATTTTGGAATTGGGTCCTTGATCATAAATCATATAATATGACAAAGTAGATGCATCAATAGTATAGTAGTAGTGTATATAAAGATATACACAAACGTGTATAATAACACATGCCCCCGCCAAGCCGTGGAAATACAGCAATGATGGATTTCATCTCTGACATTCAGTGCCATATTGTTATGGATGATGACAGGGTCAAGCTTGTCAATGGGTGTGCGGGCTCTCGAAAAACAGATACAATCGTCAAACTGGGCATACGCCACGTTCTGGAGAAGAAGCAAAACATATTGTTTTTGACCTTGGTCTCCAGTATTACCCACGAGCTCAAGTGCAGGCTAGAGAAGCTGCTACAGATAGCAATCCCTCGCGTTGGGTCGAGTAACCATTACATGGGTTCTTACGGAGGATGTGATATTTGCATTGCAAACTTTGATGCATTCGTGCACAGGCAACTGGAGCACATGGGCATGTCCGAGTTCCTGCAGGACAACGGGGACTGTCATGACCTGAAAACCAGGATTCTTTACGAAGCAACAAGAGACAGAAAACACAATGACTTTATCATGAAGAACGGAACACCCGCAGACTTTGTCCTGGTAGACGAGTTCCAGGATATGGACCCTCTGAAAGCAAAGATCCTTACAAACGTGCTGTGCCACAACGAGCGCATCCATGGCATTGCGGTCGGCGACATGGTCCAGAGCGTCTTTCCCCGTGCCGTGTCGAACGACCTTGCTCTGGGTCATCCCATGAACATCTGGAAGAGTACGTTGAAGCCAAAGGTCTACAACATCGATTGCTGCTACCGATGCCCGGCCGGTCACATTGACTTTGTGCGCCTCTTGTTATCCGATTATTATCAAAAGTACTCGGTCCCGGTCATGGTATCCAGCAATAACGACAAGTCGAACAAGCCGGTCCTCTTTACCCATGACAAAGTATTCAATAACCAGAGCGCTTACACTCTATCGAGCCAGGTGTGCGCAGCGATCCGCGCGCTGTTTGAATATGATACCACCTTGCGCCCCGAGGATGTGGCCATTATTATGAAAAAGAGCAATAACAACCATGTGTTTGAGCAGATGAAGCCTATGCTTCAAAAAGTATATAGCAAGATCTTCAGCGCGGACGAAAACGAGGATAAACCCAATAATAACAATAACAACAAAAATAAAAAAGCAGAGGAAACAAAGAAGAAAGTTAGCCATGTCGTGCATTTCGAGACGCGAGGCGATGGCTATCATAATTCCATTGATTGGGGCAAGGCCACTGGCAAGACCGTGATGTTGTCTATTCATGGGGACAAGGGCAAGGGCCACCGCGTCGTATTTTTCCTGGGAATGTCGCACAGATCGCTACCAGCCGAGAACAACCTGTTCAAGTCTCAAGAACTGATTGATGTCTCCCTAGTGAACGTGGGCATGACCAGGAGTACCGAGTACATGTTTATTGGTTTTGCCGCGGATGGCCCGAGTAGGTACTTGCAGCTCAAAGCCGACATGTTGTCCGAGTATGCCTACCTATCATGGGACGCACAAAAGTGGTCGCAAGTTGTAGACGATTTCCGCGAATATCTCCCAGGAGCACCGCCGCCCCCATACAGAGAAGCTATCGTTGCGATGAATGATGCCTTCCTGAAGTCTTGCGATGAACTCATGATGCCCAATTTCGAGCGCGAGATTCGCATGCAACCCATGTCGTGCCCAGATAAGGATCTCTTGCGCGTCACGGAAGATGTTGCCAAAGATATGGCTACCGCCTTTGAAGGAATCATGCAAGACCCTGAGATCAAGCCAAAGGTACACGTCTTTGGCGCCCGGTTCCAAATACGTAGTGGCGTGACGGAAGATATGCTGCCAATCCTGGGCATCATGGGCGAGATCCTCGTGTATAGGAAGTTGTACCTTGACCACGGCAACCTGTTTTTGAAAAAGGTCTTTGCGTGCGTTACCGGTAAGAACAATGATGTGCGCTACGTAGACGATGATCGCATATTGAACATTGTGTCCGACAGCATGCTGAACCAGTACATTCGCGATCCTGACATGTACAAGTACACCGTCCGCAGTATCATCAGGAAGCATGGCAGCCTCCTAGCAAAAGAGGATCACCTGGCCATGTTCTTCCGTGACATCCTCGCAAGCGAGCGACCGGTCGCCGTACTGTCAGAGGTATTCGCGTCAGAGACCTTTCAGAAACAGCTCCGCGTGTTCTTGAGCAAAATGGAGAGCGACAAGATCCCTGCGAGGGTCTACTGGAACATTGCCCTGTGTTTTAACGAGCTGTGCGAATCCCTCCGCAGACCCTGTGTTCTCTTGCACTTTAACCGATTCAACGAACGCATCGAGGCACTCCATGAAAATGTTGCAAAGTTTTGTGATCAGTTCTTGCGTAGTCGCATTGAATATTTGTCTTTCCAGGAAAGCCACAAACTGTCGACTAAAGAAACCGATCCGGATGTGCTGAAGAGCTTGCACGGCTTTATCAACCATCAAGATCTTGATGCAGACAAGTTCACTAGGGGCTATGTTTACGGCATTACAGGACGTAGCGATATAGTAGACCTCGAAGCGGGATCTCTATATGAGCTCAAGACCAGTTCACGCGTAGACATGAGCCGGGAATGGGTCTCTCAAGCCTTGCTGTACTGCTGTGTTCCACTGATGAAGAAAGAAAAAGAAACGAGCCAGGTTCAGTTCAAATCTTTCTCAGTGGTGAACCTCATGAGCGGGCTATTGCATGAGCACACCCTGCCTAGCAAGCTTGAGGCAAACGATCTCTTGCAAAGGGTGTTCGAACATTACAATTTTGATAAAAGCATGATTGCAAAGCTCCTAGGATATTAGGATATTAAGGTTTTTGGGTTTAGGTTAGGATATTAAGGTTTAATATTGTACAAAATGAAAATAGCCAAACTGAACATCACAAATGGTGTCATCTCAGTTTTTCACTGAATCGCGGTGTCTCTATGTGTCTATGTGTCTATGCGTCTATGCGTCTCTTCACGCCACTCTCATTATGATGTCGCTTGTGTTGTGTGTAAAAAAAAGTGGCAAATTCAAAATCGGCATTGATCGCCTTGGGTTTGCCCTCGCCTCGCCTCGCCTCGCTCCCAAACACTGGCAAATGATAATACCCCCTAGACTATGATGGAGTTGATCTTTTTTGCATTTTTCCTTGGTCCCTTGAGGGTATACTTCCTCTTCTTGACAGTCTCCTCCTGGCGCTTTTTTGACAAGATGGGTAGCTTGCTTTGTACTAGATGCTTGTTACTCGCAACAAAGTCGACGATGACCTTGTACGCATAGGCAATGTCTTTCATAGCCCTACCACTGAAGGCGAGGTTGCCACTGGCAAATATCATAACTGTTACGGTCTTGGGTCCAACGCTCCGCTTACCGGATGTTTGCCCCTGGATATCGTCGCGTGAACTGGGAATCTCGATCTTTGCGATGGCACCTGGATAGTCGCTTTCCATAGGGTCATATTTGACATGGGCGACGCTGTTGGCCGAATCTCTTAGGGTAGATGCGTAGTTTTTCAGGTTGAAGCTATAGTTGACCTCTGCAGTGGCGTTGATCATCTGGATATCCTGAGTATACCTTTCCTTGCGGATGAACGGATACACGTGCGACAGCATGTCCCAGGCAAAGGTCGCAACAACTCGGGCTTCATAGGGAGACTTGCACCCAGTAACATGAATGGTGAGGTTGTTGAAGATCTTGATGCTCTTGGTACTGCTGTCGTCCTTGACGCTCATTGTAAGTTGATTGTAGAAATCTCCAAGCAATTCCTTGCCCGCTTTCCCATGTCCACCGGGGGACTTGATATGGATCGGCATCCGCGAACCTAGATGCAAGACCATGCACCTGGTGATGATCGGATCATTTTCCTTGGATGTCAAAAAGGTCATAAAGTCTGACAAACGCACGCTTTGGGTGTTGATGGCGATGACGTCCTCGGGGACGCTTGTGTCAACGACGGATGGACACCGCTTGAAGACGCTGGTGATTGTGCTGATTAGCAATTGTCTGCTCATTGCGTGGGTAGCATCCGGAACCCTGCTCATTACGTCCGCCCAATGTTTCTCTTCTTCCGATATATTGCAAAGCATTCCTATTCCTGGCCTTTTGATCTTTCAACTATACGGAGCTATGCGGAGCTATGCAGAGGTATGCGGATCCTGAACAACAATCGAGTACAACTACATACAGTGCTCAGTGGTGCTTAAATATGGTAAGGATTCATGAGCTTAAAGGTCAAAGGAGCTTTAAGTAAGAAAATTTAGAAGATACAATACAATATCAATATCATCAGTATATCATCATCACCATCATCACCAACAATATTATATTATAACAAGAATAATAACAAGAATAACAATAATAATAACAAGAATAACAATATTATTATAACAAGAATAGCACGGTACCAATGACGGTACTAAGAATGAACTAGGCGACAATAGGGCGGAATCCTAACACCTGTCATATCTTCTTTGTATGTAATTGCAAACAGGTCAAGCATGTCGGATGCTTTTCTGCATTTGAATCCGTAATGGTAGAACGCAGAGAAACACGCGGATTCTCTTGCCATACCATGATGGACGGTGAACAATATGGCACGGAACGCTTTGAACGGCACTATAAAGCAGCTACCATAGGACTCGATGACATCTTCGACCGGCACGACATAGTAGGACCCCGGCATGGAATCATGTACACTGGCCTTTTTGCTGTTAGATGATACATACTCGATTCCTTCCAGTGGAACAAGACGACGCCCTTCGACATTGTGGTCCGGGGTCCGCACCTGTAAGCGATGTGGCGAAAGGTACGTTCCATGTTCTGCAACAAGGAGCCGGTTGATGTGCCCCGCTAGGTCTCTTCCGCCCAAGATGGCGTTCCCATCTGCAAAGTATATGATATCATCATCTTTGAACGTTTGTTGCTGGATGCACGAGCAATACAAGATGCCGTGCGATTGCGGGTCTGGCAAGTCCGGCGTCCGGAACGGCATAACGAGAGGATTATGGCGCGAGAACGTGTTCTGGACGAGTTCCAGGTCGCTGTTCGTGCAGACTCCGATCATGACTTTCTTACGCGTCATCCTTGATGCATTGTGAATGCAGAGCTCCATGCGCTTGATCAGCTGCTCGGTGGGTAGTCCATTGGTGTATAGAGGTATCAGGGAATAGTCCATTGGAGACTGGTCAACAATATAGTACCATGACGCGAGTGCCCACTTGTTGGCTTCTTGAGGGCGTGCTGCCGATTCAATGTTTGCATGCAGCTTTTCGTAATAGAATTTGTCATTTCTGGTCATGGTATCAATCTGCACCGCGCATAGTCCGGATTGAAACCCGACCATGTGGGATTGCAGCCTTTGCGAGACGTGGTCTTTGTACCAGGATTTGAATTGCTCATTCCTCATGTAATCTGGGAAGCCGTGCTTTGAAACGTCATCACTGAACGACTTGCTGCATCCATTGAATGTACTGTCCTGCAACAACATTGTCAGATATACTCCCTCTGAAGAAGCTCCCATGTGGTTATAATACTTCCGTATGTCCTTGTTGATAAAGATGGCTTGCATCGTGCACGTGACTGACTCGCTGTTTTGTGGAGCAGCCTCGAGCGCCGTTTTCCACGTGTCATGGTTCTTGATAATGTGATGCAGGAACGCCGACGCGACCGTGCGGTGCCTCTCGTCGTGGTTCTGAAGCGAAAATCCAAGATTGGCAGCTAGCGATCCTAGCGTGTTTCTCACGTTGGTAATTTCACCGACGGAAGTGTTCACTAGGTACATGTGCATCTGAAACCGCTTATCAAATCCCAGGGTATACAAGAACTTGTATTCGTCCTCGTCAACGCGGCCTGCTTCGTTTCCTTCAATCACTACGATCACATCGCAATAAGTTCCCTTTGTATCTGCCATTTTTAGGGACTATTAGAACTATTGGGACTACAATTACCTACAATTAGATATGATATGATATCATGTTCATGATATGTTAAGTATGTGTGATTGGCCCATTTATCAAAGGTGTTTGAAAATACTGCTTGCGACCTCATCCAGCTTGCTGGTGTTCTGGACATCGGTGACTTGGAAAGCGCACGAATACGCGTCATTAGTCATGGTTTTACTGGTCCATGGCAGTTTTTTCCCGTTGCCTATCAATTGAATATAGCCGATCTGGCCCCCGTTTGGGGATTTGTTGGTTGCTGTGCATTCATATTTAAGCGAATAGTGCTTGCCAGACTTGGCAGTCTGAAGCTTCCCACCCTTGGTCACAATCTTTGTAGATACTTTCGTTGTGGATGTTGATGGTATAGTACCGTTTTGTGCGACGGTAGAACTAATTTCGTTCGATTGGGAGAAGTTTGCATAGTCCGCATAGTTTTCATCATACTTGCCGAGAATTCCTTGGGAGATTGTGTTGTAGATCTGCATCTTTGCTTATTAATGTATCTTTGCTTATTAATATATAATGTATATCTAGATAAAAGTTAAAAAAGTAAAAAAGTAGTAAATGATTATGATGGATTACGGTACGGTACAATGGGAGATATCATGGTATACACGTGAAGCCCTAAAAGAATTGTAAACAATTTCGGCTAAACAAACAGTAAACAGCAAACAACAAACAGTAAAAAATAGACCTAATGTACATGGAGCTATGCAATACAATAGCCACTATCGGTGTCATCCTTTCTACGCCTCTGCCGGTTACTCGTCCTGAAGACACAGTGGTTCATTTCATCCCTTTCATCCTCAACGGGTTCATGGGGCGTGACCAGGCATGTCAGGAATGACTTGGCCGCTTCTTGTGTGTCCTTGATTTCAACGTTCAGCAGGTCCTTGGACGGAAAGCGCAAGTCGTTAACCTTGATGTGACTGCCAAACTCTGCCAGACACATCCCTGTGTTGTATGCAGATGAATGGGTAAGAGCTTCCACCTGTATGTGTACTGACATGTCATTCACATAGTCCATTGATGCCAGTGCATTTGATGACACTGTCCGGCCAAATGGCAGTCTCCTTGCGGCAATGGTGGGTGTAAGTGTATGTGCGCTCGCAAGAGACGTCAAGCTACTTGTGCTAGAACTCTTCTTCATCGTCACCGCCACCATGTAACCCGACGTCGTTATCTTTATATGGAGATAAAAGATCCGTACATGTACGTACGGTACCTTGTAAACAAAAACAATACAACAAGAAACAAGAAACAACAAAGAATAATAATGACCAAGAACCAATGACAAGAACCGACAACAACAACAACAACAACAAACAAGATCCAAGAAACAACAAAGAATAATAATGTACAATGTTATAATATAATACAAAGAGCGTATTTGGGATGATTTTGTTCACATAAGATGCGAGTTATTTTGCTGGCTATCTTTTAAGTTGTTGAAACTTTCATGTTATTCTGGTTATATGACGATGACATGATCATGTCAATCGCGTCAAGCATGGATGACTTTCCTGGCACCGGGGCATCCGCATATGCGTTGACAATGGACAATTCTGCAAAGCAATCATAACACGGACAATAAAGCTGTTTCTCTATGATTAAATCCGTGTACCTGGCAATGGCCTCTGTAAATCCAAAAGATCTCACATGTCGGTTGTGATAAGCTTGCGTTCTCTCGTATTCGCTGTAGCCGTAACTGGCTTGGGAGAAGTCATCCCGTGCATCAACAAGGAGCCTGCATTCGCCCGACGTCCTCTTTGACCATATTCCAAAGTAGAGTGTCCCTTTCAGGTACATTATGTTATCACCTGGTTTCAAATTGTATGACATTCTGAACTTGAGGAGAGACAACACAGGTCTCAGTTCGAGGACCCATTGCTGCTGCATCATCATATCCTGCATCACACCGTCCTCAAATGATCTTGAACCAAAGGCATTTCTCCGGATATCACTGAC
>JAIXRC010000133.1 GCA_027485415.1 Cryomorphaceae bacterium | reverse complement strand
GGCGTAACGGTAATCGTGCTGCCTGTTTGACCGCCTGGAGACCATGTAAAGGTTCCTCCTGGAACCGTGGACGTCGCTGTTAAGGTCGCTGCCTGACCAGCACAAACGGTTGCGCTGTTTACGGAAATAACCGGTACGGGGTTGATCGTTACCGTTACAGGGGTTAGGGCGGAAGCGCAACTAACGCCGGACCAGGTAATTCTTACGTAACCGTTTCCTGCATTACCTGTCATATTTCCTCCATTTGGATTAGGCATTGAAGCGTTGCCGGCAATAGTATTCCCGGCTAATACTCCTCCAACGAAAGAAGAACCTCCACCACCGCCATCGTCATTGAAAGCAGCTCCTCCTCCATAATAACCGCCACCGCCGCCGCCGCCGTCTCCATTCTTATTGCCACCCTGACCAAGAGCCCCGGCAGCATTACCCGCTCCTCCTGCCGCTTGAGTTCCTCCATTCGCACTACCGTTGTTTCCGTTTAAGCCGCCGCCGGCACCTGCTTGAGCGCCGCAGCACCCTGCTCCTCCACCGCCTCCGGCTACAATAATTCTGTTTCCAAGAGCTACTCCACCAAGCCGAACATCCGAGGCTCCACCACCTCCGCCAGAACAACCTTGCGGACCAGCATTACCGCCGCCATTCCAACCGCCTCCGCCTCCAACAGCACATGAGGCACCCATACCCCCCGTGTAAACTGCCAAGGTTTGGCCGGCTGTTAAGGCAACCGTTCCTGTTGCGTATCCACCGTTGGCTCCAATGTTTCCGTCGTCGCCACCTTTTGCTCCCCAAGCCTCAATAGTGTATACCCCTGAAATAGGTGCTGTAAAGTTTTGTACACCGCCGGTGAAGGGAAAATTCTGCGAACCTCCCTGTGCAGTAGCCGTTTGAACATAATATGTTGTTGTATTTTGAAGGTTTGGCGTTGTATAACTTGCACTAGTTGAAAGCTGTCCGGTTCCATTCGCATTTGCAAACCAAATATAATTGTTGTTTTGCCCGCCCGTTGCGGTTAAGGTAGTGCTTCCCGGCCCACACAAAGTAACACTGTTCGCCGTTGGTGCTGCCGGTAAGGCGTTGACTGTAACCGTTGCCGTTGCTGTAACCGAAGGACATCCCGCAGCCGAATAGGAAACGGTGTATTGCGTTGTAGCATTGGGGGTTACGGAAACCGATGCCCCAACCAGGTTTCCGGGATTCCACGTAAATGTTCCACCGGGTATGGACGATGTTGCTGTTAAATTTGCCGTTTGTCCCGCACAAATTGTTGCTCCCGTTGCAGTGACAACCGCTTGTGGGTTAATCGTTACAGTTACGGGGGTTAAAGGAGATGGGCACCCTTGAGCGTTCCAAGATATAATAATTTGACCATTGCCGTTTTGAACTCCAGGAGTCGTGGAACCACCGTTAACTCCGCCGATGTAGGAAGACCCGCCGCCGCCGCCGTTGTTGTATCCGCCACCGCCGCCGCCATAATAACCGCCACCGCCGCCACCGCCACCGGCAGACCACCCAGAACCGTCTCCTCCTTGACCCAGCGTTCCCGCTGTTACGCCACATGGACCGCCATTATTAGCTATTGCGCCCCCTGAAACCTGTGTTCCTCCTGAATTTGGACTATTGGTTCCGTTGTTTCCTGTAAGCCCCCCTCCATGTCCTCCCGCAGCATAAGACCATCCACACCCGCCTCCGCCTCCAGCAACGATTACTCTGTTCGCTAAAGCATTGCCGCCCACGCGAATATCGGACCCTCCTCCCCCTGGGGTGCCGTTTCCTGCGCTCCTATTAGCCCCTCCTCCATTCCAACCTCCGGGCACGAATGCGCAATTGCCGTAAGGATGGTTGCCCAAACGGTCTTGACCCTGTCCTCCAACATACACATTGATTACTTGTCCTGCGGTTAACGTCATTGAACCTTGAGCGCGGCCACCAAGACCTCCGTTGGTAGGGTAATAACTTGTAACGTTCCCTCCTCTTGCACCATAAACATCGAAGGTATACGTGCCTGTAACCGGTGCTGTGAAAGTTTGAGGCGCTCCTGTAAAATTAAACGTTTGAGAGCCCACGCCCACGTTTCCCCCCTGTTGAGTGTTAACATAATAGGTCGTGGTAGTGTTCAAAATCGGCGTCGTGAAACTTGCTCCTGTCCCCACCAAAACGGACCCGGCTGCATTGGAATACCAGTTATAATTGCTTAGTCCTCCGCTGGCCGTCAACACGGTGCTGCCTGAGCCACAAAGCACGAGGTTCCCGTTCACGGCTGGCGCTGGTGGCGAGGGATTTACCGTTATTGTCAACGAAGCGCATGAAGGGCTAGCTTGCCCATTGCTGTTGTTGTTTACAAAATAGGTGGTGGTGGAAGCAGGAGTCACCGTGATGCTTGCTCCAGAGCCGATAAACGTTCCTCCGCATGCTCCAGTGTACCAGTTTTGGGTTCCCATGGTGCCGTTCGCGGTAAGGGTTACGGATTGACCCGCGCAAATGGATGCGGAACTAGCCGTTATACTTGTTGGAGGCAGAACGCCTCCAGCACAATTCGTGGAACGATAGCCTAAGTTACGGTTTAATCCACATCCGCATCCCGAGGAACAGCAGTTTCCTAAGTTCAAATAAAAGGTTCCTGTCGAAGGAGCCGTCCAATTTAAGTAAGATCCTAAACCGCAAAAATCGTCGTTTTGGGTAAGGTTACCCGAGGTAGGCTGGGTTGAAATGGTTAAATATGGATCCCCGTTATAGGAGGCGCTAGGGGCATACGATGAGCAATAGGTGAATTGGTAAGTACATCCGGCCTGCGCTTGGAAAGTAACATATCCCCTACATGTATGATAAAAGTATTGCCATCCCATGTTCGGAGTAATCGTACCAAGAGGATTGTTGCAATAAGCCTGAGCACGCACAGAATTGAACGACCAAAGTATAATAACAAAGGTTAGAAAACGTAAACTGAAACGCATAATCACAATTTTTGATAAAATTAACTTTTTTGCGCCGTTTTAACGAAACTTTTATCCGTCGGTTGCCATTAATTTTGTGTGAAATTACGCAGTAAATTTGCGTGAATCCACGCATTGAGATTTACTTAATCTCAAAACCCTCCATGAACTTCGTTGTAAAATCACCTTCCATGAATTTTGGGTGGTGCATTAACTGTTGGTGAAAAGGAATGGTAGTTTTAATTCCGGCCACAATGTATTCATCCAACGCACGTCGCATTTTTAGGATTGCTTCTTCTCTCGTCTGCGCAACAACGATCAGTTTGGAGATCATTGAGTCATAATTTGGAGGAATGGTATAACCAGCATAAACGTGTGTGTCGATGCGCACTCCATGGCCTCCTGGCGAATGGTAATCGGTGATTTTTCCTGGAGAAGGCCTGAAATCGTTGTAGGGGTCTTCTGCGTTAATTCGGCATTGTATCGCGTGCAAAATAGGCGTGTAATTCTTTCCTGAAATCTTTTCGCCTGCCGCTAATTTAATTTGTTCTTTTACCAGGTCATAATTGATCACCTCTTCCGTAATGGTGTGTTCTACCTGAATACGGGTGTTCATTTCCATGAAATAAAAGTCCCGGTTTTTATCCACTAAAAACTCCACGGTACCAACTCCTTCGTATCGAACGGCCTTTGCAGCTTTAATTGCCGCTTCCCCCATTTTATCACGCAGTTCAGGCGTCATGAACGGGGAAGGGGTTTCCTCCACTAACTTTTGATGTCTTCGTTGAATCGAACAGTCCCTTTCCGACAGGTGGCAAGCGTTTCCGTACTGATCTCCCGCAATTTGAATTTCAATATGCCGCGGCTCTTCGATGAATTTCTCCATGTAAACCCCATCGTTTCCAAATGCCGCTCCAGCTTCTTGTCGGGCAGAATCCCATGCCGATTGAAGTTCTTCCTCTTTCCAAACAATGCGCATACCTTTACCTCCTCCGCCGGCGGTGGCTTTTAAAATCACGGGGTATTTGATGCGTTCGGCGTTGACCTTTGCGTCTTCAATGTCTTTTAAAAGCCCTGCTGAACCAGGAATGCACGGAACTCCCGCCTTGATCATGGTGGCTTTTGCCGTTGCCTTATCGCCCATTGCAGCGATTTGTTCTGGCAGGGCCCCAATGAACTTTATCCCGTATTCTTGGCAAACGCGGGAAAACTTCTCGTTTTCAGACAAAAACCCATACCCAGGATGAATCGCGTCAGAGTTGGTGATTTCTGCTGCTGCAATGATGTTCGAAATAGATAAGTAAGACTTCGAGCTTACTGCGGGACCTATGCAAACTGCTTCATCTGCAAAACGAACGGGCAAGGAATCTTTATCCGCCGTGGAATACACTGCAACCGTTTTTATTCCCATTTCCTTACAAGTGCGTATTACACGCATGGCTATTTCGCCTCGATTCGCGATGAGTATTTTTTTAAACATGGTTCTCGTTTTAGGCCGGTTCTACCAAGAAAAGGGGTTGGTCGAATTCCACAGGAGTTGCGTCATCCACCAATACTTTTACAATTTTACCACTCACTTCTGATTCAATTTCATTGAACAGTTTCATTGCTTCAATGATGCAAATTTTATCGCCCTTTTTAATTTCAGAACCCACTTCCACGAAAGGAGCTTTATCCGGGCCAGAGGAACGATAAAACGTTCCTATCATCGTGGATTTGATAGTTATAGTATTGGTGTTTTCCGCAACAACTTTTGCGGCCTGTTCAGCCTGAGGTTCATTTTGAACCGATGTTAAAGGTTGAGCAACAACTGGAGCTGGAATGGGAGCCGAGACCGGAGAATACGTCATGGGGGCGCCCATATTTGGCCCTTTGATGTTAATCTTAAAGCCATCTTTTTCAATTTCCACTTTACCTAAGCCAAGCTTGGATACTAATTTGATCAGTTCTTTTATTTCCTCGTTATTCATAGTTCAAAATTAAGAATTATATGCCCATTTCAAATATACTGCACCCCAGGTAAATCCACCACCAAAAGCACTTAAAATAATATTGTCTCCTTTTTTCAACTGCGCTTCGTAATCCCAGAGGCACAAAGGCAGGGTTCCTGCTGTGGTGTTGCCATATTTTTGAATGTTGATCATTACTTTATCCTTGGTGATTCCCATTCTGTCGGCTGTAGCGTCAATGATTCTAAGGTTGGCTTGGTGAGGCACTAGCCAAGCAATGTCCTCTGCGGTTAACTGATTCTTTTCCATAATTTCCGCGGACACTTCCGCCATGTTGGTCACCGCAAACTTGAACACTTGTTTTCCTTCCTGTTTCACATAATGCATGCGATTTTCAACGGTTTCTACACTCGCTGGATTCAAGGAACCTCCTGCAGGCTGCACCAAATAATGACGTCCCGCCCCATCGCTTCGTAAAATAAAATCTTGTACACCCAGCCCCTCCTCATTGGGTTCTAAAAGGACGGCTCCTCCTCCGTCACCGAAAATTACGCAGGTGGTTCTGTCTTGATAGTCAAGAATTGAGGTCATTTTATCTACCCCAACGACAACGACTTTTTTATAGCGACCTGTTTCAATGAATTGCGCACCAGTGGACAAAGCATAAATAAAGCCTGAACAGGCGGCAATTAGATCATACCCCCAAGCATTGGTCATACCTGCCTTGTCGCATAAAACATTAGCAGTCGAAGGAAACGGATAATCGGGAGTTACCGTCGCTAAAATCACTAATTCAACGTCCAACGGATTGGTATTCGTTTTATTCAGAAGTCCCTTAACCGCTTCAAGCGCAATATCGGAGGACGCTCCATTGCGCATGATTCTACGTTCTTTAATACCTGTTCGTGTGGTTATCCATTCATCGGACGTGTCCACCATCTTGGCTAAATCGTCGTTGCTCAATATATCTTCCGGCACATAACCATTGACTCCGGTAATGGCCGCATGAATTTTTTTCATTCTTTTATCGCATTAGTAATTCGCTCAGACAAACCATGCGTTGCCACTTGAAAAGCGTGCATTAGCATAGCGTATACTGCATTTTCATTGGAGGAACCATGGCCAATAATGGCATTTCCTTTAACCCCAAGAATGGGGGTTCCACCGTAATTTTCATAATTGAACAAGTCAAAATATTCGTCTTGGATCCCTCGTTTTTTTAACAAGGAATAGAAGCCTTCTGCTTGCTTTAGGATGATGTTTCCTGTAAAACCGTCGCACACCAATACATCGGCCTCGTTCGAAAAAAAGTCTCGGCCTTCAATGTTTCCAATGAAATTAATGTTGGGTAATTCTCTTAAGGCCTTGAACGTGGCCTGCGAAACCAAATTTCCTTTCGATTCTTCTTTCCCTATATTCACGAGACCCACTCGTGGTGACGTTACCCCTAGGATGGTTTCTGCATAAACGCTTCCTAATTCAGCAAATTGAGTTAATACATCCACTCTGCAATCGGCATTAGAACCCACATCCAAAAGCACTGTTTGTTTTCCATTAATACAAGGTATAAGCGTCGAGATACAGGGCCTTATAATACCAGGAATAGTATTTAACTTATAAATAGAACCCACCATCATAGCGCCGGTATTACCGGTGCTTGCAAAGGCATCAATTTGACCATCTCGCAAATAATTTAATCCAACAGACATGCTCGAATTCGGCTTTTGCTTCAGCGCTTGAATGGGATGGTCTTCCATCGAGATCGCCTCTTTGCAATCCACCAACATAAAACTCAAGGGATCAATGTTGAGTTGTATCATTTCGCTCACCATCTCTTCTTTGCTTCCGAAGAGATAAAGCGTTACCTTTCCGTCTAAGTCTTGACGAATTTTATGGGCTGCAAGGATATTTACTTTAGGGGCAAAATCCCCTCCGGAAACATCTAAACCGATTTTCATCGAAAATTATTCAACGACCTCTTGCTCTTTTTGAGCAACCACTTTTCCTTTATAATAAAGTGTTCCTTCATGCCAATGTGCATGATGGAATAAATGAGGTTGACCTGTAGTAGGACACGTTGCAATATTCGCTGCAACCGCCACTTTGTGGGTTCTTCGCTTATCTCTTCTAGTGGTAGATGTGCGTCTTTTAGGATGTGCCATTTTCTATAAATAAAACGTTAAATTAACTATTCTTTTTCAATATGTCCCAACGCGGGTCAGTGTTTTCGTTTTCGGTTCTTTGCAGCAACCTTATAATATCCTGGTTACAATCTTCCTCGCGGTGCAAATATCTCGTGGGCAAGGAGATAACCATTAATTCAAAACAAGGTTGAAAAAGATCCAACTGGAATGCGTCTTTCGGCAACACGACCAACGACTCGTCCATGGACGGTTCTTCTCCAAATTTATAAACTAAGTCCATGGTACCTGTTGCTGAAAAAGCAAGAGGTTCGCTGCAACGATCACAGGCTGCCATTAATTGAGCCTCTAAACTTAACGAAAGCAACAACATGGTTTCTTTCTTTTCCAGCTTCGCTAATACCTTTCCTTCGCCTGAACTTATTTCAAACTGCTCTAATTCTTTAAAAAAGGCTGGAGGCAACAACCATTGAGTTTCGTGAAACCCTATTTTAAGTCCCGAAAAAGGCCATAAAAAGTCTTTCTTCCAATTCATTTTTCAAAAAACAGAGGCAAAGTTAGGGTAAATAATTGTATCCCCCAAGTTTAATAAGGATTGACCTTTAAGGAGTTTCTTTAACGCCCGCTGAAAAAGGCAAGGGATTTTGCGTGCTTAAACGGTAATCCTCTCTGTTTTTGACCACGTCCACAGCAAAGTATAGGGCGTTCCGCAAACCCGTTTCATTGGCTGTTCCCTTATTCGCGAGTTCAAACGCTGTGCCGTGACCCGGGGAGGTTCTAACGACGGATAAACCCGCTGTATAATTTACTCCTTCATCTTGGGTAATGGCCTTAAATCCTGTTAATCCTTGATCGTGATACATCGCCAACACTGCATCAAACTGAAAACACTGTCCGGAACCAAAGAAACCATCGGCTGAATAAGGTCCAAAGGCTAAAACTCCTGCATTTTTTGCGGCACTAATGGCTGGCCCAATGATTTCGAGTTCTTCCTTTCCGATATTTCCGGATTCCCCTGCATGCGGATTAAGGCCTAATACTGCTATTCTTGGTTTGATGATATTGAAGTCTTTACGAAGGGCTGTTTCCAAATTTTTAAGTGCGTTGAGAATTGCATCTTTCGTCAACACCTCTAACAGCCCGCTTAATGCAACGTGGTTGGTAACCAAAGCAACGCGTAATCTTTCTGAACACAACACCATCAAAGCCCCCTCGTCTTTAAACCTTTTTTGATAATACTCGGTATGTCCCACAAATTCAGGTTCCACCAACATGACCTGTGCTTTTGAAAGAGGGGCGGTTACTACAGCGTTCAAATGCCCTTTCTTTAAATCTTCTGTTGAAGTTTCTAAAGCCCAATACGCTGTCGTTGCGGTTTCTTTTGTGGGCTTGCCTAACTGGATTTGAGGCTGTGTTTTCGGGCTGATAATGTTCGCTTTGCCCGGTTGAGCCTGAGTAGGCTGTTGGATCATATGAAATGCAACCTCTTCCAAATCAAACTGTTTTTTTACCTGATTCAATGCCTCTATTGGGCAATAAAAAATCAACACGGATTCTTGGAGCATTCGAGAGTCCATGCAAAGCTTGTAAATGGTTTCTGGTCCAATGCCCGCAGGATCACCGCAGGTTACTCCCACTTTTAATTTTCGTTCTTTTTCCATTGGTGATAATTCGTTAAAAATTCCAACAACAATCGTACGCCAAATCCTGTTCCTCCTTTCGGTAAGTAACCACTGCGCTGCTCAAGCCAAGTGGGCCCCGCAACATCCAAATGAATGTAAGGAGCTTTGACGAAAGTTTCCAGAAACTTACCAGCTGTAATCATTCCAGCATCTGCCCCACCAATGTTTTTAAGGTCGGCAATTTCTGATTTCATGGGCGTTAAGTATTCTTCCCAAAAAGGAAATTCGACCAGTCTTTCGTGGGTTTTAAGGCCCGAATCCACCAAGGCATCCATCACGTTCTTTGGAGCATTGCCCATGGAAATAGCGGCTTTTGTTCCAATGGCTCTTACGGCGGCTCCGGTTAAGGTAGCTGCGCTAATGACCAGTTCGGGATCAAACTTATCGGCGTAAGATAATGCATCGGCTAGAATCATACGTCCTTCAGCATCGGTATTCAATACTTCAACCGTTGACTTGTTATACATAGTAATGATATCCCCAGGAGCATAGGCGTTCCCTCCTGGGCGGTTGTCGGTCGCGGGAATCAAACCAATAACATGCACGGGAATGTTTAACACCGATAAGGCTTTAATTGCGCCTACCACCATGGCGGCACCTGCCATGTCACTTTTCATGGAGTCCATGGAGCCAGGAGTTGGCTTTAGGCTCAGTCCTCCAGTATCATAAACCACCCCTTTTCCCACCAAAACGATAGGGTTTTGGTTGACCTGTTTTTTAGGCTTGTACGAAATCGTGGTAAAGGTAGGTGGTGTCATAGATCCTTGGTTAACAGCAAGAAGTCCTCCCATTTTCATGGATTTAATTTTAGCGTGATTCAAAACCTCCACGCTGCAGTGTTTATCTTGACACCATTGTTTTATTTCCTCGGCAAACTGAACGGCATTCAGATGTGAAACAGGAAGATTGACCATGTCTCTTGTCCAAAAAACAACTTCTTGCATTGCGTTTAAATAAACGAATTCTTGATTTTTTAACGCTTTTGGAACTACAACCGTGTGTAATTTATTTTTTTTTGGATTGGAAAGAAAACGATCGAAACGGTAGGAAGCCAACATCAATCCTTCCAAAAAATGAACAGAAGACGCTTCCTCCATAATCTGAATTCCCTCAACCTCTTGGGCTATTAGCGCGAAAACCTCTGCGCCAACAGAACGTTGCTTTTCGGCAGAAAGCGCTTGAAATTTTGATCCTACCTTAAGGTGCCAATGATCCTTTTTTTCATAATCCCATTCCTTGGTGAAATTGGGCGATACGTCAAGGGAAAGAACGGCAAGATTTTTTAATTTGCTTGCCTTAGTCAATTTTATCATAGCGCAAAGATAGTATTAAATAGTGGCGGGCCTTTTATTGTTCCATTGGTTAATAATTTTTGTTGCAACCGCAGGAATTGCAGTGCCTTCGAGTTCTTCATGGCTGCACCATTTCAATTTTGAATATCCCGTTTTTTCTGGGTTTTCAACAGGCATTATCCGCGTGCGGTAATGAATTTTTTGATGGCTTAACGCATGAATTCCCGCAGGCAAAGTTTCTCCGCCTAATCGTTCCCAACGGGCGGTTTCTTCCGAGAGGAGCTGTTCTGAAGCAAATTCTCGAAAGGGAAACAAGTATAGATTTTTCCAAATATTACCCTCTTCCATTTTCTTCAGACCCAAATTGTCATTGTTGACTAAAAAATCGAACATTAAAAACCTGTTTTGAGGAGGTTTTTTTGAGGTTTTTACGGGTCTTTCATGAAAATTATTTAAGGCGCGAGCTTCGCACCCGAAATTTAAGGGACATTTGCTACAATCTGGTTGTCGGGGGGTGCATACCGTTGACCCCAAGTCCATCAGTGCCTGGTTAAAATCACCAGGTCGCGCTTGTGAAATCCATTCATTGGCTAGGCGGATGAACTGTTTTTGCGCCTTGGCGGAAGCTACATTGTCGGCAATATTAAAAACCCTAGACATAATACGGTAGGCATTACCATCCAAAGCCGGGACAGGCTCATTAAATGCTATGGAAGCGATAGCTGCTGCTGTGTACTGACCTATTCCTGGAAGTTTAATCAAGGAATTGAATGAATCTGGGAACGTAGGGCTATTTTCCACGATTATCTTTGCTGCATGATGGAGTTTACGGGCACGTGAATAATACCCTAATCCTTTCCATACGGCTAAAACCTCATTTTCTTGTGCCGTGGCCAACGCATTTACATTGGGAAATCTTTCCACAAAGCGATGGTAAAAAGGCATCCCTTGTTCCACCCTTGTTTGCTGTAAAATCACCTCACTAATCCAAATAAAATAAGGCGATGTTGCATTTCGCCATGGTAAATCCCTTTTGTTTTGATCGTACCAACCTAAAATAGATTCTTGAAAACTAAGCAATTAGGAATTTTTTAAGAGGTTTTTTCGAAAAAACATAGTCAAATGGGCAATTCTATCCTATTTTTGCGGTCGAAAATACAACAATCAAACAACAAGTAAAAAGAAAACATTATGACAAAGGCAGATCTTATTCATAAAATTTCCAACGAAACAGGGCTCGAAAAAAATGAAGTGTCACGTGTAGTTGAATCAGTCATGGATTCCATTAAGTCGTCCTTGGCAGAAGGAACGAATGTCTACCTTCGAGGATTTGGAAGTTTTATTGTGAGAACAAGAAAACAGAAAACTGGCCGAAACATTTCCAAAAATACAACGATCATTATTCCAGCACACAATATCCCGGCGTTCAAGCCTGCTAAAGTTTTTGTTGAGCAAGTTAAACAGAAGGTAAAAGTGTAGTAGTCTTTTTTGGTTTTCAATTTTTTACCTTACTTTTGCACCCCATCTTTCTGAGTGGAGGTGGTATTTCGAAAAGTAAACAACATTAAAATATAAGGTTATGCCTAGCGGTAAGAAAAGAAAAAGACATAAAATGGCGACGCACAAGCGTAAGAAAAGGTTGAGAAAAAACCGCCATAAGAAAAAGAAATAGTCCTTAATTAAACCGTTTTAAACGGCTGATTTACCCTCAGACGGCTAATTCTTTCCTATTTGAATTTAGAACTAATTGTGGATGTTCGACCAAATGGTATTTGGTTGGCATTGTTGCGTGATGGCAAACTCATCGAATTGCACGAAGAACGGGGCAGCTCTGACTTTGTTGTTGGGGATATTTACCTTGGTAAAATACGACGCCTTTCTCCTAGCTTGAATGCTGCTTTTGTGGATGTTGGTTATGAGAAGGATGCATTCCTTCATTATTTGGATTTAGGGCCTAAGTTTGGTTCTTTGAACAAATACACCAAAGACGTCATTCGCGGCAAGCAAAATGTTGCCGCATTAAACTACTTCAAACCCGAACCAGAAATCAACAAAGACGGCAAAATCGACGATGTTGTTTCTTCGAGTCAATTTGTGTTGGTTCAGGTTGCCAAAGAGCCCATTTCAACGAAGGGACCTCGGCTCTCTTCTGAAGTAACCCTTGCAGGAAGATACATCGTACTTTCTCCCTTCTCCAATAAAATTTCTGTCTCTCAAAAAATTAAGTCACAGGAAGAGAAAAAACGCTTGAAGGATGCCCTAGAAGGCTTGCTACCTAAAAACTTCGGTGCCATCATCCGAACGGTTGCGGAAAATAGAACCTTGGCGGAATTGGAGCAAGATTTGGCGCAGCTGATGGAAAAATGGGAAGTCATTTTCAAGAACCTGAAAGGAAGTAATTCACCCAAGAGAATTCTTGGAGAAATTAACACAACCTCTTCTATTCTACGTGATTTATTGAACGGAGATTTTACAAACGTTCATGTTAATTCCAAGGAAACTCATGACGAAATCTCTTCATTTGTAGAACAAATTGCCCCTGGAAAAAGCTCTATTGTAAAACACTACGACGGCCGAATTCCTATTTTCGAACGTTATGGCATCAACAAGCAAATCAAGGTGCTTTTTGGTAAAAAAGTGCCTATGCCAAGCGGTGGTTACCTCATCATAGAGCACACCGAAGCTATGCATGTTATTGATGTCAACAGCGGCAATAGGAAAGGAGCAGATGGTCAAGAATCCAACGCATTGGCCACCAATATTGAAGCGGCAGAAGAAATTGCTCGCGTCTTACAGTTGCGCGATATGGGAGGGATCATTTGCATCGACTTTATCGACATGCACGAACGCGACAACAACCGAAAGCTTTATGAAAAACTGAAAGAGTTCATGAAGAACGACCGTGCTCGACATAACATCATCCCCCCTTCCAAATTCGGTGTAGTAGAAATTACACGACAACGGGTGCGGGAAGTAACGGAAATTGAAACCAATGAAACCTGTCCAACATGTAATGGAACCGGTGAAATTCAAGCCAGCATTCTTTTTGCGGAAGAAATCGAAAACAACCTTGCTTTTTTATTGAAAGACAAAGGGTTAAAAGGCTTTTCGCTTCAAGTGCATCCCTACCTCGAAGGCTACTTCAAAAAAGGAGGGTTATTCCGTTCGATGCAATGGAAATGGTATTTTAAGTTTAAAACATGGGTGCCCATTACACCCAACACTTCTTTTCAATTGCTGCAGTATTCCTTTGTTGACCAGCAGCAAGAGCCGATTGAATTATAATGTCAACTACCCCTGATTTACCGCGGTGGATTACGGAAATGGAGCGTTTTTGTGCCTACCAAGAACGCAGTTCGAATGAAATACAGCTCAAGCTCGGCCGGAAGGGCCTGCATGAAGAGCAAATAGAAGCGGTTATTAAACACCTTACTTCCCATAACTTTTTAAATGAACAACGCTTTGTGGAAGCCTATGTGCAAGGGAAATTTAAGATTAAAGGATGGGGAAAACACAAAATAAAAGCGGGGTTGAAGACCCATCGAATACCTGAGCACCTTATCCAAATAGGGTTGAGCCAATTGGAAACGAACGACCAAAATAAACGCTTGGTGGATTGGTTTGAGAAAAAAAAACAAGCCTTGCGAAATGAACCCGAAGGCCCCAAGAAAACCGCAAAAATCGTACGGTTTTTGTTGTCCAAGGGTTATGAAATGTCGGCCATCCTAGAACTTGTTAGACTTTCTTAATCAACAGCTCGTCTTGTTCCTTGTAAACTTTGACCAACTGATTTTTCGTTAAGTGCTTTACGCTTAAATCCCATTGTTTGTTGCTGCAGTCAACTTTTGACCTTGCATCCGACAATAGTTGAGCCGTGTCAGTACAAATGCTTAGAATCGCTTTGTCTAATTCAGAAAGAGAAACTGTTTTTTCGGGGCGCATTTGAGGGAAGAACAAAACCTCTTGGATTGAATGATTATTGGTGAGCAACATGACCAAACGGTCCATTCCAATGCCAATCCCAGAAGTTGGCGGCATTCCGTACTCTAAGGCGCGTAAAAAGTCTTGATCAATAAACATCGCCTCATTGTCGCCTCGCTCTGAAAGTTGCAACTGTGTTTCAAATCGTTCCCGTTGATCGATGGGGTCGTTCAATTCTGAATAGGCGTTCGCCACCTCTTTACCGTTGATCATCAACTCGAAGCGCTCGGTAAGGGAAGGATTGTCCCGGTGACGTTTACATAACGGTGACATTTCAATGGGGTAATCGGTGATGAACGTTGGATTGAGGTAGTTTCCTTCACATTTTTCTCCGAAAATCTCATCAATTAATTTACCAACGCCCATTTCCGGCTGTGTCTCGATATTCAATGCTGCGCAAATCGACCGCAATTGTTCTTCGGATTTATCCGCAATGTCATATCCGGTATGTTCCAGGATGGCTTCTCGCATGGTAACGCGCTTAAAGGGAGCCTTAAGGGAAATGTTGTTTTGTCCAACACGAATTTCGGTGGTTCCACAAACGGCGAGAGCTATTTCTTGCAATAGATTTTCCGTGAATTCCATCATCCATCGGTAATCTTTGTACGCGACATAGAGTTCCATCACCGTAAACTCTGGGTTATGGGTGCGATCCATTCCTTCATTCCTGAAATCCTTAGCAAACTCAAACACCCCATCAAATCCGCCTACAATCAAACGTTTGAGGTACAATTCATTAGCAATTCGGAGGTACAAAGGAATATCCAAAGCGTTGTGATGCGTTATAAAAGGTCTTGCCGCTGCTCCTCCGGGAATCGGCTGTAAAATGGGGGTTTCAACCTCTAAAAAGCCGTGTTGATCAAAAATTTTCCGCATGACCGAAAAAACCTTTGAACGGGTAACAAATGTTTCCTTGACTTTTGGATTCACCACTAAATCAACATACCGTTGACGATAGCGCAATTCTGGATCGGTGAAAGCATCGTGCGTATTGCCATCAGCATCGGTTTTTGGTAATGGAAGGGGCTTTAACGCCTTGCTTAGCAATTTAAAGGAAGTCACGTTCACCGAAATTTCCCCAACTTGGGTTTTAAAAACTTGCCCAGTAATCCCAATGAAATCTCCTAGGTCCAGGAGCTTTTTAAATACTTCATTGTAAAGGGTTTTGTCCTCTCCTGGGCATAATTCATCGCGGTTAAAATACACTTGAATTCTACCAGAACTATCCTGTAACTCGGCAAACGAAGCCTTCCCCATGATTCGCTGGCTCATCATTCGTCCTGCGATTTGTACCGTTTGGTGTTCCTGGAATTCTGCCTTGATGGATTCGGCAAAGTGGGTTACCTCAAACGCTTCTGCGGGATAAGGCTCCATGCCCAATTCCCGTATTTTTTGTAGGGTTAAGCGTCTTTGTTCTTCTTGTTCTGACAGTTCTTGGCTCATGTGTTGAAAATTTAACGGTACAAAGATAGGTTATCGCAATAAACCTATAAATGAAACAGCAGCATGCCTATGGAAAAATAAATAAACAAGCCAATGACGTCATTGAGGGTGGTTACAAACGGCCCAATCGCCAAAGCGGGGTCAATTCGATACCTGTGCAGAACTAATGGAAAAATGGTTCCAAAGGTCGATGCAAAAACGATTACTGTGAGCAAAGACAAACTCACTACAACTGCTAATTGAACGTTGGCGAAAAATACTGCGACCCCAAATATCAAGGCAGAAAGGATGATACCGTTCATTAAACCAACGGTTGCCTCTTTGGCTATCCTTGGCATTATTCGTTTTACGGCAATATCTCCCTTGGCAATCGCTTGAACCACAATCGCCGAGGATTGCACGCCTACATTTCCTCCCATTGCGGTAATCAAAGGAATAAAAAAAGCTAAAGCAGGAAGTTGCGATAAGCCTCCCTCAAAATTGGAAATAACCTTTGCTCCGATGGTGCCTCCCACCATGGCAATAATTAACCATGGTAGCCTCGAAAGACTTGACTTGATGATGGAAGTAGAGGAATCTGAATTCTCGTTGATCCCCGTAGCCATTTTAAAATCCTTGTCGGCCTCCTCCTTAATATAATCAACGACATCATCGAGGGTAATCCTTCCAACGAGTTTGTTTTGATAATCAACAACCGGAATGGATACTAAATCGTATTTTTCCATGATGCGCGCAACCTCTTCCGCGGAATCGCTGGTGGTAACTTTAATAATGTTCTTCGATTGATAAAGCTCCTCTATGGTGGTGCGTGTATCGGCGAAAATGAGCCGTTTCAGGGAAAGTACCCCAACGAGTTGTTCCGCCTCATTCACTACAAATATATTGTACACTTTTTCAACGTCCTCGGCCTGTTTTCTCAGCTCCATAATGGCGCGTCGCACCGTCCATTCAACATGGGCTTGAAAGAACTCTTTTTGCATCAATCCCCCGGCCGAATCGTCGTCGTAATTCAAGAGGTCGACAATGTCTTCAGCGGCATCATCGTCTTCCATTTGCGCGATGACCTGTTGGATTTGATCCTTGGACAGTTCACCTAGAATGTCGGCCGCATCATCGGAATCGAGGTTTTCGAGCTGGTCTGCAATTTCTTTGGAGGAAAGAGAGGCAATAAATCGATCCCGAACATCTTCGTCGAGCTCCATTAAGATATCGCCTTGCAGGTCTTCGTCTTCTACGAGAAAGTAAACGTATTTTGCCTCTTCGTTGGTGAGTTGGTCGAGAATTTCGGCCACATCGGCGTAATGCAAATGCAGCACGTGCTCTTTGAGCCAAGGCGCATCGTCCGAAGCGATTCGCGACCTAATTTCTTGGAGGAATTCTTTGGTTAAGTCTGGGCTCATGCGTACCCCTTACGCATATTTATCCGAAAGGTTAAGGTAAAGCACAAAAAACGCCCTTTTTTTATCCTTTCTTCTTTTTCTTGAGGGGAGCTATACGCCCCATAAGAGCGGTGTTTTCCTTTGCCTTCTGATATTTTTCGGAAATTATCTGCCAATTGAGTAATTCCCACACCGCCGACAAATAATCGGCGCGACGGTTTTGGTAATTCAGGTAATATGCGTGTTCCCAAACATCGATTCCGGCTATTGGAATACCTCTTTGGGCATCCAAGTGCATCAACGGATTGTCTTGATTGGCGGTGGAAACCACAGCAAGCTTCAATTCAGGGGTTAGTATTAACCAGGCCCAACCGGAACCAAAGCGGGACATTGCCGCTTTGTTGAGTTCTTTTTTCAAGGAGTCCAAATTGCCAAAAGAGGTGTTAATTTCTTTGGAAAGATCCGCACTAATGGCGCCTTGTTTTGCTTTTGGCGCTAAAATTTCCCAAAACAACGAATGGTTATAGTGTCCTCCCGCGTTGTTGCGTATGGCATCACTGCTTAACGCCGACTTATTCAATAAAACATCCTCAAGCGTATAGTCGTCGTAGGGTGTTCCTTTAAGCGCTTTATTGAGATTATTAACATAGGCTTGGTGGTGTTTGGTAAGGTGAATTTCCATGGTTTGCGCATCGATATACGGTGCATAATCTTGGTATGCATAGGGCAACTTCGGTAAGGTAAATGGTTGTGCAATTACAACGAATACCGCATTGAAGAGCAGAAAAAGGGACAAAACAGCGTGGCGCATGGTACTTTTTAGGACGAAGGTACGAAACATCTAGGAGTTGTTGGTATCTCGGTTTGCCTGTTTTATCGTATTTTTGACGGAAAATTTTAGCTAAAAAACATGGGTTTTAGGGAATATAAGGGCCTCCATTTAACGGGTATTGCTGAAGAAATTAATGCGCATTGGGAGCAGCACGAAATATTTAAAAAATCCATTGATCAAAAAGGAAAAGAAGGGGACTTTGTTTTTTACGAAGGGCCGCCATCGGCCAATGGGGTTCCAGGAATTCACCACGTTATGGGAAGGGCGATCAAAGACACGTTTTGCCGTTACAAAACCCTTAAAGGATATCGAGTAAACAGGAAAGCCGGGTGGGATACGCATGGCTTACCAGTAGAGCTCGGAGTAGAAAAGGAGCTTGGAATCACCAAAGAAGATATCGGGACCAAAATTTCGGTGGATGAATACAACACTGCTTGCAAAAATGCAGTGATGCGCTATACGGATATTTGGAATCGTCTCACCAAAAACATGGGTTACTGGGTTGATATGAATGCTCCGTATGTAACCTACGACAGTAAATACATGGAGTCGGTTTGGTGGTTGCTGCATGAGTTGTACGAAAAAAACTTGCTCTACAAAGGCTATACTATTCAGCCTTATTCCCCGAAAGCAGGAACTGGACTTTCTTCCCACGAATTGAACCAACCTGGATGTTACAAAACTGTCAAAGACACTACCGTTGTTGCTCAATTTAAATGGCTCCCCAACCAAGAAAATCCTTGGGGAAATTACGGAGACAACCGGTACTTTTTGGCTTGGACAACGACACCATGGACCTTGCCTTCCAATACGGCCCTTACGGTTGGGCCTACGATAGAATATGCCTTAATTCACACCTTTAACCCCTACACGTTCGAAAGAATGGAAGTGGTTTGTGCCGCTGCATTGGTAACTTCGTTATTTGGCAAAGGATTCTTGCGCGTTGATAACCTCGAGGCCTTGGTGATGTCGGAAGACAAAAAAGTTCTTCCCTACTATTGTGAGCCTGCTTTTGAGGGACAACGGTTGTTAGGAATCCAATACGAGCAGCTGTTGCCGTATTGTCAACCCATGGATCGGCCTCAAGAAGCGTTTCGTGTCATTGGTGGGAGTTTTGTGACCACAGAAGACGGAACCGGTATAGTTCATACGGCGCCAACTTTTGGTGCCGACGATGCGCGCGTTGCCCAAGAAGCGGGCGTCCCTGCAATGTTAATTCCCAATGAAAACGGGAACCCTGTTCCTCTGGTGGATTTGCAGGGGAGGTTTCGTGCAGAGGTTGGGGACTTAGGGGGAAAATATGTCAAAAACGAGTATTACCCAGAAGGAGAGGCGCCGGAAAAATCCGTGGACGTAGAAATTGCCATTCAATTGAAGGAGCGAGGCTTAGCGTTCAAAGTGGAAAAATACGAACACAGTTATCCGCATTGTTGGCGAACGGATAAGCCCGTTTTGTATTACCCTTTAGATTCTTGGTTTATCCGTGTAGCAGAAAACCGAGAAGCCTTGGTTGAACTGAACAAAACCATCCATTGGAATCCAGAATCTACCGGCAGTGGCCGTTTCGGAAAATGGTTGGAGAATGCCAACGATTGGAATTTATCTCGCTCGCGCTACTGGGGAATCCCAATTCCCATTTGGAGTACTGAAGAAGGAGACGAACGGATGTGCATTGGATCGGTAGCAGATTTATACGAGGCTTGTGAAGCGTCGGTAAAAGCAGGCTTGATGCAAGAAAACCCCTTGAAAGATTTTGAGCCGGGAAACATGAGCGACCACAATTATTCGTTGATTGATCTTCACAAACACGCCTTAGATCCCATTGTTTTGGTGTCTCCATCTGGAAAGCCGATGCGTCGTGAAAGCGATTTAATCGATGTGTGGTTTGATTCGGGGGCCATGCCTTATGCCCAATGGCATTATCCTTTTGAAAACAAATCATTTATCGACGAAGGAAGCCATTATCCTGCCGATTTTATTGCTGAAGGCGTTGATCAAACCCGTGGTTGGTTTTACACCTTGCACACCATTTCTTCTTTGGTTTTTGGAAAACCGGCCTATAAAAATGTCCTTTCAAACGGACTCGTTTTGGATAAATTCGGGCAGAAAATGTCGAAACGACTCGGTAATACGGTAGACCCTTTCATTACCTTAGATACCTACGGTGCCGACGCAACGAGGTGGTATATGCTAACCAATGCGCAACCTTGGGACAATTTAAAATTTGACGAGGCGGGAATACAAGAAACGCAGCGAAAGTTCTTTGGCACCTTGTACAACACGTATTCGTTCTTTGCATTGTACGCCAACGTCGACCAGTTCGACGCAAATGCAGTCGAAATTCCTATTGAAAACCGTCCAGAAATGGACCGTTGGATTTTATCCAAATTAAACAGCTTAATCCAGTTCGTGGACTCATGCTATGAACGCTATGACGTAACAACCGCGGGGCGTCAGCTGCAAGATTTCGTAAGCGATCAATTATCCAATTGGTATGTACGGCTCGGAAGAAGGCGATTTTGGAAAAACGACGACGCTCAAGATAAATTAGCCGCCTATCAAACACTGTATACTTGCCTGAAATCACTCAGTATACTTGCCGCGCCCATCGCTCCGTTTTACATGGACCGTTTATTCTTGGATTTAACGCAAGGCAGAGAGGGTGAGTCCGTGCATTTAGCGGACTTTCCAAGGGCCAATACCCTCCTCATTAACGCTGCTTTAGAAGAAGAAATCGATCTGGCGCAAAGGATTACTTCCCTGGTTCTTAGCTTGCGTAAAAAAGAGAAAATTCGCGTTCGGCAGCCTTTATCGCGTATTTTGATTCCAGATACCGGCGAGCCCTTTAAAAGCCGTTTGAATCGGGTGGCGGCCTTGATCCAATCGGAAGTCAATGTAAAGGCCATTGAATGGATGGACGTAAGCACCTTGGTGAAACAGGTGAAACCCAATTTCAAAACCATTGGCCCGAAATACGGCGCTCAAATGAAGGCCATCGCCGCATGGATCAACGGATTAAGTTCTGAAGATATCCAACAAATTGAGCAGGATCAAGGAACTACCCTTACCCTTGATGGATCAACCATCGAATTAGAAATTTCAGACTTTGAAATAACGACCAAAGACGTTCCAGGATGGGTTGTCGCAACGGAGGGCTTACTAACGGTCGCCTTGGACATCGAGATTACCGAAGAATTGGCGCAAGAGGGTATCGCTCGTGAAGTGGTAAACCGCCTTCAGAACGCTCGCAAAGATGCCGGTTTTGAAGTAACCGACCGAGTGGTAATTTCTTACTGCGGAAGCGAAACGATAACGCGAGGAATACGCGCCTTTTCGCACTATATTGCCGAAGAAGTATTAGCGAACCAAATCAACCATACCCCGCAAATATTGAATGGTACGAACGAAGAAATTCTTGTGGCCGATGATTTCATTTTCACCTTAACCAAAGACCAATGACTTGGATATTTGATCAAAAAGAAACCTCCGCATCGGAAGGAGCTTCGATAACATGGATTGACCACCGGTTTTTTACCCTAGAATTTGAGGGCATATCCTACCATGGTGAAGTCCTAGCCGACGAAAGTGAATCGCAGGCATTGCATCTTAAAATCAACCATCGCGTATTTCACGTTCGAAAAAAACACGAATTGGATGAATTAATCCAACAGTTAGGTCTTGATAAACCAAAGGTTCGAAAGATTAAAAACTTCAATGCCCCAATGCCAGGAAGGGTTTTGAAGGTTTTCGTTCAAATTGGCGATGCAGTTGAGCCCGGAACGCCGTTGCTTTCGCTGGAGGCCATGAAAATGGAGAACACCTTGAAATCCAACGGAACAGGAGTGGTTAAAAGCGTCTCTGTCCAGGAAGGTGAGGTGGTTGACAAAGGAGCTGTATTATTGGAATTTAATTAACATTCAGGTAATTAAAAATCCTTTATTTTACAAAAAGTTGGATTCATGAAAACCTTTAATCGGGAATTAAGCTGGTTAAATTTTAATGCTAGGGTTTTACAAGAAGCACTTGATGCAAGGGTTCCCTTGATTGAACGCTTTCGATTCCTCGGCATTTATTCGAACAATCTTGACGAGTTTTTTAGGGTGCGGGTCGCCGAAGTGCGGCGCTTAATAGCGCTCAAAAAGAAAAGAATTTATGGCTACGACGGAAGTCCGGAAGACCTGTACAAAGAACTTCGTAAAGTGGTATTGCATCAACAAGATCTTTTCGAATCCTGCTATAAAAACCTCATTGAATTATTAAAGGAGGAGAAGATATTTACCTTAAATGAAGACCGATTAGATGGCCACTTATCGGAGATGGCCACTCATTATTTCAATGAGCAATTCAAGCACATGCTGTTTCCTATTATTTTGGATCGCAAGGCGGCATTTCCAGAATTGAGGGATGATGCGATTTATTTAGCTGTAAAAATTCAGCAAAAAGGAAATGCGAACAGGTATGCCTTAGTGCAAATTCCTTCGGGAAAAAATCGTTTTTTGGTATTAAACGAAGGGGAAAACGCCTACTTTATTTTGGCCGATGATCTCATCCGAAAACACCTAGGGGATATTTTTTCCATTGTGCCGTACGATAAAATTTCGGCCTATACCTTTAAATTTACCCGAGACGCAGAATTGGACATCGAAGATAGCCTTGGCGAATCTTATTCCGAAAAGATTGAGCGAAGTTTAAAAAAACGTAAAAAAGGAGTTCCCGTCAGGTTTGTGTACGATGAAACGATGCCGGAAGACTTGCTGAAATACCTGCTCGACTGCCTGAAACTGGGTAAAAGTGCGAACGCAATACCCGGTGGAAGATATCATAACTTCAAAGACTTTCTTCAATTCCCGGATTTTAACCGAAAGCAATTGGTTTACCAACCTCAACCGGCAAATCCGCATCCTGATTTGGAAAACAATAAACAGATCCTGAATTCTTTGGTTAAAAAGGACGTTTTTTTGCACTTTCCATACCAGAAATTCGAATACATCATTGATGTTCTGCGAGAAGCAGCCATTGACCCCTTGGTGACGGAAATCAAAATCAATGTGTACCGTTTAGCTCCTGATTCTCAAGTTATGCGAGCCTTAATTGCGGCCATATTAAACCGTAAGCAAGTAGTAGTGGTCATGGAGTTGCAGGCTCGTTTCGATGAAGAAAACAACTTAAAATGGTCCAATCAACTTGAAGAGTACGGGGCGAAGGTGATTTTTGGCGTTCCCAACCTTAAAGTTCATTCTAAGTTGTTGTACATAAAACGGCAGAGCAAGGAGGGCGATTTTTCCGTTGCCTACGTTGGAACCGGAAACTTCAACGAACGATCTTCTAAAATATATACCGACTTTGCTTTGTTAACCGGCAACAAACGGGTTGTGAGTGAAGTGGCGCAAGTTTTTAAATTATTGGAAAACAACTTAGAGCGGGTCAGCTTTCGAAACCTCTTAGTATCGCCCATTAATTATCGTAAAAAACTTCTTGCGCTAATGGACAAGGAAATTGCTTTTGTCAAGACAGGAAAAGCGGGCTCGATCAAAATTAAATTGAACAACCTTACCGATCCCGAAATGATTCAAAAAATCGTAGTTGCAAGCGAAGCTGGGGTAAAAGTTGATATGATTGTACGCGGAATTTGTTGCTTAAAAACCAACCACAAGAAAAACCCGAATTTAACGGTAATCAGCATTGTCGATCGTTATTTGGAGCATGCCCGTTGTTTTGTCTTTGGTAACGGCGGAAATCCCGTTTATTACATCGGAAGTGCAGATCTCATGGAGCGAAACCTGGACGCGCGTATTGAAGTCGCAACGCCTATTTTTGACCGTAAAATTCAAGAAGAGATTGATGTGATTTTAGATTATCAGTGGCGAGGAACGGTAAAATCGAGGTGGATTGATTCCGACATGAAAAATGAGTACCGACAACCCGAGGGTCCTCCTTTTCATGCACAGCAGAATTTATACTTGCGGTATAGATCCCATCAAGAATAACCGTTTTCAGTGCTTTACGGCTTAATTGTACGGCTTAAATGTACGGCACGGTGCACGGCAAGACTTAAAGGGTCTTTCCATTGATACGTAACCTCATGGCTTGAATCACACCAATTTTGAATCGAAGCGAGGTCTTTACTACACAGCGAAAAAAGAACCATAGCTCCCAAACGTTTTAAGGCGGCTGCATTGCAATGCTGTTCATAATGGTTGACATAGGGAATCACCAGAAGTTTTTTCTTAAGATACAGCGCTTCGGAGGGCAGTTCGAAACCCGCTCCGCAAATAACCCCACGTGCGCTAAGCAAGTCTTCAAGAAACCCCTCATTACTTATCGGCTTGAAACAACAATTTCCCCATTGAACCTGCTGCTTCAACTCTTTGGAGAAAACAATGAACGAAGCCACTACCGAATTAAGAACCCGTGCAATGATATCATCGCCATAACCCGTTAAGTATACCACGTAATGATCTCCTTTTACAGGTGTCGATTCTATGATTTCTTTCCGAAGAATCGGTTGAAAAATGTTTTCAGAATACGCTTCGAAATGAAAACCTATCGTGGAGGTTGAAGGACAGTATTTTTTTATAATCCAACGGCCTACGGGAAATCGTCGCATTGTTTGGGGGCTCGTTGCATCTCGTACTGCCGCCTGATGACTCATTTCAATGCATGGAATACCTTTTCGTTTACACGCCCAAGCACTTACCGGTTCAAAATCTGAGATTACCAAGTCGTACTCCTCAACGGGAAGCGCCTTAATTTCTTTTAAAAACGTAAAGGGGCGGGTAATTAACATGGTTTTCCAAAGGTTGATACCTCCTCTTTTCGAAGGAATAAAACTCATGCCTCGAAAACGATACTTTACCGGGTATGGAAAGGTAATTTGCGATTGAGTGCCGCTGATAAGAACATCAACTTTCCCATACTTCATCCATTCAGGAAGGAGCGCTATGGCTCGGCTTAAATGTCCATTTCCTGTTCCCTGAACTGCGTATAAAATCTTCATGCCTCTTGATCTTCAACAATCATTGAAAGATCAATATTAATAGAATTTAAGCGTTCTTCATTACTTGTAGATAATTTTGCGTCGAATTGATATAGAGACCATGTTCCGTTGGTATATTCCAATGCGGTGTGGTTTTCAACCCAATCCCCCGAATTCAAATAAACCACCTCCGGCTCTCCCTCCTTAAAACACGTTTTAATCGCCGGTTGATGAATATGCCCGCAAATAACATAACGAAATCCTTTCTGTCGCGCAATCTCCATGACATTGGATTCAAAATCATTGATGTAAGCAATAACTCCTTTCACTTTATCCTTGACGCGCTTTGAAATTGAAACCCTCTCCCTTCCAACTTTCAATAAAAACCAATTCACCATCGTATTTAATAAAATTAAGAAATCATATCCCTTACCCCCCAACTTAGCAACCCATTTAGAATACCTTATTGAATTATCAAATACATCCCCATGAAAAAACCATGCTTTGCCAGTGGGTAAGTCCAATACAAGTTTATTGTCCATGACAAAATTGCCCATATTAAACTTACTGAACCTGCGCAATGCTTCGTCGTGATTCCCGAGAATGTAATATACTTTGGTTCCATGAGACATCAAACGAATCACTTCTCGAATCACCTTTAAGTGCGATTCCGGAAAATACTTTTTATTGAATTGCCATATATCAATAATATCCCCGTTTAATACGAGAATTTTGGGTTTTATGGTTTTTAAATAAACCACTAACTCCCGGGCTGCAGATCCATAAGTGCCTAAATGCACATCGGAAATAACAACCACATCGTGCGTGAAATCGTGCATGCACAAATTTGTTGGTTTAAGTCCATCCCCTTGTTAAGAAATAATTTTCCTTGTGTTAATTTTCCCCCAAGCGTTGCTTTTCAGGGAATACCCCTAACAGCTAATGCGATAATTTCCATAAACCCCTCTTTATTTTTACTTTTATGTCATGAAAAAAATACTCGTTACGGGAGGCGCTGGTTATATCGGTTCCCATACCGTGGTTTCGCTCGTGGAACAAGGTTATTTTCCCGTTATAGTAGACGATTTAAGGAACAGCTCCTTGGTTCTTTTAGAGGGGCTTAAGGAACTTTGCGGCGATCGTTTTTCATTTTTATCGATAGACATTTGCGAAAAATCTCATCTTTTTTCCGTTTTTGAATCGCGAGCCATTGATGCCGTGATCCATTTTGCGGCGTACAAATCGGTGGGAGAATCGTGCGACGTCCCCCTGAGATACTATCAAAACAACCTCATTGGGTTAATGAACGTTTTGGAGGCTTGCCAAACGTTTAAGGTGGAAAAATTCGTTTTTTCTTCTTCGTGTACGGTTTATGGGGAGCCGGAAGTGCGTCAAGTGTTCGAAAGCACCCCGAAACGCCTTCCCGAATCTCCCTACGGTTTTACCAAATGGATGGGGGAACAAATCATTGAAGACATACACCGAAACCCCCAACCATTCAACACCCTTTGTTTGAGGTATTTCAATCCCATTGGAGCTCATCCAAGCGGATTCATCGGTGAACTTCCCGTAGGAATTCCTAACAACTTATTGCCTTATATTACTCAAACGGCGGCAGGAATTCGCGAGCACCTTACCGTTTTTGGCGACGACTACCCAACGCCTGACGGAACCTGCATCCGCGACTACATCCACGTGTGCGATGTGGCCGAGGCACATGTTCGCGCATTGCAGCATGAAGGATCTTTGCCGTTGGACGTGTTTAATATTGGAACGGGTAAGGGAACCTCTGTGTTGGAAATGGTACGGTCCTTCATGGATGTTTCTGGGCTTAATTTACCCTACCAATTGGGGGCGAGAAGACCGGGTGATATTACCGAGATTTTTGCAAACGTTGAAAAATCGAAAAGAGAGCTTGGATGGACGGCACAACGAAGTGTAGAGGACGCCCTCCGCGATGCTTGGAATTGGGAACAACAGCTGAAACAACATGATTGACACCCATTGCCATCTCTACGACCCCTGCTTTAAAGAAGATTTCGACGCGCTTATTGCGCGTGCCCAAGAAAATGGGGTTGAAAAAATCCTTCTTCCGAACATTGACCAGGAATCTTGGGACCCCTTATTGGATTTGATTCAAAAGAGCAACCTTCCCTGCTATCCCATGCTGGGATTACATCCTTGTTATGTCACAGAACATTATGAGAAAGAACTTTTGTTCCTTCGAATAGAACTGGAGCGCCGCAAAAGCGCGCTGGTGGCAATCGGAGAAATTGGATTGGATTTGTATTGGGATAAAAGCCGCTTATCCGACCAAATAAAAGCGTTAAAACAACAACTTGACTGGGCTCTTGAGTTTCATTTACCGGTAGCGCTTCATGTTCGAGACGCTTTTGATCCACTGTTTGAGGTGTTAGAAGATTATCGGGACACGCACCTTAGGGGGGTTTTTCATTGCTTTACCGGAGAAGAACATCAGCTCAACCATATACTCCAATATTATCCGTCTTTTTATTTTGGAATTGGCGGGGTTGTCACCTACAAAAAAAGCGGCTTAGCAGAGGTGTTAAAGCAGATTCCCTTAAATCGAATGTTGCTTGAAACCGATGCGCCGTATTTACCTCCTGCCCCCCATCGAGGAAAACGCAATGAACCCTCGTTTTTAATTCATATTGCCGATCGGATAAGTGATGTGCTTGAAATCCCGATAGAACGCGTAAAGAAATTTACCTCCGAAAACGCCCAACATTTGTTTAACCTCAACTCCCAAACATCATGAAACCATCCGTAATGTTAATCTACACCGGAGGAACCATTGGAATGATGGAGGACCCGAATACCGGAGAGCTTCAGCCCTTGAAGTTCGATTATATTCATCAGCAAATTCCCGAAATTCAACGGTTAGAGGTGGACGTAAAACCGGTGAGCATTTCCAAACCTGTGGATTCCTCTCAAATGCATCCTGATCATTGGATTGAATTAGTAGATATTATTGAAAAGCACGAGGCTGAGGTAGATGGTTTTGTTATTTTACACGGAACCGACACCATGGCGTATACGTCCTCCGCCTTGAGTTTTATGGTTCAGAACCTTGAGAAACCGATTGTTATTACCGGATCACAGCTGCCGGTGGGGGTGTTGCGATCTGATGGAAAAGAGAACCTCTTAGCCGCGATGGAAATTGCCGGCAAAAAAGATCTTGAAGGAAATCCCTTGCTTAAAGAGGTCGCTGTTTTTTTTCAATCAAAACTGTTTCGAGGAAACCGCGTATCGAAGGTTTCGGCCCATCAATTCGATGCCTTTGACTCCCCAAATTATCCTTTGTTGGGATTTGCGGGGGTTGAAATTGAAATAGATTCTTCAAGGAGCAAATCAAGAAACGAGGACCCAAAGGTGTTTTCCCGAAACCTGGACGTTCGAGTGGGACTATTAAAGCTCTATCCTGGGATTCACTTAAACTCATATGCTTCGATATTCACGGTTGAAAACCATCGTGCGGTCATCGTAGAAGCCTTTGGGTCGGGAAATACGCCGAACGACGAATCGTTCACTGAAATCCTTTCATCGTATGTGTTGCAAGGAGGCATTATTGCCTACATAACTCAGTGCACCAGTGGAAGTGTTTTGCCTGGAAAATATGCTTCAGGACATCTTATGGTAGAATTAGGTGCTTGGAACGGAAAAAACCTTACCACAGAGGCCGCATTGACCAAGATGATGTGGTTGCTTGGACAGGGATTAAATCCCACCAAGGATTGGTTTGAAAAATCCATTTGCGGCGAGAGCGACTAGCGCCTTCTCTTCGTTTTTGAATAATCTTCGTAATCCTCGATAACTTCTTGACTAATTGCCTCAGTGACCGAAATCGGAATGAAATCTACCTCGACGTTGGTTTTGTCGAGTCCGAAATCTTCTGCGGGCTTAAGCCCCGTTGACTTCACGAAACGGTATATCCTTATGCAAAGTTGCTGGAAGGGGGTTAAATAATTATCCGTTGAAATTCGAGAATTTATTACAACGAATTTGAAATCCACCGGGATGTTGCTGTTTCGCATTGATTCAAATACACTTTCATTGACCAATTCGCCTTTTTCCACCATTTTACAATGGATTTTGCGCATCATATACTCGGTTCGGTGTTCCTCCTTAAATCCGTATTGCAGATTTATGTAATAGGCCTCGCCGTCAATCAGTTCGTTGACCGAATAATGAACCCCCCAAGGCTCGTTCAGGATTTCAATGTGAAGAAACCAGGTAATGCCCGCTTTTCGTGGTTTTTTCCCAAACAAGGAGTGGTAAACGGTAACGTCCAATTTATCCGCAGAGGGGCTTCGCGTTGGAAAAACCAAATTCGTGGCTTCGAAAGGTATTCCTGGTTCTTTCTTAACTGCTTCCAATAAAGGAGTAACCGCTGTCATTGGTAGATACTCCGTAATGTTTTTCCTTAATTGCCGGGCTTTGTAATAAAAGAAAAGCAAAGCAAAAAAGGAACTTGCCAATGCGAGTGTAAACCAACCTCCATGAACGACTTTGCCTAAGTTTGAAAACAGAAAGACGAATTCTATGGCCATAAAAAACAAAAAAACCAACCCATAAAAATGCCTTATTCGAGAACTCGACAAGTATAATAACACCATTAACAGCAAAGAGGTCATCACCATGTTAATGGTAATAGCCAAACCATAGGCGCTCTCCATTTTTTCCGATTTGCCAAAAAACCAAATCACCAATAAACAGCCTAACATCAATACCCAGTTGATGAAGGGGATGTAAATTTGTCCTTGATGGTCCGAAGGAAACTTCACCTTAAGATTCGTCCATAGTTTTAATTTTATCGCTTCATTCATCAATGTGAACACCCCTGTTATCAAAGCCTGAGATGCAATAATGGTAGCAGAAGTCGCTAATATTACAGCGAAAATCAATTGATTCTCGGGAACCATACTGTAAAAAACCGTAGCGCCTTTGGACAAAGAGAATCCCTCTGAGGTACACAAAGCAGCTTGCCCCAAGTAATGTAAAACAAGTACTGATGAAATCACTCCCCAGCTGATGCGAATGTTTCCTTTACCGCAATGACCCAAATCGGAATACAAGGCTTCGGCACCGGTAGTACACAAGAAAACCGCGCCCAAAGCGGCAAATCCTCCTGGAACATTGCTCACAAAATTAATCGCTTCCAAGGGGTTAAATGCCGCCAACACCTCCGGATTCTTACCCAAATTAATCACTCCTAAATAGGCAAGGTATCCAAACCAAACCAGCATAATTGGACCGAAAGCCTTTCCTATTATAACCGTCCCGAATTGCTGAATGGAAAACAGAGCAATGATAATTCCAACAACAATAGGAATAATAGGAACTTCGGGATTGATGTTGTTGATTCCTTCAACGGCGGAGGAAATGGAAATGGCGGGTGTAATGAAACCATCCGCAAGAAGTGTGGCACAACCAATGAGTGCGGGTATAACAATCCATTTCGCCTTCTTTTCTTTCAACAAAGCATACAAAGCGAAAATCCCCCCTTCTCCTTTGTTGTCGGCATTTAATGCGAAATAAATGTATTTGATAGTGGCCAAAAGGATCAGTGTCCATATAACGCATGACAAACCACCCACCACAAAATCGCGACTCAAGTGGGATCCTTGTCCGGTAATCGCCTGAAAAACGTAAAGCGGCGAGGTGCCGATGTCGCCAAAAACGATACCAATGGTAATGAGGACGCCAGCAAAAGAGATTTTATGATAAGAACCCGACATGGAAAAAAATTTCGCTAATTTATAGGAAAATGTGCTTATACAAACTGAAATTCAGGAAATTATTTAGGTGCCCTGGGAAGTGTTTTGCAACACCGAAAAATTCAAATACCTTTGCGCTCCGTTGGAGAGGTGTCCGAGTGGTTGAAGGAGCACGCCTGGAAAGTGTGTATACGCCAAAAGTGTATCGAGGGTTCGAATCCCTCTCTCTCCGCCAAAGCCATCAAAAGCTAGCCGAAAGGCTGGCTTTTTTGCTTTTAGACCGGTGGGAAAGCTTGCTTTAACAACGGGAAAAAATCAAAAAAGAAAGGTTGCGACATCGGAGCAAACTGGCTTTTTACTTGTTTTGAAGCATCCCTGGGTGCGGGTTTAAACCCGCACCCAGGGATAAACCCACAAGACACGAATAACGAGCAAACTCCATTTTATTTACTTTTTTTAACCTTTAAGTTAAAATTTTGGTTGGTTAATTTAAACTATAGGTTTACATTTGTGTTTTATTTATAAACCTTTAAGTTATGAATAATTTTAAAAAAACGCTTATGCCAAAGCAACTGGATGAATTAATCCAGTCCTACACCGCAGGCAATCATTCGATTAAGTTATCCGTTGGATGGATTCAATCTACACGGTCGGCATTGGGCATGTCCTTAAGGCAACTTGCTCATCGCATTGGAATATCGGCAAGTGCGCTTACTCATTTTGAAAAAAGGGAGCAAACCGAGGCTATTTCATTAGCTACCTTGAAAAAAGCGGCAAACGCCATGGATATGGAACTGGTATACTATTTTAAACCCAAGAGTGGGTCTTTAAAAAACACCATCTCAATACAAGCAAAGAAGAAGGCGCAGGAAATTTTAATCCAATCGAATCAAACCATGCGATTAGAGGGCCAAGATACGGATCAAGATAGCCAAAATCACGAGTTAGAAAGACTGACAAGAGAACTCGCTGATAACATGCCAAAAAGCTTATGGGATTAATTCTTAACTACCAAGATGGTCAAACGCCGTTGGATCCCGATCAGATTGATGGGTTGAAAATCAAAACCATTGCTACGCAAAAGCAGTTGAATGAATTCGAGCAAGCGAATATCAATGAGGCATTATTGTGGATTCACTCAAAACGAAAAATCACCGACGTGCTTACCGAAGACTTCATGATACAACTTCATCGACGCATGTTCGGTATCGTATGGCGCTGGGCGGGTCAATTCAGGAAAGCACAAACCAATATTGGCGTGGATTGGGTAAAAATTCCCATGGAACTTAGGGGGCTCATCGATGACACCACCTTTTGGATAAAACATGAGACGTATCCCCCTGAAGAAATTACACTACGATTTAAGCATCGTTTAGTATCCATTCATTGCTTTCCCAATGGCAACGGGAGGCATTCTCGAATTATGGCAGATTTGATGGCGGCACATGTCTTTGGACTTGAAAAGTTTTCTTGGGGACACCACGCCTTGGTTGAATCTTCCGAACAACGAAAAACGTATTTGAAAGCCTTGAAAATGGCCGATCTTGGAGATTATTCTCCAATCATGCGCTTTGCTCGCTCGTAATCTATAAGGTCCCGTTGAAGGATAACACCAATTGTCGGTAGAGAATTATTTCACCAGCGTGCGTAAAAACAGCACTTCACTTTCCAGGCTTTGAATGCGCTGCTCGTATTGTTCGATGAGTTTTTCTGGAATGGCAATGTGGTTGATGCCAATGTTCCCTTCTTGGGTGCAATTGTTGAAAATGTTTTTGTGATCAAAACCTAAGACTTCCATGGGCTCAATGCCCAAAATGCTTGAAATTTCGTTGAGGCGGTTAATAGTCAGTTGTGTTTCTCCGGATTCTATTTTCGAATAGGCCCGTGTGCTCAAGCCTAGCTGCGTTGCCATGTGCTCTTGGGTATAGTTCTTTAACTCCCGCAATTGCTTAATCTTAATTTCTGGTTGCTGAATCATAAAAACACGAATTAATAGTTCAAAAATAAAATTAATA
The DNA here is from genome assembly GCA_027485415.1 of Cryomorphaceae bacterium. Lineage (GTDB taxonomy): Bacteria > Bacteroidota > Bacteroidia > Flavobacteriales_D > Crocinitomicaceae > UBA952. The sequence goes on along the minus strand of JAIXRC010000133.1, from coordinate 57,254 downwards.
GTGCGGTTTCATGATGTTTTAAGAAATATTTTTTTAACCTTCAACGGTAATTTTGTAGAAACATAAATGTACTGTCAATGAACCTACTTAAGAAAATCATGTATCCATGCTTAATAATAGGAGCCACACTAGTTTCTCTTTCGTTTTCGGAAAGCCATAAAAAAGAAAACACAAAAGAAGAGTTGTGTTATGATTTCTACATTAAATGCAAGGGGTCCAATCAATTCACAGAAACGGTTAAAGCAAAAAGCCTTTCCGTTGCTAAAACCATGTTAACCAACCGTTACCCCTCGTGCACTGTTCAAACCAAATCAACCAACGGACATAAGTGTGATTAACTTAACTTTTTAAATGTCATTTTTAATATTCTCATTCAATCATGTTTAAAAAACAATTTCTCTACGCTTTATTTACTCAGTTTATAATCCTGCCATTAGCCTTCAGTCAAAGTGTCTATTTCCAAAATGCCCTAACTAAAAAAGATAACCTTTGGTATTACGGCGATGCCGTGTACACCGGTGAGGTAATTACTTTGAGTCAGGATCAAATTGAAACAAGATATAGTGTTGAAAAAGGTGTTCCGAGCGGATGGTTTACCAAGTACTTTTTAGATTACGCTTTCAAAAAATCAAACTACAAAGACACTTCGGAAATCAGGCGATTAAACCAAGAAATTGTCATTGAAAATAATAAATTAAACTCGTTAATCAAAGACTCCTTGTCGGCATATAACGAACTTATATCTTACATCAATAATGAAATCGGGGGAGATAAAAAACTTCAAAAGCTTGAAGAAAAAAAACAAGCAAATAAATTAAACGAAAAGCAAAAAATATTGATAGATGATTTTATATACAAGCAAACCTCATGGAAAAATTTAGCATCATATGTCAGACTTCAGAAAATACGTATAGAACTCACACATGACAAATTAAAAAATGAAGAGGCAAAACCGGTGGTGACCCCAAAAATTGCCGAGCAATATGAACAGGTTAATTTGATCAAAACCGGCTCCTATAAATCGTACTTTAACAATGGTAGGCTTAAATCAGAAGGTTCGTTCCTAAATGGATTATACAATGGGGCTTGGACTTATTATTATTCAAATGGTAATGTTCAGGCAAAAGGTTCATATGTTTTAGGCGACGGGACAGATATTTCGGAAGCATCCGGTTTGCCCCTTAACGGTAGGGATGGGCTTTGGATAATCTATCTTGATAATGGAAAAATAAGCCAAGAATCAAACTTCCTAAAAGGAAAACGTAATGGAATATTTAAAGATTACAATAATGTTGGAATTTTAACGGAAGAATCTTATTTTAAGAATGAAGTTTTTGATGGAGAAAGGAAATTATATTATGATTCTGGAAAATTAGAAATGACTGTTTTATACAATAACGGCCTGTTAAATGGTTTAGCGACAACACTTTATGAAAACGGAAACACAAAAGAACTAAGCACATATACGAAAGGAAATAAAGACGGTGTTTCGAAGCTTTTCTTTGAAAATGGGAAAATTCAATTTGAAGCGGTTTTTAAGAATGGCCAACAACATGGCCCCTTTACTTCTTACTACAAGAATGGAAATATACAGCATAAAGGAAAAATTGATACGAACTCCTTAGCTGAATCTCATTTGATTGGAGAAATATATTCTTATAATGAGGATGGAACGCTTAAAACTAAAATAATGGCGTATAAAGATGGCCGAACCGAAGATTTAACGCCTAAACCTTCTTCTAGCCTATCAAAAACGGAAATGTCAAAATCTTACAAATGCCGCTGCTGTAAATCCATTATCAATGGAGTATATAATGCCACGAGTGAACAAGGCGAAGAGTTAAGTGAACTATTGCTTGATTTTAGTTTAGGTATTTATGACGTCGGGGGTGAATTATTAAAAAAAGCGTACCCATCTTTTTACAGTTTTCTCAGGAACCAATATCCTTTTTGCTCAATGAAGTGCTCCAAAGTTTGCGGAAAATAGTGCAAATGCATTTGATGAATACGCATCTGCTATTGGGAAAATGTATTACCCCCCCTCACCACCTCCGCCGTGGCTTCCCAGTGGGCCATGTGACCCGCGTTGGGGAGGATGATAATCTCTGGTGCCGCTTGTCCTGCTGCGGGCCTTAAGCGTTGGTGCAACTCCTCAACGCTCACCAAACGGTCGAGCGCTCCGTGAATGAATCGAACCTTACTCGGGTTTTCCATTACCCACGACGTGTAATCCCTGCGTGTGCGCATAGCCAAGGCCGCATAGGCAATCGCTTCCGAGGTCATGGCCTTCGCCTCTTGTTTCAAGGCCGCTATTTCCTTTTGATAAGCCTCTGGCTGTGCAAATAAGTTAGGAATAGCTTCATTAATAAAAAGTTCCTTACCGGTATATGCGATTCGGGCTACCCGCAGGCGATCCCCTTGTTTGGCCTCGCTGTCGGACCAACAATTCGAATTTAATAAGGTAACATGGCTTGGCTTTGAGATGCCTTTTGGGGTATTGGCAAATAACTCCAAGGCGACATAACCGCCCATGCTGTGTCCAATCAAACGGTAGGCGTCGATCTTTAACAAGGTAAGTACTCGCCCTACCTCATCGGCCATGAACTTCACGGATGGAATCTCGCTGGGATTAGACAAAGGAGATTTTCCATGGCCCGGAAGGTCGATAAGTAGCTTGGTTCCTGGAAGTTCGGCCAAATTCAGAGGTTCCCACATGGTGGAAGACTCTAAAAACCCATGCAAAAAAACCGTGAGCGGTCCTTCGCCGAATAATTCGTAATGCAGCCCCTTAGCCACGGTTCATCAACTCCTCGATTTCCTCCGCTTCTAAGGGAATGTTGCGCATCAAATTGTGTGGCTCCCCGCTGGCCTGAACCACCACGTCATCTTCTAGGCGAATGCCCAGCCCTTCTTCGGGAATGTAAATCCCGGGCTCCACGGTAAACACCATGTTTGCTTGAATTGGTTCATGCCAGAGGCCCACATCGTGGGTGTCTAAGCCCAGGAAATGCGATGTTCCATGCATGAAATATTTCTTGTACGCCGGCCATGCGGCATCTTGATTTTTGATGTCATCCATTGAAATCAACCCCAAGTTCACCAATTGCTCTTCCATTAAGTTCCCAACCTGCTTGTGGTATTCCGCCATGATGGTGCCTGGCACTAATAATTTCGTGGCTTCTTTTTTCACGTGAAGTACCGCGTTGTACACCGCTTTTTGACGGGGGGTAAACCTTCCGTTCACAGGAATACAGCGCGTTAAATCCGAGGAATAATTCGCGTATTCCGCCCCTACATCCAAGAGGATTATATCACTATCCTGGCATTGCTTATTGTTTTCAATATAATGCAATACACAAGCATTTTTGCCAGAAGCAATGATGGGCGTGTAGGCAAAGCCTTGGGAACGGTTTCTCAAGAATTCATGGGCGAACTCGGCTTCTATTTCATATTCCCAAACGCCTGGTTTGACAAAATCCAATACCCGTCGGAATCCTTTATCTGTAATGTCGCACGCCGTCTGCATCAAGGCTAATTCCACCGATTCTTTAATCGAACGAATTTTATGCAAAATCGGCGCCGATTTATACACCTGATGGGCCGGGTAATCCGTTTTGACTTGCTTAATAAATCGGTCTTCACGGGTTTCAACTTCCGTGTTGGCTCGAAGGTGTTCGTTGGTGTTTAAATAAATCCCTTGCGCTTCGGCCATTAATTGCTTAAAAATGGTCGGGAATTGATTCAACCAATACACGGTTTTTATTCCCGAAGTTTCAAAGGCTTTCGCTTTGGTTAGTTTCTCACCTTCCCAAATCGCAATGGTTTCATTGGTTTCCCGAAGAAATAGCATTTCTCGATGGGCCGGGTTACTCGCCGCAGGAAATAGAACCAACATTGACTCTTCTTGATCTACGCCGGACAGGTAAAATATATCCCGATGCTGCTGAAAGGGCATGGTTCCATCCGCGCTAATGGGATAAATGTCGTTGGAATTGAATACCGCCAACGTTTTTTGCTCCATGGAGGCCGTGAACTTCGCGCGATTTAGGACAAAGAGTTCACGGTCAATAAGATGGTACTTCATGACCTATTTAATTTTGGTAAAGCGCAGTTGATGTAGGCTTTTACCGGTTTGAAAAGAATACCACAAGTCCTTTTTCGTAAGGCGGTTGATGTAAAAGTTGGTGGACATTACGGTTGCCGATGGGGTAATCTGATAGGTGCTGTCTGGGAAAATTTTGAGGATGGTACGCTCCGCAGCAATATCGTAACCGCCGTCGCACGCGTGGTAGGTTCCCGCCGCATCGATGTACGACCGCGAAAAAGTTCCCCCTTCGTTGAAGGTTTCTCGTAAATTCACTACGATGACTGTATCGGAATATTCGAAACCATTCAGATAGTACTCGGTCAATTTCCAAGTACCATAAATGTTGTTTTTCGCCATTTTTCGGAAGCCTCCATTAGGGTACTTTTTACAACCGAACAGGAGAAAAGCGGCGGCAAGGATCAGCAAACTGTTGCGCATGGGCTTTAAATTTCTACAAAGTAACAAAATTTTTGGCTTATTGGCTTTCGTCCTTAAACCAGCTAGCATAGAGCATGTAGTTTTTACTGATTCGTTGAACTTCCCCAGCAAACAACTCAGGACTTAACGTTTTTACCTTTTTTGCAGGCACGCCTGCATAAACACTCCAGGATTGAACCCGTGTTCCTTCTAAAAGCACTGCGCCCGCTGCAATAATGCAATTGGATTCAATATAACAATGGTCCATTACGATCGCCCCCATGCCAATCAGCACTTCGTTTTCAACGGTACAGCCATGCACCAAGGCATTATGACCAACGGATACGGCATTGCCCAAGGTTAAGGTCGTCTTCTCGTAGGTGCAATGCAACACGGCACCGTCTTGTATGTTGACTTGGTTGCCGATGCGGATAGAATTCACATCGCCACGAACGACCGCATTGAACCAAACGGAACAATCGTCGCCCATGATAACATCTCCAACAACGGTGGCGTTTTCTGCTAAATAGCAGTTGTTTCCAAAAGAGGGTTCGTGGCCCCTGCAAGCTTTTATTAATGCCATATTACCCCCATGAAGTTCCTTCTTTACCGTCTTTGATTTGAATCCCGGCTTTAGCAAGTCCGTCACGAATCATGTCAGAAGTTGCCCAATCTTTTTGCTCTCGGGCTTTTTGACGCAAGGCCATTACAACCTCCATAACGCCATCCAATCGAGCGTTTCCTTGGTTTTCGATTGGCTCAACACCTAATACGTCAAACGTTAATTGCGCAAGAGTGTCCCTAAACAAAGACAGGTCCGATTCGTTGAGTTGAGCCTTACCCTCATTGAGCGCGTGAATTTGTTTTACGGCCTCAAAGAGGTTTGCAATTAAGATGGGGGCATTAAAATCGTCCAATAAGGCCGCTTCTGCGCTTTGTTTCCAGTCTTCTACAGAAAAACTTGATTCGTTGCTCGGGCTGATCTTGTCCAATAGAGAAAGACCTTCCATGAGCCGCTCAAATCCTTTTTCAGAGGCGTTCAAGGCTTCTTCGGTGATGTCGAGCGTGCTGCGATAATGGGCTTGGAGCATGAAAAACCGCACCACCGAGGCTGCGTAAGGCTTGCTGAACAAGGGAGAGGATCCTTCCACAATTTCCTTGGGTAAGAAATAGTTGCCAAAAGACTTACTCATTTTCTGTCCGTTGACGTTCAGCATGTTGGCATGCAACCAATAACGCGCGGGATTGCAACCAAAAGAGCCACAATTCTGTGCGATTTCGTCTTCGTGGTGAGGAAACTTTAAATCCATGCCTCCTCCGTGAATGTCGAATTGTTTTCCCAGGTATTTCGTCGACATTGCCGTGCATTCAATGTGCCAACCAGGATTGCCATTACCCCAGGGGCTTCGCCAAACTTGCATATCGTCGGGATGGGCTTTTTTCCAAAGGGCGAAGTCGGCGAAAAAACGTTTTTCTTCTTGAGCATTCAGCGCTCGGGTTTCATGTTCCAGTTCTTCCACTTTTCTGCCGCTAAGTTCTCCATATGGAAAATGCTGCAAATACGCTTTAACGTCGAAGTACACCGAACCGTTTTCAACGTAAGCAAATCCATTTTCCAAAATTTGTTCGATAACCTCTATTTGTTCCTGTATATGGGCTGTTGCGGTGGGTTCAATGTTGGGTGGTAGCAAGTTGTATAGCCGTTGTAGTTCCTGAAATTTAACATTGTATTTGTAGACAATTTCAAGGGACTGAACTTGCTCTAATCGGGCGGCGCTTCCGATGCTATCCACTTCTTGACCTGCGCTGTTGGTGATATGTCCTGCATCGGTAATGTTTCGAACATATTTCACCTGATAGCCAAAATGCAAAAGGCAACGGTAAATGAAGTCAAAATTGATAAAGGTGCGCATGTTGCCCATGTGCGGCTCGCTGTACAAGGTGGGGCCGCAAACGTACATTCCCACGCGACCTTCGTGCAGAGGAACAAACGGTTCTTTTTTCCCGCTTAGGCTGTTATATAAGTGCAAAGTTTTATTGGGAGTCATGCTTTAATTAATAAAGCAAAGGTAGGAAAAGGAAGGATATTCCTGCTTAAGGTCCGCAGAGAATTGATGAAAGAATATGCTTATTTTTGAGCATGAATCCTTGGACGCTTATTGTTCCTTCTGGAGGCGTTGGTTCGCGCATGGGGGCAGACCGCCCCAAACAATACTTGGAAATTCAAGAAAAACCGATCCTGTTGCACACCTTACTTGCCTTAGATCGATATTTTGAAGAACCTAAATTCATCATTCCCATGGATCCTTCGTGGAGGGACTATATGCACGCGCACCTTCGAGGGTTTTCGTTGGAAAAGCGCTGCGTGCTGGTGGATGGGGGCCAAGAGCGCTACGACTCCGTTAAAAACGCGCTTGCCTTAGTGGATACGCCTTGGACCGGGGTTCACGATGCCGTTCGGCCTTTCGTTTCGCGAGAAACCGTGGAAAGAATCCAAGCGGCTATCGCATCGAACGACGGCGTTGTTCCTGTCGTTCCTTTGAGGGATTCCCTTCGAAAAACAACGCTAAACGGCAGCGAGGCGGTTCCACGGAGTGAATACCTGAGCGTACAAACCCCTCAATGTTTTCCAACAGAGATTTTACACGCAGCCTATCGACTTGAATTTGACCCGAACCTTACCGACGATGCAAGCCTTGTGGAACGGATCGGCAAAAAGGTTGGGCTGATTCCTGGCAACGATGAAAACATCAAAATCACGACTCCCTTGGATTTAATACTTGCTCAACACCTCATTATCGCTCAACCATGATTGCCCCTCCTTTTTTAACCGCTGGAGAAGCCATTTACCTTACCGCACCGGCAAAAGCCATTGAAGAGTCCACCGTTTATGCGGCTAAAGAAATGATCGAAAGTTGGGGATTAGCTGTTGAAATCGCCGACCATTGCCTAGGCCGTTATCATTATTTTTCAGGGACGGACCAAGAACGGCTCGCTGACTTTCAAAAAGGACTCGATGCTCCGGAGTTTGCCGCCATTTTGTGTGCCCGAGGAGGTTATGGCTGCGTTCGTCTTATTGAGCACCTTTCATGGGATCGTTTTCGACAACGTCCTAAGTGGGTTATTGGCTTCAGTGATGTCACCCTGTTCCATCAAAAAATTCAACAAGAAGGGTTTCAGAGCATTCATGGAATCATGCCCTTGGGATTTACCACAGGCAGCGAAAGTGCGCTGTCCAGCTTGAAAAACGCTTTGTTTGGGAAGCCCTTTGCTGTAAATGGACCAAAACACCCCCATAACCAACTGGGGGAATGTTCGGGAGCGCTAATCGGTGGCAACATGACCTTGGTCTACAGCCAATTAGGAACGCCACTGTGTTACGATTTTCACGACAAAATTTTGTTTTTAGAAGACGTGGGAGAACACCTATATAAAATAGACCGCATGTTATACGCCTTGCGGATGGCGGGAGCCTTTAGTAAAATTAAAGGGCTGATTCTTGGAGGCTTTACGGACATGGAAGACACGGACGTGCCGTTCGGTAAAACCCTAGAGGAATTGGTCGTGGAGCAAGTCGGTAACTTAAACATCCCTGTAGCTTTCGGGTTTCCTGCAGGTCACATCGATGATAATCAGGCACTTATCTTGGGGAAATCAGTCCGATTAACCGTTACTGAACAAGGGTCTTCGTTGTTTATCTAAAATCATTCTAAATAAAAACCGTCCGCGGTTTTATTTGTTGATAGCCTTACCTTTGCATTGTTAAAATTTAACCCATGTCGATAAAAACCATTCTCACCTCATCCATTGTCAAAAAAGTATGGATGGCTTTAACCGGATTATTCCTTTGCACTTTTTTAATTGGTCACCTCGCCGGAAACATGCAATTAATCCTAAAAACCGGTGAAGAAGGACGAAGAGCCTTCAATGAATACGCCTATTTCATGGCACACAATCCTTTTATCAAAGTGCTTTCGTACGTGACGTATTTTTCGATCATTTTCCACGCGTTCCAGGGGTTTTACCTTACCTATCAAAACAAAAAAGCTCGTCCTCAGGGCTATGCCTACAGTAAGCCGGGAGCCAACAGCGCACTGCCCTCGCGCTACATGGCAGTTTTGGGAACTTTGATACTTGTTTTCATTGTCACGCACATGGCTAATTTTTGGTGGAAAGCCAAGATTACAGAAGAAATTCCCCTTCATACATACTATTCAGAAACCGCGAAAGATACGTTGTTTTACACCGTACACAGAAAAGAACCTTCCGTAAAAGTAATACGGGAAATGGGCGAAATTGAAGGAAATAAACTTGTTTACAGTGCAAAAAAAATAAACCTTCAGCTTGAACAACGTCTGAATCAATCGATTGCTCAAGCTGAACAAGCTGGGCAAGCAATAACGCCGCAACAAATCGAAGATATTAAAAAACAAAATCGCATAAAAAACAACGAATTTATAGACGAAGGATATAAAGACTTGCACACCGTGGTTATGGACTTCTTTAACCCTAAGAAAAACGAATTAGCCATGATGTATATGCTTTTGTATGTCTTTTCTATGGGCGCTTTAGCATTTCACTTGTGGCACGGTTTCGCCTCGGGATTTCAGTCCCTCGGTCTGAACCACAAGCGTTACACCCCACTAATCCACAATGCAGGAAAACTGTTCGCTGTACTTGTACCCGGATTGTTTGCCCTTATCACCGTTTTAATTTATTTGAAATAACGATTTAATCTCATCACGATGTCAAAATTAGACGCTAAAATACCGGAAGGCCCCTTAGCTGAAAAGTGGACCAACCACAAAAACCACATGAAATTGGTGGCGCCCAATAACCGTCCAAAAATCGATGTAATCGTTGTTGGAACAGGATTGGCCGGGGCTTCTGCCGCCGCTTCCCTTGGGGAAATGGGGTACAACGTAAAAGCTTTTTGTTTCCAAGATTCGCCGCGCAGAGCACACTCCATTGCGGCGCAAGGAGGAATCAACGCTGCGAAAAATTACCAAAACGACGGCGATTCTGTTTATCGCTTATTTTATGATACCATTAAAGGAGGAGACTACCGAGCTCGAGAAGCAAACGTTTATCGTTTGGCGGAAGTTTCGGGCAACATTATCGATCAATGCGTTGCTCAGGGGGTTCCCTTCGCAAGGGAATACGGAGGTTTACTGGACAACCGTTCTTTCGGAGGAACCCAAGTTCAACGAACATTTTATGCTGCGGGTCAAACAGGACAGCAATTGTTGTTGGGAGCGTATTCCGCACTTTCACGTCAAATTGGACAAGGAAGGGTAACGATGTACAACCGTCATGAAATGATGGACTTGGTGGTCATCGATGGAAAGGCCCGAGGGATTATTGCCCGGAATCTTATCACTGGAGAAATTGAACGGCACAGCGCCCACGCTGTGGTCATTGCTTCGGGAGGTTACGGAAATGTGTACTTCCTTTCCACGAATGCAATGGGAAGTAATGTTTCGGCGGGATGGAAGGTGCACAAAAGAGGCGCCTATTTTGCCAATCCGTGTTTTGTGCAAATTCACCCTACATGCATCCCGGTGCACGGGACCAATCAATCGAAATTAACCTTGATGTCGGAGTCCCTACGTAATTCAGGACGTATTTGGGTGCCGAAGAAAAAGGAAGATGCAGAGGCCATACGTGAAGGCCGTTTAAAACCTACTCAAATTGCCGAAGACGACCGTGACTATTTCTTAGAGCGCCGCTATCCTGCTTTTGGTAACTTAGTTCCTCGAGATGTTGCTTCTCGGGCCGCTAAAGAGCGTTGCGACGCCGGATATGGCATTGAAGCTAACGACACCAATGAAGGAGTCTACTTGGATTTTTCTTCGGAAATTCAAAGCAAAGGGAAACAAGCTGCCTATGCTAAAGGAGACCATAATCCTTCGAAAGAAACCATCCTAGCGCTAGGAAAAAAGTGGATTGAAGAAAAGTACGGAAACCTTTTCGCGATGTACGAGAAAATCACTGACGAAAATCCGTACGAAACCCCAATGAAGATTTATCCTGCCGTGCATTACACCATGGGCGGCGTGTGGGTGGATTACAACTTGCAAAGTACCATTCCCGGATGTTTTGTAACCGGGGAAGCTAATTTCTCCGACCACGGAGCAAACCGACTTGGCGCCTCGGCGTTGATGCAGGGCTTAGCTGATGGATATTTCGTGTTGCCTTACACCATCTCAAATTACTTGGCCGATGATATTCGTACCGGGAAAATTTCTACGGATGCGCCCGAATTCGAGGCTGCAGAAAAAGAAGTCAACGAACGCATTCAGATGTTCCTAAATAAAGAAGGTTCCCGTTCCGTGGACTATTTCCACAAAAAACTCGGTTTAATCATGTGGAACAAAGTAGGGATGGGGCGAAATGAGGAGGGACTTAAACAAGCGATAGAGGAAATTGCTGCGTTGCGCGAAGAATTTTACCGAAACGTACAAGTTCCAGGCGATGCCAACGAATTGAACCCTGAACTAGAAAAAGCGCTTCGTGTGGCTGATTTCTTAGAGTTAGGCCAATTGATGGCGGTGGATGCATTGAACCGAAACGAATCGTGTGGAGGTCATTTTAGAGAGGAATATCAAGACAACGAAGGAGAAACCCTGCGAAACGACGAGCGCTACAAAATGGTAGCGGCTTGGGAATATACGGGACCAGATGCCAGTAAAGCTGCTTTACACGAAGAAAAGCTGGACTATGAATTCATTAAAATCGCAGCACGAAACTATAAATAACGAAAATTATGGCAACGAAATTCATCAATATTACGCTAAAAATTTGGCGGCAAAAAAACAGCCAAGCCAAAGGTTCTTTGGAAACTTATGCCTTGAACAACGTTTCAACCGACAGCTCCTTTCTTGAGATGTTGGACCAATTAAACGAACAACTCATCAACGAACAAAAATCACCGGTCGCGTTCGATCACGATTGCCGTGAGGGTATTTGCGGAATGTGCTCCTTGTACATCAACGGGCGGGCGCATGGCCCGGATACAGGAACCACCACGTGTCAGCTTCACATGCGTAAATTCAAGGATGGAGAAACGATTTATGTTGAACCGTGGAGATCTCGAGCATTCCCTATTGTAAAAGACCTTGTAGTAGACCGCTCGGCATTTGATCGAATTCAACAGGCTGGGGGTTTTGTATCCGTTAACACCTCTGGTAGAACGATGGATGCCAATGCTATTCCTGTTCCAAAAGACGATGCAGACAAAGCCTTTGAGGCGGCAGCGTGCATCGGCTGTGGTGCCTGTGTCGCGGCTTGTAAAAACAGTTCCGCCATGCTTTTTGTGGGAGCTAAAGTTTCTCAATACGCATTATTGCCCCAAGGAAAAGTAGAAGCGAAGGAACGCGTTTTAAACATGGTGCGTCAAATGGATGAGGAAGGGTTTGGAAACTGCACCAATACCGGCGCCTGTGAAGTGGAATGCCCTAAAGGAATTTCTATTGAAAACATTGCAAGAATGAACCGAGAATTCCTTATTTCAGCGGTAAAATCGACAAAATAAGAACGTTTAAGATACGAAAAAGGGGAAGCGAATGCTTCCCCTTTTTCATGTTATAATACCTGTTTTATTTAATCTGTTTATTCTCTTCTTTATACCACCCCTCGAAACCAGAATCTTTAACTTCGGACGGAACATTCGCCTTTTTACTTAATTTTCGCTGAATATTCATCCAATAGGCAAATCCTACAAATCCTAACATCAATAAAAAGTTGTTAAAATGGTTTTGAACGAATTCATAAAAACCAAAAGACCAAGTAAAAGCATCACCTACGGAATAAACAAAATCTGTCCACATATGCTAAATTTTTTCACAAAGTAACGAAAAAAATGCCAGTCCATTAAATTTCACCCAACAATTTTAGGGTTTCTTGCGCGGCTAATTGTTCTGCTTGCTTTTTGGATTGCCCTTTTGCTTTACCGAATTCGCGTCCATTTATTTTTATTTGAACCACATATTCCCATGATCCATGAATGTGCTGTTCGTTTTCAATATCGAAACTGAATTTGAGCCGTTTCTTTTGACACCAAATAATCAAGCGTGACTTGAAGTCTATTTCCTCTTCTAATAGTTTATTCAAATCAACAAATTTCCTGAGCACATGGTTTTGAATGCATTTGCGCGCTGTATCGAAACCTCCGTCTAAATAAATAGCGCCAATTATCGCCTCAAAGGCATTACCCTCCAGGGAAGCAACATTGACTTGACGTGTGGCACTATAATTCAATTGAGACCGGATGTTCATGCGTTCGCCAATATCCGATAACGTTTTACGATTAACTACCTTGGATTTTAACTTTGTTAAATACCCTTCATCGTTACCTGGAAATTTTTTAAAAAGCAATTCTGCAACTACTGCGTCTAATACCGCATCTCCCAAAAACTCTAAGCGCTCATTGCTTTCTGTTTCCGAATTAAGTTCTATGGATCGATGGGTCAGTGCCGTATAAAAAAACTCCATTTTCTTGGGCCGATAACCGAAATAATCAATGATATAACGAATGAGCTTTACGTCGTCTTCGTTTCGTTTTCGAGGTAAAATTCGCAGCTTTATGGCCAATTATTGCTCGTATTTTTTGAAAATCACACTGGTGTTGTGCCCTCCAAATCCAAAGGTATTGGACATGGCGAAACGTACCGTTCTTGTTTGCGCCTTGTTGAGGGTAAGGTTGATTTTGGGGTCAATTTCCGGGTCGGGAGTTACGTGGTTAATCGTAGGTGGCACCGTATCGTTGCGAACGGCCATAATGCAGGCTATAGCCTCAATGGCTCCTGCAGCACCTAACAAATGTCCGGTCATAGACTTCGTTGAACTAATATTTAGTTGATAGGCGTGGTCCCCAAAAACCGCTTGAATCGCCTTAATTTCAGCAACATCTCCTAGCGGGGTGGAAGTTCCATGAACATTGATATAATCGATTCTATCGGCCGTTATTTCCGCGTCTTCCAATGCCGCAATCATGGTGTTTCTGGCACCAATTCCTTCGGGGTGCGGCGCGGTAATATGGTATGCGTCTCCTGACATTCCTCCTCCGACAATTTCTGCGTAAATCGTTGCACCTCGTCGCTTGGCGTGCTCGTATTCTTCAAGAATCAAAGCTCCGGCTCCTTCCCCTAATACAAAACCGTCACGGTCTAGATCGAAAGGTCGAGATGCGGTCTCTGGTGACTCGTTGCGCGTTGATAAGGCCTTCAAAGCGTTAAAACCACCCATTCCCATTTCATTCACCGCTGCCTCAGACCCTCCACTCACGATGGCGTCTGCTTTTCCGAGTCGAATTAAATTGAATGCATCGATGAGGGCATTGTTCGAGGAGGCACAAGCGGAAACGGTAACGTAATTGGGGCCACGAAAACCATATTTTATTGAAATGTGGCCTGCCGCAATATCCGCAATCATTTTGGGGATGAAAAACGGATTAAATCGAGGGGTTCCATCACCCGCAAAAAAACCTTGGGCTTCATCTTGGAAGGTTTTTAATCCTCCTATACCCGAACCCCAAACCACACCAATTCTATCTAAGTTTGGAGAGGCCTCCAAAAGTTGAGAATTTTCTACCGCTTCCATCACAGCAACAAGAGCGTATTGGGTAAATTGATCAATCTTACGGGCTTCTTTTCGGTCTAAAAATTGCTCAACGTCGAAGTTTTTTACTTCACACGCGAATTGTGTTTTAAACAAAGAAGCATCAAATTGCCGAATAAGCGCAGCACCGCTCGTCCCTTTGACGAGATTGGCCCAGTATTCTTGTACAGAATTACCGATGGGCGTGAGTGCGCCAAGCCCAGTTACAACGACCCGTTTTAACTGCATTGGTAGCTAATAAAAAAATTACTATTTCGCGTTTTCTTCGATGTAAGCAACGGCATCACCAACGGTTTGAATGGTTTCAGCCTTATCATCTGGAATAGAAATACCAAATTGTTTTTCAAATTCCATGATTAATTCTACGGTATCTAAAGAGTCCGCGCCTAAATCATTGGTGAAGCTTGCTGTATCAGTTACTTCTGCCTCTTCAACATTCAATTTATCCACAATGATTGCGATTACTTTACTTTTAATTTCAGACATCTTACTTTTATTTAAAGGTTTAAGCCTGCAAAGAAAAAAACAAACTCGATAAAATCAAAATTATTCGCTCTTTTTTATTGTGTCTTGAAAACTAATTTCCTGCTAAACGGTCAGTATTTCCTAATTTTGAAGTGTGGAAGGCCCAACGCGCATAGCTATTCTCGTTTCCGGTAAAGGCAGCAATGCCATAAATTTAATTCAACAATCGTTGAAGGAGAAGGATGTGCAGGTAGCATTGGTTTTGTCAAGCCAATTAAATGCTGATTTAAACGTGTACTGTTCTAATGCTGAGGTTGCTTTTGAATGCCTTGACCCTTGGGACAGCGCCAAAGCGATGCAAATAATAACGGGTTATAACGCTGCATTGGTTGTGCTTGCCGGTTTTTTAAGAAAAATCACTCCCGATGTTATTGCTGTTTTCCCCGATCGCATCCTTAACCTTCACCCCTCCTTGTTGCCAAAATATGGGGGAAAAGGCATGTACGGAAAGCATGTGCACCGGAAGGTGATCGAAAACCAAGAAACTGAAAGTGGTATTACCGTTCATGTGGTAAATGAAGCCTACGATGAAGGAAAAATTTTAGCGCAATTTTCCTGTTCTGTTCTTCCCAAGGACACGCCAGAATCGTTAGAACAAAAAATCCGAAGCTTAGAAATGCAACATTTTCCAGAAGTTGTTTTCGCCTATTGCAGGGCCTTGAAAAGGTGTTGACCGAACCAATACACGTCTTCAAAACGATTGTAAAGTGGAGCAGGAGCTACGCGGATTACATTGGGCTCCCTCCAATCAGCGATAACGCCAAGGTCTGTTAGGCGGTTAAAACATTCCTTTCCTTGGGTTGAAAGCAATATGGAAAGTTGAGCGCCTCTTTGCTTAGGGACATTGGGCGTTATGATTTCAAGAACTCCGTTGGGTGATTTTCTTTTGGAAACCTCCTCCGTCACAAACCATAAATACGCGGTTAACAGGTCTCTTTTCTTTCCTATCGCCTCCATTCCGGCAGCATCAAAGATTTCCAGCGATGCCAAATGAGCCGCCATTCCAAGAACGGGGGCATTGCTCAACTGCCATCCTTCAGCACCAGGTAAAGGATCAAAACCCGGTTCCATTTTGAACCGGCTTTCCTTGTTATGTCCCCACCATCCCGCATTCCGTATAAGGTCTTTGCGGTAAGCATGCCGCTCATGCACAAAGAAACCCGAAACTCCTCCGGGGGAAGAATTTAAATACTTATAACCACACCATGCCGCGAAGTCGGGACCCCAGTCGTGCAGGTGTAAATTGACATTCCCGGCTGCATGCGCTAAATCAAAACCAACAATGGCGCCCACTTGATGTCCTTTCATGGTGATTTGCTGAAGATCAAAATATTGGCCCGTGTAATAATTAACTCCTCCCCAAAGCACCATGGCTAATTCATCTCCTAATGCGTCGATTGTAGCGTAAATGTCTTCCTCTCGAATCAGGTGCTCCCCCTCGCGAGGGCCTACCATGACTAAATCCGAAGCGGGCAAGCCATGTAAGGCTATTTGGCTTTCTAAGGCGTATTGATCGCTGGGAAATGCTTTAGCCTCGCACAAAATTTTGGTTCGTTTTCCTTGTGGGCGGTAAAAGGAACTCATCAATAAATGCAGGTTAGTGGTTAGGCTGTGGGTTGTGCAAACCTCTATCGGAAGAGCACCAACAACACGAGCCGTTTTTTCCGTTAAAAGTTCGTGGTAAGAAAACCAAGGTCGACGGGCCACAAAATGTCCTTCTACCCCCAAATTTGCCCAGTCATCTAGCTCTTCTAACAGGTATTTTTGCGTGTTCTTTGGTTGAAGGCCGAGGGAATTGCCGGTGAAATAAACCGCGTTTTCCTTACCGAACGTTGGAATTAAAAAGGATTCTCGGTAAGCCTTTAAGGGGTCTTGGTGGTCCAATGCTTTTGCAAATTCTAAGGAGTTTTCAAAGTTCATCCGCTTCTGTTTCGTATTTTTGCCCCAAAGATAAGGAACAATGGGCCAACTTAACCGATCGCAGTCTGCACGTCATTACCAAGAGGCCTTAAGACTGTTTCCTGGCGGGGTGAATTCTCCCGTAAGAGCGTTCAAAGGGGTGGGGGGAACGCCTTTATTTTTTGCTCGAGGAAAGGGTTCCCGTGTGTGGGACGAGGACGGGAACGAATTCCTGGATTTTTGCAATTCTTGGGGGCCGCTAATTCACGGTCATGCCCATCCTTACGTTGAAGAAAAAATTATTAACTCCTTAAAAAACGGATCAAGTTTCGGTGCGCCTACCCGCCTCGAAAATGAACTCGCTCTGTTGCTCAAGTCGCGCTTACCCCACCTGGAGAAGATGCGTTTTGTGAGCTCGGGTACAGAGGCAGTAATGTCGGCCTTACGGTTGGCCAGGGGCTATACCCAAAAAGCAAAGATCCTAAAATTCGAAGGGTGTTACCACGGTCACGTGGATTCCCTTTTGGTAAAAGCGGGAAGCGGTTTGGTAACCTTGGGAACCTCATCCAGTGCGGGAGTCCCAGATACAATAGCCCAAGAAACCCTTGTTGTGCCGCTCAACGATATAGCACTCCTCGAACAAACTTTCAACACCTATAGCAATGAATTGGCGGCCGTAATCATAGAGCCGGTTCCGGCAAACAACGGTTTATTGCTGCAAGACCTTTCTTTCCTGCAATGCTTGCGTTCACTATGTTGGAAACATAAGGTCTTATTAATCTTCGACGAAGTAATATCCGGGTTTCGAGTGGCTTTTGGCGGCGCAGTAGAGCTGTATGGCATTCAGCCCGATATCGTAACGTACGGAAAAATCATTGGCGGAGGCCTGCCGGTAGGCGCCTACGGTGCCTCGAGCGAAATAATGGCCTGCGTTTCCCCCGACGGGCCTGTATACCAAGCAGGTACACTTTCGGGCAACCCTGTAGCTATGGCGGCAGGAATTGCCCAGTTAGAATTGTGCATGGCCCCTGATTTTTATCGGGAAATGGAGGCAAAAACTCGAGGTTTTGTTGAACGAATTAATTCCTATGCCAAGGTGAAAGGGTATCCTTTTGAACTCGTTTCATTAGCCTCCATCTTTTGGTTGTCGTTTAACGGAAAAAAATCCATCCATCGCGCCGATGAAATAGACCCCGACATGAGCGCTTTTAACCGTTTACACGATTACCTGCTTCACCGTGGTGTTTATTTGGGGCCGAGTGGATACGAGGTGGGATTCGTCTCTTCTGCGCATACCGTTGAGGAACTGACCCATGCGGCACAGGTGTTTTGCCATGGACTAGACCACGTTTATGCAGGAGCACAGCAATAAGCCCGTCGTACTTGGAGGAACTGGACTTGTGGGAAGTCATTTACTGTATCTGCTCGCCCAAAAAGGTCCCGTAACTGCGACCGCAAGGAATTCAAAAAACCACGCCACGGTTGAAAAACTTTTTACCTATTACCATGCTGAGTGCGGTGCTCTATGGTACCGAAACATTGAATGGGTGGATTTGGACATTCTTGACATTGACGGAATCCAAGAAGTAGTATCTAAAGCCAAAGAGGTATATCATTGTGCTGCACTAGTTTCCTTCCACCGCATCGATTTTTATCGCTGCATTGAATTTAACCGGCAAGGAACGGCCAATGTGGTGAATGCCTGTCTTCAGGTGCCCGGGCTTAAATTGTGTTATGTGAGTTCTACCGCAGCCTTGGGAAAGAATCCTGGAGGAATGATCGATGAAAACTGTTCGTGGAAAGCCACCGATAAAAATAGCGGTTATTCGGTCTCTAAATTTGGGGCAGAAAAAGAGGTTTGGAGAGGCATTGAGGAAGGTTTGAATGCCGTAATAATCAATCCTTGTACCGTGATCGGTGCTGGAAAATGGGAGGAAGGCTCCATGGAGCTGTTCAGAGTTGCTCAAAAAGGTATGCCATTTTATTCCAGCGGTGCTAACGCTATCGTAGATGCGCGGGATGTTGCTGCTTCCATGGTGTTTTTAATGCAAAACCCATACTGTGCTGAAAAGTTCCTTTGTACCGGAAGCAATCAGGATTTCAAAACGTTGTTTACTTTAATCTGTCAAAAAATGGGCAAACGAGACCCAAAAATATATGCTCCTTACTGGATCGCCCTGCCGCTTTCCTACGCCTTGGAAACTTGGTCATTGCTACGCGGTAAACGAAAAGGCATGACCATTGAATCGACGCGTGCGGCTTATTCCACAAGGGTTTATAACCCAATGAAATTAAAAAGCTTACTTCCCAATTCCTTTTATACCCTGGAACAGAGCATTGATAACGCGATTAAAGGCAGAATAATAACATGAGGGAACGAACGGGCATTTTTCTATTGCTGATCCTCTATGGGGTAGGAATCGTCTCGCTGATGGTCAACGACTTGCGGAATGTGGTGCTTCCATTGAGCCCCTATACCTTATTGTTGTCGTTTTTAATTTTAATGAACTCCTACCGATGGAAAAGCCCTGTGGTATGGGTTGCCATTTTGGTCTTTCTCCTCGGGTTTACCGCAGAATGGGTTGGTGTTCAAAAAGGGTGGTTGTTTGGGGTCTACCATTACGGTTCGAATTTAGGGCCAAAACTTGCTGGGGTACCCTTGATCATCGGTATAAACTGGGCCATGCTAACCTTGGCAACTGGAGCAGCAGCGGCATCAATGCTCAAGAACCGTTGGGCGATCGTCGTGGTTGCGTCCTTACTAATGACCGGCCTCGACTATGTTATGGAGCCCGTTGCTGTGGAAAACGGTTATTGGTACTGGAAGGACGGAAAAATACCTCTTTACAATTATGTTTGTTGGTTTCTTGTAGCATTATTGGCACAGGGAATCAACGTTGGAATTTCCAAAGCTAAACCAAACAATACTTCGTGGACTTTGTTACTTTTACTTGTTTTGTTTTTTGTAATTCAATTCTTTTTCTAATATGGCTTGGTGGGGTCCTTTACTTTTAATTGCAACATTCTTCGGGATGGAATTCATGGCATGGTTTACCCATAAATTTGTTATGCACGGTTTTATGTGGTATTTCCACCGTGACCACCATCAAGTGGAGGCTGGTTTTTTTGAAAAAAACGACATTTTTTTTCTGATTTATGCCGTCCCTTCTTGGTTAGGAATCATGCTGGGAATGATGTATGATTTTTACCCTACCGTATGGATGGGATTCGGTATTGCCTTGTACGGTATTGCCTATTTCCTGATCCACGACGTTTACATTCATCGCCGGTATAAATTTTTACGCGATGTAGACCACCCCTATTTCTATGCCATTCCCAAAGCGCACAAGGTGCATCATAAAAACCAGGATAAAGAAGAGGGGGCTTGTTTTGGCATGCTGCTCGTTCCGCCGCGTTTTTACCGCGAAGCGAAAAGGGCTTGGTTAGCGCAAAAAACCAAAGCATGAGTTATTACGGGTACATCCTCCTTTTTTCTTTTTTGGGTCCCCTATGCCTCAGCTTTGATAAAAAGGTAGCCTACTATAAGAACATTCCCCGATTAATTATCCCCTTTATCCTCGTTTCTGGATTGTTTTTAGTGTGGGACCAATGGTTTACCATCAAAGGGGTTTGGGGGTTTAATCCAGAGTATGTTTCTGGAAGTTATCTTGGTAAGCTGCCCCTGGAAGAAGTGTTATTCTTCGTTGTTGTTCCCTACAATTGCATTTTTATTTACGAGGTCGTTGGTGCTTATTTTAGCCCAACAAATAACCCCCTCTTCAATCGGATATTTTTCTTGCTTTTCGGTCTATTGGGACTAATCTTATTGATTAAAACCCCCATGGGATTGTATCCCTACACCGCCGTAACCTCTTCCTTGTTGTTTACATTCGCCTTGGTGCTTCTTTCCCCCAACTGGTTAAGTCAATTTGTGGTGACCTACCTCATCTGTTTGATTCCATTTTTGGTGGTGAATGGCCTGCTCACAGGAGCAGCTACGGAAAATCCCGTGGTATGGTACAACGAACAAGAATTCTCAGGCTGGCGTATGATCACGATACCGGTAGAAGACCTGTTTTACAATTTTGATTTACTACTTGGCTTTGTTCTGCTTTTCGAATTTCAACGTGAACGTCTAGCCCTTCGAAAGCAATAGAGTCGTTGAATATCCTTCCACCATTGCAATGGTTTGCGTAATTCCCCCCCAAGCCACCGCCTCGTTTTTACCAACAATATACCGTTTGTCGGACTCATCATTCACAGAAGCGTCGTAATCTGCGCCTTTAACGATGAAATCTGGTTTAATCGCCTCAATCGCCTTGAGAGGGGTGGGCTCCGAAAACACCAGCACGTGATTCACAAATCCTAAAGAAGCCAACACCATTGCCCGAGCGAATTCAGGGTTAATCGGTCGATTTGCCCCTTTAGCGAGGCTACGAACAGACGAATCGTCGTTGACCGCTACGAACAATTTATTTCCCAAACCTGCTGCTTGAGCTAAATAGGTTATATGGCCTAAATGCAACAAATCAAAACACCCGTTGGTAAACACCACTTTTTGTTGGCTTAAACGGTAGATTTCTGCCATTTGAGCGGCCTGAGCAATGGAAATAATTTTAGACTGTACGTATTCTAAACGTTTCACGGCATCAATAAGTTGGTGGACTCTTTGGGGAAAACTAACAAAGGCTTGAAGGTTTTCGCCGCTTCAAAATCCATGGTGGCGTAACTGATGATAATAACAATATCGCCTACGGCCGCTTTGCGAGCAGCAGGACCGTTCAAACATATCGTTCCGGAGTCTTTTTCTCCCTTAATTACATACGTTTCCAAACGTTCGCCGTTGTTCACATTCACCACTTGCACCTTTTCTCCTTCCAAAATATTTGCTGCGTTCATCAGTCGTTCATCGATAGTGATGCTTCCTATGTAGTTTAAGTCGGCTTGGGTCACCGTAACACGGTGAATTTTAGATTTTAATACTTGGATTTGCATTTCCCCTTGCGTTTATAGAGGGCAAAAGTAATTTAATTCACTGGGCAATCAAAAGCATATTGTCAATTAAACGCACCTCCCCGCAAAAGGCAGCAACACAAGCTAAAGCCTGAGGATGATGCTCGTTCAATGAAATTAAGGTTTCGGGGTCTACGATTTCCAGATAATCCAGTTTTAAAGAGCTTGAGTGGATATTCGCTTTGGCTTGAGCTAGCAACTCATTGTGGGGTGTTTTCTGATAGTGTTCTTTCAAAAAGCATAAGGTCTTAAACAGGATAAGTGCCTCCTGCCGTTGCTCTTCGCTGAGCCTTTGGTTACGGCTGCTTAAGGCCAAGCCGTTTTCTGCCCTTACCGTAGGAACCGCCACTAATTCCACCGGTAATTGCAGCTCCTTGACCATTTTGCGAAGGACGGCCACCTGCTGAAAATCCTTCAATCCAAAGTAGGCTTTCGTGGGCTGTACATGCATAAAGAGCGCGTGTACCACCTCAACCACCCCCTTAAAGTGGCCTGGCCGCGAGGCCCCTTCAAGAAGCACATCCAATCCGTTCAAAGAAAAATTAATCGGTAAATTCTCCTGCGTGAAAAGTTCCGCTGTTTGAGGAAAATAAACGATATCTACCCCCTCCCCCTGCAAGAGAGAAAGGTCGCTTTCTTCATGACGGGGGTATTTTAAAAAATCTTCGGAATTATTGAACTGGCGCTCGTTCACATAAATGCTCACAACCGTGAGGTTGTTTTCTTGACGCGCCTTTCGGACAATTGCAAGGTGTCCTTCATGCAAGGCCCCCATGGTGGGCACGAAACCAACCGTTTGACCCCGGGACTTTGCTTTATGAAGGAAGGATGCTAAGGCAGAAACCGCTGTTATTTGTTGAGTCATTCTATGGCTTGTCCTGGCAAAGCTATGTGTTTTTAGGAACTTTCATAGGTTTTCCCTACCTTTGCACCCCTATTTATTTGAAATTGAAATCTATGGAAAAAAAACGTGTATTATTTGTTTCTCAAGAGATTTCTCCTTTTCTAACCAAATCCAATATTGCGAACCACAGCCTTCGAATCGCTCAATCAACGCAAGAGGAAGGAAAAGAAATTCGCGTTTTCACGCCTAGATACGGACTAATCAACGAACGCAGGCATCAATTGCACGAAGTAATTCGCTTGTCAGGCCTCAACATTTCAATCGACGACCAAGACCACCCATTGATCATTAAAGTGGCTTCTGTAGCCGCCGCAAAAATGCAGGTGTATTTCATTGACAACGACGACTTCTTTCGAAGGAAAGAAGGCTTGGTAAATGAAGATGGAGGCCTTTGTGCCGACAACGACGAGCGTTCCATGTTTTTTGTTAGAGGTGTGCTTGAGACGCTCAAAAAACTGGGGTGGCAACCGGATATTATTCATTGCCATGGATGGTTCACCGGCATGATGGCTCTTTACATCAAACACTATTACAAGAAAGACCCGCATTTCAAAGAAACCAAAGTCGTATACCACTTATACAACGACTCATTCTCAGAAACATTGGACGTTCGATTGGCGCAAAAATTAGCATTTGACGGTTTTCCAAAAT
Source organism: Cryomorphaceae bacterium (assembly GCA_027485415.1). Taxonomy (GTDB): domain Bacteria; phylum Bacteroidota; class Bacteroidia; order Flavobacteriales_D; family Crocinitomicaceae; genus UBA952. Next base: position 34,140 of record JAIXRC010000133.1, on the reverse strand, counting down.
CGGTTCTTGACTCCCTGAAAACCCCCACTTTTGAGGCTTTTACCCGTGTGGTTTTGTCGCATTGTGACGGATTGACTTTGGCTGAGCCTTTGGTTAATCAGTCCCTCAAAACCATTTACGATGATTTGAATCTACCCAAACTGGAGTATGTAGAGGAAGAACATCAAGCGAAGGCTTTCTCCTCTTTTTTTGATGGTATCATCGATGCTAAGGTCGCAGTAAAATAAAGCGTTAATATGCGTTGGTTGGTTTTTCTTTCCATTCTTATTGCTGTGGTTGCTTGCCGCAAAAAGGAAAACACCCTGGGTAAAGACTTATTGAATTCCAACCAATATTTAAACGGAATTACCACCGATACCTTTTACCTTGCTTCATCGGTCCTTATTGAAGACTCCGTGATAACCGACAACGTTTCCAACGTTGTTCTGGGCCAATACAAAGACCCGGTGTTCGGAGATTTTAATGCATCATTTTACACTCAGCTTCGGATTACAGGAACTAACCCCGATTTTGGCAACATCAATGAAATTGTGGTGGATTCGATGGTCTTAGGTTTGGAATACGCAGGATATTACGGTGATTTATCGGCTCAAACTTTTGAAGTGTTCGAAGTGAGCGCCCCCATGTACAATGACTCAACTTACTATTCATTCAGCCATATTGCCCACTCCTCAACATCCTTGGTCGACCCCAATCGAAGCCTTATTACACCAGACCCGTTGAATTATAACCTCATTGGACAAGACAGCGTTCAGGCACAGCTCAGGATTTATTTAGACACCCTGCTCGCCAAACAATTCATTGCGGCAGCCAGCAATGGAAGCGGGGCTTTTGCCTCCAATGACGCGTTTCAAAATTATTTCAAAGGACTTTATGTCCGAGTCAACAATCCTTCGGTGTCCAATGGTCAGGGGGGGGTGTTTTACTTCAACCTCAACGACCCCGGCACAAAACTTACCATTTATTACCGTCAAGCAGGAACGTCAAAAACCTATGATTTTCTAATGAATTCCATATGTGCAGATTTCTCCCATGTTGACATCAACCGCAACAATACTCCCGTTGAAACGGTGAACAACAACCCTTCCGTGGGAATGAAAGAGTTTTATGCTCAGGCTTTTGGTGTTCGTTCGAAGATTGTGATTCCTGGCTTAGAAAAATTCACCAAAAATCAATTAATCCATCGGGCGGAAATCCATCTTCCTATTCAATATGCCATCGGAAACAAATACAAGCCTGGGGCATTGGTTAGCTTTGCCACCAAAAAATCAGCTGCCTCGCAAGGATACATCAACACGGGGGTAACTGGGGCTTACTCTGAATCAAAAAAAGAATTTACGGCCGACGTGAAACAATACGTTCAAGCCGTCATCAACCAAGATATTGAAAACACCGGATTAATAGTTTCTCCTCGATTCTTCGTTAATTCCGCAGAACGGATTATCTTTAATGGACAAAACACCCTTAACAAGATGCGTCCTAAAATCATTATTACCTACACGAATTTTTAGTTATGTGCGGAATTGTTGCATACATTGGTCATAAAGAGGCGTATCCCATCATTATTAAAGGATTAAAACGCTTAGAGTACCGCGGATACGACTCTGCGGGTATCGCTATTTCAAACAATGGCGCGCTTAGCGTCTACAAGAAACAAGGAAAAGTGTCGAATCTCGAGGCGTTAATTGCGCAAGAAAGCGTTCAAGGAACCGCTGGAATAGGCCATACCCGTTGGGCAACCCACGGTGAGCCCAACGACATTAATGCCCATCCCCATTATTCCTCCGACGGAAAAATTGCGCTTATTCACAATGGGATTATTGAAAACTACGATGCCATAAAAAAGGAACTAATCAACAAAGGATATAGCTTTCGCAGTGAAACAGATACCGAAGTATTAGTTCATTTGGTGGACGATATTTCCAAAGTAGAAGGCGTATGGTATGGCGAAGCCCTACGAATTGCGCTGAACCATGTGGTTGGGGCCTATGCAATTGTGGCGATATCCCCTGATTTTCCCGACCGACTTGTGGCGGCAAGAAAAAGCAGCCCACTTGTAGTAGGGATTGGAGAAAACGGCGAATATTTTTGTGCATCCGATGCCTCCCCCATCGTAGAGTACACCAAGAATGTGGTCTATATGGAAGACGAGGAGATTGCTGTAATCGATCGCAAGGAAGGATTGAAGCTGTATAACATTGGAGACCAACCCAAAACACCCTACATTCAAAAATTAGAATTAGAGCTTGAAGCCCTAGAAAAGGGAGGCTACGAGCATTTCATGTTAAAAGAAATTCACGAGCAGCCGCGTTCGATACACGATTGTTTTAGAGGGCGCTTAAACGCAGAAAAAGGATGGATTTCCTTGGGTGGAATCCGCGACTATGAGCAGAAAATGATTCAAGCAAATCGCTTGATTATTGTAGCCTGTGGAACATCTTGGCACGCCGGATTGGTGGGAGAATATTTACTGGAAGACTTAGCACGAATTAATGTGGAAGTAGAATACGCGAGTGAATTCCGTTATCGAAATCCCATTATCCATGAAAACGATGTGGTGATTGCCATTTCTCAGTCAGGGGAAACGGCAGACACCCTTGCGGCCCTTGAACTTGCTAAAAGTAAAGGCGCAACCATTCTTGGTATCTGTAACGTCGTGGGATCCTCTATTTCACGTATTACCGATGCGGGCTACTATACGCATGCTGGCCCTGAAATTGGCGTGGCGTCTACGAAAGCATTTACGGCACAAGTAACAATTCTCACCTTAATGGCCTTGCAATTGGCCCATAAAAAAGGAACGATAAGTCAATCCCGCTTCCATGAGCTGTTATCTGAACTTGAAGCCATTCCGGAAAAAGTAAAACAAATTCTGGCGAAGAACGACCACGTTGAGTCTATCTCAAAAGCCTATAAGGACGCGTCTAACGCCTTATACCTTGGCAGAGGGTCCTCGTTCCCCGTTGCGTTAGAGGGCGCGCTTAAACTGAAGGAGATTTCCTATATTCACGCGGAAGGCTATCCTGCAGCTGAAATGAAGCACGGCCCGATTGCCTTAATTGACGAAAACATGCCGGTGTTTGTGATCGCTACGCAAGGAAATTCCTATGAAAAGGTGGTTTCTAACATTCAAGAAGTGAAGGCCAGGAAAGGAAAAATCATTGCTATTGTGACCGAGGGTGACACCCATGTAAAGGCCATGGCGGACCATGTGATTGAAATCCCAGCGGCCGATGAGGTTTTGGTTCCTCTATTAGCGACTGTTCCATTGCAATTGCTTTCTTATTTTATCGCTGTAATGCGCGGTTGCAACGTAGACCAACCGAGAAATTTAGCGAAATCGGTGACGGTGGAGTAGTCCCCTTGGTCCTCGACCATTTAACCGTAAAAGATATGGCAAACCAACCATGTTTGCGTTGAAGCAATAAGGATCCCTGAAACCAGCTCCAACAAGCTGTGTTTGCCTAAAATCCACCTCGCTGAAAAAACCAGAAAGGCACAAATCAAAATAGTTTCAAGCGTATAAATTAATGGGGGGTCGTGCTGTTGGGAAAACCAAAACACAAACCCAAATAAAAATCCCGTTCCCGCCGTATGCAAGGAAAGTTTGAACCAGTAATTCGCGATTAACGCAGTAAAATTCAAACATACCCCCGAAACAATTATGGCGTAAATAGCCTCTGGAAGTAAGTTCTGAGGGTCGCTTTGTCGCAATAAAAAAAACAGCATGGTTCCATAAAGTAACATAATCACCAAAGGCAAGTTTCGTTCCTTTCGTTCTTCCATTTCTACCGTGGATATAACCTTCATGCGCTGCAATCCAAGGAAGGATATTCCCGGCGCAACGATATAAAAAAGCGTAAATATTAGTAGCAAAATCGCTTTGACCTTTTGCGGTATTTGAAATAACACCAGCTCGCTAAAATCCAAAGGTTTTACAGGGGCATACAATACGATCAGTAAGGCCACAACCGGAATATACAAGGGAAGGGATAACCAGGTAATAATTTTCGCTGAACCCTTCATATTAGAGTTCTTTTCTGAGCCGGGCAACGGGAATATTCAACTGTTCCCGATATTTAGCAACCGTTCTTCGGGCAATGTTATATCCTTTTTCATTCAAGATGGCCATTAACTTTTCATCGGGAATGGGCGCTTTTTTATCTTCTTTTTCTATGGCCTCCCTTAAAATTTGTTTCACTTCACGCGACGAAACTTCTTCACCCGTATCGGTTGTCATTGCTTCGGAGAATAGATTTTTAAGAAGGTAAATACCATGGTTTGTTTGAACATGCTTGCTGTTGGCAACACGAGAAATCGTGGAAATATCCATCTGAACCCGATCCGCGATATCCTTCAAAATCATGGGCCTTAATTTCGTGTTATCCCCTGTAAGGAAAAATGCTTCTTGGTATTCTAAAATAGCACTCATCGTAAGGTAGAGGGTTTCATGGCGCTGCTTGATTGCATCAATGAACCCTTTTGCAGACTCCACTTTGTGCTTAACAAACGTCAAGGCTTGTTTATCGCTTTTTGACGTTTTAGCCCCCTCAGAAAATGTGCGCATTAAAGTTTGATATTCTCGGCTGATTTTTAAATCTGGAGCATTGCGCGCGTTCAAGGTCAAATCGAAAACACCATCCACTTCGTTAAGTATGAAATCTGGAATAACCTGCTGCACAGCCTTATCATTTCCTTTAACGGAACCTCCTGGTTTGGGATTTAATTTCAGAACTTCATTGATTACTTGTTTTAACTCATCCTCCTCGATTTTAAGCTTCAACGCCATTTTGTCGTAATGCTTTTTGGTAAACGCCTCAAAACAATCTTTCAAGGCCTTCACCACCAGATATTTCAACCGACTGCCGTCGTTTCTTCGCTGCGCTTGAAGTAATAGACACTCTTGCAAGGTCCGAGCTCCTACCCCGGCGGGATCCAATTCTTGAATTTGATGCAAAACACCCAACACTTCTTGTTCGGTAACACTAACATTGTAATGAAAGGCCAAGTCGTCTACCAAGGCCTCCAGGGATCGGTTTAAATATCCCGACTCGTCCAGGTTTCCAACAATGACCTCCGCGATCGTAAGCTCTTCCTCGCTGAGTTCGTTCCACTGCAATTGCTCCATTAACCGGTCTTGAAAGGTGTTTTCCCCCGAAATAGGGACGCTCCGCTCCTCGTCATCTTTGGAATGATTGTTCACCTGCGTTTTATAATCCGCTGAATCTTCATCGAAATATTCCGAGAAATCAAAAGCTTCCTCGTCGGCACCAGACTCTTCGCTATCCAAGGATTCTTGGGTTTCATCTTCGCCTTGCTCCAAGGCGGGATTTTCCTCGATTTCCTGTTGAATGCGCTGGTCCAATTCCGCCGCAGGTATTTGCAGCAATTTCATCAATTGAATTTGCTGCGGCGATAAACGCAGGTCCTGTCGTTGGGTAAATTGTTGCTTAAGTGCCATTAAAACGAAGCATTCAAAGGGGTTCTTGGGAAGGGAATCACATCCCGGATATTGGTCATTCCCGTGACAAACATGATCATGCGTTCCAAGCCCAAGCCGAATCCTGCGTGAGGCACCGTTCCAATGCGTCGCGTATCCATGTACCACCACAATTCCTCTTCGGGTATTCCAAACGCGGCGCATTTCAGCTGCAAGACCTCCAGCCGTTCTTCACGCTGTGATCCCCCCACGATTTCTCCAATTCCTGGGAACAACACATCCATGGCCGCAACCGTTTTTCCGTCGTCATTGGAACGCATATAAAACGCTTTAATCTCGGCGGGATAATCGGTCAAAATTACAGGGCATTTGAATTCCTTTTCAACTAAATACCGTTCGTGCTCGCTTTGCAAATCGATACCCCACTCCACGTCGTACTGAAATTTTTTCTTTTTGTAGTGGTTGGAATTTTTCAATACTTCGATCGCTTCGGTGTAGGTTAAACGCTTGAAAGGATTTTCAACCACAAATTGGATGCGTTCTATCAACGACAACTCGTTGCGCTCGTGCTGAGGCTTTTGCGCCTGTTCTTGCTGATCTCGGTCGTTTAAAAACTGTAGATCTTCTTGACAATTCTCCAGCACAAATCGGCAAATAAACTTCAGGAAATCCTCGGTTAAATCCATGTTTGCTTGGAGGTCATTAAACGCAACTTCGGGCTCGATCATCCAAAACTCAGCGAGGTGTCTCGAAGTATTGGAGTTTTCGGCTCTAAAAGTGGGGCCAAAGGTGTAAACTTTGCCAAGGGCTAAGGCTGCAAGTTCTGCCTCCAATTGACCCGACACGGTTAAATTCACCGGTTTCCCAAAAAAGTCTTGGCTAAAATCCACCTTTCCTTCCTCGGTAAGTGGTGGGTTTTGGGCGTCAAGCGTCGTTACACGGAACATTTCTCCAGCACCTTCTGCATCGGATCCGGTAACAATGGGGGTATTCAGGTAATAAAACCCGTGGGTGTGAAAATAATGGTGAATTGCGTAGGAAACCGAGTGGCGAATTCTAAAAACCGCTCCAAACGTATTGGTTCGAAATCGGAAATGTGCTTGTTCTCTCAAAAAGTCTAAACTGTGGCGCTTGGGCTGCATAACAGTTCTCTGAACGTCATCCGCTGCCGCCAGACCTAAGACCTCAAAATTTTTTACCAACAATTCGATCGACTGGCCGGAGCCAATAGACTCCACCACCTCGCCGCTTAGTTTAACGGCCGCTGCTGTAGTTAGTTTGCGCAATTCCTCCTCTGGAAAAGCATTAAAATCAATTACGGCTTGGAGTGTACCTAAGGTTGATCCATCATTGATTTGTAGAAAACGATTGCTTCGAAAGGCCCTAACCCAACCTTGTACGGTTATGGTAGAACCAACCACTTGTGTGCTTTGAAGCAGTAATTCTTTTATTGAAACACCCATAATGGTTACAAAAATAGGGTTTTGAGGTGAAAAGAGGCCTATGAAAAAGTCGGGTTTTTTTAATTATTTTCGTAACTTGCTTTTCAAATTAATTTAATGCAGTTTCACAACCTCGTAAACCATTTTCCCATCATTTTTCCCATAGCGGGAATCATCCTTATTATCCTCGGAATGATTTATTCTTCCGAATTAGTCAAGCGCACCGGCTATTTCTTTTTTATTCTTACCGCTATTAGTACTTTTTTGGCGCTCAACAGCGGAGAAGGTGCTGAGGAGGCGGTTGAACAATTATACCCCAAAATAAGCCATCATGTAATTCACGAACACGAAGAAAAAGCAGAGCTTTTGCTCTGGGTTAATGCCGCCTTAGGAGCGATTTCTGTCGTAGCTATTTGGGCCTCCTGGATGAGTTACTCATTGAGAAAATTTCTTTTTTGGGTGGTTTTAGCCTCAAGTCTTTTGACGTGTTACCTTGGATACGAAGTGGGTAAAAGCGGGGGGAAAATCATTCACCTTGAATCATCGAATTAATGAAAAACAACCTACTACTACTCTTCATTTTTTCTGCGTTTACTCTGGTCAATGCACAGCGTTATGTAGAATCTACCCCTTTAGTTAAAGGAAACGACAGCTCTTTGATGATGGAAGAACAAGGACGTGTGTGGACGGAATTAACGAGCCAACGAACCCTTTATTCCAGCCATTTCAAAGATGAAAAAGGCAACACTAAAGGTGTGTTCAGCAAAAAACCCATTCATTATTTGGATAAAAACGGGGAATTGCAACCGATTAAATCCGGTTTGAGTCCATCAACGAACGGATGGTCGGCCCAACAACAAGCTTACCCTACGCACCTTAACCACGACGGAACCTACACCATCAGCTTGGACAATAAGGGCTCAACGTTGCTCTTGGGTAAAAACCGGCAGTATAACGGCGTCCCTATGCCCAAAGTGTCGCTCGGAAACGCTGATGTAAGGGGTACGGGTTGTGAAATCCGTCAAGGAAACTATACCCAACAGCTCATCTTCTCGGAAGACCGAGTGAAAAGCAACGTGCTGGTCAACGCACCGGTAACCTTAAACGACCCCCAATATTTTACCGTAGAGGAAACCGTGGTATTGCCCAAGGGTTATGAACTCCAGTACGAGTCTTTGAAGTCCTATGAAATGGAAGGAATTAACGTTCGGGGTTCTCGAGGAGCCTTGTTCATTGATGGTCTCGCTTACGGTGCGAACATCATCGTCGTAGACCGTGCAACCCAAAAGCCCTGTGGAAAAATATTCGCTCCATTTGCCTACGACGCGTCCATGAACTATCATCAAGGATCCATGAGTTTCCAGCAAATAGGCGAAAGCAATGAGTACCGTTTAACCATCGGTATTGCTGCCTCATGGTTCAACGATGCCGAGCGCGTTTACCCCATTACCATCGACCCATTGGTGGGTGGTCCAACCGCCACTTGGGCTGGGGGCTATATGAATTCGTGTTTAACGCCTACTTATAACGTTGACAGCTTGCAAGCAACCATACCTGCAGGAATTACCCCAACAGGCGTTTACGTAACCTCTAGTTTTTACGCAGATCCGTGGGTGGGAGCAACGATGAATCAAGGGGTTATGTACTTCAGTACCGTTTGTGGAAATTCCCAAACCTTTACCATAACAGGAGCAAATGCACAGTCTGCGGGTACTGCCTACTTGGATAGCTTTAACATGATGTCGCCTTTGGTGTGTTGTATTCCAGAAGCTTGTACTGCCACAAACTTCTATGTGCGATTCCATTTAAGCCGTTACACTTACGGAGCCGGCTGCAATATCACATATATTCGCTACGACCCCTTTACCACCCTTTGGCCTTTCCAAGTCGTGGTGTATGGTCGAACTCCTGAATCCTACGGATCCGTTTGGTATGCCACCCAAACCCCCTTGTGTTCGAATAATTGCTCGGTTGAAGTGCGCGCTTATGCCCGTTATGGGGTCGCTCCCTACACGTTTACCCATCCATGGACCAACGATACGGTAGTAACCGGAACCAACACCGGTTGCGGTGCGGGTTCAACCAACCATTTATTCACCCTCAATATTCCTAATTGTCCTATTTATTGCGATTCCTCTTACACGCTGTTAAATATTCCTCCACCGGTAATTACAGACGCTTGTGGTACCGTGATTGCAGGTATTCCCTTTGAAACCGTTCCCATTAAGCCCGCAACCAATATTGAACTGAACTATGATTCTGTGGTTTGCTCTGGGACCAACAACCTCATCGGATTAAGTTCGTGTTTCAGTAATGGAACCGCCTATTATTTCGGAAATAACACGAACGGGCAAGGAAGTTTTAACTTCAACGAAGTCAATATGGGTTCACCTAATACGATAACTTTCAGTGCTTATGCCGACGGCGATGGCTGTACCTCGGATACCACCACTTTTTCGGTTACGGTTCATAGCAACCCACAAGCTAATTATTCCATCAATCCATCACCGGTTCTCGTTGGAATCCCAACCTTTTTCCAAGATCAAAGCATCTCCCCGGCCTCTACCATCAATCAATGGTCTTGGATGCTCAACGACTCCATAGTTTCTTCCAATAATTCTTGGAACAACAGCTTTAATTATCCTTCTACCAATATGCTGTGTTTAGCCGTGGAAGACCTCATCGGATGCGTTGATACGCTTTGCGGACCCCTTTTAGTAGTACCAGCAGAAGTATCAACCCCCAACATTATCACGCCCAACAACGATCAAGTGAACGACCTTTTATCGTTTAAGTATTTGGATTTTTATCCTGCAAATCACTTAAAAGTTTTAAACCGATGGGGCAACGTGGTATTTGAACAAGAAGGATATGCGAATACGTGGAACGGTGGAGACCTTTCCGACGGTGTTTATTTCTTTGTGCTGACCTTAAGCGAGAAAAATCAAACGTACAGCGGATTCTTTCACCTTGCTCGTTAATTTATAGCTCGCTTCTTTTCGTAATTTTGGCGCATGAAATTCTTGGTAGTAGGTCTCGGAAATCCGGGAATGGAATACGATAATACGCGCCATAACATTGGATTCAACGTAGTGGATGTGTTGGCCAAAAAACACGGAGGTGTTTTTGTTTTGGACCGCTGCGGCCACAGAACCGCCATTAAAATTAAAGGTAAAACCTTAGTGCTCATCAAGCCCACCACCTACATGAATTTATCGGGTAAAGCCGTAAATTATTGGCTGCAAAAAGAGGGTGTTTCTAAAGAAAACCTGTTGGTCGTAACCGACGACCTTGCCCTGCCATTTGGAAAGATTCGACTGAAAGGAAGTGGCTCAGATGGCGGACACAACGGCCTTAAAGACATCCAATTTACGCTTCAATCTAACGAATATGCCCGGCTGAGGTTTGGAATCGGAAGCGACTTTGCCAAGGGTAGACAATCGGATTATGTGCTTGGAAAATGGTCCAATGAAGAAATAGCAACCCTAGAGGAAAGAACAAATCTTGCCGTGGAAACATGCGAAGCATTTTGCACCATCGGAATTCAACTCGCCATGAGCCAATTCAACGGAAAATAAGCTTTATAGAAGGCTGCTGACCGCTACCATTTTACAGTTCTTACCGTTTGAGTAGCGCCTTTGCTTTCTGTGCTAACAAAATAAACCCCTTGTGGAACATTGAATTGAATGGCCCATTCTTTCTGCTCCATTAAAACGGCTTGGTAAAGCAATTTTCCAGCGATATCGGTAATATGAACACTGCCGGTAAAAGGCTCGTTAAACGATAAATTCATCGCATTCACGAAAGGATTGGGCGTTACACTGAAAGATTGCAAGGAAAGCTCGTCAATTCCAATATAATTGATGGTAATGCAATTCGAGGTGTCCGAACAACCGTTAGCATCTGTGCTTATCACGGCATAGGTTCCGTTTTGTGTTGCCAACAAGGAAGAACCATTAGCCCCAGGAAGATTGGCTCCTGTAGCACAATTGATCCATTGATACATCAACCCAGTATTGCTTGAAACCAATTGCTGTCCGTTGCTTGGATTGATGGAAACCGTATTGTTCACTTGGTTTACGGTTAAGACCATAACCACAATGCTATCACATCCTTGCGCATTGATGAGTGTGTCAGAATAGGTGCCTGCTTGGGTAAGGTAGCTGCCATTAAACAACACTTGTTCCCCTTGGCAAATGGATTGGTTTTGGTTTATGGTTTCCCCCGAACAACTAATATAAATAAAATCGGTATAGAGCTCATTTACTCCTCCATTAACTTGCGCTAGAACCGTGGTGTAGCCTACGTTTCCACTGGAAAAAGAAGTCGGATTCGTGTTCGCCGAAATCGCATTGGCTGGCGTGTTAAACGTCCAAGAAACGGTATTTGCATTCATGGCCTGGGCTTGCATGGAGGCATTGCTGCACGTTGCATAACTGATATGGATTTCAGGCTGTGCTTGTAAATTAAACGTATCGATGTGAGTCAATAAAGTATCGCCAGATACGATATAAACCGCTTGGGAAATTCCATTAGCTCCGTCGCCTCCTTTACCGCCTGCGCCCCCAGCGCCCCCAGCGCCCCCAGGCGCGCCATCGCCAATTTCGCTCGTACACGACGCTTGAATTGCCCCTCCATTTCCTCCATTTCCTCCAATGCCCCCATTTCCACCAATCCCCCCAGCCCCTGAAGAACCCGATTGAATAAAACAGTCTACAATATTTCCTCCTTGACCATTAACGTTAATGTAAATTCCAAAGGAGCTACCGCCTCCGTAACCACCAGTTCCTCCTTGACCCCCTTGGCCGCCACCTCCTCCACCTGCACCACCGTTTCCAGGTCCATTATCACACAAAGCACATGTTTGCCTTCCGCCACCGCCACCGCCACCGCCGCCAGAACCTCCACAACCGTCGGCTCCATTAGGTGCTTGAGCTCCTGGTTGCCAAAATCCTGCTGCGTTCGTTCCCGCAGGACCGTTGCTGCCTATAGCTCCGGCAGATCCCGCTGTTCCGTTGGCTCCATTGGTGCCATTTCCTCCTGGGTCTCCGTCATTTCCTTTATTTCCTCCTGCTCCACCATTCGAACATCCCGATGCTCCTCCTGCTCCACCGTTACCTCCGTTATTGGAAGTGCACTCATCCCCTCCGGCTCCACCGCCACCACCAGCACCTCCATTTCTACCTGTTCCTGCGGTTCCTGCAGAACCCGGATTCGTGGCGTTATTCTGTTGTGGCCCTCCAGCTCCGCCAGCTACGCCGCCGCCTCCTTGGCCACCAATGCCCCCGTTACCGCCTGCGTTACCGCTGCTGAACGTACATGATCCTCCATCACAACTGCCGGGTCCGCCTTGTGCTCCGTTACTGCCGTTAACCCCGTTCGAACCAACAGAACCATTGAGCCCCGCACTTGCATTACCTGCAAGAACTTGACATCTCACTAAATGATAACTGCTGCAGCTGTCCATATAAATTCCATAAACGGTTGTTCCATAAGGCTGACCCAAGGTAGACGCTGCGGCATTATCCGTTTGCACGGTTAGGTCCTGAAAACGGAAACCAGTTCTGCTCACTAATTCAATGGCAGAAATTCTAGGTGCATTAGGAAGACCGGAAGGGTTGCTGTTGGATCTGAAAATAGTAGTCGCTCCCGCCGTACTGGTTTTGGTCCAGGCGAGGCTATCGATAAACCCTCCTTCTACGGTGATGTTCTGACCGTTCAAGCTTAGAGAACTGTTAATGATATAAATTCCGGTTGCCATCCGTATGTGGCTATTGCTCGGTGCCGTTGCAAAGGCCGTTGCAACATCCATGGGGTCGTTCATGCTGCCAACACCGGTTGGTAGGCCCAAGGGCGTAACGTAAATAAAAGCACATTGCGCTTGAAAATTAAACGCTAATAAAGTCAGGAATAAAAGAGTAATAATTCGCTTCATAATCGGCTTATTTTGTGTCGAATGTACGAATTTTTCTTTACTGAACTCATTACAAAATTAGGGTGCAGTGATAAAAACCCTTTAGGTAAATAATAACCTTTTACTGGATTTTTGTTATATTCAGGCTACATTAATTCGCAATAACTATGAAACGCATCTTGAACAAATGGGACAAGTACAAACTAGGAAGACGCTTGCATTACCTTCAGAAAAGACTCTACAGAGCGGAAGAAAACGGATACCAAGAAAAAATCGAAAAGTACCAACGCTACATTCGTGAAGTTCAAGAGAAATTAAAGCACATTAAAGAATAGTATCATGCTGGGCTTGAATAAAATCAATCCAAGCCTCTACACTTTTGGCTTGATCCACATGAAAAGCTCCTGAACGGGTTCTTCTGAGTTCCGTTAACGTGGCTCCTGATCCCAATCGTAGGCCGAAATCTTGAGCAATGGAACGAATATAGGTGCCTTTCGAACAGGAAATCTCGAACCTAACTTCTGGAAAAGATTTAGCATCTATATCAAATTGGGTTATATTGATGTGGTGCGACTTCAACTCAACCTCTTTTCCTTCTCGAGCGTAAAGGTAGGCGCGCTTTCCATCAATTTGTTTGGCAGAATAAATAGGTGCCGTTTGACGCTGTTCACCGAGAAATCCCTTACACGTTTCTTCAATGGCCGATTGCGTAATGTGGTCAACCGAAAAACTTTTATTGTACTCGGTTTCTAAGTCAAAAGAGGGCGTAGTTTTTCCTAACAGAAAGGTCCCTGTATAGGTTTTTTCTTCCGCCATATAGGTGTCCACGTTTTTGGTTTGTTTGCCAACACATACAATTAAAAGGCCAGAGGCCAAGGGGTCAAGCGTGCCCGCATGACCAACTTTTATTTTTTTTACTTTGAGGGCCTGTTTTAGGTTCCATCTCAGTTTATTCACCACATCGAAAGAGGTCCATCCATAGGGCTTATCCACCAACAACACCTCTCCTTCTAAAAAATTCATGGGCGAAAACTTGTGCTTACGGTTGGATTTGATGATGGCGGGTCTTGATTTTTCGGTTGGTTTAGAAAAACCAGCAATAAAACAACCCCTACAAGTATGCGATAAATACCCCAAACTTTGAATCCGTACTTTTGCAAAAATCGAATAAACATTTTTACCGCCAAAAATGCTACCCCGAAAGAGGCAACATTTCCCAAAAGGAATATCAGGGTGTTCTGTTGAGAGCTTAGCACCATCTCAAACCCTTTCATGGTTTCGCCTTGATAATTCCAATCCTTCAACACCAAAGAATAAAGAGTAACCGCAGCCATGGTGGGAATGGCAAGAAAAAAACTAAATTCCGCCGCCGTTTTTCGGTTCAGTCCTTGTTGAAGGCCTCCTACAATCGATGCGGCAGATCTACTAACACCCGGCATCATGGCCAAACATTGCCAAAAACCAACCGCAACACCTTTGCGAAGGGTAACTTCCCCGTCGGGGATTTCAGATTCTTTCGAAAAGATTTTATCAATGAACAGCAGCATTATTCCCCCTAAAATTAAGATAGCCGCAATGATAATTGGCTTCTCAAAAACCTGTTCGATTTTATCGTCGAACAATTTTCCCAACACCAATGCTGGAATCACTGAAATGGCCAAAACCTTATAGAAAGACCAGGATGTTTCAACAAAAAAGCGTCGCCAATAAGCCGCCACTACCGCCAAGATAGCACCAAATTGAATCGAAACAGTGAACATTTTAACATAGTCGTTAGACTCCATGCCCAATAAGTTTTCCGTAAATAAAAGATGGGCGGTACTTGAAATGGGCAAAAACTCAGTTAAGCCCTCTACCAAGGCAAGAATAAATGCCTCTAAAAACGACATGCTTATTTCCTTTTGGTCTTGGGAATAAACTTCCCGGAGGATATCGGCTTATTCTCAAGTTTAGACGTCGGGTCTTCCGTTTTTCCTTCCTTTGATGGAATATTTGAGTTTATACCTGTATTATTTTCAGGTGCAACGGGCTTCATTATTGCATAAAAAACTAAGGCAAATCCCGCAAGAATTAATAAAGGCGAAAGGGTTATTCTAATTGGATCAAACAGCGCATCCGCATCAAAGGTATTGGCGTCTTCTGCTCCTCCTCCGATCATTAACAGATACCCCATAATGTTTACACCAATCCCAATTAAAAGGAAGCGATAGTTCTTTGGATGCATGCCAAAATGCTGAATATCTTTCATGATCAATATAATTTATCCACGTTGGTACGCAAAAACCGATTCAATGCAAACCAAGTGGATACGAAAGTAACAAAAACGCCTAAAACCAACAAAGAAACTAAAAGAATAATTAAGTCCTCGAGGTTAAAGGTTATTTCTACCGTTTCTAAAACATTATTGAGCGAATAGAAAAGCGATACCAGAAGCACAATTGCTAGAAGAGATGAGATTATACCATTCGTTATGGCGGTTCGTATAAATGGTTTTCGAATAAATTTCTTGGTTGCCCCTACGAGCTGCATGGTTTTTATCGTCATTCTTTTCGAATAAATGGACATTCTAATAGTATTATTGATCATTGCTATGGCTAATACCAACAATAAAAGGGCAATGGATATAAAAATAATGGCTATTTGTTGAAAACCTAAATTAATGCGTTCTAACTGGTTTGAATCATAGAATACTTCGTCAATCTCTGGATAGGTTTGCTGGAGTTTTTTGCAAATTATATCCATTTCCACCTTTGTTGCAAATTCACTTTTCGGATAAACCGTAAGGGAGGGAGGAATGATGCTTGCCTCCTCGGAAAACTCCATATCATTGCTCAGTTGGTTGTCTGAAAAATCTTGCAAGGCTCGCTCAGAGGAAACAAATTCAACCTTACTAAACTCCCGCCAGTCGCTTATTTTTTGTTGTAAAACCTTAATATCAGCATCCTTTAATTCGGGCTTTAAAAAAACATCGCATTGGACATTTTGCTTTGCATCCTTTTCTATTGAGCGCAAGCCAATATATCCACTAATTACAATCCCTATTAAAAACAACACCAAGGAAATTCCCAAAATCGTTGACAAATAACTGCTTCGAATTCCTTTCTTTGAATATTTATCCAATGTTTCGCCCATAAAACGAAATTATGTAAGTTATTCACTGGTTTCGAAAGGGTCTTCAATAGAAATCAACGGGCCGATGTTTATAGATGAACCATTAAGCCGGATCAATCCAATCGCCGTGGGATTTGATGAGGTCAATTAAGGAATCTACAGCATCTTCGGTGTTCACGTTTTTGCGAACAACCTCCTTTTCTTTGTAAAGGGTAATCTTACCAGGACCCGAACCTACATAACCGTAATCGGCATCGGCCATTTCACCCGGCCCGTTAACAATACAGCCCATGATTCCAATTTTCAATCCCTTTAAATGGCTTGTGCGATCTCGTATTTTTGCAGTTGTTTCTTGTAAATCAAACAAGGTTCTTCCGCAGCTTGGGCACGAAATATACTCAGTTTTTGAAATCCGTAACCTCGTTGCTTGCAATACCCCAAAGGCCACCTTATTGATTTCAATTTTGGGTTGCTGAGGCGCTTGAATCCATAAGCCATCGCCTAATCCGTCTACGAAAAGTGATCCAGCAAACACCCCCATTTCCAACTGAAATTGTTCAAGGTCTGACGATTCTGACAGAAGGTTAAAAACAACGGGGTTGGATTTTTGATGTTCTTTTAACACCATAAATGCCCACCGGAACCACTGTACCTTGTTATCATAAGAGGATTGAAGTACAAGAACATCTTCAGCTTGCAATAAATGCAAATCCACCGCCAAATCTTCTGCCTTAGTTGCACAAAAACAGGGTTGGTTTTGGGGAATTTTATGGCGGTTTTTCAAGGAAACCAAGGGGATCGTTCCAACGGGAAGCGGGCTTTGAGTTGCCCATACCGATTCGTCTACAACAACCCTCAAGGTGCCCGGCAGTTCGAAGTCCAAGGTGTTTTTACCCAAATAAACGTAGTCCGCTGCTGCGTCGTGCACATTCCATTTATCCAAAGCGTTGGAATAAGTATAACCGCATGCGAACAGGTTAGCTGGAGTGATGGTTTCTTGTTGGGAAAAATCAGCCACAACCACCGGAGCGTTTCCTCCTCCAATGTTTCCCAATACGCTTGAAGTCCGTCGTTCAAAATGGAAAGGATCGAAGGGTAAACCTTTGGGATAATAAGGAAGAGATAAAATGTTTTTTTGTTGGGCGATTTCGATGAGCTTTTGAGCTACTGGAACTTCAAATTCAGGGGCTTCGGTTAACGAAACGCGAACGGTATCTCCCAGTCCATCTACTAACAGTGAACCAATACCTACCGCAGACTTAATCCTTCCATCTTCCCCATCACCAGCCTCAGTTACCCCCAGATGTAAGGGGTAATGACGACCTCTTTTAATCATTTCTGACACCAACAACCGATAAGCCTGAACCATCACCAAGGTATTACTGGCCTTCATGGATATTACCAAATTGAAGTAGTCGTTTTTTTCGCAAACCTCTATAAATTCATAGGCCGAAGCCACCATTCCCTCTGGAGTATCGCCGTAGCGGCTCAAGATTCGGTCGGAAAGGGACCCGTGATTCGTCCCAATGCGCATCGCTCTTCCTAAGGATTTGCAGAGCTTAACCAAAGGCGTAAATTTCTCTTCAATACGCAAAAGCTCTGATTGATAGCTTTCATCCGTGTAGGTAATCTCTTCGAATTTCTTCTTGTCGGCATAATTACCGGGATTCACGCGCACTTTTTCCACATGCAATGCCGCAATTTCTGCGGCATTTGGGGTGAAATGTATGTCCGCTACCAGCGGTTGGTGGTAGCCGCGTTCGCTTAAGGCTTGCTTAATAAGGTGTAAGTTCTCCGCCTCCTTTTTGCTAGGAGCAGTTAAGCGAACAATTTCGCATCCTGCATCTATCATACGCACAGATTCTTCAACAGAAGCCATGGTATCAAGAGTGTCGGCCGTTGTCATGGACTGAACACGGATGGGAAATTTTGAGCCCAAGCACACCGCCCCCACTCGAACTTCAAGGGTATTGAGTCGATCCTGAAAATATGGGTTTTTGCAATAACTCATAATAGCGTTAACAAGGTTTACAGAGAGAATGTTTAGGCTAAAACTCCTCGCTGGGTCAATAAATGCTGTACCTGCTCCATCAATTGCACAAAATCCGACTCTGCGCGTTCATCGTTATTAAATACAAAATTAGCCTTTTGTTTATAGGGTTCAATGTAGGATTTGTAACAAGGCAAAACGTGATTTTCCCATTGATATATAATCTCTTGATGCTTGTACCCTCGGGTAGACTGATCCCTGTAAATACGCCTATCAAGTTGTATTTTTGGATCGACGTCCACATATATACTCCAATCGATTAACTTAAAAACTTCTGGGTAGTAAAACAAAAACAACCCTTCTACCAAGAGGATTTTCGCAGGATGGATGGTAAGTAATACGTTTTTTACTGGTTGGGTGTTGAAAAAATACTCCTTTACCTCAATCGAATTTCCTTGATAAAGTTGAGTTAAATCCCGGGATAATTGTTCTTCGTCCAAGGCTGTGGGTAAATCAAAATTTATTACTCCATTTCCGTCCCTTACTTGGGTTTCCATAGGGCGATAATAATTATCCATTGTAAATAATGCAGGATTCAAATGCGCAATTTCATCTTGCAATCGCTTGATTAACGTAGTCTTTCCTGAACCGCTTCCGCCGCAAATACCTATTACTATCGGTGTATTTTCCATCATTCTTGAACAAAGATAACTATTCGGTTTTTCCGCAGAATATTGCTCACGTTTTAGTTTTTAACTATTCTTGCACTTCAATACTTTATCCTATGAAACACTGCTTTTTTTTCATCCTTCTTTTCTCCCTTTTTTACGGTTCTGCTCAGTTGTCCGTTAAAGATAAAGCACCCCTTCAAAACCTCGCGTTAAAAAACGTTGATGAAACGACCTTAACCCTTTCTCAGGCGGTCAAGAAAAATGGACTCATGGTTGTTTTTAGTTGCAATTCTTGTCCTTTTGTGGTTGGTTCAGACGATTTTCCTGGATGGGAAAAACAATACGATTCGCTATATAATGCGGCTCAAACCTACGAAATCGGTTTCATACTCGTCAATTCAAACGAAGGGAAACGCAACCAAGCCGATTCGTTTGAAGAAATGAAAAAACACGCACAAGAACAAGGATATGCCATGCCTTATTTGCTAGACACTGAATCGAAATTAGCGGATGCTTTTGGGGCTAGAACAACGCCTCATGTGTATTTTTTTGACGAGAATTTAACCCTGATTTACACCGGTTCTATCGATAATTCTTGGGACAAATCGAGAAAACAGGAAGAACCGTATCTTTTCAACGCCCTTCGCGCTAAAGCAAACCAAAAAAAGATTAAACCCCATACCACAGAACCGAAAGGATGTGGAATAAAAAGGGTTAAAGCACCCATCAAAAATTAAGACCATGGTTCAACGTCACCTATTTCTTTTACTTTTATTTCTGGCATTTAATACCCAAGCACAAATACAAGGAGGTGGGGGTAAAGGACATTATTTTCCAGAAAACGGTTGGGAAAAAGTCCCCTTGATTTCCTTTCCTTCTCCAGATATTGTGGCTTTGAGGCACGAAGACCGTGTGTTGGATTCCCTTGGAGACCACCCTTGGCGCTTTGGTTACAACCATTCAACCTTTGTGAATTCAGCACAAAACGGAGTTTGGATACCCACCAAAAACCATGGAAAACTTTGGTTGTTGCGCATCAAAAGCAGCGATGCCTTAACCTTAAATCTTGCTTTTGATCATACCGTAATACCAAAAGGAAACGAATTGTACATCTACAATCCAGATAAAACCTTTATTCTGGGGAAATTTACCGAAGAACACTTGTACGAAGAGCAATTGGGTAGCGAATTGGTACCCGGAGATGAAATCATCCTTGAATACTATGTTCCTGAAGGAAATCCGAAAGGTCACGTTCAATTGAGTACCGTTACTCACGGATATAGAACGCCTCAAGAATTCTATTTAAAGGCCTTTGGTAGTTCTGGTAATTGCAATTTTAACGTCAATTGTCCGCAAGGTGCAGCATGGCAGCAAGAACGAAACGGTGTAGTGATGCTGGTTACTAACAACAACGGTTTTTGCTCCGGATCATTGATAAACAATACCTTGAACAACGGAAAGCCTTACGTACTTACCGCAAACCATTGCTTCAGTAATCCAGCAAATTGGGTCTTTCGTTTTAATTGGCAAAGCGCTGGCTGCAACAATCCAGCAACTGAACCCACGTTCCAATCCTTGAATAGCGGAATATTACGTGCAAGGGCTAGTGCGTCAGATTTTTGTTTGGTAGAAATAACAGGAGGTCTGCAAGGAGGGACGGTGCCTGCTGCATTCAACCCCTATTTTAACGGATGGGATAATACCAATAACATCCCAACCTCTGCTGTAGGCATTCATCACCCCGCAGGAGATATTAAAAAAATATCCATTGAAAATAATCCCCTTATTTCCACAACTTTTGGTGCAAGTCCAGCAAATTCCCATTGGGGTGTAACCGGTTGGGATGAAGGAGTAACCGAAGGAGGTTCTTCTGGATCCCCCTTGTTTGACCAAAACCATCGAATCGTTGGTCAATTGCACGGAGGAGCATCCGCATGCGGCGCAGCTGCTCTTTCTGATGAATACGGTAAAATCAGCTATTCTTGGAATCCCCAAAACAGCGATAGCTCAAACCAATTGAAATATTGGCTAGACCCCGCAGCTACGAACGCCACTTTTGTGAACGGATATGACCCAAGCGGTAACGTACCGGCACAAGTAGACCCAGCCTTATCCGCAACTGCGGGAGTTTCTGGAACTTTTTGTAACGGAACCATTACCCCTTCTGTTACCCTTTCGAACGGAGGAGCCTTAACCCTGACCACAGTAACTATCAATTATGGATTCGATGGCCAAAACAATTTAAGTTACACATGGAACGGATCCTTGGCACAATGGCAATCGACTACCATAACCTTACCCGCAGCAAACCTCGGTTCAGGAACGCATACGTTTACTGCAACAGTGAATAATCCAAATACTGGGAACGATGAGAACATCAACAACAACACACAAAACAACACGTTTACCGTAGTTATTAACGGACAAGCCGTACTTCTTGATTTAACGCTTGATTGCTACGGTTCTGAAACTTCTTGGGAATTAACGGATCAGGCTGGAACCGTATTATTCAGTGGCAGCGGGTACCCTGATAATGCTCCAGGCTTAATCAGTGAGACGTGGTGTTTAAATGCAGGATGTTACATTTTTACCATCAACGATTCGTACGGGGATGGAATTTATGGTTTGCCTTGGTGTGATTCTAGCGGTAACGTGATAATCAGTGCTCAAGGAGACTCTTTAACAGGAATTTCTTCCGAGGCTTCGGATTTTGGTGATCAAGCGCAACTCAATTTTTGTATAGAAGAAAATTCCCTTCAAGGACTTGAGAATATTCAGATAAACCTGTATCCAAATCCTGGTAAAACAATAATCTATGGCGTTGCTAGTTCTAACTTAACTAAAATTAACCTATTGGATCTGCAAGGAAAAATAGTTAAAACAGAATATTATTCACCGACCAAGAATTTTTCCCTTGACGTTACTGACCTAAAATCCGGTATATATTGGTTGCATTGTACCTTGGAAAACGGATATCAATCAGTCATTAATTTGATGAAAGATTAACCTTGGCTGGTATTTATTTTCATGTACCATTCTGTAGGAAAAAATGCAGTTATTGTGATTTTCACTTCTCTACAACTTTTCATTCATACCGTGAACGTTTATTGAATACCATGCTGAAAGAACTTCAGGAACGTTTACCAGAACTTGAAGAACCAGTAAAAACCATCTATTTTGGAGGAGGAACACCCAGCTTACTTTCGAAAAATGAGCTTCAAAATTTCCTAAAAATATTATCGAACCATAATTCAGTGGAAGAAATCACTTTGGAAGTAAATCCCGAGGATTTAACGAACGAAAATTTAACCCACTGGGAGTCCTTAGGAATTAACCGTTTAAGTATTGGTATACAAACACTCAATGAAACACTGCTTCAATGGATGAACCGAAATCATACCGCTCAGGATGTATTAATTAACTTAAAACTGCTGGAGAATTTTTCATTCAATTGTTCCATCGACTTTATATACGGAGTTCCTAATCAAACCCTACAAGATCTTGAACTCATGGCAGCATTAACCGATAACACCTTCATTAATCACGTTTCAGCCTATGCTTTAACCTTAGAAAACAAAACCTTATTAGCATATACCGAGAAGAAATCTGGAGCGCCTTTAATCAACGAAAATCAACAAGTGGATCATTATTTCGAAGTCCAACAACGGTTAATAGAACGTGGATTCGAACAATATGAAGTTTCAAATTATGCCCGAAATAAAGCTTATGCGCTTCATAATAGGAATTACTGGAAAGGATTTCCTTACTTAGGTATTGGACCTGGCGCTCATTCATACGATGGAAAATACATCCGCCGCTGGAATGTTGCGAACAATGCACAATACATTAAGCAATTGGATTGGTTTGATACTGAAGAATTATCGGACGAAAATAGGTGGAACGAACTTTGGTTAACAGGACTAAGAACCTTAGAGGGAGTAAGCCGAGATTCCATAGAGCGCTTCGGTAATTTAAGTACTCAAGAAAAAAGAGAAATAAAGTTGCTGATAAAAAACGGTGACTTAACTTACCAAAACAACGTTTATCGGCTTACAAAAAATGGTTTCCTTAAAGCCGATCGATTAAGTTCGTTATTGTTCAGGGTTTAATGACAAGCAATCTTTGCAACGCGGTTGGCGTGTCTTCCACCTTCAAACTCGGTAGTTAGAAAGGTTTCAATAATCTGCTTAGCTGTAGTAGCGTCAATAAATCGAGCAGGAAGGGCAACAATATTCGCATCGTTATGTTGCCTTGCTAGGGCTGAAATTTCTGGAGTCCAGCATAGGGCGCATCGGATTCCTTGATGCTTATTTGCGGTCATGCTGATACCGTTCCCAGAACCGCAAATTAAAATTCCTACATTAGCGGTATTGGATTCTACGTCGGACGCTACAGGATGCCCATAATCGGGATAATCGATGCTATCCTCGCTATAGCAACCCTTATCTGCAACTACATGTCCCATGGACTCAAGCCATGGAATAAGTGTTGATTTTAAGGCATAGCCTGCATGATCGGATCCAATACTAAGCTTCATTGTTTTTTTTTACAAAGTTATGGTTTTAATAACTTGTTCATCACCCTGTTAATTACATTTTAAAAAACATAAAAACTTAGAGCACTCTAATCCAAATTAATTGTTAATCCAAATTTAATTTTACATATTCTAGAAAAAATCCATTGATTTATTCTTTTTTTATGTGCTTGATATAAACAATACAAGAGGATATTCAAAATGCTGTTCACATGTGTTAATCTAACTGAATAATGTCTGATATATCAATGAATTTTATATTTTTTAGTGTTAACAAAATGTTCAAATAACGTTTATGAAAAGAGGATTATTTGCCTAATTCCGGCTTTATTAACAAATGAACAATCTTAATAAGAGAAATAATAAATCTTTTTAAAAAATATTTTTTAATTTAATTACTTGTGTTAATCGAATTATTTAGGTAGATACCTCATCAATAATTACTTTTGATCATTCATGAAAACATCGAATACAGACATACAATACCTACACACAGAAATAGACCGTTTTCTGGATAAATATTATCTAAACTCGAGTTTAAAAGGTTTACTGCTTTCGTTGATTGCTGTAAGTTCTGCGTTTTTAATTTTTTCAACTTTATTTTATTTTATAGAATTAAAGGGAATTATACGGTTATTTTTGGTCGCTTCAACAGGACTTTGTGTGAGTGGATTCTTCATATGGCAAAGTCTTATTCCGTGGTTAAAATCGAAGAGGGTGATACCTCGAATGAATTACGATGCAGCTGCGCGTTTAATTGGTTCAATGTTTTCTGATATATCGGATCGTCTCATCAATACATTGCAATTGTATCATATAGTTCAACATGATCCAAATCAACTGGATTTATTAGTTGCATCTATTGCTCAGAAAACAGCTCAATTAAGAGTATTTAATTTTAGCCATGCGGTGAATTTTCGTGTGAATCGGAAATATCTTAAATATTTGTTGCCAAGTTCTTTGACGATTTTATTACTGGTAGTATTTGTCCCACACATCCTTACGCAGGGTACACGCCAAATGTTTGATTACAGCAATACAACTCCTGCCGATTTTATGTTTGTTCTTGTTAAAGGCAATCAGCGTTACGAAGAAGGAAGCGATGTATGTATTCAGGTAAACACCAAAGGAATGAAAATTCCGGAAAATGTGTATTTAGTTTGCGATCAAGGTACCTTTCTTATGTCAAAGTCTTCCAAAGTTTCATTCATTTATACCTTGAAAAATGTTAAAAAATCAGGTTCCTTCTATTTTGAGGCAAATGGAGTCCGTAGCAATGAATTTGCTTATTCGGTAAACGGAAAAAGCAGCCTTGGAAAATTCAACGTCTTTTGTAAGTTTCCCTCCTATT
This sequence comes from Cryomorphaceae bacterium, assembly GCA_027485415.1. Classification (GTDB taxonomy): domain Bacteria; phylum Bacteroidota; class Bacteroidia; order Flavobacteriales_D; family Crocinitomicaceae; genus UBA952. The sequence continues at coordinate 9,687 of JAIXRC010000133.1, read as the reverse complement.
TGAATAAAAAGAATGTAACATACGATAATGTAGGAGATTTAACGGTTCCGGAAGGTACTGTTTTACAATGGTCTGGTTTTGGAAATAATACTTCTCACGTTGAATTTACAGGCATAGCAGGTTCATCAATTTTCTCCACACAGAATTTCGCATTGGAGAAAAAAGTCGTAAACAGTGGTTTATTAAAAGTTGTATTAACCAATGCCTTCTCTCATAAAAAAGACACCATTAAGTACCATATAGAAGTAGTTAAGGATGCCTATCCGCAAATTGATTTATCTGAAAATATCGATAGTTTAAACGATGGAGTGCGTTACTTTAATGGACAAATCATGGACGATTATGGTTTGTCCTCCTTAACTTTTCACTATAAAATCATTCGAAAGGGAAATTCAGCACGTCAAGTATCCTTGCCAGTAGTATTCAATAAAGGCACAAAAAGTAATTTTTCATTCGGTGTTGATTTTAGAAGGGAGAATATTCTTTTGGAAGATGTTATTGAGTATTATTTTATGGTTAAGGATAACGACGGAGTGAATGGTTGCAAGTCAACTAGAAGTTTTACGGGTCAATATAAGTTACCTGATCTACAGGAGTTAAATAAAGAGAGAACACAGGAACAGGAAGCATTGAAGAATGACCTAGAAAAAGTTTTGCAACGCACGAAAGAATTTGAAAAGTCGGTGGATAAGTTGAAGAAAGATGTTATGAATTCTAAGTCGAAGGATTGGGGTAATAAGCAGAAAGTTCAACAATTGCAGCAGGAACAAAAGTCGTTAACGGAGGATTTGCAAAAAGTTAAGAATCAGTTGGAGCAAGGTACCCAGGAGAAAAATCAACTTTCAGAGTTGGATAAAGAGCTTTTAGAAAAACAAGAAATGATTGAGAAACTTCTGGAGGAAGTGATGGATGAAGAACTCAAGAAGCTACTAGATGAAATAGAAAAGTTACTCAATGAACAAAATAAACCTGCCCTTCAAGAAGAATTAAAAAAATTAGATCAAAGCGCTGAACAGCGTAGTCAACAATTGGACAGAACTTTGGAAATGCTCAAAAAATTGCAAGTGAATGAGCGCATCGATGATTTGGAAAAAGAATTGAAAGAAAATGCCCAGAAACAGGATGAATTGAGGGAAAATTTAGAAAAGGACCAGTTAAGTAAGGAAGAGGGTTTAAAGCAGCAAGAGGCTATAAAAGATCGTTTTGAAGAGATAAAAAAGTCCTTGGAAGATTTGAAGAAACTCAATAGTGAACTACTTGATCCAATGAACCTCGACGGTACAAAGGCTCTTGAAGAGTCTATAACAGAAGAATTGTCTAAATCATCCGAAGGCATAAAGGATGGTAAAAAGTCAAAGTCTCAGAATTCGCAGAAAAATGCTGCAGACCAAATGGAACAAATGGCGGAACAATTGAACGAGCAGCAACAAGCAGCAAACCAACAGCAAGCAGAAGAGGATATGGACATGTTAAGGGAAATTTTGGAAAGCCTGATGATGTTGAGTTTTGATCAAGAGGCTTTGGTGCACGCCTTTAATAAAATTAGCACGTCGGATCCTAAATATCGAAAATTAAGCCGTGATCAAATTCGGATAAATACGAAAACAAGCGTAGTAAAAGACAGTTTGCTGGCATTAGCCAAACGTCAACCCAAGGTAGCATCTTTCATCGATAAGGAATTAAGTGACCTTGATTTTAGTCATAACAGTACCATTGAAGCAATCGATGATCACCGTAAAAGTGATATACTAACCTATCAGCAAAAAGCCATGACGAATTATAATAATTTAGCCTTATTACTGAATGAAACGCTTCAACAAATGCAGTCACAAATGCAATCAATGAAACCAGGAAGTGGAAGTTGTAGTAAACCAGGAAATGGAAAACCCAAACCTGGAGGTATGTCAAGTGGTGATATGAAGGAAATGTTGAAGAAGCAATTGGAGCAAATGAAGAAAGGGCAAAGCCCCGGTGGTAAGAGTCCTGGGGATAAGGAAGGCAATGCCCCTGGAACAAAACCTGGTAGTCAAGGCATGAGCATGTTAGGTTTAGGAAACAAAGAAATAGCTAAGATGGCGGCGGAACAAACAGCAATTCGTCAGCGACTGGAGCAATTGCGCAATGAACTGAATAAAGACGGTCAAGGATCAGGTAATAAATTGAATCCTTTGATCAAAGAGTTAGAACAACAAGAGAAAGATTTAATTAATAAGAAGTTTAGTCCTGAATTGATTAATCGCCAGAAAGATATACTGACGCGTTTATTGGAGAGTGAAAAAGCAGTGATGGAACGTGGTTATGAAGAGAAACGAGAATCTAAGTCGGGAAATGATGAAAAGAAGAGTAACCTTATTCAGTTAAAGGAGTATACGAAGGAGAAATTTAGTGGGGTGGAAATGATACGAACAGTGGATCCGAGTTTAAATCCCTATTATCGTGTTAAGGCAGAGGAATACTTTAATTTAGTGGATTAATATTTAACGGTAGATGAAAGAAGATTATAGATTGGTGCATCAAAAGGATTTTCCATCCGTGCCTTCATCAATAGCTGAGGTTGAAACCCTTATAGAACAGGTCTGTGATGAATTGTCCGTTTCAGAAGATGTTTTTGGTAATATGTTGATTTCGGTTACTGAGGCTTGTAATAATGCAATTATCCATGGTAACCAAGGCAATGAATCTTTAAAAGTTAATTTAAAGGTGTTATCGAATGATGAACGTATTTGTTTTGAAGTACACGATCAAGGACCGGGTTTTGATTTTGATAACATTCCAGACCCAACGGCACCAAATAATCTTTTAAAGGAACATGGACGTGGTGTTTTTTTAATGCGAAGTTTAGCGGACGACGTATTATTTAATGATACTGGCAATTGTGTAAGTATTTTTTTTAATCGATGATTTCTTGCGATTCTTTGTCGATAGATATATCCGACATACCCTTTGATACACTGAGTAAGCATATATCATCCATTACGATTGAAGAAGATTTTGAAGCAGGCGATATTACGCTAATCTTTTGCAACGATCAAGAGTTATTGGAAATTAATACTAAGTATTTAAACCATGATTTTTATACAGACATCATTACTTTTGATTACAGTTACGATCGAATTATTTCAGGGGACCTGTTTGTTTCTATAGATCGCGTAAAAGAAAACGCAATATCTTATCAAATAAGTTTCCTTGAAGAACTGCACCGCGTGGTGTATCATGGTGTATTACATTTGATGGGCTACAATGACAAGGAGGATAAGGAAATATTAGAAATACGATCAAAAGAACAGAAATACCTGAATAAATTGTTTCACGTGAAACACATATAAGAAATGCTTGATACGTATGATGTTATTGTAGTCGGCGCGGGTCACGCGGGTTGCGAGGCTGCAAACGCTGCAGGTAAAATGGGAAGCCGTGTTTTACTGCTCACCATGAACATGAATACTATTGCCCAAATGAGTTGTAACCCAGCAATGGGAGGTGTGGCTAAAGGCCAAATCGTACGAGAAATAGATGCCTTAGGTGGGGGTTCTGGTATCGTTAGCGACAAAAGCGCACTTCAATTTCGTATGTTGAATTGTTCTAAGGGTCCTGCTATGTGGTCGCCTAGAACGCAAAACGACCGCATGATGTTTGCTGCAGAATGGCGCTTGTTGTTAGAACAAAATCCTATGGTGGATTTTTGGCAAGATATGGGAACAGGGGTAATAGTGGAAAAAGGTAAAGTTGTTGGAGTAAAAACAAGTCTTGGGATTAATATATACGCTAAGGCCGTGATCCTAACCAACGGCACTTTTCTTAATGGCATCATCCATTTAGGGGAGAAACAGTTTGGTGGTGGAAGGGTTGGAGAGAAAGCGTCTACAGGTATTACCGAGGATTTAGTGAAACTGGGATTTGAGTCGGGTAGAATGAAAACAGGAACTCCTCCAAGGGTCGACGGTCGTTCCTTGGATTATGGTTTAATGGAACCTCAACCAGGCGACATTCAACCGAGTAAATTTAGTTTTTGGGACACCCAAGCATTAACCCATCAGTTGCCTTGTTATATTACCTATACCAATCCTGAAACTCATGATCTTCTTAGGACCGGATTTGACCGATCCCCCATGTTTAATGGAGCAATTCAAAGTACAGGCCCTCGATATTGTCCAAGCATTGAGGATAAAATAAACCGTTTCGCAGACCGCGATCGACATCAGATTTTTGTGGAACCCGAGGGATGGAATACTGTCGAGATTTATGTAAACGGTTTTAGCACATCCCTGCCTGAGGATGTTCAAGTTAAAGCCATAAAATCCATTCCCGGTTTTGAGAAAGCTAAGTTGTTTCGACCAGGTTACGCGATTGAATACGATTATTTTCCGCCAACCCAATTGAAACACACCCTCGAAACGAAGCGCATTGAAGGTTTGTATTTTGCAGGCCAAATCAATGGTACTACGGGATATGAAGAAGCTGCTTGTCAAGGATTAATGGCCGGTATTAACGCCCATTTAAAAATAAACGAGCAACAGCCTTTCATCCTGCAAAGGAGCGAAGCCTACATAGGGGTTCTTATTGATGACCTTGTAACTAAAGGCACCAAAGAACCTTACCGTATGTTTACCAGCCGCGCGGAATATCGCATTCTGCTTCGCCAAGATAATGCTGATTTACGCCTTTCACTAAAAGCTTCGGATTTAGGTTTGTTGACCGATGAGCAGCGCAAGAAGGTAGAACAAAAAGAAGAAGAAATTCATCAATTAAAGAAAGCGCTTCGAACCATTGGTGTCACTCCAAATGAGATCAATGATGACCTTATGGCGGTAGACTCAGCGACAATTACGCAACAATTGAAAGCAGCATCGCTCATTACTCGACCTGGGGTTGATTTATCCTTATTGGAAAAATGTAATATTGAATTACATAATTACCTGGACAGTCGGCAATTAAGCCAAGAGGTTCGGGTGCAAGCAGAGATTCAACTCAAGTACGAAGGTTACATCGATCGAGAGGAAGAAAATGCAGCAAAAATGCTTCGCCTCGAAAAAGTAAGTATTCCTTCCGATGTGAATTATCGTCAATTGAAAAGTTTAAGTAGCGAAGCGGTTGAAAAATTATCCGAGGTTCAACCCGTTACCATTGGACAAGCATCGCGTATCTCTGGGGTCTCTCCAAGTGATATTTCTGTGCTTTTGATCTATTTAGGAAGGTAAAAATGCGTTTTAAAGCGTTTTAAGAGGTTTAAAAAGCCTGAGATGTAAAAAGACCTTAACAACCATTAGAACGTTTAATAGCGCTCAATTATTAAAGCCGTTTTTTTGTTACTTTTATGAAAAATCCAACATGAAGGTGTTTTTTGTGGATACAGTCCATGAGGTATTAAAAGAACGTTTAACGAAAAGAGGATTTGAATGTTTTGATGCCACTTCCTTGAGTTTGGCAGAATTTACATCGTTGGGAAACCAGGTGGATGGGATCGTGATTCGCGCACGCTTTTTTTTGAACGAAGAAGTTTTGAAAAATTTTCCGAACGTAAAATTCATTGCACGTTCTGGTTCGGGATTAGAAAATATTGATCAACGGTACTGCAAAACGAGAAATATTTCTTTGTTCAATTCACCTGAAGGAAACCGTCTCGCGGTGGCGGAGCATGCACTGGGAATGCTGCTAGCGCTACTCAACAAATTTCCACAAGCCCAAGAACAAATTCAACAAGGAGTCTGGCGCCGAGAAGAAAACCGAGGAGAAGAATTAAGTGGTAAAACTGTCGGAATAATTGGTTACGGCAACAACGGTAAGGCTTTTGCCAAACTGCTTAAGGGTTTTGATGTCAAAGTCTTGGTGTACGACAAATACTTAACCGGTTTTGGGGATGCTCAAGTTCAAGAAAGCACGATGGAGGCCATCCACGAACAAGCAGATGTCCTTTCGTTGCATATTCCACAAAACAAAGAAACGATCGACTTGGTGAACGAGGCCTTTCTTCACAGATTCAATAAATCCCTTTATTTTTTGAACCTTTCTCGTGGCAAAATTGTGCAAACCCATGCCCTTGTTGATGCACTTAAAAGCGGCAAAATAAAGGGTGCTGGGTTGGATGTATTGGAATATGAATCCAAAGATTTTGAAAGCATGAGGAGCAAGGATTCTTCAGACGTCTTAGATTATTTAATTCAATCAAACCGCGTTATTCTTACTCCCCATGTTGGAGGTTGGACCCACGAAAGTTACTTCAAATTGAGTGCGGTATTAGCCGACAAAATTTTAGAGCATTTCGAACCTTATTGAACCACTAAACGCAAATTCAATCGAGCTCCTTCGCCTGAAAGTTGTAAGGTGTAAACCCCTTGGGCTATGTTTGTATCAAGAAGATTGTGAAGTCCAGGTTCTTTGCTGAGAATAAGTTTTCCTTGGGCGTCGTAGAGTTGAATGCCGACAGGAAAAGGAAGGTTAGTCAAATGGAGTTGTTGCCCGTTGTTGGGATTAGGATAAACCAAGATTTGTGCAAGTGGGTTGGGTGATTCGGGTAACAACATGTTGGCTTGTGACAGGTATATCTGACCGTCGGTGCTTTGCGTTCCCGTTAATCCTGCAGGGTTGGTGGATTTGACATTTCCGAAATAAATGGTGCCATTAATAGGACTTGTCAAGTTGTACGTGTAGCTTGTGCTTGTACTCATATTCATCCAATTCAAGACAGAAGTGTTTCCAACGGAGGTACCAAGGGATAGCTCATAGTTTGATACACCGGAATGTGGATCATTGGACGACCAATTCGTTTTCAAAGCGGAAGTGTAAAAACTATCGATATCGTTGCTTGGACCATCGTTGCAGGTGGTAAAAACTGGAGCAGTCCAGTCCACTTGAACGGTTTGTTCGCTGGCGATTGACCAATTACTGGAAGAATCCATGGCAATCACTCGAATGACTCCCGAAGGCTGTTGTTGGTCGCTTTGGTGTTCAATTTCTTTATTGGGACCAACACTCACAAGTTCCTGATTAGTATGCGCTTGATAGACAAAAATGTTGTCAAAATCAACCGTACAAGCTCCTGAACGAAGGGAAATGGAATTTCCTTGTGCAAGCGGTGTGTTGTCGTGCCAGGTGGCCACAAGGTTATCGTTGGTATACACGATGATATTTCCAGAACTGTAGGAATAGATTACTTTGATGTTATACCATTGGTTCGGCACTAAGGTAACCGGAGCTTCATATTGCAGGGTAAAAACGTCGTTGTTGACCTCGTAAATTTGCACTTTATCCGTTTCTTCGCGGAAGAAAACAAAATAGGAGTTTCCCCGGTTGGCAAGCGTTGGGTCACTGCAAAAGAAATGCATCCCCGCTCTTTGATTGGCGTTGGTTGAAGTAATCCTTTGTCGCCAAGTATATAAATAGGTTTGTTGTTGATTTTGAGTGAGTTGTGCATATGTGTTAGAGTTGTTTTGTGAAGCATCGTTCATGCTAAAAATGCCATTTCCAATTTGAAAACTGCCGGTTTGATTGGTCCATTGAAAAGCGGTTCCGGAAAATTCTTCCCGAAAGAATCCATAACTTTTGTTGGAATATTTGGGGTTAGTGGCATTGGACCGTGAAGAGACATTATAAAAAGAATGCGCAACACCGGACCCCGGGTCGGTAGAAACCAGTCCTGTCGTGAAATCTTGTGTATGCCATGCCAACGGAAGAGAAACAGTACTAACGGGAGGTGTAACATCCGTTAATTGCGCGCTGGAGATATAGGAGGCGGCCCAACCGCTTTGGGTTGTACCGCAATCAGAACGAAATTCAAGGGTTAGCGCAGAACCTGTGGATTGAATTACCGGAGGAAGGGTTGTTCCACTATAACTTCCAATTAAAGGAGCGTTGGTGGAATTTCCATCGTAAATCCAAACCTTATCCTTTCCTGTTTGCGTATTAAAGGCGCTAAACGTAAGTTGAACGGACGCGCCATTGCTGGGTTGAATGACCCAAACTTTTCGTTCGTCGTTGCCGTAGTTTCCGTTGGATCCGCCAGAATCATAGAGGTTTCCCGAGGCGTTGGTGATCACGGTAGGAGTGTAGTTGTTGTTGATGAGCAGGTAGTATTTGGGCCAATTCCAGTTAATTCCAGGATCGGTGTGGGTTTGGTTTGCGTAATGTTGATGTCCTTTGATTTTAAGGCAGTCTCCAAGGACTTGACCACTTGAACTGCTCGTACCGTCATAGGTTCTTAAAGGGTTGATTCCATAACCGCTTTGGGTGATTTCTTTGACCAAATTTGCCGAAGATTGGTACATGGCGTTGGTATACCACGCTGCGTTCGATACGTAACCCTCGTGTTCAATGCCAATGGTGTAGGGATTAGCCGTACCAACATGCCAAGCTTTATTGGATTCGAGGACCATTTGGGTCACTTGTCCATCGGAACTACGCACCACATAATGGTAAGAAACCTGGGCGTTGCAGTTTAAACCCCATGAGATAGCTCCGGAATATGACCCTTGAACGGTGTGGATAGTAACGGCTGAAATAGCTGTTCCATTGCGAGAACTGTAATTGCAGTTTGGGGCAGGATTCCATAATGCAGGGCCATAATCGGCAGATTTTGTGGAAGCCATGCTGGCATTGTATATGGCACCGGTTTGAGTTTGAACGAGGTTCGGTTGAAGTTTGATTTGCGGTGCAGATAGAACGGTATAATTGTCATCACCAAAAACAGCTCTAAGGTCGAAATTACGTTGTGGAAAACCGTATTTGGCCGCCATTTCTTCGTCTTGTAAGAATTGATAAACGGAAAAAACGGAAGATTCAAAAGCATACAGGTTTCCGGCGTTGGATTTTGGTATTTCACTAAGTTGTACCATTAATTGGTAAATTATTTCACCCTCGGAAAGTCCTTGATCAAGGTGATTTTGTACTAGAATATCGCAAGCTTGTGCAAATGCGGCCAATTGTTGTTCTTCGGAACTTTTCATGGCTTGAAGGCTTATTCCAGCTATTTGGCTAATTTTCTTGGCATTCTCAATAAAATAGTGATTTCCCTGATCGAATAATCCAAGAATCCCGAAGGGTTGAGGAATATTGGAGCATGAGAGAGCCTCCTCTTTCGTTAAGGCTTGCATTCGGGTGTGGGTAAAAGCGTAAGCCTCGATGAAGCCTTTAGGCACGGAAGGGTATTTCATATACAGCGAGCTGAACGATGTTTGCGCTGATAAACTTGAGGCTAAAAGCAGAAAAATAAAAAGGGTATATTTCATGGTTAAGTTTTTGTCCTTTAACGGAATAGACTCCACAAAAGTGTTTTGTGAATGTTATTTCAACATGAAGTCTCAGAACAAAACTTAAAATTTACACGTAATTCCCGCTAAAACTTGGATAGGGATGACAGGGTAATTGTAAAATTGCAAATACCGTTGAGCAGCGACATTATTGACCTGCAAAAACCCAGAGAATCGATTGTTATAACGGTATTCCATGCTCAAATTACCATCGATTATCGGACCTAAATTAATAAAATATTGGTTGTTTAAGGTTTGCACCCCTGTGCCGTTGGCGTATACTTGGGCAAAGCGATTGAGAGCAGCGTAAAAATCAACCTTAAACAACAACTTATTATACAAATTATAGGAAGCGGACAACTGAAATTCCATTTGAGGGAGATTCCACGCTTTGGCTTCATGAAGCATTTCATAACTATGATAACGAGCCAAGAAAGAAACGAGC
>JAIXRC010000129.1 GCA_027485415.1 Cryomorphaceae bacterium | reverse complement strand
TGATATCAATAGGCCTTTTCGTTTTTAGCCCTGCCTGATGCCCTTTAGGTACAACACTTATGGAATCAATGTCTTCGCTGAGTTCAGCTAGTTCATCTATTGCCACGTTATGTATTACTTCTGCTTCTTCGTCATCAGAAGAAGATAGGTCTTCATTGCTTGCCTTGAACCTTGACAATGCCCACCGTGGTAAAAGAGGGCTCTGTTCAATCATGGTGTTATACCTTGTTATGAGATGACCAGCATCATGAATCATGTCATTATCCTTGTTATCCTTGTCTTTCAGTTGCCACTTTCTCATGGAGAGCACGTTCAGGGCAAAGAGCTCCCACTTACGACCATATGTCTGATATAGCTCACCGAGCTCTCCTGGCCTTGTAATTTTCTGTATTGTCAACGTGAGAGCATTTGTGAAAGCGATGCTTGCACACGCCCATTTCATCCATGGTATTTGGCTTACACGCGAGGTTAATAGTGCCGATCCCATCAAAGCGCTTGTTGCAAGGATGGGGATCGTGAGAAAATCTTTGATTAGATTCATTCTCCTAGCTGCAAAGTACATGGCATCGCGCTGGCCCTTGGAGGCCTTGATAATCTTTGCAAGGAGCTTGTTGAAGTAGGCGTCATACTTGCTCTCTGTAGCATACATTTGCCAATAGTATGTATATTTGCATGTGTATATAGTAATATGCTTGTACTATATGATGAAAATAAACATAAATATAAACATCATTATGTGTTTAGGGGTTTAGGGGCGGCTTAGTAGGGATTTTAGGATGACTTTATTTTCTGAGGAATCCCTAAAAAGACATCATCCCAAAATCCCGTCATGGATCCCGTCAAAGAAAACGTGGACTTGCACCGCAGGGCATCAAAGAGTATCGGCCTGCATAACAAACAGATCATGATGGAGCTCATTACGGAAAGCACGAGTATGGAGACCAAGATGTTGCAGGCAAGCAAGCATTATTACTTGATCAGCAACCTTATCTTCTTTCCATCTATAATACTGAATACTTTCATAGGTTCCATAGTGTTATCGTTTAACTGTTACGTAGGAGGAGGAGAGGCCTGCATTATCAATGGCCAGGTGGACATCAATTGCCTGCAAAACAATCTTGGGAATCTGAACATTGGCGACACGACCACCGTTGTGTTCATGCAGTACTTTCTCGCGGCCCTTGCATTCCTGAATGCAGTACTGATAGGTGCACAAAAGGCGATCAAGCCAGGGGAACAGGGCGAAATGTTTCAACTCATGGCACGTCGATGGGGTGCGTTTTTGCGCCAGATGGTAGCTTACAAACAGACAACGTCCACGACAAACATAAAGTCCCGCAAGGTCCGGTCATTTTTGAATGTGTTTAATAACCTGGTTGAAAATTCGCCATTGCTTCCCAGGTGGCTCCTGAGATCAAGTACCAGGAGGAAGAAGAAGCTTCCGGCTGAAACCCCGACGCGCACACATGACACAAAGTACAATGCAGAGACCAAGGGATCCAAGAATATGTCTGTATCGCATCTGAATGTACTATCGTTCCTCACCAACGTCAAGCCGGGCGACAGATGGACACCTGGCCGTGCACCTGGAGCCAACCATAATAATCATAGCGAGTTGACATTATCAAATGTGAGACATAAATCCATCGAGACCCCTCGTTTGTTCATGGGTACTGGTTCATTTGACAAGAGCGATCACGATACAGATGACGGGAAGAAGGAAGGAGAAAGAATGCCGGGAAACCTGGTCTAGGTATTTTAGGTATTCTAGGTATTCTATGCCATAATAATATTATAATATAGATGATTACTATACTATACGTTGACGTTTTTGAACATGTGGAACACAGTTTCGACATACTCGGCAGGCTATGGCAAGTTTAGAGCAGTGATCAACTTGCTATGCATTATTCTTATTGCTGCACTGTGCATATTCGGAGCAGAGTTTATCCGCAGAAAGGTCAAAGCATCAGATACAGAGGCGGAGAGCAAGGTTAAAAGAAGTTCATGTTCTACCAGCACTGACAAAAAAGGGAAAACGAGCACCTCGTGCAACTCATATGTTGTATTCACAGATAAAGCCAGAAATAAAGATTACGAGGTTAATTTGTCGACATCGGGAAAATACGCAGAAGGGGACAAAATAATGGTTGTCTATCCCAAAGACGATCCTACCAGTGCAATGCAAAAGAATAATGTTTATTGGATGTCTTGGACCTGGCCGATTCTTTACAGCATAGCCATATGTATGGTACTCATAAATTTGAGTACCGTGATCGCGGTGTTTTCGAGCGATACTGTTGCATCCGGCTTTGGCATCTTTACAGGTATCAGTAATCTGGCAAGTATCATAAAACGAGACTGACAAATAATATAAATATGAACATAAATGAAACACAAAATAGTAATAAGTAATACGTAAAAAGTAAAAATAGCAAAATGTTTGTTTAATTTTAAAAAGGGAATGCTTGCTTAGGCGGTAACAGCGGGAGGCTGTGCAATTGAAGCCTTGTGCTGCTGCCACATCTCTGCAATCTTGACCATGACTTCCTTGTTGGAAAGGTTTGCATTTTGTGCAGCGACCTGCTTGATATTCTGCTGGACAAACACATTGTAACCAGACAGGTTCCTGTTGTTCCCCTTGGCTGCTGCATTCTGCTCGTGAGCAAGCAGCGTCTCAAGGCCTCCGATCACCGACGCAACCCCCTTGTTCGGAGCGGTTTCTTGGACCTTCTTAAGAGAGTCCATCCATTTTTGAGCCTTGTTCCTGTGAAGCTTCAGGGGCTTGCTCTTCTTGGCATCGTCTCCGCTGTTGAGAGCGGCGCTAGGTGCTAGGACTGGACTAGGAGAAGGAGAAGCGACGGTGGGAGAGTCGGCAACGGTGGCCGGGATTGGAGCAGGGGTCATCTCGGTCGCCTCAACTACCTGGGCAACCTTGGTACTGGCGCGCTTGGATGCTGTCTTTGTGTTTGCCATTTTATTATTATGGTTTACGGTTTATTGCTCTTGTTTATTGCTCTTGTTTATTTATTCAAAGTGAACAACGGAATATAGAACTCTATACCTAGTTGATCTTGGAAAATGATACCAAGCAAATTCTTAAGTACATTTGCCAAGCACCATCAAAATTTGGGGGTATTTTTAACCCTTTTGCATTCCATTGAGAATCTACGTTTATACGAGGGGGTATTTAAAGTACATCAGTATCTTTGCATAAATAATAATAATAGTAATAGTAGCTATACTTATACTAAATCTTGACGACGGTACACTAGGAAAATGTATATGACGAGCGCCTTTATTACAGGCTTGATCCTTGCATGCCTTTCCTACGATTATGAGACACTCAGTAATGAACAGCCGGTTAATTGCAAGAAAATACTTGAAACAAAGCTGGTCAAATATCAACGGGACTCTGTAAAAGCTAGGATGGCCTTGTTGTGCGCGTGTGTGTGCATTGGCTTTATGCTGGTGGGATTTGTGTTTGCATTTGGTAGCAAAGCACTGGGCAAATAAGCCCCCAAATATATTTTACAACTGAGCTGGATTTGTTCTGGACGCTCTGGAAATCAGACGAGATCCCTTGATCTTAAGGTAAAGCTCCGTTGGTATCTTTGTCTTGTATTCATCGACCACAAGTGCAAACTCTTCGCTCGAACACAACCCACTATCTGTGCTAAACAGGATCAGGGTATTCTCAGGGTACGGAATGACCGCGAGCAAAGGCCAGTCACAGTCATACCCGCGAAAGCCGATCGACAACTTGACGCCGGATATCGGCATCCATATCTGCCTATTGCTCCCTGGTTCCAGATGCGGGTCGAGTAGCTTCAATGACACTAGATCATAGAATTTGTTGAAAAATGACTTTGTCAGTATGTCAGTGGTATCAAGAACCACGTAGAATGCCGGCGGGGGGAAAGATACGCCAGTCATGACATCCTTGACCCTGATGAATGTGGAAACTAGCGGTGGCATGACGACGGATGGCACGGATCGTAACGCATTTTGGTTATGATGAGTCCGCAACATGATCCAGTAATAATGATATCAATAATAATAATATCAATAATACATGATAATATTGCATTATATACCACACATACACATACCTTGTGGTTCCCAAAATTGATTATATTAAAAGCTATTTAAAGGTTCATTCAGCTCTAGAATAGCATATCTGGATAACCGATCATGCTCTGGACAAATGCCGGATCCATCTGGAAACAACAATACCACTCAGTCTAACGGACACCCTATGATTACTAGGCGACGTAACAAAGACGCTGACAAGACCATGAGTGACAAGACTACAGATAAGACTACACAAACCGAAGGTGTCCAAAAGCGCAAAATACCGTTTGCCATCATCACGATGCAAAAACGGCCTCGCCTGTCAGATGACAGGAACAGGAACATCGGCATCGACGACGACGGTGATATTGATGATGATATCGATGACATTGAATTTGACATTGACAACAGGGATAGCGAAGAGGAAGAGGAAGAGGACGACGACTTACTGGACAAGTACTCTGACAAAGAGGTCATTTATTTCCGTACTCTTCCGGAAGAGGAAAAATGTCGGATCCTCGACATTGAAAAGCAAGTCAGGAGCCTGCAGTTCAGCGACGAGCCCCTTCGCTTTCGCATCCTTCGCAACGAAGAGATAGACAAGCGCCTGAAATCGATGGTTCTTCAAAAGCTTGATACGTTATCCGGTTTAGAACCGGGCACAGGCGAGTACGCCAAGATGGCGACGCATGTGAACGCCCTGACTAGGATCCCGATGGGAAAATATAAGCAGATGCCGATCACTATGAGCACTGGTACTCCTGACAAGATCGGGAGCTTCCTTGCAAAAGCCAAGGCTTTCCTAGATGACGCGGTGTATGGCCAGCCCGACATCAAGAAGCACTTTATTATGACCCTGGCCAAGTGGATTGCTAACCCATTATCGAAAGGACTTGTCATTGGGATCGAGGGGCCGCCAGGCGTTGGCAAGACAACGCTTGTGCAACAGGGTCTATGCAAGGCGCTCGAATTGCCGTATGTGTTTGTTCCGCTTGGCGGCGCAAACGACGCGTCGTATCTAGACGGCCACTCCCTGACATACGAGGGAAGTACATACGGCAAGATTGCAGAGGCGCTGATGTCATGCAATTACATGAATCCAGTGCTTTGCTTTGACGAGCTTGACAAGGTGGCCGATAATTACAGGGGCAATGAGATCTTCAATGTATTGACGCATCTGACGGACTATTCACAGAACGAGCTCTTCCAAGACAAGTATTTTGCAGATACACCCATGGATTTGTCCCGTAGCATCATGGTCTTCACTTACAACGATGCATCCAAGGTACCCCCGGTCTTGCGCGACCGCATGGTTTGTCTTACAACGGTCCCGTACAACACCGCGGACAAACTGGCCATCATGAACGACTATGTGATGCCCAAGGTATTGGACGCGCACGGCATGAAGCCCGGTGATATTGTCGTAAACAAGGAGATTATGACCTCGTTGATCCAACGCTTTGATAGCAAAGGCCTCCGTGATGTCAAGCGTGGCGTCGAATGTATTGTGAGCAACATCAATATGTTGCGCATGCTGCCAGGCGACATGCAAAAGGAGTACATGAGCGATCTGAAGCTCCTTGACAAGGACAGCACATGCGAAGCCGTCAAGTTGCCCTTTGTTGTGGGGCGGAAACACATGGACGCATTCCTGAGAGGATCGACTCAAGGAATGGCTCCAAAGCTGGATGATATGGTCCAACACATCTATTTGTAAGAATTCAAAAACAAATATTATACAACTCCAAAATATTATATAACCTCATATGTAATGTTATTTTCTCCCCTGTACCTGATGGCTTCTGTTGAAAAACTGCTGACACCGGTTAAGATCAGGTGGTCGCACTGGGACAAACAGTACCAATCACAAAAAGCCGATACGGTATCTACGTCGTGCTCTATTCTGAGCGCATTAGGGTTGAATATGAGTTTGCCAGAGTACTCTTGTTCTAGATAGAGAACGCACCCTGGCCTGTCAGAGCAAATAAAAAACACGGCATCCTTGTGATTCTTCATTGCACGTTGGAAGCCCTCTATTCCCGGGGCAGCTTTAGGACATGCACACACGTTCTTTATAGTATCTTCAAAGCAGCACATAGCGGGAGCATGCTTTTGTGAGTTTTCCCAAGGACCAAAAAAATACCCTGTTTCATAATCCTTGATGCTGCCCTGGCGAATGTGCACTCCGACGACTCTCTGGTCATTCGCACGACACTGAATGATTCGGTCCATGACCGGCTTGATCATAGAGATGACTTTATCATTGGGCATGAGTGCTTTATAGAACCTATCTGTTATAGGCAGTCCATCATATGGGATCAGGCCGCATGCATTGATGACGATATCATCATGGTGGTTGATATCATCCCACTCGCTGGGAGAGTTATACATGGTACAATCTTGCTGGTTGTATATAACGACTTTGTGACTAACGCTGAGGGTATTGTCAAGTTCATCCGCGCTGATAAACTGAACATCTAGACCGTCCCCTTTCAGGACGGCATAATCTGCAAAGTCTACCTGGTAGAATGCAAAATCTCTGTTATTTACTATGACGAGTTTCCTTCCAAGTTCTTGTGCAAGATCATAAGCTGTGTTATATGTGCGTAGGTGGTTTGCGAGACCCCACATGCCACGTACAAATAGCCGCCCAGTACCGGATGGCCGATTCGATATAAGCAGCCGTGATTTCAGGGACGGTGGCTCATATGTCGCATTGTATACAAGAAATCCACATGACAAAATGAGCAGCAAGAGCATATAGGCTAATGCAGATGCCACAAGAATCCTTTGATATGCACTGTCGGGCATTTTGTTGTATATTGTTGCTATATATATACATATATTCATATATTACATGACATTGTCAAAATTAAAATGTAAAATGAACTAGAATATGAATAACTAGTGTCACAATCGCCAAAATATATATATCTTTCTATAATAATGACGAGAATGAGGTGTGAATCTCTAGGCTATAATATGACAAAATGACAAAATTACAAAATTATACTAAATGTGAGATGAGGCGATGAACAAGAGATAATGATAATATAACACTAATTTATGTTTGTTACTATTATTTATTATTTACTATTTATTTAGTTATTAGTCAATATGGGGACCTGATCTAGTACACCAGGTCTTCAGGGACTTGATCCTCATAGGTCTCCTCATAGACTACTTCCTCCTCCTCTCCCTCAAAGCCCTCATAGGATGCGTCTCCTGCATAGCCCTCATAGACCACCTCGGTCTCCTCCTCGTCCTCGAAATTCTCTACCTGGTCGTAGTCCTCATATGCCTGCTTGCGGGTTGAAGCAGGTACGGCGGGGGCCCTGGTGGAAACGGCACCGGCGGGCTTGGCGGCATAGGCGGGAGCGGAGCCGGAGGAGACGACCTCCTGGATGATGGAGGTTCCTGGCAGAATGGCCGAGACCATCTGGGGAACTCCGGGTGTGCGGTTAAGGCACCGACGGGCGCGAGTAGAGCAAAAGAGAGTAGTATCTGGTCTCTGAGAAGCCATTTGCGTGTATATAGTGATGCTTGATATATACAATAACCGAAAGACTTTTTTTAAACATTGACCACGCACAAAACCCTAAAAATATAAAACCCTAAAACCCTAAAACCCAAAAATTAAACAAAAGGAGATCCAAAGGAGATCCAAAGGAGATCAAACTAATGCTTGATATCTTTCTCTCCTAAACATATCTTAATCATATCCTAAAACTAAACGTCATTGTCAACATCAACATCATCGTCAACTCCTTAGTATTTCAAAGTCCATACGTTGGAACCTGGATTGGCCCATGAATGCCAGTATGCCCGGTATGCCTACAGGGGCAAGAAGAGATGGCTTAAATCCATATGCACGGTAGCTCTTGACAGCTGCATTGAATGCAAATGACTTGCTGTCGACGTTCAGGCTTAGCCTTTTGATGCTCTCGGTAATACTCTCAAGCGCTAGGGCTGCATCAAAAATATGATGCGATGCATACGGACATGTGTGAGTGCATCCTTTATTTTTGCACACATTCCAAACGTAGGCGGAATCTTGTATGAATTGCACAGAACCTAATATCACAATGTCTTCATGACGCAGAGCCGACCACAGAGACATACATTTTTGGTCACTTGGGTACATGATGGATGACACCGGCTTGCGATGCTTACATACTACGATTGTATACATGTTGTTGACGGCTAGAAGCATGGGCCAGTTGTTTGGAGAACTAGCCAGGGTATCAGGAAAGCACTGCAACAACATCCTGCCTGCATCTACTGAATTAAATTTGGCCAGATTCGCCTGGAGCTGATCAGGGGTAATAACAAATGAAATGATGGACGGATCCTTTTGACTACGAAAGCATTGCATTGTAGAAGACATGCACTGATAATGTCCTATAGCTTCAAATTCAACCAAATCAAACGATCAACCCAACCACAACCACAAGAAGTTAGTGTACACGAAAGCGCAGTACAGTACTACAACTATAACGGCAACAGCAACAGCAACATCAACATCATCCTGCTAGTAAGAAGTGACCAGGACACCACCATTAATAGACTCATCCTTGGCGATTTTGCTACGTTTGCTATTACCCGCAGCAACACGCGGTCTCTTGCTGAAAGAGTCGATGGCAGCCTGGGTAATGTCCGCGAGCTCAGGGATTGTGAGAAGGACTTTTAGTTTATTCTTCAGCGTTTGAACATTGATGTCATACGTTGCAGAGATCAGGTCCAGAGTGATCTCGTACTCTGCCGGGCACTTTGTGTGAGCTGCAACAAAGATGATGGTTGCCAGGACGGTATTTGTCTGCAGGTTGGCCATCGTCTCTGACTCTTCCACCACGGTGTTCAGCCGGCGGACCTCCTTGACCAGGTTCCAGAAATAGGGCTCGCGGATGTGCTTCAGGTTTGAAAGCATATTGACCACGTAATCGTCTGGATTTATCTGGTCCTTGAGCATGGTGGAATAATACGACCGGTCCTGCAGGTTTGACAGCAGCAATGTGGAAGCTTGCTTGAACTTTTTACTCCCGCTAGGCCCAAGATCAAAGGCCTGCAGGATGTCCTTGCGCGTCCTCTTGTAATTGCTCAGCTTGCACGCATAGTAGATGCAACATGCCAGCATCGCCGTGTTCTTGTCTCCTTTTGTGATGATGCGCTTATCCTTGAGGTCCTTCCAGATCTCTTGCGCCCACGTGGACACGACGTCCGAAGAGATGCGGAGCCGGATTTCCAGAGCATCCTTGATCTCCTTGAACTTGTGATACAAAGACCTCTCGCGGGATGGCATGGATAGTTGTTGGTGGAGATTCCGCATAAGCCTCGAGCAATGGCCTCCCTGTCCGATCTTTGTGCTTACGCTGCTGGCCTGCAACAGCGGGTTAACTGGTGCACCGAACCGTTGATTGACTACGATTCCGTATTCGTCGGTCTTGTACTGGTACTTGTCATCAAATATGGTATCTTCTACCACGAGTCCGCACCGCTTGCAGATGACGCATCCTTCCGAACGATCCTCGACAAAAACATCATTGTCGCAGTCGCTACAACGCGGATTTGCGTCTCCTTCCACATATACCATGTGCCCGGGAGCCATGGTTACTTTAGTTTAGTTTTTTCTAGTTCAGTAGTTCAAATTCGGTAGTTCCAAGAGGGGCAGGTACTGATGACTTTTTTCTATATATGGCGGTCTTCTGGTCTTCTTACATCACTATTTTAGTTTTTGCCATGCAATGTCATCAATGACATTAACGGATCTTTTTAAGTAGGATGGGAGGTATTGTTTAAGCCACTTAATTAAGGAAAACTCTGGGGGTAAGACGGCTAGTATCTGTATGATGATGACAATTACAATATGATGACAATTACAACAATATGATGACAACAATATGATTAAGAATAATATTATGATACTGTATATCAATACATACGGATGACCGGTTCGGTATCATTATATGCAAGAAACGTAACTTGCGGGGTATCTACTAATATGTGATACACGACATCTGGATACAGGTGATCATATGGCATGTACCCGCGAGTGTTTGGTTTCAATCGCACGCTGATGTACTTGTCCAAGACTCGAGCCGGATGGAATGTGTCATCGGGTCCATACTGACCAATGAGCATCGAGTAGTGCTCTGCGCCCGAATGTATGTCTCCCATCACTTGCAACGTTTCTCGCTCTGACAAGAACGCATCGTGAACATCTTGCAAGAACCCTTGCATATTGCCCGGAGCTTCACAGCTTCCGAAATGATCATAATTGTTAAATTGGTAGTTCAAGTCGGCTGTAAATGAACTAAGCAACATGTCTTTTATCGCTTGCTGATTTTCCAGACTTGCAGGTTCCTGTGAGCCCTGGCCACGGCAGAACTCGATCATTGTAGCCAGAAGATTAATAATAATATTGAGATGTTCCTGATACACGTTCTACATATATTTAAATCCATTAAGTCTCTTCTATATCAACAAACAATATGATTGACATTCCTATATTAGGCTCATGGGTATCTCTGCGATCGACGCCGGCACTACGGACATTGCAATTGGCAACAAAGTCTACGTATTTGGATCCGACCGCTTTCCCAATGGTGCTAACTATCTTTCATTCCTGGTGCAGGTCCCAGTCGACCACGTCATCCAAGATGGGCGGGTGGAATACACAATGCCACGAGCCGAAAACGGAAAGTTCAGTGGCATCAATCACTCCGGCATACATGCGGCAATCGACAATAGTGCGCTGAAAGAATCCATCAGGTCATCCGAATGCCTGCTCCTTGCCCAGGGCGCGTATTGCAATATGTCAAGCCCGGCGACCGACTACAAATCAAACTACAGAGCAGAGCTCCTTCAGAGATCGATAAGAGACAAGAGGTCGGGAGCCGTGCGGCATGTATTGCTTGACAGCTCGGGTGCAGCTGTAGATTTGACACGCAAAACAGACCTGGAGGGTCGCGTGTACGTCAAGCTAACGGAAGACCCGTTCGACAGGGATCTAGATGGCCCGATCCCAGAGGAAATCGATTGGTCCGAGTCCTGGATGCGCGTGATATCCCAGGTACATGGCGATACAAACGTACAGGTTGTGCTCGCATATTCCTCAGAGAACGGATTCATCTTGCACCCGTCCATTGATAGCTCGCGGTTCGAGATCGTGCATCAGAATTCTGATTATACTTGGGTTTCGTACAGGCAGATAGGAAACTCGCTTGAATTCCTGGATTCGTTTCCATTGTCTTCGGTAATAACACTGCATCGCGGATTACTTCTTCTCTCTGATGGTGGTTCGCATCCCCCAAAGGTCCCCATTCGCATCGGGTATAACAATCGGGACTATGCTTACAAATATCCTGCATTTGAAGCTGGCCTGGTACCAGGGAGCGTGACCAGGAACTTGCTGCGACTCATCGCATCCGCCCTGATGAATGGCTATCCCAGGGACGAAGGCCGGGAGCTGGACATCCAGGAAATATTTTCGAACGCGGATGCGCTAGAAGAAAGCTTTGCATCCATCATAGCGTCGTCCGTTCTTGGCGTCATTGATTCAATGGACTGGGACTCGTTTATGAACAAGGTCCTGATGACTGCTGGGCCCAGTCGCTTCAGTTTCTCCGACGTGCCGAGTAATCTTGATGTCCGAGGGATACATATCGCCATGAATTTCGATATAACCTTTACGCAAGCAACCACTGGCCCATATACCATCAAAGACCTTGCGATAGTTTTGTTGTTATCATAATAGCGCCCCATTAATTTAAAGGAGACAATCAGCTTTTTTTCTCTGGTAATACTACTATGTGTCTGCAAGAAAAAAAGACATGGCGAAGAAAGAAGGGGGTTATCTCGCGCAACAAGCCCATGAACTTTAATCGCCTCATGAGAGTCCCCGCAAATCAATCCTGACCGTAGACACACACACCGGTGACTACTATTTATAAATGATACAAAGTGAACTCATATTATACATTTTGGTGTTTCATTTTTCTCTCCTGTAATGCTATATTATTAGATACCCATATATTAACACCATTTAAAGCCCGGAAAGAGAGAAACTAATTAATAGATACTAGATCACATCAAAAATCAGCATGAGGAATGATGAAATGATGACCGGGGATAGGTATGCTATTATCCGGCAGTGCATTCTGGATTATCTCTCTGACGCTCACAAGTTGCAAGGCAATACCTGTTGCGCCCTCGTGGAGGTCGTGGACCATGTTGTCCGCTCCTCCGACAATATTATTCCTGAAGAGACACATTCGGACATGTGGACAATCCGCAAAGCCATCTCGAAACTGCGCCACGAAGGAAAGATCGTGATAAGTACACGGCCGATTCCTCTCATTGCGCTCAAGCACCTGATGGAGAACGACAAGTTTGTCTACATGACCTTGCAACACTATAGCATGAGCAATCTGGCCTATGGCAAGGGCCTCCTTGTATCATCAGAGGCATCGGGAGCAAACGAGGCACTGCAGTATGCACTCTTAAAGTTGTTTAGGGAGCCTGGGCCTATGGTGGCATTGTACTGTGACACCTATGCAAACGCATACTTTCGTCTGACTGCGACCAAGATTGCCTTGTCCAACGGCAATCGCGTTGCTGTGGTAAAAAAACAAGAGCATAATGCCTTTGTCGTGAGTTATCATCATGATCATCACGATGCTGATGGAGAACCGCAGGAATCCCGAGCACCTCTTGTAGTGTTCGTGACGGACACCGAGCATATGCGCACGACCGATCTCTACCAAATCATCATCCAACTCCCAACTTACGACGTAAAAATGGTGTTTCTGGTTGACAATTCATGCATCACGAACGAGTCTTCGTTCATCGCGGACCTGTGCAAATCCCGTATGATCGGACATGTTGCACTTGATACCATGTGCCACGTCTTTACCGCAGAAAGGGAAGCGCGATACGGCTTGTTTGCGTTCATAGACGATCTTAAAAATGAAAAGTCATGCACATGGATTCGAAACATAGATCTCAATGGTTGCGAGGATGCCAAGGATCTATTTTATACCGAGGTCGAATCCGATGAAAATGTTTGGGACTATGCATCCCAAGAGGGCAAGCCCATGATTGTCTGTTGCGATGCGCTGGCGGGTATTGCAAGTGGGACAGTACCGGATCACACATGCAGGAAAGATGATGACGTGTTTGTAGCGAGTAACGCGGAGCAGCTGACCAGTCATGTGAACAGGCTCGCATTTCTCCCGGCGGAAGAGGTTCAAATATGCATCATGGAGACTTTTGGCCAGATAGCCCTACGCGAATGGTACTCGATCGTCGTGAAGCTGCCGCCAAAGAGGTTACATATCGTTACGACTCAAGATGTGTGCTACAGGCAATTCTCTGCCGCATCGATGCCCATGCCCTATACATGCTTGCGCAAGTTCCTGGTTCAAAACTCTTATGAATATCAGGAACAATAACACTGGACCTAGACATGTACATAATTCAATAATAATAACCAATGATATCACTGTGTACATGTAAAATACTCTATATAATCATCGATATATGGCATGATGTCCATTAATAAGTGACTAATCGATTTGTCCCGCATGACATGCACAATGTCGGTATAGAGTCGTTCTTGATTATGATACGTCCCTCTTTTTAACATACATTCTTCAAAAGGTATGTCATGCATCATGTTGTGTTCGCTGCTAAGCTGTGAGCACTCGACTATGATGTCAAGGTCGTGCGCAATGGATTCGGTGTCCGATGACACTGCCATCATCTCCAGAGAGCGAGAGAGCATGTGCACATCCATGATCCTATATATTTCTATAGGATAACATTTCTTTTTTTAAGACTCTTTTATTTGAAGATTTTATTAGCTCAGCAGATATAGCACATCTTTGATAGGGAGCCTCCTTGCGGGATCTTTCTCGAGTAGCCCCGACACAACGGGCCTAACTCCGCACGGCACCTCGTGCAACGGCGGGCGTGCATTCGTAATTGCATCGATAACCTTGTTGTTATTTATGCCCGAATCGAATTCCATGAAAGGGTGCCTCCCAGTCAACAGCCAGAAGAGGATGATTCCGAGGCTCCATGCGTCATGCATTGATGATATCTCCCCATACTGCAGAAATACCTCTGGCGATGCAAAGAGCGGAGTGCATGTGACGTCAGAGTGATGCACGTGACCATTCGTGCACCTGCGGCTCGACCCGAAATCGGTCACCTTGAATGTGGAGTCATTCGACGAATAAATAATATTTTGCGGCTTGACATCTAGAAAGACAATGTTCTTGTCATGAATATGGTTCAGGGCATTTGCGATATCCATGACGATTTGCAATGCCATTTTCTCTGTATGGACATGACCCAACTTGGACTGCAAGGTATCCCCCCCGCAATACTCTTCCACGAGGTAGTAGTTATCCTGATCCTTGTACACATCGTATAAGTAGACAACATTACGATGGCCTCGGCACCGCCACATGTTGATGACCTCGTTGCGCATCATGTACATGTTTTGGTCGCTAAGCATGTCGTGCCTCTTCATGGGAAGAATCTTGACCGCATACTCCTTTGTCACCCCATGGCGCAGACCAGTGGCGTGGTACACCGTTCCGTACCTTCCGCTATTGATCACGCGACCAATGTTTATTTGCTCTGCCCGCCCGATCGCATGGTTATATGAGCTCATAAGATTGAGTTATTCAACTGTATTATGGTTATTACTGTATTATGGCTATTATGGTTATTGTGATTATTGTGATTATTAGGGATTATTAGGGATTAATAGTGTTGTTATAGTGATAGCATTGCTTAAAGTGCTATACTGATGTAAATATACTATTGATGTAAAGTGCTATATTGATGTAAATATATTAAAGTATACACATATATTACCACCCTGGTATATAATATACAACATAAGCCACTAAAGCTAAAATAGTCATGAGCAGCAAAACACTTTCATACTATGAAAAGAACAAGGACCGCGTCGACAAAGCGCACGCTGACCTGTTCTCGCCCATTTCGATGGACATGGTAGTCTTTGACGCTGTGCTTGATAAGCCTATGGATGTATCCCTTATCTTTGACACCCTAGAACGGAAGCGCCAGCAAAGGGTCATTGAAAGGATGACACCAGAAGGCGACCCGGTATCATTTCGCCTCATGACAATTGCGGTCGGACCCAACAAAATAGCGGGCTTCAAGAAGGAGGACCTCCAGAAAAGAGTTGCATACATTGTATATGACGAAAATGGAAATGTGAAATCTGAAAGACCAGCAGAGCACAAGGGCGAGAAGGGGATCAATATTGGTATACAGGGGGAGCTCACATACAAGGATGCCACTTACTCGGTTTCTCTATGGGTGTGGAATAAAGGATGGATCCATGTTACCATGGGGATCCGCCAGGGCAGTCCCCTCAAGAAATTGGACTTGCCGTCGAAATTGATAGGAGTCGAAGACGTATTCTGCAACACCATGCTGCGAGATTTGATGATGGTGTTGTGGGATCACGCTTTAGGTAGCGGCAATCCGCAGCTCAGGATGCCAGGGCGTCAGGTGTGGAAGATGAGCAACAATTCCTTCACGGCCGCCCTGCTACGATCATGGTCGATCCAACACGCCGAGCCCTCGAGGTTCAAGTTAGAAACCTCCCTTTTGTTGGACTATCACATCCTTGATCAACCCTATGAGGGTGGGTACATCCGGGTTGGACGGCACGGTCGTGAGGATAGCAAAGATTCATACTTTATGTTGTACGTGACGTTTGTTAGCCTTGACATTCTCTTCAAGAAGGTTTCCCAAAAGGAAAAGGACGGGGATAGGTACCATCTCAATGGCATCCAGATCAACCCAGAATGCTGGACGGTCGAGAAAGGAAAGCGCTCAGAAAAGGATACCTTGGAATACCTTTCCAACAAGAATATCATGAAGGCTACGATGACGATAGGAGACAGCAAGCTCAGGATTACCGAGGAGGTCAAGGACTCCAAGGGCAGCACGGTCGAGAAGATATACCTCCTTAATGTCAACCTTGAAGTGCTCCCGCACGTTATATTAAAGGTGTACCAGAGTGGCAAGATTCAGGGCAATGGATACAAGGGCATGCCGCTGCTCACCGCATGGAGGGGCCTTGATTGTCTTATTACTGCCCTTACCAAGAAAGGCGTCCCTAAAGAACTGCAAAACATGATGAAAAATAAAGCAGATGCGTTCAGTTGGCTGACAAACATGGTGGACAAGTCAGTCGTTGACACGAGCGCAGACGTCTTGTTGCTGTCCCCTGGTCACGAGGTAGGGGTCAAGGTACAGCTTGGCAGGCGCGGAAGGAAGCCCAAAGTGCAGAACGCCGCTGCTAACAAGCCCGATAAGGACAAGGACCCTGACATTCATATTGATCTCAATAGCGGCAAACTTGTCATCGACAAGGTGAACAGCAATCACAAGACGGCTATGCTCGAGGCGGCCGCCAAGACCCTTGGAATTCCGCTGTCTTACGAAGACAGGCGTAAGACTTACCCCAAGAGCCGTGCGCAGATTACGAGGGACATTCTGATGGACATTATGATCAGAAACGGTATTCCACAGTATAAAGAGAGTTCCAAAGACAAGGCCATCACCAATACACTGACACTGGTCCAAGAACAGGTCGCGAAAGATATGACCTACGACCAAAAGTTGGAAATCCTGCGGCGAGTACTGGACAAGGAGATTGCTACCCGTATCATAGCCAACAAGCCAAACAATATTGCACAAGTAGTCAAGTCGCCAGAGTATCGTGATGATGTATTCTCTCCTCCTGACAGGAGGAGGCAGAACAAAAGACAATCACTTGCCGCAAAGGGGAGCGACACTATAAACGCAAACAATGCGGATGTCAAGGACATGACTCAGGTCAGGAAGCAATATCTCGTACTGGACGCCATATTTGGATACCCATCATGGGACATTTAGTCATTTAGTATTTGGTAATTGTTGGTAATATTTCATGATGATAAAGCTGATATTGTAATTGGTCTCCATTAGGATCCATTAGGATAATAATGATAATGACGATACTTACTAATAATTGATTATGATGATTTTAGCCTTTCTTTATTATCTATGTAATTAACAACATATGATGAAGCTACGTCCCAAATGTCAAATGCCAACAAGAACAGAACCTGCTGGGTCACTATGGGAGACTGGGGTGCGAATTATACCGGCTATCAAGTTCCGGTAGCCGCCAGGATGGACCTGGTGTGCACGATGCAACAGATTCATTGTGTCCTGTGTACAGGCGACAACTTTTACGAGCATGGCGTCTTTGGCATGCCACCCGATGAGTATTGCGACGCGACCGACGTACCTGGCGAAGGGCGGGAACAAAGGGAACAGAGGATACACGTCATGTCTATTGCGAAAAAAAACAAGTGGATCACGGATAGCAAGTGGATAGGCACGTATTTCGATGTGTACCGTAGGCCAGAGTTCAAAGTGCTCAGCAAGACCCCATTTGTACTTGCCCTTGGCAATCACGATTATTACGGCCTGCCAGACGCCCAAGTGGCATTTACGTACGTTGATCCAAAGAAACTGTGGCACATGCCCATGAACTACTTTACGTATGATATACCCTCCCCGAGTACTCCAGGCGGCAAGCCGGTGCGAGTAGTCGTGATTGACACGGTCATACTATGCCGTAAAGGGAGGGAAAGGAAAACGCACAAGGCGTGGATTCTAGATACCCTTCGCACCGCCAGGAAGGAAGCAGGGTGCATTCTGGTCATGGGCCATTACCCTGTTCACTCCGAGGGCAGCCACTGCGCTCGAGAGCTCAACGCGAATGCCAATAATGGAATCTCGGAAAATGGCAATAATAACCTTGCGTATAACAACAACAACGATAGCCTGGAACGCAGCGTGTCATCGGTGAGCAAGCCCAATACCATCAAGAGGTGGCTGATCGAGGCGATGCTGCAAAACCGGGTCGACCTGTACGTGTGTGGGCACAATCACAATCTCGAGTATTGCGCTATACGGGACAGGTCCAGCAGGGTCATCCACTGTATCACATCGGGCGCGGCAGCAAAGCTCAGCAAGCCTCCTAGCCCCAATTCGTGCACGTTTTCTCTCAGCAGCATGTACAACCTCCTGAGCGGAGGTATAGCCAACGGAGGAGGGGCAGAGGGGGACGGCTCGTTTGTGAATCCCATCTTTGGCTATGGGTTCGTCGAGCACGAATACGACGGCCAGGCCATCATAAACCGCTTTCATTATGTGATACCGGGTAACAGGCACAACGGCATTTTGAACGCAAATAAACCCATGGCATGGAAGACTGCGGTTGTCAAGATTGCCGTCAACTCAAAATAATTATTTTGTATTTGTATTTGTATTTGTATTTTGTATTTGTATTTGTATTTTCCTAAACATTGTACTGTTGTTGAAGCATATAGACAAGGTTATCAATTTGACCTTGAGACATGCCATATCTGTACATGTGAAACGCCCTGATATCTGCATTTATATTGTACAACTGGCCAGGGCCAAACGATGCAACTCCAGATGTCAACGGTACACTGGCCGAACCCAGCGTGTATGCTTTGAAATACATGGTCTTATTAAATAGCCAGGAGACCAGGGGTACAAGGTTGTGCCTGAAAGACACGACATGAATAACCCACTTTCCAAAGTTTATGTGGGTATTGACGCCTGCATTTATCGCATTCACGGTGAGGTAATTGCTCGAAGATTCCACGGTATGATTAGACGCTGACGCGTTGTGCGTAAATTGGGCCGTAATAGGAGTATTCACCATTTTCAAAAAAACGCCGTCAGAGGAAGAGCTGGGAAATCTGAAAACATAAGCGACTGTAAACCCTGGTATGGGAGAATCGGTTGCATACGCAAACGGCAAGCTACCAGGTATAGCAAGGAACCCCTGGTTTGTACCTTTTGTTTCCAGGTACCGTCTGCCATCCTCGGGGTCGATTCGCATGAAAACGCCAGTGGTTCCGCTCGGTGTTGCGTTGAAAGCTGAACCTGCTCGTCCTGTGTTTTGCCAGATTGTCGTCGTCGTCAGCTGCTGTCCTGCCGTAAAAATTGGCACGGTATCAACGTCAAAGAGGACATCGGGTACCAGAGAGGTGAACCGCAGGAGGATCGGAATGGACGACGGAATTGTCAAATAGTTTACCTTTCCATAGGCTGTCCTGGCGCACGCTACGTTCCTGATGTCACTGGACACAATGATATCGGTCATATTCCCATCCAAGAGCAAGGTATATGTGCCGCTGGCGGTGGTAGTGATCAGGGGTCCATTTGCCATTATAATGGCCTTGAGCAGAGCCTCCTGGCTCGACTGCAATTCCAATGCAGTTACCAACTGTTGGGCTATATTCGTATTGAAAGCCGATGCCAGAGTGCTTATGTTGCTGAACGTCGACGTATATGATGCCCCGGGGGAACTCAGGCCCAGTATGTTTGATACTATATACGCGAGCTGGTGCCCAATGCTAGCGCTCGGGACAGCTGTCAATGCCTTGATCGTGTCGATACCAATGGACTGTTGAATGCCGCTTGCGTATACAAACGATGCGGTGATGTGCCCTATTCCCGACGGCGTATTCCACGTACTGTACGATAAAGCGGACTGCATCCCTGACAATGAAATATATCCCGGTGCATTGGTACCAGATATTACCCGCTGGCCGCTTGAATCATAGCCTACTGTGTACCTGATACCGGACGCCGTTACCTTGCTCACATTTGCAACCAGGTAAGGGCGCTGTATTGCACCGAGTTCTGGCAGCGTGGTTCCCACGACAACGGCCCCAAGAGTAACATCGGAGACCGTGACAGCAGGTACATAGTTGGTACTCATTCTGTTATTCCAATAATATAATAATAATGAGACACATCTTATTGTGACATG
Source organism: Cryomorphaceae bacterium (assembly GCA_027485415.1). GTDB lineage: Bacteria > Bacteroidota > Bacteroidia > Flavobacteriales_D > Crocinitomicaceae > UBA952. The sequence goes on along the minus strand of JAIXRC010000129.1, from coordinate 8,895 downwards.
ATGAACATGAAAAAAAGAAATTGTAACTATTTATTATTAATTTATTATTATTGTTATTATTATTAGAATTGTGATTATTATTATTATTATTATTATTATTGTTATTGTAGAATTGTGATTATTATTATTATTGTGATTATTGTGATGATGTATGTAATACGTAATTAAATCATTACTTAAAGACCTATGATACAATACATTGATACCTTGCAAAGAACACACACAACTCTCCATCAACACACTATCTTATTACCAAGATCGGCAACATGAGCTCATTCGCCTCTACCCGCGACATTGCTCTCCCAGAGGAGTGGTACTCTCACCCTCTTCAAAGCGCGTTGTTCACAACTGGCCTCCGCGTCCCGGTGTTTGCGGATGCGCTGGCCAAGGAGCTCATTGTCAGGGGCCATATGGGCCCGGACGATTCGATCCCCGGGGACTACCGTGGGATTTGCTACATTCCTGGCATTCCCAACGAGTTTCTGTACCACCTCACGCGTACATATGGTAATCCTCTGACAGAGATGGCTCCTCGCGAACGCACCGTGATTGTCATCACACCTCCTCTGGCGTGCTTTGATAAGCACCACCTCCTGGGCGCCAAGGTCGTCTTGGACAAGATGAGCGACGAGCCCCTCATGGTCCTCCACAAGGAGGCGCCACCGCCAACGCTAGAGTTTGACGTGCAGCATGCATTCCAGCACATGCAGTGTGCCATGCACAAGATGTTCCCAGAAATTCCCTTTGATTTCATGGGTGCGCGGCTCAACAATCTGGCCAGTGGTCTACAGAATATCGTGTGCTATCTGCGCATGTCGTGTGATATCAACGAGACCGAGCAGCGGTACATTGATACCTCAGAGGTGGTGACATCGGTCATCGATGGTCACAGGCCGTTTGTTCGGACGCGCGTGATCCCTATGCCGAGCCTGGACGCTTTCACGGACAACGGGTACCTGATCCGCGTTTCCGTAGAGGAGTCGCACCACGGGATCATCGCAAATAACGAGTACTTTACTAGGATCTTTGATGGAGCGCAGGCTTTTATCACTAGTGGCTTTGGGTGCAACCTGAGTTTCAGGCATGTCAAGGTGAACCGGGCTCCCGGCGAGATCGTCATCTGCGTTCACGACCCCAGCTTCAAGTACGAAACGAACACGCTGCTTGACGCAGTGAACGGTATGAAGGAGATGCTATCCGATTCACTCGGCATTAATGTTCAAAGCTTTGATGTTGAGAAGCTAATCACGTTCTAAACAATTACAAAAAACAAAAACATTCAAAAACATAATAACAATAAAAAAAATCAAAAACCAAAAACATTCAATAAAACAATCACAAAGTTTAATTCAACAATTCTGACTCCTTGTCGCTGACTTGCATGTAGCGGGAAGCCAGCTTCTGAACACAAGGGGGGCACTTGGGGCAGATCACGTCCTTGTATATGTGGAAAATCACATAGAGTATAACGGCTGCAACTGCGAGAAGCAGACCCCATGCCAGGATGCTCATGAATGAAACTGATGATCCGCTTCCTGCTTCGTAATTGAGATACTGCGTTGGTGACAGCATGTCGGATGGCGTAGGAGTCCCTACGATGTGAACAGGGATGGGAATGGGAGTCATTTGCTTTAACAGTTGATTTGTGGATTTATCCTCAATCCTTAAATCATGCTTGATAAACTTAAATGTTTTCGGTAAACGCACACAGTAGTTTACTACAAGATCAATTGTTATTATGATTATTATTATGATCCAAAGACCTGTTTGGATATATACTTGTATACGGCCTTGACGTCTTCGGGTAGCCACCTTGACCCATTGGATTCATAGCCGTTGCTTGTGATGTCTTGCGTCAGCTTTCTGCAGTACTTTAGTAGCAGACTCAGAACGTTTGTTAGCTTGCTTGTCTGACTTGCATTTGTTAGAGCTGCTTCACTGAATCCTTCCAGGATGAAAGCGTGCCGGATGATCTCGGATATGCATGGGGTACTCTCTTTCATATGATGTTCCAACATTAATAGGTTCTTTAGTATTTCCCTCAGAGGATTCGGGCAGTTTGTCTGCTTGTCTTCGCTTATAGCTTCATCCCGAGCATCTGGCGTATCCGGATACAACCGGGTATATTCTCCCAAAACGGGCGGGGCTTTATATGCAAGTAGATAAGGCATTGTCTTGGATATTTAAGGAAACAGTTATGAATGGAGGTGTCTCTATAATATGATATGTACATATATACTCTGTACCATAGATTAAGCTTCACAAATAGTTTCCAGTGATATCCGAATATTTGTGTCTTGAACTCAAGGCTACGCCTAGAGATATCAGGTACTGTGTGTGTTGATGCGTTGGAAAAGGAATGAAAATCAGCGCATCCTACATCATAATAACCAGGGGTCCTATTCCCAATGTCCCCTTCTTCAATCTTAGAACAGGATGTTGTAGCAAAGGTCCAGGCAAAAGCCATAATAGAGCTTGTCTGTGATCCTCGCCTTACGGGCTCTTACGGCACACTGTTTTCCTTTTACGATGATAATAGCAAGCGCCCTAGTTCAATATGGACAAAGATGGTGCAATACATGCACAATATTGAAGCACTGAACGACAAGCGGCACGTATACTCTGACAAATTCAAGGCTCGGATTTTAGATGCATTAGGTAAGCCGGGCCTGGCCGCAAAGATCATCAAGGTGCACTATGAGATGCCCAAGAAGACCGGTCATACAGCATTCATAGAAGAGACGAGCAAGATCAAGCTGGTGCAAAAGACACTGGGCCCGGAAAACTTTGAAAAGTATACTTGCATCAAGCCAGTGGGAAAGGGCGGCCCATTCTCATTCATCATACGTACAAAAGACCCGGCACAATTACAGTTCCGCTTGCGTATTGGCGACAAGACGTACACGACCATTCAGCTATACATGATATTGCAGGAAAAGGGCATGTGCGACCTCCGGACTCTTATGCGCAAGGATCCAAAGACCTTGAGCAAGGACATGCTGGACATGGACAAGAACTTGCGGTACTTTTTTACCTACCTCCACCGTAACAATGTCGTTCACAAGGACCTGAAGCCGGCAAACATTGTATACTTTCCGAACAGCGACATCAAGTACAAGGTCATTGACTACGGATTGTGTTGCGAGCTATCAGACGAGGTATCAGCTTGGAAGGCCAAAGGAACCCCTGGGTATATGAGCCCTATCTTTCTCCTGTGCAATGGCGTTTCACTGGAAAGAGTGCACGAGCATTACATGAACAAACGCATACACAAAGACTTTTACATCTTGGCGGTCGATCGGTATAAAACAAAATACGGTGACATTGTCAACAAAAAAGACATCAACGACGCTGATTATATAACAATTATGAAGAAGAATGACGAGTTTGCATATGCCATAGTCCTACTCGAACTACAGTACATGAGCAAGCAAAAATTATATCTCAAGAACCGGCTCGAAAGATTGCTCGATTACAACAAGATGTACTTTGATGTAAATACCAGCGAGTTTGGAGTGTTTGCAAATGTGTCTTCATAATTAGATACAATACGATTTTTGGGCTTGTATACAAGATTGATTTTCTGTATTTTTTTGTGTATATTCAATGCGTGCGTTTTTTTGTTGCCTTAAAGTACAGAGAGCTTTTATCATCATGCATGATCCAAATAATTCAAACAAACACCAGCTCATAGGAGAAGAAATGGGGATCCGAGGGCTCACGCGATTGTTGTGTTCAAATGCACCTGAAGCATTTCGCCACATTGAGGAGGGCATGCTCCATTATGCCGGCAAAAAGATTGCGTTTGATGCATCGTTGTTCATTTACCAAGTCATGACAGTCTCGGACACATCATCATCCTCAAATGGGCCATGGGTCAACCTTGTATCGCGGTTGATCAAGATTCTGGATGCACGTATCGATCCGGTATTTGTATTTGACGGGAACCCGCCTTCGGCCAAGGCACCGCTATTGGCAAAACGCAGGGAAACAGCTTCCTTGCAGAAAGGATACCGTTTGAACGGCAAAGACATCAAGGTGTGCAAACGCCTCCTGACCTCGATCGGCGTTCCGTTCGTGGAAGCCCCGTCCGAAGCAGAGGCACAATGTGCGCGCATGTGCATGGACGGATTGGTCTACGGCGTGGCAACGGAGGACATGGATGCACTGACGTTCGGAACGCCCATCTTGATCAGGAATATATTCGGAAGCTCTGCCGTTGCAGGAGTTTCTCCCACTATGAAGCATTGCATCACAGAAATCCATCTGAACAAGGCCGTGACTCACTTGGGTCTCGACTCTATGGAGCAATTCGTAGACCTGTGCATCATGTGTGGGTGCGATTATGCTAGCACGATCCCGGGCATAGGACCCGTACGTGCGCTCAAGGGCATCCGCGAGCACGGAAACATAGACGGCGTCCTGGCAGCAGTCATGCCAATGTCTGGAGGTCGAATCACGCATGACAAGCTGAAGAGCTTCACATACCAGGAAGCGCGCAAGTTATTCCTGAGGCCACTGGTAAAGCCGGCAAGCGAGTTATCCTCGATCCGAAAAGGTGTGCCAAATATCGGTGATCTCACAAGCGTCCTCAGGGATGATATGGACATTTCCGATGACAAAAAGGTCCAGAGGATAACGGCAAAGATCAAGAAATTGTTTCCGGGCTGCAGTAGCGGTAGCAACCTGACCCCGTCGCCGTCCCCTTCCCCTGCATCCAATAATATTTCTCCTCAGCTTGTGCTGGATTCGCCAAAACAGACCAGTATTGAGAGTTTTTTTATTTCTCGGGCAAAGAAACTCGCTGAAGGAAGAACATAAGACATAAGACTGTAAAATTGCAGTATGTGGTTATACAACAGAATATACATAAAGCATATTCTCTTTTTCATGGAGAGGATGTCGATGTTTTTTATGCCAGATTCAACTTTTAATAATAAAAATATAGAGGACCTAGAATTCCAAATCTGCTCAGATGTTCATTTAGAAGAGCATCTAGAAAGGAGCTTTGAGGATGTCATTACGCCTCGAGCTCCGTTTCTAATTCTTGCAGGGGATATTGGAGATCCGTCAACAACTCGTTTTCGATCCTTCATTACTGAATGCTCAAATGCTTTTTCGCATGTTTACTTTGTGCCAGGGAACCATGAATACCATGGACATGGAATCAACGCGGGCTCATGTCTGCTTGAAACGGTCTTTCGTGAATTTACAAACGTAACCCTTTTGCAGTGTAAAAAAGGATGCATCGGTCCATATGTCATCATCGGAGCCACCTTATGGACAAACATACCGGCCCAGTTGCATGAGGCGGCTATAGCAAACGTGGGCGACTACTCCAAGATGATGGATCGGGACTTTACCCCATCATACTGCAGCAGATTGAACAAGAACCACGTCAATTGGCTATCAAATGCTATCAGGGAAGAACAACTGAGCGGGAAGCAGGTTATAGTCGTGACACACCACCCTCCGTCGATGACAGGAACCTCACATCATGTTTTCAAAGCAGATCCCCTGAGGAGTTGCTACAGGAATAATCTCGACCATCTGGTGTCACTCCCGGGAAACATTGCATGGATATCCGGGCACACTCACTTTTCATACTCGCAAAAACGTGGCAAAGCCTGGATGATATCCAACCAGGTGAACAGTAGGAACTATGAGAAAGACCAGGTAATCAAAATACGACTTGATAATCATGATGTCACTATTGTTAATAACAATACATAACAACACATAACAACACAAAACAAAAGTATAATAATATTCATTTATCCTTTCTCATTTCTCATCATTACATGAAAATTTTGGCCAAGCCAGATGTCCTGTTGTATTCTTTAGATTCCTTGGCACATGATTGTTTTTCTTCATCTGATGTTGTCACTTGTCCTATAAATGGGCTTGTGTCCTTGTCAGTTAGAAATGAAACAAATGACCTCATGATTGTGCAAAAGTTTTGAATAGGAGACCATGACTCTGGGTGATAGCTTGTGAACGATGCACATATATCCACGTTGGTCTGAAACCTACCATTTGGAGTGCGTACCTGAAGTCTAGGAGGCTTCATGGGGTAATCTTTGGGTAGAGAAAGATACACCACGTACTCGCCTCCCTCGAATGGCGTACCTATAGGCCCACAAACAAGAAAATAAACGTTGTTGGTATTTTTGTTGTCCACATACATGTGCTTGACATACTCTGGCTTTTCATTTGCGAATATTTTAATCTCCTTGTGGATTCTTTTTGACATTTTAGAAATCATAAATAATATAAATATCATTCATTTTGTATTATTAAAGTATCTGTCTATAGATTGTAGCCGCATTGATACATGATTGTCTCCGACTGAGGTGGATTGCCAAGCAAAGAAATGAGATCACTCAGATTTTTGATCTCATCCTCCTGCTTCTTCAGGATCATCATACGGTTTGCGGAGATATCATTCAGCAATACGTGAACCTCCTGCACTGACGTGCGAATAGCTTCGACGTTTGTTGCATGCCCGGTCAGGGACTCTGCAAACTGCATAGCCGTAACCAGCGCGCTCGTTTTTTCCTCTAGATCTACCCTGTATTTCTCCAGAGTTTTGATTGTTTGTTTGATCTTGATGTACTCGTGGATGCATTTTTGGACTTTTTCATGAGCCTTGTTCACAGAGTCGACGAGAGCTCTGGTATCCGTATCACCCTGGCATAGGTCTCGATTGACCGCATCATCCTTCAACTCGACGGGAATCCTAATGTTCTCGGTGTCGATAAATTGAGAGTAAATGTTTGCCTTGTATGGGACGCTGGGAAACTGAGTTTGCTTGCCGGATTGAATGGGAATGTCGGTAGACGACAGTAGCGTGCCACCGGTAGAAACCTCGTGCAGAAAGTCAGAGTATGCCTTGACGGGCTTGTTTCCAGTGCGTGCCATGTATGCCTTGTTTCTTGTTTAGGATGGATCAATGTCTGTAGTCTCTATTGATGATATTACGGGGATAATAGACCTAGTAAATGAAAAAATTCTAGCTGCTTTGTATGTATAGTCATCAATGCTAGCATTTGTTTAAATATGAATGGTGGACGGGGGGGGGAGTAGTACGAATTCGCTCAATATTGCTCAATATCATTGTAAAATACTGCTATAAAAAATACATGCATCATGATAAGGTATTATTCCTTTTGTACAGTTATGCTCCATTCTCCGTACTCATGCAACCATTGTAAGGGTGATATGACTAAAACATTTTGCCTGAGCGCGTCGACAACAATCTCCTGAATTTCTGCAGGGTTTGCCAGAGTAATCGACGCATCGCTAAATATGACATGCAACCTTTCGGTGTCTATGTTTCTCACAAGGATAGGCGTCCTTGCCTTGACAATGGTACGAACATGATGCATGACTGAGCAAATTTTATCATGGCTAATAACTGGTATGCTTGTATCGTCGCATTCTTTTGCATAATGGATGATGACATCTAGTGTATGGGCTTCATGATTAAGGTGCAATGTCTCTTCCCCAGACGTATCGCGGAACATAGAGACTACGTTTGGCAGTTTAGAGTTCACAAGAAAAATTGAAAAATCGACAATGTCCGTCTTATCGCTCTCATATACTTCTTTTTTCAATTGCAGTAAGGACATTATAAATTGGGGCGTGGCTTTCCGTGAATGCATCCATGCAGATTTGGTGCGATTGTATTCCTCTTGGGATGCACATTTAGATCTTAGCAATGTCCAAAAGCGTGCGGGTAACGGCTTCGATCCTCTTTGAACAACGTATAGGTCTTCGAGTTCTGGGTCGTGTATTACATGCATCTGAAATCTGGTCTCTCCATGTACTGTGTTAATATTTTGCTTGATACGAAATTTTAGGCTGTTTTAACGCGCGAATCACAAGTGAGGGTTGCAACAGAGGCAACACTGGCGTGGAAAGCCATATGTCTAAGTCCTTTGAGCTTGAGATCATGCTACAGTAGCTGGGATACATGTACATGCATTGCAAGATGGGCTCTCGGACAATGTTGCGCAAGTAACATGTGATTTGGGATTCCTTCTTGTCTGCATTGTCGTCGATGCACAACAACAGGTCAGGATGCGAGGTCAGTAACCTGAACAATAATACCCTATCTTCTGCCAGAGGTCCAGGATCATGCCGCGGATCATTGTATTCAATATGGGAGCCATTGTTCGCATATTGTTTCCTGTATGCAACAACGTCTTCCAAAAGAGGAGGAAACATATGGTCCTTGTACATTTGCACTGAAGGCGGTTGCTTGCAGTTCAAAAAATATGTCATGCAATCATCTAGCACCTGAATATAATCGTTTATCACCTTTTCCTTTCCTTCGCGTGTCTTTACATTCAGGATATGCTCATAGTACTGGTACTGCCAGTTAGGGCTATCCTTTGTCCTGATGCCGTCGAGAAGATGTTGTAACGTGCTTTTTTGTAAAGAGGGAAAGATGCTGGCTGCCATGTCTCTTATACCAGAATGGTGATGGTTCCTGCATGTCATCCCCGGTATCCTTGGCAACGCCTCTTCTGGAACCGCCGGCATAGGCAAACAGTTAGCAAACCCTGACATTAACAGCTCCTCTAGCGATTCTTGTGTATTATTATAAAGCCTTTCCTTGAAATCTGGATTCAGGCTTAGTGGTTTATCCAAAAGGGAAACCCCTAAACCGTGCATCGTTCCATCAATGAATATGTCATAATTTCGTTCGCCCTTCATGTTAAGCGTCCATAACAGGGCGAGCTCTTCGTCTATTCCCCAGTGTATGAAGGAGGTATTGGAATATAAATACTCTCTCAATGCATGTACCGCTTCATTCTTCCACGTGTAAGTAGCCATAATCGGTACATTGTGCTCACTGCACGCCTTGTAAATTGTGTCGATGAAATCCTG